>JAIUOA010000001.1 GCA_020161295.1 Bacillota bacterium | reverse complement strand
TTGGCAGGATAATGGTTTGTGGTGAATCAATTATACTTCAAAAAAGGGGGGTCACTATATTTTTTTTGTGAAACCTCGAAAAACAAAGGTTGTAAGGCTAAACTGAGTAAGTTTAGTTGACAATACGTGGTTTTGAAAAGGGAGATTTTATGATTAAATTTCTCGCAGACATGCTTGTGGAAACCGTGAAACGTAAAAACCCACATACCAGCTTTATCGGGCATGTGGGTGGAGATGACTTCATCGTCATGATTAGTGGTGAAATTTCTGAATAACATTGCATCGCACGGCAAATCATAAAAGAGTTTGAGGCAAACAAGGCTTTGTTTTTCACTGAGGAACATTTTTCTAACGGTATGATTGAAGCGGAAGACCGGTTTGGTATCGTGAGGAAAATCTCGCTGACATCGCTTTCCATCGCGGGCATTTATGGAGAGATCCATCAGTACAAAACCTCTGAAAAGCTTTCTGAGGCGCTGGCAGCACTCAAAAAACAAGTGAAGAAAAAAGGACACAGTGCATACGAACTGATGAATACGGCGCTTACGTTCGAACTGATGGCGTAGCTTTTGAGGGTTCTCTGGTGTAAAGAATCACCGAGGTAATGATCATCGAAGCGCCTATGACGTGATAGCTCGCCAACTTTTCACCTAGAAAAGCCACCGCCATCGCTGCTGAAAGTATGGGAACCAGGTTGATAAAAAGTGAGGCTTTTGAAGGGCCAAGCTCAGATATGGCCATTTGCTGGATGGTGTATCCGAGAACTGTAGGAAAGATCGCCATGTATAGAACGGCCAAGTAAGGCCCGTAGCCAACAGATAGCGCATCAGTGGTCGCAAAATCATAGATGGCGAATGGCATCATAATGACAGTACAAAAGGCAAAGGTGTACGCGGTGAGCTTGAGTGGACCTAGAATCGGCATGCCGCGTTTTACGATGATACCATAAACTGCCCATAAAAAAGTGCCACACATCATGATGAAATCACCTTTATTTAACTGAATTTCACTTAGCGTCGTCAAGTTCCCCGAGATGAGGATATAGATGACGCCAGAGAGCGCTAAGGCGAGCAAAGCCGTTTTTCTGAGGGTCATCTTTTCGCCTGCAAATGCACTCGCCAGTAGAGCGGTTATTAGCGGGTTCGTGGCATTGATCATGGAAGCCTTAGTGGCGGTAGTATACTGCAGTGCGGTAAAAAAGAACATATGATAACCGATCATTCCGATGATGGCAGTAGAGAGGACGATTTTAATCTCCTCTTTTTTTAATTTATACTGGTTTCCAAGCTTAAGCATCATAAACGGGAAAAGAATCAGCGTTGCGACGCCCATTCTTAAAAAAGTGAGAATGGTAGGGCTGAGCGCATAGACACCGAGTTTTGCAGCGATAAAGGCACCAGCCCAGAAAAAAGTCGCTAAAATCATCAATAGTACGATTTTAGTGTGAGTATACTTATGCGCCATGAGTAATCCTCCATGCATTTCTTATAAGAATTCTACAATAATTAGTGTGATTACGCAATTTTTTGATTTTTTTTTCTGAAAGTTGCTTTTTTGTGGTGTCAATATTTACTAAACCGCAAAAATATTTGCACTAAATCATATCGTGCAAAATAATTTGCATATAAATAGCAAAATAATTTGCACATCAGCATGATTTATCAAACTATTCTGACAATTCTAAATGCAATTGAATTTTTATGCGCTTGCAATTTCAAGGGTTATAGGTCATCCCGCACTTGCGGTTTAGGGTTGGCATGAGACTTGCTTTATATTAGGCTGTAGGCTTTCTGCAAGTGCAGAGTAAAGCAAATTTCATGGAGGTGGCTTTTTATGAGAACTGAAAATGTTAAAGTAGCGATTTGGGGTTTCGGTGCCATGGGTAGTGGTATGGCGAAAATGCTGTTAAATAAGAAAGGTGTAGAAATCGTAGGGGTTTGCGATAGAAATGCAGCACGCGTCGGTAAAAGCATGTACGAATTACTCGGTGTTGAAAGAGGCGATCGTCCTGAAGTCATCATCAATCCAGAGATCGATGAAGTCATCAGCGAAGGCTCATGTGACATCTGCTTAACAGCGACGGATTCATTTACTTCAAAAGCATTTCCTAGAATCAAACACGTTCTTGAAAAGAAAATTAATGTAATCTCTACAGCAGAAGAAATGTCATATCCAAAAGCACAAAGCCCAGAGCTCGCTGCTGAACTCGATAGAATTGCTAAAGAAAATGGTGTGACAGTATTAGGTACTGGTATTAACCCAGGCCTAATCATGGATTTACTTGTCGTGGTCCTTACGGGATGTATGACAGAAGTTACTGACATCGAAGCAAAACGCGTTAACAGCTTATCGCCATTTGGTCATGCTGTAATGGAAGAGCAAGGCGTAGGCATCACAGTAGAAGAATTCGAAAAAGGCGTTAACGATGGCACTTTAGCAGGTCACGTCGGATTCGCTGAATCCATCAACATGATTGCAGATGCTATCGGCTGGAAAGTGGATAAAATTGAAACGCAAATGAAACCGATCGTAACGACTGTTGATAGAAAGTCCCCACATGGATTTGCTGCAGCAGGCAACGTGGCAGGTGTAAATATGACAGGTCAAGGCTTCGTGGATGGCGCTGTAAAGATCAACATGATTCACCCACAGCAAATCGAGCCTGAAATGGAAGGCACCTTTACTGGCGACTATATTACTTTAAAAGGTTCACCAGAAGTGAACATGAACATCAAACCAGAAGTAGAAGGCGGTCTCGGTACCATCGCAATGTGTGTTAACATGATTCCTCAAGTCATCAATTCAGAACCAGGTCTTAAAACGATGTTAGACCTTCCTGTTCCTAGAGCAATCATGGGCGATATGAGACAGTTTATTAAATAGAAAGAGGTGTTATCTGTGACTGTTAAAAAAGGTGACTGGGTGAGAATTCATCGCGTGATCCTCACACCAGATCAAAGAGCACCACAAGTACCGGACGATACGAAACAAGTGCCACTTGAAATGTGGGTAAAGGGCTTCGCTGATCAAGAGGCTAACATCGGCGACGAAATAAGCGTTACCACCATTACGGGTCGAAAAGAAGTGGGCAAAATCGTAGAACTTGAACCGACGTATCATCACTCGTTCGGGAATTTCGTTCCAGAAATTTTAACCATCGGCGTCACGCTGAAAGAAATATTGTTTGGAGGTGATGCAGATGAGAGATAATTCGTACGCAGCAGTTATGGGGCGTAAAAATGAAATCATGAAACGCGCCATCGGCATCGACTATACGACATTTGAGTATGAAGGCATCGGCTTCGATTATGAGCGTATGATGCGTGAAACGGGCTATACGCTCGATGAAATGCAGGAAATTCAAGGCCGCACTGGCGTTGGCAATACGCCGCTCTTAGAACTTAGAAACCTTACAGCGCTTGCGCGTAAGATGGCTGCTCCAGGAAAAGGTGCGAGAATTTTCATTAAGGATGAAGCCAGCAACCCATCCGGTAGCTTTAAAGCGAGACGTGCGGCGAATGCGGTGTATCACGCTAAGCGACTTGGCTATAAAGGCGTTATCGCGGCGACCAGTGGAAACTATGGTTCAGCGGTGGCCTCACAAGCGGCGATGCATGGTCTTAAATGCATCATCGTACAGGAAACCTACGATTCAAAAGGCGTCGGTCAACCAGAAATCGTGGAAAAAGCGAGAAAATGTGAAGCATACGGCGCAGAAGTCGTTCAACTGACCGTTGGACCTGAGCTTTTCTATGAATTCCTAATGCTTCTCGAAGAAACGGGGTACTTCAATGCCTCGTTATATACACCGTTCGGTATCGCAGGCGTGGAAACCCTCGGCTATGAGCTCTCCATGCAATGCCGTGAGCGTTATGGTAAAGACCCAGACGTCGTGGTATGTACGAATGCAGGCGGTGGAAACCTTACGGGTACCGCGAGAGGCCTGATTAAGGCAGGCGCACTGGAAACAAAACTCGTAGGCGCTTCTGTCGACCTTTCAGGACTTCACATGGCAAGTGATACTCAGTTTAATAAGAAATCTTTTACCACAGGCCATACAGGATTTGGCGTGCCGTTTTCCACCATGCCAGACCGTTCAGATGTACCGCGTTCAGCTGCACGTCCGATGCGTTATATGGATCGTTACGTCACTGTCACACAGGGCGAGGTGTTTTATATGACGGAAGCATTGGCACAGCTAGAAGGACTGGAGAAAGGACCTGCGGGTAATACCGCACTGGTGGCAGCCTTCAGTATCGCTCAGGAAATGGATGAGGACCAAATCATCGTCGTTCAAGAAACGGAGTATACAGGTGCTGGTAAGCATATTCAGCCACAGCTTTCATTTGCCAGAGAAAATGGCATCGATATCCGTTTCGGCAACCCCGCAGATTCGGTACCAGGCGTTAATATCATCCTGCCAGAGCATCCGCAACTCATCAAGGCAGTGGATCTGGACATGGATAAACTGAAGAAATCGGTGATTAAGAATGCGGTGGCAAACCATACGCGTGAACTTTTAAATGAAGAGGAAATCGCCTTTTTAATGGCGGAATCGAAAACAGACAGAGCCTATGTGCTAAAAACTTTAGACGAATTAGGCGTAAAATATTAGTTGGATGCGGCATTAAAAAATAATGGAGGATCAAAGGATGAAAGGTTTTATCAAAAGAGAAGATGATTATCTTCAAAGAAATCAGCATCTGGCAGGTTTAACAGATGAACAGCTTAAGGAGCGCTTTTGGAGTTTAGTGGAGCAAATCGTTGATCCATTACTTGATCTGGCGCAGAAAAATACGTCACCTTCCATCGAAAGATCGGTTTTATTACGTATGGGCTTTTCGAGCTTAGAGGCTCAACCATTGGTAGATGGCGCCATCGATAGAGGACTTATCGGACACGGCGTTGGACACGTGATTTACCGTATCGCAAAGGAAAAAAACCTCGACATCAGAACGGCAGGTCTCGAACTTATCGATGGCAAGCATTGGGATGATGCTGTAAAAATCTTTAAGGGAGGTAACTAATCATGCAAAATCTGGACATCACTAAAAAAATAGATGTGAAAGAGATCCTTAAAGATCTAGAAAATTATCGCCCTAAGAGAAGAGGCTGGACTTGGAGAGAGAAAAGCGATAAGCAGGTATATGGTCCATTTACGTTTTCTGACATGTCAACACCGCTTAAAAACTACATTCCGATGCCAGCGGCGCAGTACTTCGGAAACATAGATCCACAGCCTAATAACACCATCACCACTGAAATCGCTTCTGGTCGTTTCGAGGACGATATCCGTCGTATGAGAATGGCTGCATGGCATGGCGCTGACCATATCATGGTTATCAGAACGGCAGGCCAATCACACTTTGATGGCCTTATCGAAGGAACACCACAGGGTATCGGCGGTGTGCCAATCTCCAGAAAACAAGTTAGAGCGCATAGAAAAGCCCTCGACCTCATCGAAGAAGAAGTGGGCAGACCGATCAATTACCATTCCTATGTATCGGGTGTTGCTGGTCCAGATGTAGCCGTTATGCTCGCTGAAGAAGGCGTAAATGGCGCGCATCAAGATCCACAATACAACGTACTTTACAGAAACATCAATATGGTGCGTTCTTTCGTCGATGCGGCTGAGTCAAAAAAAGTCATGACTTGGGCTGACATGGTTCAAATCGATGGTGCGCATAATGCAAATGCAACAGCGAGAGAAGCTTGGAAGGTAATGCCTGAGCTCATGGTTCAGCACGGGATCAATGCCCTTTATTCTCATAAAGTGGGTATGCCTAAGAGCAATATTTCATTATCGACAGTACCACCGACGTCTTCACCAGCACCATGTGTGAAGCTGGACCTCCCATACGCAGTCGCACTTCGTGAATTCTTTAGCGAATATAAAATGCGTGCGCAAATGAACACGAAGTACATCACTTCTTCATCTAGAGAAGCGACCGTAACGCACGTCATGAACATGATGATTTCACGTATGACTTCTGCGGATATCCAGTCGACCATCACACCAGATGAAGGCAGAAACGTACCATGGCATATGTATAACATCGAAGCTTGTAACACAGCGAAGCAAACGTTTGCTGGTCTCGATGGACTTATGGACATGATTGAACTCAAATCAGATGGCTATTTAAGAGATAAAGTCAGAGAGCTTCAAGAGCGCGCTGTGCTTTATGTTGAAGAAATCATTAAAGCAGGCGGCTACTTCAATGCGGTTGAGCAAGGCTTCTTCGTCGACTCGGGAATGTACCCAGAGAGAAATGGCGACGGTATCGGTCGTAAAATCGATGGCGGCGTAGGTGTAGGCACCGTGTTTGAAAGAGCAGCAGATTATATGGCCCCTGTTACAGCGCATTTCGGCTATAATAACGTGGCGCAATACGACCCATCAGCAGTGGACAATCCTTCGAAACTCATCGATGGTTGTACATTTGAGAAGCCAGAGAAAATCGTCTTCATCGACGAGCTTGATGAAACGGATAACGTGAATCAGCGTATGGCTGAAACAGAAAAATACAGAGGCGAGCACGGCGAGTCGAACTTCGTTAAACCTGAAGTGCAGTGGCTTGGCGATGGCGTGGTTCAGGTGGAAATCCTGCTTCCTGTAGCCCTCAGAACGGCACAATACGCTGCTATCGAGTTCGCGAAGAAGATGAACCTCAAAGAGGTTGAAGTGATTCACATCGAGCAAATGCATCCAGTGGAAGGCACACGCGTTCAGCTGAAAGGCGTCCTCGACATGGATCTCGACCTGAATGCACTGGTAATTCCACCAGAGCCAGAGGTTATGAGCGAAGAAGAAATCCGTGGCGAGTTCGATAAGTTCCCTGTTAAAATCGTCGCAGGTACTGTCGGTCAAGACGAGCACTCGGTAGGCCTTCGTGAAATCATCGACATCAAGCACGGTGGTATCGAGAAGTACGGCTGTGAGGTTGAATACCTTGGAACATCAGTGCCGATTGAAAAACTCGTGGATGCTGCCATCGAAATCAACGCGGATGTCATCTTAGCATCGACCATCATTTCACACGACGATGTCCACTATAAAAACATGAAGCGTATTCATGAGTATGCTGTGGAAAAAGGCGTGAGAGACCGTTTTATCATCTGTGCGGGTGGTACGCAGGTAACGGCAGAAATCGCGCGTGAAAACGGTATGGACGAAGGCTTCGGACGTTATGACAGAGGCGTTAACGTGGCGACGTTCCTCGCTAAAAAGCGCAAAGCGTTACGTGGCGAATAATATGATATAATAAGCTTGGCGAGATTGGTTTTTACTGATCCGCCAGGCTTTTATAATATGGAGGTTAACATGAAAGTGGATTTGTTGGTGGCCGAGATTGGAAGTACCACCACTGTGGTTAACGCATTTAACGGAATCGATACGCCCAATCCGTCTTTTATCGGTCAGGGACAAGCCCCTACAAGCGTTCTTAGAGGCGATGTGACGATAGGTCTTCACGAAGCCATCGATGATTTAAGGCTCACAGAGGGATGGGATGAATTTTCATATGGAAAACTCTTAGCCACCAGTAGTGCTGCGGGTGGACTTAAAATGACCGTTCATGGCCTGGTGTATGACATGACCGCGAAAGCGGCGAAGGAAGCGGCGCTTGGCGCTGGCGCGAATATCCATTTGGTTACTGCAGGAAAACTGAGACGCACAGATATTAAAAGGATCGAAGAAATCAAACCGAACATCATCATGATCGCCGGTGGTGTGGATTATGGTGAGCTGGAAACCGCATTGTATAATGCTGAGCTAATCGTAAAGCTGCCTTTTGATGTGCCCGTGCTCTATGCCGGTAACGTCGCAAATCAAGAAGAAATCAAATTGATTTTTGAAGAAGCAGGAAAATCGGATTACTTGTTCATCGTGGACAATGTTTATCCTAAAATAGATTACCTTAACGTGGAGCCGGCCAGAAAAGTCATACAGGACATATTCGAAGCCCATATCATCCATGCACCCGGGATGGAACATATTAGGGAAATGGTATCGGGAACGATTATTCCCACACCAGGAGCCGTTATGGAAGCGTCGAAGCTATTAAAAGAAGCCATCGGCGATTTGATGACGGTGGATGTCGGTGGTGCCACCACAGATATCCATTCTGTAACGGAAGGCAGCGAAGAGGTATCAAGGGTGCTCATCAGCCCTGAACCAGTTGCTAAAAGGACAGTTGAAGGCGATTTAGGCGTGTTCGTGAACATGCATAATATCGTTGAGCTCATCGGTTTTGATAAGCTCAAAACAGCATTAAATGTAGATGAAGAAACACTCTTGAATTTGATCGAAAACCATGTGCCGATTCCTAAAACGCCGCTCCAAATCCAGTTCGTTGAACGTTTGACGAAAGAGGCCATCTCCATATCGGCTTCGAGGCATGCTGGCGGGTTTAGGACGCTTTTTGCGGGTGGTGGTAAAAAAACGTATGCAGAGGGTAAGGACCTTACCAGTATTAAATATATCATCGGAACAGGCGGTGCATGTACCAGACTACCCAATCGCATCACGCTTTTAAAAGAGATCACGAACAATTTGATGGGAGATAAGCTCCTGCCGAACAAGGAAGCCCAAATTCTCATCGATAATGACTATATCATGGCGTCGCTCGGTGTGCTTTCTAAAGAACACCCAGAATCAGCACTATTACTGCTAAAGAAATCACTTAATATTTAGGAGGTTCATCATGTATCCAAGAATCGTCATCGATAAAAAGAAGCTCTTCGAAAACGCTCAGCGTATTTTCAATATGGCTAAGCCATACGGCATCGGCGTTTTCGTGGTTACCAAGGTTCACTCGGCAGACGTGGAACTGGCTAAAATTTCACTTGAAGCCGGAGCAGCGGGATTGGCCGACTCGAGAATTCAAAACTTAGAAAAGCTGAAAGATTTACCAGGTGATAAGATTTTACTGAGACTTCCCATGCATTCAGAGGTGGATCAGGTTGTAGCACTGGCAGACATCAGCTTCAACTCCGAATTATCGACGATTGCGCTGCTCGATGAAGCCGCTAAGAAAAAAGGAAAGAAACACCGCATTCTCATCATGTTCGATCTAGGTGATTTACGTGAAGGCTTCTTACCAGAGGATGTGGACCAGGTGATTCCAGAAATCCTCAAATTTGAGAATATCCTCATCGAAGGCATCGGTGTTAACCTTACTTGCTATGGGGGCGTCATCCCAACCACAGAAAATTTAGGTGAGCTCGCACGTCTCGCTGACCATATCGAGAAGACCTATGACCTCAAACTCAACCTCGTTTCAGGCGGAAACTCAAGTAGTTTATATCTGCTTGAAAATGGCGAAATGCCTTCTAAAATCAATAATCTTCGCGTGGGTGAGGGCGTCGTCCTCGGTAGAGAGGCCGCTTACGGCGAGCATATTCCGGGAATGCACGATGATGCTTTTGTTTTAGAAGCACAGCTTATCGAATATAAAACGAAGAACTCAGTGCCAAAAGGGTTAATCGGTATGGACGCATTCGGCGGAAAACCAGTATTTGAAGACCGTGGCATGATGAAGCGTGGTATCGTGGCCATCGGTAGACAAGATGTGGACCACACGGTGCTTTATCCTGTGGACTCGCGTATCGAAATCATCGGCGCCAGCAGTGACCATATGATTCTTGATTTTACGAAAGCAGAAGGCGACTATCAAGTGGGCGATGTGATCCAGTTCAAAATGGATTACGGCGCGATGCTTAAGCTTTTCACATCTGAGTATGTATCGCGCGTCTATCTCGATTAGAAAATTCAAGTATCTGTTATGAAGGCAGTAGATGGGGTATAATGTCCTCTAGAAGGGGGCTCGGCTAATGAAAAAAATCTTGTTCATCGATGACGAAAGCAATATCCTTAGAGCACTCAATAGAGCATTTAGAACGCTTGAGTTCGAGTGTTACTACGCTTCAGGCATCCAGGAGGCCATACAGGTCTTTCTAGATGTGGACCATCTCGACATGGTCTTAACCGATATTAAAATGCCATATTTTGATGGCATCCGGGTTTTAAAACTGTTTAAAGAAGCCTCTCCCGATACGATTAGAGTGGCGCTCACAGGCTATGCGTCCGCTTCGAGCATCACAGAAGCCGTGAGTAAAAATCTGGCGAAGCAGTATTACTATAAGCCATGGAATAATGACGAGCTCATCGATGGCATCAGAAAGATGTTTGCCCTCGAAGACCGATTGAAGGATTCCGAGCTGTTCGACATGGTACAGCAGTTTGACAGCATCAAGACGATTCCGCGTTTGTTCAATGAACTGAATCTCTTCATTCAAAGGGATAAGAGCATCGAGGAAATCACGGGCATCATAGAACGAGATCCTGCCATCACCTCCAACGTGCTTCGGATTGCAAACTCAGCGTTTTATGCCGCTAGAACGGGGAATATACAGCAAGCGATCATGTATATCGGATTAAATAATCTTAAGCAAATCGTGCTGACCTATGAGATCGGTCAAATGAAAGAGGCGATGTTCTCCAAATGCGAGTTCATTTGGGTGCATTCAAATCGTACGAACTTGATCTTTCATGATTTGTATACAAAGCTCATCGGACCTAAGGTGCCTCCGATTATCAGTGCGGCAGGTATTGTCCACGATATCGGGAAAATCATCATGTTACAGCTCTTTGGTGACCATTATTATGAAGCGATACTCAAACCGGGATATGATGCACAAGAGATCATCCAAAAGGAGCGTGAGGTTTTCGGAAATGACCATTCTTCACTGGGTGGTTACTTTCTCAACTGGTGGGCTTTCCCGCTGGACATCATCGAGATGACGTTGTATCATCATAATCCCACAGATCCTGACATTTCGAACAAACCACTCGTAGCACTCATGTGCGTCGCGTCGATGATCGAGAATAAGGAGTACCTAAAAGACGCAGCTGTATATAGCGACGCTCTGGAAATATTAAACACTTCCACTGAGCAACTGAATGATGTGATTGAAAAATACAATAGGTGACCAACCATAGGCCATACAATAGAATTAAAAAAGGACTGTCGACTATGATTGATCATAGTGAACAGTCCTTATTTTTTATACCGTCTCGCCAGCCCATTCTTCAAAGCCCTTCATAACGCGCTCGTAGGTTTGCTGAGAAATCTCTGGGAGCTCACCGCCAAATGCTTTTTTAGCTTCCTCAAAGCCTTCTTTAAAGGCATTTTTGAGCGTTTCGATTTTAGAAGGGTCACCACCTGAAATGGTCTTCGCGAAATCTAAAATACGTGCAGAGGTTTCTTTCACACCCCAATAACCATTCTCGGAAATCGCTTCTTTTGCTTTCCCTCGGGTTTCTTCATCGATTTCGATGATGGGCGTTTCTCCTTTATCAATTGCTTCAAGGACCCGTTTGACTTCATGTCCTTGTTTATTAATCATGCTCCGAACCATTTCTTTGAAGCTTTCAGTATTTTTACTGAAATCTAAAAGAATTTGGTTTAACTTCTGGCGATCCACCTTATAAGTACCAAAAGATTCTTGACCCTTATGGCCAAGTTCCAATGTATCTACTGGTCCAGCTTTAGCCAGTTCGCTAATCTCTTTGCCGTGTTCTGATGGGTTTGTCTTTTGATTGATACCATTATTTGCTGTGACTGCGGCAGAGGCGACCTTGTTCAAATTAACGGGATTGCTAATCATAGGTATTCCTCCTTGAATGGTTTCGTGATACACTAAAATCAGTTAAATCAATCATGTCATCGCTTCCATGCACTATTATTATCGGCTCGGAAGTGCTTTGTCTTTAGATGTTTTTTTGCGAGGTGACCCATGTATCCTAAAGCACTTTTATCAGAAAAAGTCGCAGCATCCATTCAAACAGCCATAAAAACTGGCTTTTATAAACCCGGCGATCAAATACCAAATGAAAACCAGTTATCAGAAGAATTAGGTGTCTCTCGTGCTACACTTAGAGAGGCACTGAAAAGCCTAGTGAGTCAAAATATTTTAGAGGTCCGCAGGGGAATAGGTACCTTTGTATCCGAATTCACAGATGATGATGAGAAGTTGGCGGTCGATTCCATGGAGCTGTCACATCAAATCAACGATATTCAGGGGATTGTAAAACAACTTGGGCGTTCAGAGCTAAATCTTTATCCTCATCTTTCGTGGCAAACACAGGAAGCCGTTGAACAGCTTTTTAAGCATGAGTATCGAACCGTAAATGAAGGGCTATTACAGGTGTTTAATGCGATTGAAAAAATGGCTGAAAGTAGACAAGCGCATTTTAAGTGCCGCATGCTTAGGATGGCGCATAGGGGCTTCATCAAAGCGATAAATGATCATCTGATGTTATCAGATCCCTTATTTAGTTCTCATTATCAGCAGCTTATCGACAACATAAGCGACGCAGGTGAACTTTATTATGAAGCGTTAATTGACAGGGCGATGATCATCCATAGGGAGGTTTCATAATGGATTTATTTGATTTGATGGCGCAAAAGCAATTGAAGAGCCACGCGCCGCTTGCTGAACGCATGAAGCCAGAAAAGCTTGAAGATTTTATCGGGCAAGAATCCATCATGGGGGAAGGAAAGCTTTTACCCAAACTGATAAAAAGCGATCGATTGTCATCCATCATTTTATATGGACCTCCTGGGAGTGGCAAAACCTCGCTGGCAAAGGTCATCGCGAAGCATACACAGGCTGAGTTTATGAGCATGAATGCCGTGACATCTGGCGTAAAGGATATTCGCGAGGCGGTTGATAAGGCGAAGGACCAGCTTGCCATGTATCAAAAGCGAACCGTGCTGTTTATCGATGAGATTCATCGGTTTAATAAGAGTCAACAGGATGCGCTTCTACCGTTTGTGGAGGATGGCACATTCATTTTGATCGGTGCGACCACAGAGAATCCTTATTTTGAAGTAAATGGTGCACTGATTTCCAGATCGTCGGTCTTTAGGCTCAACAAACTGTCCACACAGGATATCATCGAGATTCTAAAGCGTGCACTTTCTGATAAGGAAAGAGGGCTGGGAATCCATCCGATCGTCATTTCAGACGATTTACTTTATGTGATTGCGGATTTGTCCACAGGTGATGCAAGACGCGCCTTAAACATACTTGAAATGGTTACGGTGACGAAGCTGGACCTTTCTGACAGAATCGAAATTACCCTAAGTGACATCGAAGACAGCCTCCAAGTAAAATCACTTGATTATGATAAGAATGGGGATAACCATTATGACATCACTTCTGCATTTATCAAGAGCATGCGTGGCTCGGATCCTGATGCGGCACTCTATTATTTAGGTAAAATGATAGCGGGAGGCGAAGACCCTAGATTTATCGCCAGACGGATTGTCATCTGTGCGGCGGAAGATGTGGGGAATGCCGACCCGATGGCTTTAGTGGTCTCAAATAGTGCAGCCCAGGCAGTGGATTTCATCGGCATGCCTGAGGGCAGGATTCTATTAGCCCAAGCGGTAACGTATGTGGCGACGGCACCAAAATCAAATGCCGCTTATTTGGGAATCGACGAGGTGCTAAGTGACTTAAACAACATTGCCACCGGTAGCATTCCCTATTATTTAAAGGATGGTACTTCTCTTTCATTGGAACGGAAGTATTTAAAGCAGGGAAGCGGACAAAAATACCTCTATCCGCACGATTTTGATGACCATTATGTAAAACAACAATACCTTCCAGACGAAATTGCACATAAACGGTATTATAAGCCTTCTAAACAGGGCCATGAAGTACAGATAAACCAATACTTAAACCGAACTAAATATTCGCCGGAATAATGGCTATATTGACATAAGGTTTACTTCGATTAATATAGGGTATATAGTTAGTTAACAGTATTTGATAAACAAGGCGGTATAATATGGAAACAGTAAAAAAAGGAAAAATGTTGAGTCCTTCAGAATTATCGTTGTTTTGTTATCAATTCTCAGTGGTGTTCAAGGCGGGGATTCCGTATTTAGAAGGACTTCAATTACTGGCTGGGGATGTGTTTGAGTCAGAGCTTAAGCAAGTGGTGGGTGAAATTTCCGCAGATGTCCGAACGGGCAAATTACTCTATGAAGCCATCGGTGCCAGAGGCGTATTCCCTGATTATATGGTGGCCATGTTAAGAATTGCTGAAGAAACAGGGCGTTTAGGGGATGTATTTGAGCAGTTATCCATTTATTACGATCACAATGACCAATTGAAGCAAAAAATTAGAAATGCATTGACCTATCCATTTGTACTGATAGGGCTGATGGCGGCTGTGATTTTACTACTCATTCTGAAGGTGTTACCGATCTTCCACGATATCTTATTATCGGTGGGGGGGAGCGTGCCTTCTGCAACACAGTTCGTTTTAGATTTTAGTACTTGGCTTCAAAATGGGTTGTTGATCGTCGTGGGTTTGGTGGTTATCCTCGTGCTCTATGGCATCATGATTTTTAAGACCAACTGGGTACCGAGTCAAAGGGACCTATTGCTTTTAAAATTACCAGTTGTTAAACGGCTTTATGAAAAATCAATCGTCGTCAAGTTTGCACGCGCGTTATCCATTTTGACGAAAAGTGGATTACCATTGCAGACGAGCCTCGATATGATTATTCCGCTCATGGAGAATCAGTTGATTCAAACGAGACTGAAGGACGTTATCGTTCAGCTTGAAGCTGGAAAACCATTCGACCAAGCCCTTAAATCTACTGGCTTGTTCCCTGAACTATTCACGAAGATGGTGGCTCTGGGCACGAAGACAGGAGAGCTGGATTCGATGCTCGATAAAATCTCCGAGGTTTATGACCGCGAGCTGGAGCGATCACTTCACAGATTGACGGTATCGATAGAACCGACACTTGTGATTGTTTTGTCGGTAATCGTAGGTGCGATTCTTTTACTCGTAATGTTACCACTTATCAACATCATGTCTTCGATTGGATAAGGCGGTGAAAGGGATGAACGCATTTAAAAACGCACGCTTTAAAAAGAGCTGGCTTTGGATCTTAATGGTTTTATTAGTGGTTTTTCTCGTGCAGTCCACAGTCGGCATCGATGGTTTTTCCCAGGGTGCCTCATTTGAACGCGTGAAAACAGTTGAGGATGCCATAAAATCTGCGGCTATCCAGTGTTATGCCATAGAAGGCAGTTATCCTGACTTTGACTATCTCGTCGAGAATTATGGCATCATCATTAATGAAAAAGCCTATTTTTATCACTATGAGATTATCGCATCCAATATATTACCTGTGATTGCAGTGTATAAGAAATGGTAGGATTTATGAAGTCTAAAATAGTTGAACCGAACGGCTATAGCTTAATTGAAATGATGATCGTCATGATGCTATTGGTCCTTTTTGGACTTGGTATTTTTATGCTCGCGGCTACCTCCAGCACAACCTATCAGAAGCTGGTAGAGGATAAGGAAACGGATGGGGAACTTAGGATCGCCAGCTCATATCTGATGACGAAAATTAGACAGAATGATCGAATGGGTGCAATTCGGATAGAAAAATCAGCCATAAATAGTGAAGATGCACTCGTCATCGAAGAAACCTTAGGAAATGAGGTTTATGAGACGTGGATTTATGTCAGTGACGGTGTTTTACGAGAGGCGACGGTTTTAAAAGAAGCGATGCCAAGCGATGATGTCAGTTTCGAAGTCGCGAAGGTCGACGATGTACGCTTTGGACTTCAAGATCAATCGATCTTGATCACCATCGAAAAAAACCTGGAAACCATAACTGATTTGACGGTGACCTTAAAATCGAAAGTCACTATAAATGAGTAGTTTGGAGGTCGCTTAGATGAAAAAAAGAGCAAAAGGGATTTCACTCGTCGAACTGATTTTGTCGATTGCGGTTTTATCTTTTTTAAGTGTTTATGTGATTCAAATGTTTATTACATCCAAAGCGCTTAATCAGAAGGCCTATGATCTTGATCGTAGCGTGGCCATAAGCGAGACGATTTTTGAACTCGTCAAGAGCGATAAAACCTTGATGGCGCTTAGAAGTTCAAGCGGTTTCAAGCATGCGACCTTTATCGATGCAGAGAACGGAACGACTGCGATCGCCTATTTTGACGATAAATGGAAGCCGGTTAAGTCCGTTGATGAAAGTGTCTATTCTGTGATGTTTAGTGCAGAGGAAATACCATCACTCAACTATGAGCGCGTCGATTATAAAGTCGTCGTTGAAAAAAACGATCGCGAAGTGGAGCACATATATGAAATTGACATGCAAAGGTATTACTAAAAATTCGAACATGCGTGGCAGTTCATCTGTCTTGGTCATCATGATTATGCTGCTTTTGATTACCTTTGGTGTGCTCGCCATGATGTCTTCCTATTCAAGCCTTAAAATCGCACGAAAAAATGCCGATTGGACAAAGGGGTATTATGCGCTTGAAAGTCAAGCTGAACTCAGTGTAAGACAATTGGCTGTTATTTATAAAGAAGCCATCAAAGATGCCGATACTAATGATGAGGGGACGATTTTAAGTCGATTTTATGCGAGGTATGCAGCAGACCCTCTATTTGAGAAGCATATAGACGCTACCTTTGACGCTTCTGGTGAAGTCATCAGTGGTAGGGAACCCGAGCTGACGATTCTTTCTGAAAACGAAACGGATGGTCGAACAATGCTGGTAACCGTCAGATTCCAGTCGACCACAAATACGCCATTTGAGATTATTGAGTTTAGAGAGGTTCCGAAAGAATTCACATATGATGAGGGGTTAGAATTTAACGATCCGGGGGATAACAACTAATGTATACGCTAGAAGAACTGTTAGAAATCGCCATAAAAGAAGATGCTTCGGATCTATTTATCACAGTGGGGGTTCCACCTACGATGAAGGTCCATGGGCAGCTGATTCCCATCGGTGAAAAAAAGATGCTTCCCGATGATACGCAAGTTTTAGTAAAACAGCTTTTTAGAAAGCAAGAGCATTACACCGAATTTCTTGATAAAGGTGAGAAGGACTTTTCGTTCTCATTAAGCAGTGTCGGTCGCTTCCGCGTGGATGCCTACACCCAAAGAGGTTCGCATGCAGCCGCCATACGCGTGTTGAAGTTTGATAAATTGGATATCAACAAGCTGAGGATTCCTGATACGATTCTTAATTTCAGAAAGAAGACGAAGGGCTTGGTATTGATTACTGGACCTACAGGTAGTGGGAAGTCTACCACCTTATCCTGTCTCATCGATTTGATCAATAAAGAGCGTGCATGTCACATCCTAACACTCGAAGATCCAATCGAATATATCCACCGTCATGATAAAAGCATCGTCGACCAAAGGGAAATAGGCATTGATACGAGAAGCTACGCAGATGGGTTGCGCTCAGCGCTAAGACAAGCGCCAGATGTCATCCTCATCGGTGAAATGCGAGATTTCGAAACGATTTCCATCGCTCTTACAGCTGCAGAAACGGGCCATTTGGTTTTATCCACGTTACATACAGTAGGAGCAGCGAAGACCATCGACCGGATTATTGACGTATTTCCACCAAATCAGCAGCAACAGGTGCGGATCCAATTGTCTACGGTTCTTCAAGGCGTCATCAGTCAACAACTGATCCCTTCAGAAAAACTCGGGCGTGTACCAGCCTTCGAAATCATGTCCATGAACCACGCCATTAGGAATATGATACGAGATGGAAAAATTCCGCAGATAGAGGCGGCAATCCATTCTGGAAAGAGCGTGGGGATGGTGAGCATGGATGCAAGCTTGGCAGAGCTCTATGATCAATCGCTCATTACGAAGGACGATGCTTTGCTACATTGTATAAATTATGATACAATTAAAAGATACTTAGGTGAAACTGAGTAAGTTGTTTGTCGTTTGAAAGGAGGGTTATTATGAAAAAAATGATGACCATTTTAGTAGTCGCCATAGTGCTGACAATGTCCTTTGGCAGTTTTAGCAGTTTTTCGCAGACAGAAATCATCGACACGACCAACCTTTCAAAGGGGATCGTGAGCATCGCTTATAAGACCACGGATACGGTCACTTATAAAGTGTTGATCAGCAAAGATGATAAGAAAATATCGTACCCATTTACAAAGGATGGCAGCCCAAATGTATTTCCACTTCAAATGGGCAATGGGACTTATAAAATTGGTTTATTAAAAAATACCACGGGTACGAAATATGCCTATGTTTCACAAAAAACCGTGGTACTCGAACTGAAGGACTCTAATGTCGTGTTCCTGAACTCGATACAAAATGTCAACTGGAACGCCGATATGGAAGCGATCGAGTTTGGTAAGACGCTTTTGAAGACCAGTACCACGAGTAATAAAAAGCTTCAAACCTTGTATGGTTATCTCGTAAAAAGCATGTCTTACGACTATGATAAAATACCGAAGCTTACGCCCGATTATGTCCCCAGTGTAGAACAAACCTATGAAGACCTCAAAGGGATATGCTATGATTATTCCGCTTTGTTTGCTTCTATTCAGCGTGATCAGGGGATCCCTACCAAGGTCGTGAAAGGCTATTCCAAGTTTGTGGAAGGCTATCACGCTTGGAATGAAATATTGATTGATGGTAAATGGGTCATTATTGATAATACGGTTGATAACACCTCCAGGTCAGGGGTTAAGATGATTAAAGATCCTAAGGATTATACGAAAGTTTATGAGTATTAAGGTCGTTAAAGGACTAAGGAGGCACTGATATGGTCTATGTATTTTTCGCTGATGGCTTTGAAGAAATTGAAGCACTTACTGTAGTAGATGTGCTGAGACGGGCGGATATTCGCACCCACATGGTGGGCATTCACAGCATGGAAGTGAAAGGCGCTCATGGAATTGTGGTGAAGATGGACCAACTGCTTCGTGAGATAACCAGCTTATCAGATGCCATGATGCTCGTGTTGCCCGGCGGTATGCCAGGCGCAAAAAACCTCGCCGCAAGTGTGGAATTACGCAATCTTTTAAACGAAGCGCATGCTTCTGATGTTTATTTAGCGGCTATTTGCGCCGCGCCAACCGTCTTATCGGAACATGGACTTTTAAAGGGAAGGCGCGCCACCTGTTATCCAGGCTTTGAGCAGCACATGAAGGATTTTGTTCATGTAGACGTCCCCGTCGTTCATGATGGTGAGCTCATCACCGGAAAAGGTGCGGGCGCTGCCATGGCGTTTGCACTAAAAATCGTTGAAGTTTTGAAAGGGCATAAGGTGAGTGAGAATTTGGCCACGACCATGATCGTTCCAAACTTTCAATAACACACATTTAATAACCAAACAGTGGACAAAAATGAAAGACTATACCATCCGTTAGGGTGATATAGTCTTTTTTTAAGTGCGCCCAGCATGGGCGCACTCTAGTCGGTGCAAGTCCGATACGGGGGCTGGTAGTGCCAACCGTTAGCCAAGAGCAAGGGTGTCCATCGCGAGGTGGAATCTGAAGGAAGCTGGAGGCAAAGTGCCGAGCCGAGGTACACTAACCACATAGGAAGGCTTGTCCGGGTGGATGAGGTTGCTTAACAAACCAAAGTCCTATAACTACCCGAAACTTGGAGAGTAAATGTGGCGGCTACATGGCATGAAAGAGTGCGTTCTTACCTGGGGAGGTCTCACAGACGTGAAGTAAGACAGTCTGAAACACGGAGTAAAGCTTGCTGTGAGAAGTCAGCAGAAGTCATAGTACCGAGTTTTTTTTTTTTTCTCGGGAAGGACTGAACAATCGTAAGTCTTGAGTATGAACCGGAAGGAGGTTGGCGCGTTGAAAGCAGAATACCGAAAGGACTGCCTGCAAAGGGATGGCGTGGAACGCAAAGAGTATGCAGGAGTGCGGAGCGCCAATCCTCGGGATAGCAAAGAAAGAGGCGGTGCAAACGACTTGTTAGAAAGCATACTGGACAGAGAAAACCTGAACAGAGCCTACAAACAAGTCAAGCGTAACCATGGAGCACCCGGAATAGACGGCATGACCGTTGAAGAGGCGGCTTCGTGGATAAAGACAAATCGGGATGAACTCTTGCAGAGCATCAAGGCCGGCAAATACAAACCGAGTCCTGTCAGGCGTAAGGAAATCCCGAAGGCAGATGGAGGCGTGCGAAAACTTGGAATTCCCACGGTCATCGACCGTGTGATTCAACAGGCTATTTCTCAGAAGCTTCAGCCAATCTTTGAACCACTCTTTTCGGACGGCAGTTATGGCTATCGGCCGAAAAGGAGCGCACAGCAGGCGATTCAGAAAGTGAAGGCATATGCGGAACAGGGATATGTCCACGCAGTGGAAATTGACCTGTCCAAGTACTTCGACACGCTGAATCACGACCTTCTCTTGAATCTTTTACGCAGACAAATCCATGACAAACGAGTGATTGAACTCATCAAGCGGTATTTGAAAAGCGGCGTTATGGAAAATGGGATTCTCATCAGAACAGATGAAGGCTCACCGCAAGGCGGTCCGCTTTCGCCATTACTCGCAAACATCTACCTAAATGAATTCGATCAAGAGATGGTATCTAGAAGGGTGAAAATAATCCGCTATGCGGATGATATCGTTGTATTTGCGAAAAGCAAACGGGCTGCGAAGCGACTTCTTGAAACCTGTCGTAGATATCTGGAGGGCAAGCTTAAACTGAAAATGAATGTCCAAAAGAGCAAAGTGGTCAGCGTACTGGCGGTAAAAGACTTCAAATTTCTAGGATTTTGCCTTGGGAAGAACGGGAAAGGCATCTATATCAGAGCACACCGTGAATCACTGGTAAAAGCAAAAAGGAAGTTGAAAGAGCTGACACGCCGGAATCAGGGCAAGAATGTGCGAACGGTCTTTGAGAAAGTGAAAAGTTTCATTCAAGGATGGCTCGGCTACTACCATGTGGCTGATATCAAACGAATCCTGATGTCATGGAATGAGTGGCTCCGCAGAAGGTTCCGTATGTATATCTGGAAACAATGGAAAAAGCCAAGAACGAGGGTGATGAACCTTAAGAAACTTGGAATTTCAGAGTGGCAGGCATACCAGTGGGGTAATACCCGTCTGGGATACTGGCGTATAGCCGGAAGTGCGGTGCTTCAACGTTCCATCACTAATGAAAAGCTCGTACGAGCCGGATATTTTGACATCCTGAAACAGTACGAGCAATTACGCTTAAAGCACTTATGCGATTGAACCGCCGTATACCGAACGGTACGTACGGTGGTGTGAGAGGACGGTAGTTGAATTAATCAGCTACCTCCTACTCGATTGTGAAGGATTATCGCCAATAGATGGCGGATGCCGCACGTACTTTTGTGCCTTTCGCGATGAGATCTTCCTCTGCTGTGCTGGTTCCCACTGAAATCACCAGCTCATAGTAATCATAGAGTGCGCCGAGAGAGTCACCGGTAGGGGCCTTTAGCGCATCGTACTCTGCTGCTGCAGCACCTGCGAGTGCTTTCAAATAGATCTCAGCCAGCGCTTTGCTTCTATCGGCATCAGTACCTGCAGTGACGATGATGGCGATGCCAAGTGTTTGGTCTTGCGGGATGACATCAGCCGCTTTCGCATCGTTGTTTTTTAGAAGCTCGTTTGTGGCGATTTCGATCATGCGCTCCGTGATGGGAAACGTTTTCTCTTCCTTATCGGTGGTTTCCTTATAGAGGCTTTCGCCGCCTTCAAGTGAATCTTTGCCTTCCAGATTCACATCGAGATCACCGTAAGGTGTCGCAAAGCGAATGATGGCAAACAAAACGCCCAGTATCACCAGCGATACGATCATATGCTGAGGCTTTAGCTTAAACGCTTTCTTGACGGAGGTGGTCACCTCTGGCTCAAGTTCTTTAATTTTTCTAAGCAACCTTTGCTGTGTGGCCTCAAAGCGGTCAACGGTTCCGGAGACCTCTTGCTGCTTGATCAGGTCGATGGCGCGTTCACAGATGGAAAGTGCTTCCGAATAACGATGTCTCTTTTCTAAAAGCCGAATGGCACTTTCATAGGTTTTAGAAATTTTTGGGGTATATTTTTCGAATATTTCTATATAAAGCTTTAAAGCGATTTCCTCGTTGATGAGTTCCATCTTCTGCGCCTTTTGTGTCAATGTAAAGAGTTCATTCATTCGTTCAGACATATTACACCTCATCTTTTACTTTATAATTAGGGTATCGGCAAAATTAATGACAAAGTTAACAAAATATTTATAAGTTTATAGCGGGGATAAAGTTGACGCATTTAATCGGATATATTATAATAAAACTGATTTCTTAGTAATTGACTAGGGATTAAAGGAGTGTGTTATTGTGAAATTATCTACACGTGGACGGTATGGACTAAAAGCGATGTTCGATTTAGCCCTGAATTTTGGTGAAGGCCCAATCTCGCTAACCAGCATCGCAGAGAGACAAGCAATTTCTGTCAACTATCTTGAGCAATTGATCTCACCACTTAGGAAAGCCAATCTGGTTGAAAGTGTCAGAGGTGCGCAAGGTGGGTATATGTTAGCTAAAAGCCCAGAAAACATCACCGTCGGCGTGATCCTTACGACTTTAGAAGGGCCTTTGGCACCTACGGACTGCGTGGTTGTCGATGGCGACGATGAGGTTTGCGACCATTCAAGTTATTGTGTCACAAAAGTGATTTATGAAAAAATATACGAAAGCATCACCAGTGTTGTGAATTCCATCACGTTACAACATATGATCGACGACTACCATAGCAATCAAGAAAGCATGATCATCACAAGTATTTGCGAGTGCAAATAACGTTTGGAGGGAAATGAGTTGAGGAAAGTATATTTGGATTATTCGGCGACGACACCTGTTAAAGAAGAAGTGGTTCATGAGATGCTCCCTTATTTTACTGAAAAGTTCGGTAATGCGTCAAGTATTCATGGTTTTGGCCAAGAGGCAAAACGTTCGTTGGAGCAAGCGCGTGCAACGGTTGCGAAGACCATGCATGCTGCACCTGATACCATCTATTTCACAGCAGGGGGTTCAGAATCTGACAACTGGGCGCTAAAAGGCGTAATGAGCGCTAACAAAAGTAAAGGCAATCATATCATAACTACTAAAATAGAGCACCACGCCATATTGCATACGTGTGAAGCCCTCGAAAAAGAAGGCGCTGAAGTAACCTATATGGAAGTGGATGAATATGGACTCGTCACACCAGAAGCGCTAGAGGCTGCTATGCGTCCTAATACGGTTTTGGTTTCCATCATGTTTATCAATAACGAAATCGGCACGATGCAGCCGATAAAGGCCTTATCAGAAGTGGCGCATAAACACGGCGCGTTGTTCCACACAGATGCGGTACAAGCGTATGGTAATGTGGACATCGACGTCAATGCTTACGGCATCGATTTGATGAGTGTATCCAGTCATAAAATCTATGGACCGAAAGGGGTCGGCGCACTCTATATTAAAAAAGGCGTTCGCATCCATAATTTGATCGAAGGCGGCGCGCAAGAGAAGAAGAGACGTGCGGGTACTGAAAATATCTCTGGTATTATGGGGTTTGCTAAAGCGGCAGAGTTAGCCTATGCAAACCTGGAATCGCACATCGCACATTTAACGAAGCTCAGAGATCAGTTGCTTAAGGGTATCCTTGAGAATGTGGATTTCGTAAAGCATAACGGCCATCCGACTTTAAGACACCCTGGCAATGTCAATGTCTGCTTTGAGTTTATCGAGGGTGAAGCGCTTCTTTTAAGCTTAAATGCTAAAGGGATAGCAGGCTCTAGCGGATCAGCTTGTACATCGGGTTCACTGGACCCATCCCATGTGCTTTTGGCCATCGGGCTTCCCCATGAAATCGCTCATGGCTCACTTCGTCTGACGATCGGTGATTTTACCACAGAAGAAGATGTGAACTATACCGTAGAAGCACTGAAAGAAGTTGTTCAGAAACTAAGAATGATGTCACCACTTTACGATAAGATCCGAGGAGGACAAAAATAATGTATACAGAAATAGTCATGGATCATTTTATGAATCCGAGAAACGTCGGCGAAATCGAAAATGCAGATGGCATCGGCGAAGTGGGTAACGTCAAATGTGGCGATATCATGCGTATTTATATAAAAGTTGAAGATGAAAAAATCATCGACATCAAGTTCAAAACCTTCGGATGTGGTTCAGCCATCGCTGCGTCGTCTGTGGCGACAGAAATCATCATGGGCTTATCGATTGAAGAAGCGCTTAAGGTGACGAACAAACAGGTTGTGGATGCGCTTGGCGGACTTCCGCCTGTGAAGATACACTGTTCAGTACTCGCTGAGCAAGCTTTAAAGGCTGCCATCTATGACTATGCCACTAAAAATGGTAAAACTTACGCTGGACTTGAAGGGTTTGACCCACATGACGATCACGATCATCATGATGTTGTGGAAATAGAATTCTAGAAACGTGAAAAAATCAATTGTTCAAATGCCATGGTTGTGTTAAAATGTGATAAGAATATTTTGGCCGACAGGCGATACAGGCTATGATGAAGAGGAGTAAGCAGCACACTTAGAGAGCATCCGGATGGTGAAAGCGATGCACGCAGCTGAAGCAGCTTCTGAGCCCACACTCTGAACAGAGTAGGAGTGCGCGTTTTGCAAACGTTAAGATGCAGAGTAACCTTCAAAGTGATCGGATGCGTCCGATAAGCAGGGTGGTACCGCGATTCGTCGTCCCTGCAGCGCTTTGGAGGTTTTTTTGTAGACAGAATGCAGAGAATTACAAGTGGTCGAGGAGGAACGATACGATGAAAAAGATGGGATTAAACGAAATCAGAAAAGCATTTTTAGATTTTTACGAAGCAAAAGGGCATTATGTCACATCCAGTTTTCCACTGGTACCGATCAACGACAAAAGCTTGCTTCTCGTTAATGCAGGCATGCAACCGCTTAAAAACTACTTTACAGGACTTGAAGTCCCCCCTAAAAGCACCATGGCGACCTGCCAAAAGTGTATTAGAACGGGTGATATTGATAATGTCGGCGTAACGGCGCGACATGCGACATTTTTTGAAATGTTGGGCAACTTTTCTTTCGGCGATTACTTCAAAGAAGGTTCGATTAAATATGGTTGGGAATTTATCACGGAGGTTCTAGAGCTCCCTGTTGATAAGCTTTGGCCATCGGTCTACTTAGAAGATGACGAGGCGTTTGCCATCTGGAGAGATGTGATCGGTATTCCTGAAGAAAAAATCACCAGACTTGGTAAAGCAGACAACTTCTGGGAAATCGGAACGGGACCATGTGGCCCATGCTCTGAAATCTACTTTGACCGTGGTGAAGCCTACGGCTGTGGCGATCCAAATTGTCGCCCTGGCTGCGATTGCGACCGTTTCTTAGAATTCTGGAACCACGTATTTACACAGTACGACCGCGATGAAAACGGCAACTATCATGAGCTTGAAAAGAAAAACATCGATACGGGCATGGGACTTGAACGTATTGCTTGTATCATGCAAGAAGTGGATTCCATCTATGATGTGGATGCCATCAGAGCGATTCGCGATGCCGTGATCACCCGTTCGGGAATCGAATATGGCAAAGTACGTCACCAAGACATTTCGGCTAGAATCGTAACCGATCATATTAAAGCGGTGACGTTCCTCGTAGGCGATGGCGTTATGCCGAACAACGAAGGTCGTGGCTATGTCCTAAGAAGACTCCTTAGACGTGCTGCACGTCATGCGAAAAAACTCGGTATGCACGGCAACGTTCTCACTGATTTAGTGGATACGGTCATTACCGCATACGGCGAGAGCTATGTAAATCTCGTTGAGCGTAAAGATTATATCAAACGCATTATCTCCATCGAGGAGGAGCGTTTCCAAGCCACTATCGATCAAGGCTTAGGCATCCTTGCAGAGCATATCGAAGCCATGGAAAATGCCGGTGAAACGGTGCTTAGTGGTGAGAAGGCATTTAAACTCTATGATACGTATGGGTTCCCATTGGAACTCACTATGGAAATTCTCGCAGAAAAGAAATTTACAGTAAATGAAGACGAGTTTAAGGTTCAAATGCTCGAGCAAAAGGAACGCGCAAGAACGGCTAGAGGCAGTGGCGATGAACTGGGATGGGCAAGTGATGCCGTATCGCAGCTTCCTAAGGACATCGTTTCATCGTTCGTCGGCTATCGAAATCTCGAAAAATCCTGCAAACTGGTTGCCGTGGTCGGCGATGAAATCGTCGATGAGGCGTTTGAAGGCATGGAAGTGACTTTAGTGCTGGATGAGACGCCATTCTATCCAGAAGGCGGCGGTCAAGTGGGCGATGTGGGCCATATCTATACTGACCAATTCATGGCAGAAGTGTACGAAACAAAGAAGAGTGTCGGTCGTATCATCGGCCATCAAGTGAGAGTGCTTAAAGGCTCAGTGAAGGTGGGCGATATGGTGACGGCCAGTGTCAATGTTTCTTTACGAATGGCAACAGCTAGAAACCACTCTGCAACACATCTTCTGCACAAGGCCTTAAGAACCGTTCTCGGAACACATGTTGAACAAGCGGGTTCCATGGTAAGTCCAGATCGTCTGCGTTTTGACTTCTCACATTTTGAAGCGATTTCATATGAGGATTTACTAAAAATAGAGAAACTGGTTAACGAACAAGTGTTTAATGCGCTTCCTGTCTTAACGGAAGAGCTTCCGATAGAAGAAGCCAGAGCGAAGGGTGCTATGGCGTTGTTCGGCGAGAAGTACGGCGAGAAGGTGCGCGTGGTCACCATGGGCGATTATTCAATCGAGTTATGTGGTGGAACGCATCTAACGAACACTGCAGAAGTAGGCTTGTTTAAAATCGTCAGCGAAACGGGTGTAGCTGCGGGTGTGAGAAGAATTGAAGCCATCACAGGACACAATGTTTATAATTTGTTAACACAACTGGATGATAAAATTTCTAGGGTTGCTGATATACTGAAGACGTCCGTACAAGATGTCGAGCATAAAGCGGAGCAAGTTTTAGGTGAGATCAAAGCGCTTCAACGTGAAAACGATCAGCTGAAGAGCAAGCTCGCCAATAGTGCGCTGACTGATATTCTAAGCGGAATGCGCGAAATAAACGGCTTCCAGGTGGTTACGGCTAAATTTGAAGACATCGATATGAACACCCTTAGAAACTTAGGCGATCAAATTAAGGATAAGTTTGATATGAGTGTCGTGGTGTTGGCAAATGTCAGCGGTGATAAAGTAGAGCTCCTGTCCATGGCTTCAGATGCTGCTGTGAAAAAAGGTGCCCATGCTGGAAACATCATCAGAGAAGTCGCAAAAATTGCTGGCGGTGGTGGCGGCGGTAAGCCGAACATGGCGCAAGCTGGCGGAAAGAACCCAGAAAAAGTTGATGAAGCATTACAAAAAGTTTATGCTTTAATGGCTTAAAAAGGGTATAATGACATCATAAAGGCTCAAGAGAGGTGATATCGATGAAAAACACGATGAAATTTAGTGTAGAGGACTATTTAGAGAACAGCGAGCATAAGGACATTTTACTCTACGTCTACAATGCACTTGAGGAGAAGGGGTACAACCCGGTAAATCAACTCATCGGCTATTTAATTTCAGGGGATCCAACATACATCACCACCCATAATGATGCGAGAACGATGATTAAGAAGATTGAGCGTGATGACATCCTTGAAGTGTTGATCAATCACTATATCGAATGTAATAAAAAATGATTTATAACGATTTAGGGAACACAGGTATAAAAGTTTCTAAATTAGGTTTTGGCAGTTTAACAATGGGGCCGCTTCAACGCAATTTGAGCGCTTTTGAAGGGGCCTCATTGATTGAGTACGCCTTTTCGAGGGGCGTCAACTTCATCGATACAGCAGAGCTCTATGAAACCTATGCGCATATCGGTGAAGCGCTTAAACGTATCCCGAGAGAGCACCTGGTCATCGCCAGCAAATGCTATGCGTATTCTAAGGAGACTGCCTTAACCAGTTTTGAAAAAGCGCTAAATGAGCTAGGCACCGATTATATCGACCTGTTCATGTTGCACGAGCAGATGGACGAATGGACGATAAAAGGACACTATGAAGCCATAGAAACCTTTCTAGGGTTAAAAAGCAAAGGTTTGATTAAGGCTTTTGGCATTTCAACCCATTACATTTCTGGTGTTAAAGCCGCACTTAAATATCCCGAAATCGAAGTGGTTCACCCGATTACGAACCGTAATGGTTTAGGGATTCAGGACGGCTCGAGAGTGGAAATGGAAGCGGCCCTTCGTGCGTTTAAAGCCCGAGGTGGCGGTATTTTTGGCATGAAGCCCTTAGGGGGTGGAAATCTTCTTGGAAATATTGATGAATGCTTTGATTACATCCTGTCTCAACCTTACTTGGATGCGATTGCATTTGGGATGCAATCCATAGAAGAAATCGATTATAATGTGAATCGCGTGATGGGGTTGCCCATAGAGGATTCACTTCGAATAAAAGTGAGCACCACGGAGAAAGCGCTTCAGATAGCCGACTGGTGTATGGGGTGTGGTGCCTGTGTTAAAAAATGCGATCATAAAGCCCTTATGCTTAGTGGGGGCAAAGCGATCGTAGACCGTTCCAAATGTGTACTTTGCGGGTACTGTTCTTCGGTTTGTCCCGAGTTCTGTATTAAAGTGTACTAATGAATTGTATAAACCCTCAAAATGAGGTATACTGGAGGATAGAAATTAATGAGAATTATGGGGCTAGATGTTGGTGATCGCACCATCGGAGTTGCTATCAGTGATGCGTTACTCATCACGGCACAGGGAAAAGAAACCATTTTTAGACAGTCGCTTAAGCAAGACATTGATCGGCTGATCGAGTTGATTAATGAATATGAGGTGACGAAAATCGTTTCTGGATTGCCCTATAACATGAATGGAACACTTGGACCCCAAGGGGAAAAGACCAAGAGCTTCATGGAAAAGCTTGAAAAGAAATTGACGTATTCGGATCGCATCAAGCATAAAATTGATATCGAGTATTGGGATGAGCGCATGACCACACTTAGCGCCACCAGAATGCTCATCGATGCGGATATGCGACGCGAAAAACGTAAAGAAGTTGTGGATAAATTAGCGGCAACCTTAATATTGCAGGGCTATTTAGATAGGCTTAAAAGTGACCAAGAAAAATAATGAGGTGAAAAAATGAAAAAGGATGACTTATTTGAAGTGGTAACGCCTGAAGTTGAAGAATCGGATGTTATCGAGTTATTAGATGAGAACGGCGTAGCAACGCAGTTTAATATAATCGCCAACCTTGAAGTCGACGGCCAAGAGTATGCGATTTTATCAAATGTCGAGGATGATGAAGATGTGTTAATCTTTAGAGTCTCAGAGGAAAACGACGAATTCGTATTTGAAACCATCGAAGATGAAGACGAACTCAATGCAGTAGTAGACGCATATAACGAGCTTCTCGATGAAATGGATGACGAAGAATAAAATAATATTTAAAATAAAACGGATTGAGGTGTCTTATGAATGCAATGTATGATGGATACAAAAAAAAGTTAAAGGACGCGGGTTATAAATTAACACCCCAGAGAATAGCTATATTGAACGCCATTGAACTCAACAAAGGCAAACACCTTAATACCGAAGAAATCTATGATCTTGTGAAACAAAGCAATCCAGAGATGGGACTGGCGACCGTTTATAGAACGCTCCAGTTGCTAGAGCAATTAGAGGTCGTCTCTTCGCTTAATCTGGAAGACGGCTGTGTACGCTACGAAATGTATTCTGACGACGGTCAGCATAACCATCACCACCTGATTTGTTCAGAATGTGGTGATGTCATCGAAGTTGAAGGTGATTTACTCGATGAGCTAGAGGATAAAATAGAAAAAGAGTATGATTTTAAAATATTAGATCACAAACTAAAATTCTATGGTATTTGTAGTAAATGTAAAAACCTTGTTTAGTACAGGGTTTTATTTTCGTAAAACAGCAGCCCAATAAGCTTTGTCATTAAGATTTCAACCCTTCAGTCTGTGCGGAAAAATCGACTGAATATTATAAATGAGGTAAAATATGACAAAAAAAGTGAATAATGAAACAGGTGCAGTAGCGGATTCAACCGTCACCCAAAGTGATAAGCAAAGTTCAGCGCCGAACCAAAAGAAAAACAATAATCAAAAGAATTATCAGAACAGTCAAAACAAGCAAGCCAATCCAAACAACCAAACGAATCCAAACAAGCAAAACAGCAATCAAAATAACAAGCCAAACAATCGTAACAACAATAAGCGAAATAATAAAGGTGAAGGAGCAGAAACGTACACATCAAGTGACGCTTCAGCAACACTGAAAATCATTCCGCTTGGTGGGCTTAATGAAATCGGAAAAAATATGACGGCCTACCAGTATGAAGACGACCTCTTTATCGTGGATTGTGGTATGGCATTCCCAGAAGATGAACTTCTAGGAATTGATGTCGTGATCCCTGATATCACGTATCTTAAAAAGAACGCCAGCAAACTCAGGGGGATTGTTCTGACCCATGGTCATGAGGACCATATCGGCGCCATTCCGTACTTTTTACGCGAACTTAATGTGCCGATTTATGGAACGCGACTTACTTTAGGGCTTGTAGAGAACAAACTCAAGGAGCATCGACTGTCTCCAAAACTCGTAACCATCGTACCTGGTCAAATTCTAAAGCTTGGTGCTTTTGAAATTGAACCGATTCGCGTCTGCCATAGTATCGCCGATGCGGTTGCGTTTGCCATTAAATCGCCAGTAGGAACCGTGGTTCATACCGGGGATTTTAAAATCGATTTCACACCGATTGATGGTCAAAAGATGGACCTTCACCGATTTGCTCAGCTCGGGCAAGAAGGTGTCCTCGCACTCCTTTCTGACAGTACGAACGTCGTGAGAGAGGGCTATACCATGTCTGAAAGCTCCGTGGGCGACACGTTTGAAGAAATCTTTAGACATGCACAGTCGCGTATCATCGTGGCATCATTTGCTTCAAATGTCCACCGTGTTCAGCAAATCATCAACGCGGCGTTTTTAAATAATCGAAAAGTCGCTTTTTCAGGCAGAAGTATGGTAAATGTTTCTGGTGTTGCACTCGAACTCGGCTATCTTAAGTTGCCTGAGCCAGACATCATCATCGATATTAAGGACATCGACCGTTATCCTGAAAATGAACTGGTGGTTATCACCACGGGTTCTCAAGGGGAGCCAATGAGTGCACTTGCGCGTATGGCCAACTCAGAGCACCGCAATATGGAAATCCAACCGGGCGACGTGGTCATCCTTTCATCTTCACCGATTCCAGGGAATGAAAAATCCGTTTATCGCATCATCAACCAGCTGACGAAAAAGGGCGCAAAAATGATTTATGAATCATTGGCGGATGTCCACGTATCTGGCCATGCGAAACAGGAAGAACTAAAATTGATGCAAGCGTTAGTAAAACCGAAATATTTTGTTCCTGTACATGGCGAGTATGTTCACTTGGATCGCCATAGACAGCTCGCCATCTCCATGGGCATGCATGATAAGAATATTTTTATCCTTAACAATGGCAGCGTATTAGAGTTTAATGCCGAGGGCGCTAAGCTTGGTAAGCCTGTTCAAGCGGGTCGTGTCTTCATCGATGGACTTGGTGTGGGCGATGTGGGAAATATCGTTCTCAGAGACCGTAAACACCTTTCAGAGGATGGTCTTATTATCATCGTGGTGGCCATTTCCAGTGCGACGGGCGAGATAATCAATGGTCCTGATTTAATTTCAAGAGGCTTTGTCTACGTTCGTGAATCAGAAGCACTCATGGATGGCGCTAAGAATGTCATCGATGAAGAGCTTAAGAAATGTTATGCAAAGAATATCAAGGATTGGTCGACGCTTAAAACCTCTGTAAGGGATGCGCTCAGCCAGTATATTTACCAAAGCACAAAGCGCTCACCGATGATTTTACCGGTGTTTATGGAAGTTTAGGAGGCAAGCTTGAAAAAGACGATTTTCTTAGTGGTTTTTGCCCTGATGCTCTTTTCACTCACAGGATGCGCAGGGATACTTGAAAAATATAATGAACCAGTGGATGTGAACAGCACCGAGGAGGTGTTGTTCACTGTGCCATCAGGTGCTTCGACGACTGGAATCGCTAATGCACTGTTGGAACAGGGGCTGATTCAAAACGTCAATGCGTTTAAGATGAAGGTGAAACAGTTAGAGGTGGATGGTCAGATGAAGGCTGGTGATTACAAGCTTTCGAAGTCCATGAACGCTGAAACGATCATCGAGAAGCTCGTCAGCGGGGATACGTTCGTGGAAACCATCTCGTTTACCATTCCTGAAGGCTATGAAGTAAGACAGATCGTCGATAAACTGGAAGCAGAGGGACTCATAAATCGTGAAGCGTTCTTAGATCTGCTTCAAAATGGCACTTTTGAGTATACGTTTTTAGAAAATGTCGATCGTACATTTTTACTTGAAGGCTATTTGTTTCCTGACACCTATACCCTTAAAGCAGGCGCGACGGAGTTCGATATCATCGATCGCATGCTTAAGCGTTTTGATGAAGTGTTCACTGAGACGTATTATGCACGTGCTGAGGAGCTTGGTATGACAGTGGATGAAGTGATTAGACTCGCTTCCATCATTGAACGTGAAGCAAAAGTGAAGGAAGAATTCCCAATTGTTTCTAGCGTTTTCCATAACCGCCTCGATATCGATATGCTTCTGCAGTCGTGTGCTACCGTCCAGTTTATTCTGAAAGAAAGAAAGGAAGTGCTTCTATTCTCGGACATCGCGATAGAAGACCCTTATAATACGTATCTATACGCGGGTCTACCGCCTTCACCTATAGCGTCACCTGGTGCACTGGCGATTGAATCTGCCCTCTATCCAGCGGATACTAATTATCTTTATTTCGTGACCACTGAGAAAAATGATGGCACCCATTATTTTAATGAAACATTAGAAGGTCATAATAGAGACGCTGCAAAGGGGAATTAGCATGATTGAAAGTAAAATCGTCGACGTTCACGTTGAAGCTTATATTAAGACGTTGCTTCCTGAAAACGTTGGTTTGCTTAAGCAGCTGGAGCAATACGCTGAGGAGAACCTGGTTCCCATCGTACAGCCGGAGGTTGCCCAGTTTCTGAAAGTTTTTATGAAGATGCGCCCATACGAAGCTGTACTGGAAATCGGTACAGCTATCGGTTATTCTGGGAGCCTCATGGCACTTGAGATGACGAAGGGCACGATAGATACAATTGAACTTAACCCTGAAATGGCGGTTAAGGCGAGTGAAACATTTGCGTCACTTCGTGAAATAAAGCCTGAAGTCATCGTTACACAACATGTGGGAAACGCCATGGAGGTGATTCCCACCCTTAATCGTACGTTTGACCTCATTTTCATCGATGCCGCAAAAGGGCATTATAAAGCTTTCTTTGATCTGTGTTATCCGATGCTTCGCCCAGGTGGCGTCATCGTATCAGATAATGTGCTCTATAAGGGCATGATTGCCACCAACCTTTATTTAGTGAGTAGAAAAATCACCATCGTTAAACGAATGAGAAAATATCTCGCATTCCTTACGCGTCATCCGGAGCTGGAAACTACAGTTCTCCCCATGGGCGACGGACTCGCGATAAGCTATAAAACTGGAGGAAACGCATGAAACGCGTAGAATTACTGGCGCCAGCCGGAGATCTGGAAAAACTGAAATACGCCATCATATATGGCGCAGACGCCGTTTACATCGGAGGTCAAGTTTTCGGACTTAGGGCTGCTGCTAAAAACTTTTCATTTGAGGACATGAAAGAAGGCATTGCGTTTGCACACGAAAGAGGCAAGCGCGTGTTTTTAACCCTTAACATCATTCCCCATAATGAAGACATGCACTATTTGGAAAAGTATATCGACGATATCAAAGATCTGGGCCTCGATGCAGTAATCCTCTCCGATCCAGGGACCTTCATGTTCGTAAAACAACATGCCCCTGAGCTCGAAGTACACTTAAGTACTCAGGCGAATAACACCAACTTCATGAGTGCTAATTTCTGGCATACGCAAGGTGTGAAACGCGTGATCTTAGCGCGAGAGTTGTCCTTTGATGAAATATCGGAAATCAGAGCAAAAACACCGCCGACATTAGAACTGGAATCCTTTATCCATGGGGCCATGTGCATTTCCTATTCTGGAAGATGTCTCATGAGCAACTACATGGCAGGAAGAGATGCAAATCGAGGCGCTTGTGCACAGCCGTGTCGCTGGGAGTATAACCTCGTGGAAAAGACCAGACCTGGCGAGTATTTCCCCGTAGAAGAGACAGAAGACGGCACGTTTTTCTTTAACTCGAAAGACCTGTGCATGATTCACGCCATTCCTGATCTCATTAAATCGGGGCTTGATAGCTTAAAAATCGAAGGACGCATGAAGACCATTTATTATGTGGCCAGTATCGTGCGGGCTTATCGAAAGGCCATCGACACCTTCTACGCAGACCCGGAACACTATGTGTTTAATCCAGAGTGGTTCGAAGAGCTTCAAAAGGTCTCTCATCGTGAATTCACCACCGGTTTTTATGAGCATAAGCCTACGCATGAAGATCAACTATACACCACGAGCTCTTATGTCAGGACGCATGATTTTATAGGTGTGGTTAAAGCGTATGACGATACCACTGGTATGGCGACGATTGAACAGCGTAACAACTTCAAGGTCGGCGATGCGATCGAAATCATCGGACCTGATTATTTCCATGCATCACACACCGTGGAGGTCATGTACGATGAGAAGGGGGATGCCATCTCAGTTGCGCCACACGCAAAGCAAATCATTAGAATTCCATTAGGGTTTAAAGTGGAACCGCACTACATGCTAAGAATGCCGGTATCGGACAAATAAAGAGTGGCCAGGAGGAGAAACATGAGCAAACCAGTGGTTATTGGGGTTTGTGGCGGAACTGGATCAGGTAAAAGTACCGTCGCTAATGCAATTTTTAAATCACTTCCAGATGAAAATATTTTAATTATCGAGCAAGATGCCTATTATAAGGACCAAAGTCATTTGACATATGATGAACGCGTAAAAACCAATTACGATCATCCTTTGGCATTTGACACCGATTTATTAATCGATCACATCATGCGCTTATGTGCCCATGAATGCATCGAAAAGCCCATCTATAATTTTTCGAAGCATAACCGCGAGGAACAGACCGTCTGTGTTCAACCCAAAGAAATCATCATTATCGAAGGCATCATGATTCTGGAAGACGCGCGTCTCAGAAATCTGATGGATATTAAAATTTTCGTCGATACCGATGCGGACGTGAGAATCATCAGAAGGATTACTCGCGACATCAATGAGCGTGGTAGAACACTCGAGTCGGTCATCGACCAGTATTTGACCACTGTAAAGCCAGCGCATGAGCAGTTCATCGAGCCGATGAAAAAATATGCCGACATCATCATACCAGAGGGTGGCTATAATAAAGTGGCCATCGACCTCATGACGACTAAAGTCATCTCCATCATTAACGATAAACAATAGGAGTGTCATATGACCCAAGGGAATCCAACAGAAATCGTAGAAATAAAAGCCACCAAGCACATCGCCCTTATCGCACACGATTCGCGTAAAAAGGACATGATCGATTGGTGTGGTGAGCATAAAGCAGAACTCAACAAGCATTTTTTATATGGCACAGGCACCACGGCGAAGCTCATCTCTGAGGCGCATGAACTGCCGATCAGGGGACTCAAGAGTGGTCCGCTGGGCGGCGATCAGCAAATCGGTAGCTTGATTGTCGAGGGCGAAATCGACATGATGATTTTCTTTTGGGATCCCATGAGCATGCATCCACACGATCCCGATGTAAAAGCGCTCCTTCGCATCGCCACACTTTATAATATTCCCATCGCAACCAATCGCTCGTCTGCGGATTTCCTGCTTACCAGCCATCATATGAACACCGCTTATCCGAGAAAAATCATCAATTTTGACGCCTACCTAAAACGACATATTTAACAGTGAGGCAGATATGAGAAGAGACGAATTTATTCAAATCGCACTTGATAAAAAAGCTTCTGATATCCACATTGCACCGAATGCGTACCCGATGCTTCGTGTAAACGGCATGCTTAAGGCGATAGAAGGCAGCGAGATCATGTCCCGTGAACAGGTGTTTGAAGCGGTCAAGGAGATCTGTGATGTGGAACAGCTTGAAAAATTGGAACAAGCGGGTGAGCTGAACTTCAGTTTTTCAATTAAGGAATATGGCCGATTCAGAGTGAATATCATCAAACAACGCGGCACCTTTAGTCTTTCCATCCGCATCCTAAAGTTGATTATTCCCACCAAAGAATCGCTATCCTTGCCTGATGTGGTTTATGATTTAGCCGAACAAGGAAAAGGCTTATTCGTCGTGAGCGGTGCAGCTGGATCTGGAAGGTCCACCACCATGGCATCGATTCTTCAGCATTTAAACGAAACACAGCGTCTAAATATCATTACCGTGGAATCGCCTATCGAGTATCTATTTAAACATGGAGAGTCCATCGTCCTCCAGCGCGATGTGGGCATCGACTGTGAATCCACCGCACAAGGCGTGAAAAGCATCATGCGTCACGACCCGGATGTGGTGATGATATCGGATATTTCGGATGACAATGTCCTCGAATTGGCATTACAAATCGCTGAATCCGGCAAGCTGGTCATCGCAGGTCAATCTTCCATCAACGCGGTTTCCGCCATCGAATCCATGATTGCCCTATCGAAGCCGGAACGCGTTCAAAACCGAAAACTAAAGGTGGCCTTCAACATACTGGGCATTATTTCACAGCAGCTCGTACCAGGTAAAAGTGAGGACCGTGTTCTCGCCTATGAGATGCTTTTGCCTAATGCAGCCATCCGGTCACATATCATCAGTGGCAACTTCTCAGAGGTGAGAAATTCGCTGGCTGTGGGACGTAAACAAGGGATGGTCACCATGGATCAAAATCTCTACGAGTGTTATCTTAAAGGCGATATCACTCAGGACACACTTTATAAATACTGCCTTGATTTGGAATATGTGAAGCGGCTTGAAAGAACTGCTCACAAAGGAGAGCTTTCGTGAAGCACCTCGTGTTGATTGGGATGATGGGGTCCGGTAAAACGACAGTTGGCCGAGCACTCGCAGAACGGTTGAAGCTGCCAGTGCTAGACACGGACACCGCAATCGAGCAGATGCAGGGGCTCAGTGTAGCTGAAATTTTTAAACTTTCAGGCGAAAAACAGTTCCGAAAGTTAGAAGCCATGCTTGTGGAACGGCTAAAAGGGATGCCGACGCATATCGTATCCTCAGGAGGCGGTATCATTTTAAATGGTGCGAACACCCTCACATTAAAAGAAATCGGTGTTGTCATTTATTTAAAAGCATCCCTACAAACTTTAGAAAAAAATCTTTCAGGCGAGGAAGATAGCCGTCCACTTCTTATTAACCATAGCCTAGAGGCGCTAATAAAAGTGAGGTCACCGCTTTATGAAGGCGCTGCGCATGGGATAATAGAAATTGATGGAAAAACCGTGGAGGAAATCGTCCACGAAATATTTGCACTCTATACTGGCATCTGTTAGAATCTTAGTATGGAGATTTCTTGACAATCGGTAAAGTTTACGACTATAATTATTGGTGGTCTGAGTTTGAATTAATATTTTGGAGGTTAGCATGATTGCTGCAAGTGATTTTAGAAAAGGTGTTACATTTGAAATAAACAATGAGCCTTTTGTTATTTTGGATTTTCAACACGTTAAACCGGGTAAAGGTGCTGCGTTTGTAAGAACGAAATACAAAAGCTTAATCAACGGAACGATCAGAGAGACGACTTTTAACCCTTCTGAAAAATTCCCAAGAGCACACATTGAAACGAAAGAAATGCAATATTTATACAATGAAGGCGATCTTTACTATTTCATGGACAATGAAACATATGATCAAATTCCACTTTCAGCAGAGCAAGTTGAAGATGCGATTCTCTATATTAAAGAAAACGATTCAGCAACGTTGAAGTTCTATAAAGGCAAGTGCTTCTTAGTTGAACCGCCTAACTTCGTCATCTTGACAGTTGTTGAGTCTGAGCCAGGTGTTAAAGGCGATACAGCGACTAACGTCACTAAAAAAGCAAAAGTTGAAACAGGCGCTGAAATCAACGTGCCAACATTCGTCAACGAAGGCGATAAGATTAAAATCGACACGCGCACAGGCGAATATTTATCAAGAGCTTAATTTGGTTAAATTGGCTTCGGCCATTTAATATAATTTCCCAATAAGGAGGGATTCATATGAGCTATATGCATGAGAAGGTGGCATACCTAAAAGGGTTAGCCGAGGGCATGGAAATCGGTAAAGACTCGAAAGAGGGCAAGTTATTGCTTCAAATCATCGAAGTCCTTGAGGATTTTGCAGATGAAGTAGACGAAGTTTACGACGAGCTCGATGATCTCAGCGATGCAGTGGTTGAACTCGATGACTACCTTGAAACAATCGACGAAGATCTTGCGAATCTCGAAGACGACATCTATGAAGAATCAGATGATGATGACGACTTTGAGGACGAAGAGGATGATGACGATTATGAAGAAGTCGAGTGTCCCGATTGTGGAGAATCTTTCTTTGTTGATGGTAAGTTAATTGATAAGGGCGAGGACATCGAATGTCCAAATTGTGGTGTCATCATCGAGTTTACAGACGAATGCGACTGTTGCGAGGATGAAAATTGCGATTGCGAGTGTAAATAAGAGCTTTAGGGGCGAACCATTTCGTTTGCCCCTATTTCTTTTTGTAATTTCGAGATACCCATTTGTATAGTCCATGCGAATTTGTTATAATAGATTTAAGTATTTTAAGGAGGCGCGACATGGCTGAAAACATGACGATAGACGCATACAAGCACGGAAAAGTGAATATCGCGGACGACGTGATCGGAGTGATTGGATCAATCGCCGCTGCTGAAATAGAAGGCATCAAAGCATTAAGTGGCACATTTTCAGAAGAGATGATGGAAATGGTGGGCAAAAAGAACTTTAATAAAGGTGTTAAAGTGGAGATGAACGACAATGTCGTTTTAATAGAACTCAGTGTCATCGTCGATTATGGAACGATTATCCATGAGACGGCTAAAAAAGTACAGGAAAATGTAAAGTTGGCCATCGAGTCCATGACGGGATTTACAGTATCGGCAGTTAATGTACATGTAGATGGCATCAACACGAAAGTGTCAGGGAAATAAGACGCGTTAGAAAATGGACTGGCTTCATGGAAGTTAGTCGTTTTCATGTTAGGAGGGCGCATGAACCGCATAAGAAGTCGCGAGGTTGCGATGGAAGTTATTTATCAAATGGAAATTCAAAAGGAAGATCAATTTGAGAAGCTGCTGAATCATTATGAGGAAGAGCTCGATCTGGATTATATCCGCTCAGTGATCAGCAAGTGGTTAGAAAACCGCGAACTAATTGAAACGCGTATCGGTGAACACCTTAAGGGCTGGAAACTGGATCGTATCGCTAAGATTGATCTTGCTATACTGCGCCTTGGCATCACTGAAATTTTGTATGATGATTCGATTCCCGTTAAGGTTAGTATCAACGAAGCGGTTAACTTAGCGAAAAAATTCGTCGACGATAAATCAGGCAAGTTCATCAATGGCGTGTTAAGCCATTTCGCCGAAAAGGAATAAATTATGATTCTCGCTGTGGATACCAGTTGCTATACCACTTCGATGATTGTCGTGGCAACAGAAGATGGTCGCATCTTGTTTGAACAGAATAAATTGTTGACAGTAAAGCCCGGAGAACGCGGATTGCGCCAATCTGAGGGCTTTTTTCAACATGTACACAATTTGACTGAGGCTTATGATGCCCTTTCGAAAAAAATCGATCCGAGAAAGCTCAAGGCAGTAGCAGTGAGCAGTAGACCACGCCCTGTTGAGGGCTCTTATATGCCAGTTTTTCATTCGGGTCTGCTGTTTTCACTTAACATCGCTAACACCCTAGGGATTCCATTATTTCAGACCTCCCATCAGGAAGGCCATTTGATGGCGGCGATCAGAACCTGTGGATTAAAAGAGGCTCCTGCGCGCTTTACTGGACTTCATTTATCGGGAGGAACGACAGAAATTTTATCTGTTATAACTAAAGCGGACGGTTTTGAGGTCGAGATGCTCGGTGGAAGTTTAGACTTAAATTTCGGACAGCTTATCGATCGTATCGGTGTGGGGCTAGGGATGGCCTTTCCTTGTGGTAGGGAGATGGATGGGCTTGCATCTGAAGTGCAGCACCATGATTCCTTTAAAGTTAAGCTGAAGCAAGAGCTGTCCTTTAACTTATCGGGATTTGAGAACAAATATAGGGAGATGATAGGAACCGCCTCACCTGCATGGATTTGTCGCCATGTTTTCAATACCATCTCAGACTTATTAAAGCAGTTGATTATGAATATGCCTGCAGGACAACCGGTGATTTTATCGGGTGGTGTAGCCTCCAATCAACTTATTCAGTCTCAAATAGGGGAACATTTTAGTGGTAAATCCATCTATTATGCCTTGCCCGAATATGCCAGAGATAATGCATATGGCACCGCTGAACTCGGCCGAAAGGCTTTTTGGTTAGCGCAGGAGGTGTCGCATGCTTAAAATGAAAGCGTTCACTGTGACAGAAATAACGCGCTATATCAAACGGCTTTTAGGCACGGATCCCATCATCAATCAGGTCATCGTCGAGGGCGAAATATCCAATTTTACGAGGCACTCAAGTGGACATGCCTATTTTACGCTTAAGGATGAACAAAGCAAATTAACCTGTGTCATGTTTAACAGCTACATGGAGCTTTTAAACTTCACACCCAAAAATGGCGACCGTGTCCAGGCAAAAGGACAAATTAGCGTCTATGAACGCGACGGTCGTTATCAACTGAACGCCACTGGACTTGAAAATGTGGGCCTCGGTGCCCTTCACATTAAATTTGAAGCACTTAAAAAAAAGCTGGAGGCTTTGGGATGGTTTGATCCATCACATAAGAAGCCCCTTCCTACGTTACCTGAGAAGATCGGCGTTATCACATCACCTACAGGTGCCGCCATACAGGATATTATCTCTGTCGCCAATCGACGCAGCAACTTTTCTGAATTGATGATTTATCCGGTAAGGGTTCAAGGCGAGTATTCGAAAGAGGAAATTTGCAAAGCGATCGCGTACTTTAACCAAACGGACGTCGATTTGATCATAATAGCGAGAGGCGGCGGTTCGATTGAAGAGCTATGGTCCTTTAATGAAGAGGTCGTCGCTAAAGCCATCTATGAATCCAAATGCCCTATTATAACAGGGATTGGACATGAAACTGATTTTACCATCAGTGATTTCGTCGCCGATCGAAGAGCAGCAACCCCTTCAGCGGCAGCAGAAATTGCCATTAAATCTAAAACGGAGCTGAATCTTGAGCTGAACAAAACCATCCAACGCATGTCCCTAGTGGTAAGTAGAAGGCTGGAAATGGAAGCATCGAAGCTTCAAAGATACCGCCCAGAGCAACTGAGCTGGCTTCTAAGTAATAGCACTCAGCGAATGCAGGTTTCTCTCGCACACCAGGAGCAATTGTTCGTCCACGAAGTGCTTGGGCAATTAGAGTCTTCTAAAGAACGGCTGAAGCACCTGGGAACTAAACTCGATTCACTTAGTCCGTTTGCTGTACTAAGCCGTGGTTACAGCTTAGTTACCAAAGAGAAAACCCTGATTTCGAAGACCTCACAGGTGACAGTGGGTGAGATGCTGACCATCGACCTTAATGATGGGCAACTGGATGCCACTGTGACATCGATTCGTAAAAATGAAGCATTAGGAGGACATAATGGCCGCAAAGTCGACATTTGAAAAAAAGCTTGAACGCCTGACAGAACTGTCTGTAATATTGGAACGCGGAGATGCACCCCTCGAGGAACTGCTTAAGGTATTTGAAGAAGGCATAAAGCTTTATCGCGAGTGCCATGCCATACTTGAAAAAACTGAATCGAAGATTCAGACGATCCTCACATCGGAGGAGGAGACACATGATTAACGACCGTGCAGTGAAGCAAGCGATTCAAACGATAGAACAATCTTTTAGTGAGTCCATTCATGCGTTAATCCGTACAACATCATTTCCTGAGATTGAGGAACCATCGCGAAAATTGATCTCAGATGCGATGCTCTATAGTCTTAATGCAGGGGGTAAACGGATTCGTCCCATGATGCTTCTCGAAATGGCGAGGGCTTATGGCGGAGAGATTTCAAAGACCGAGCCATTTGCCATGGCCATCGAGATGATCCATACGTATTCACTAGTACACGATGACCTTCCATCAATGGACGACGATGATCTAAGACGTGGTAAGCCGACGAATCATGTCGTATTCGGTGAAGATATCGCCATACTTGCAGGCGACGGCCTGTTAAACTTAGCGTCGGAACTGATGATTCAGTCTGCAATCGAAAATGCGGGTGACATAAAATACCTTCGTGCCATGCATGAAATCATGGGTGCTTCTGGCGCCAATGGCATGATTCTCGGGCAAGTGGCCGATATAAAATCAAGTGACGCCACGGTAGATTTAGAGCGACTCGACTTTATCAACGGCTATAAAACAGGGAAGCTACTGACCGCCGCTTTAGTGGCTGGCGGAATACTCGGCGGCGCTGATGATGAGGAAGTTGAAAAGCTTAGGTCCATCGGTAAGGACATGGGACACCTGTTTCAAATCGTGGATGACCTGCTGGACGTCGTGGGCGACGAGACTAAGCTGGGCAAGCGCACACAAATCGATTCAAAAAACTTGAAAATTACCTATCCAGGCTTAATCGGTATCGAAGCGACCAGAGCTAAAATTACTGAAATTGCTAACCGATTAAAGGACAGGATCCATACGCTTCGGATTGAGCCCACCTTCTTAGTGTCTTTGGTGGATTTCTTAGCAGATAGAGACTTTTAACAGATAGAGATTTTTAGCAGATAGAGACTTTTAAATGGAGGAAAGATGAACGATTTTTTGAATGAATTCGTGCAAAATCGCATATTTTTAGCGGCTGCAGTGGCATGGCTATTGGCACAAACCATTAAGGTGCTCTTAACCCTTATGGTGGAACGCGAGCTCAGACTTGAGCGATTTCACGGTTCTGGTGGCATGCCCAGCGCGCACACTGCGACGATTGTAGCGGCTTCCACGGCGATAGGCATCGTTGAAGGTTGGGGATCCTCTGTTTATGCGCTCTCGTTGATTATGGCATTTATCGTCATGTACGACGCCTCAGGTGTAAGAAGATCAGTGGGGAAGCAAGCAAAGCTATTGAACAGCATATTGCTCGATATTTATAAACATAAGCATTTTGAAGAGGAAAAGCTGAAAGAGCTGATCGGGCACAAACCGACAGAAGTGGTGGTGGGTGCTGTACTAGGCATCATCATCGCCAACCTCATCGTCTAACGTGAAAGGAAAAATTATGTATAAAATTTTAAGCGCCATCAAAGGGCCACAGGATTTAAAAGGCCTTAGTGCTGAAGAATTGACCGTTCTTGCCTATGAAATAAGAACATTTTTAATAGAGTCTGTCTCGAAAACAGGTGGTCACCTTGCGTCTAACCTCGGTGTGGTGGAACTCACCATGGCGCTCCACTTGGTATTTGACAGTCCGAAAGACCAGTTTATTTGGGATGTGGGGCATCAAGCCTATGTGCATAAGCTGCTGACGGGCCGCATGGCGAGTTTTCCTACTTTGCGTCAATTTAAGGGCCTCAGTGGATTTCCAAAACGGCATGAATCCGAGCACGACCACTTCGATACAGGACATAGCAGCACGTCCATTTCAGCTGGCGTCGGTATGGGCATCGCCCGCGACTTAAAAGGGGAAAACCATGAGGTCATCAGCATTATCGGAGATGGTGCCCTCACGGGTGGGATGGCATTTGAAGCCCTTAACTATCTAGGCCATGTAAAAACAAACGTGAAGGTCATTCTCAATGACAATGAGATGTCGATTTCCCAGAATGTGGGTGGCGTCTCCATCGCGCTCAATGAACTCAGGACGAATCAAAAATACTCCAGCCTGAAGGGGCAAACGAAGAAGGGCCTTTTAAAGCTGCCTTCTGTGGGCGAACCGCTCATCGATCTCATCAGTAAGATGAAGGACAGCTTCAAATACTTCGTCGTGGATGGCGGTGTTTTTTTTGAAGAGATTGGCCTGACCTATATCGGCCCAATCAATGGACACGATCTAAAGAGCCTGATGAAGCACATGGAAATGATGAAACACGTAAAGGGACCTGTGCTCCTCCACGTGATCACCCAGAAGGGCAAGGGCTATCCGTTTGCTGAGGAAGCGCCTAACAAATACCATGGTGTCGGAAAGTTTGACACCACAATGCCTCTAGAGGACGTGGCGAAGCTCGATTATTCAAAGGTGATGGGGGATAAGCTCACTAAACTCGCTGAAAAAGATGAGAAAATCGTCGCCATCAGCGCTGCCATGATAGAAGGCACGGGATTATCCGGGTTTGCAAAAACCTACCCAGGACGTATTTTCGATGTGGCCATCGCGGAGCAACATGCTGTGACCATGGCAGCGGGTATGGCACTCTCAGGTATTAAGCCTTTTGTCGCCTTATATTCGACGTTTTTACAGCGGGCGTATGACCAAGTGGTTCACGATATCTGTATTCAGAAAGCGCCTGTCGTGTTTTGCATCGATCGTGCGGGTTTGGTAGGTAATGACGGAGAAACGCATCATGGGGTGTTTGACATTTCCTATCTGTCGCATCTGCCGAATATGACCATACTGTCACCGAAGGATGCAACTGAGCTTGAGTTCATGCTTGAATATGCGGCACAGGAACTAACGGGACCAATCGCCATCAGGTACCCTCGTGGTGCTGCGGAGCGATTACCAGCAGTCCTACCAAACGAATTATCACCTGAGGTTATGAAAACAGGAAAAGAAGTGCTGATTATCGCCACTGGCAAAATGGTGAAAACCGCTTTAGAGGCGGCAGAACAGGTTGGTGATGATCTGGTGGGTGTATTGAACCTTAGAAAGATTAAGCCTCTGGATATCGCGTCTGTTATCGCCATTATCCGTGATTATAAAGCGATTATTACACTGGAAGACCATGCGATTTCAGGCGGAATGGGCGAGTATGTCGCAAGTGCCCTTAATGCAAATGGAATCAACCGCCGCATTCATCACATGGGAATTGGTGATGCATTCGTGGAACAAGGCGACATGGATGGGTTATTAAATTCACTTGGGCTTGGACGCGAAGGCGTCGTCAGTAAAATTTACGAGGTGCGCCATGGCTAAAGAGAGAATTGATGTTCTTTTAGTTGAAAAAGGACTATGTGATACCCGTGAACGGGCTCAAAAAACCATCATGGCTGGACTCGTCTTTATCGGCAGCGAGCGCGTCGATAAGCCGGGGACGAAAGTGGATATAGATTCAGAGCTTATCGTGAAGGGCAATCCGATTCCCTATGTTAGCCGAGGTGGTTTGAAGCTTGAAAAAGCCATCCAAACGCTGGGATTAGACCTGACTGGACTAACCTGTATGGACATCGGAGCATCCACAGGCGGGTTTACAGACTGTATGCTTCAAAATGGGGCATCGCATGTGTTTGCTGTGGATGTGGGGTATGGTCAGCTGGATTGGAAGCTTCGCAATGATTCACGCGTCACCAATATGGAGCGTACCAATATCCGCAATGTCACACCAGAGGATATTGGTGTACCGATTGATTTTATAAGCATTGACGTTTCGTTCATATCCCTTAAGTTGGTCTTGCCAGTGGCGATAAAGCTTTTAAAGCCCGATGGAAAAATCCTCTTTCTCATCAAACCACAGTTTGAGGCGGGAAGGGAACATGTAAAAAAGAGCGGGGTCGTTCGTGACATAAAAGTGCATAAGGAGGTAGTGAATACCGTCTTGACCTTTGCACAGGCGCATCAGCTTTCAGTGTCTTATCTAACCTATTCCCCCATTAAGGGACCGAAGGGCAATATCGAATTTCTTGCTTATGCAGGGAAGTGTGAGACCGCCGCTTCATATAATGGCGATGCGAACGCCATCGTCGAGGAGGCACATGCCGCACTGATCGCAGAGTAATAAGGAGATTAAAATGACTGGAATAAAACGACTTCTTCGCTTGTATTATGCCTTTTTTAAAGTAGGGCTTTTTACAATCGGAGGAGGCTACGCCATGCTTCCCATCGTTGAGCAGGAGCTGGTAAAGGATCGTGAGCTCATCTCTATGGATGAGGTTATGGAGTGCTATACGCTGGCACAAACATTACCTGGTGTCATCGCCTCCAATGCGGCAGCCCTAATCGGTTACCGCCTGGAACGAAAACGTGGCGCCACAGTAAGCGTACTTGGTGTCATCATGCCATCCATCATTATGATTACTTTAATCGCCATGGTATTTAAGCAGTTTGAAAATATCGAGGCGGTGCAAAATGCTTTTAAAGGGATTCGCGTCGTCGTGCTTGCGTTATTGATCGACTCCTTTACGAGGCTATATAAAGTGGCAGTTTTCGACCGTAAAACATTGTTAATCGCTGGATTGTCTTTCGCCATGGTCATGGGTGGGATTCTTAACCCGATCATCGTCATCCTGATAGGTGGATTCTTTGGAGTCATCATCTATAGAGAGCGGGTGGGAAGATGATTAAAATGCTTTTTGAATTCATAAAAATCGGTGCTTTCACCTATGGTGGCGGACTTGCGATGATACCTTTGCTTCAGGATGTCGCAGTGGAGAATGGTTGGTTAACGGCCGTCCAGTTTGCAGATTTAATCGCCATATCACAGTCGACGCCTGGGCCGATCGCCATCAACATGGCCACCTACATCGGTTATAGGGAGTTTGGTGTTTACGGCGCAGTCGTGATGTCCATCGCAGTGGTGTTACCTGCCTTTTTCATGGCAATCGCCCTTTCCAAAGTGCTCTATAAATATAAAAAGCATCCCTATATTACAGCGGCATTTGTCGGTCTTAAAGCAACCGTTATCGGATTAATCGGCACATCCATCATCCAGGTAGCACTGGTGTCGATATATGAACACGATCAGGGAAAACTTCTTTCATTTTGGCAGGGGATCGATTATAAAGCGCTAGCGCTTTTTTGTATTTCGTTACTGATTATTCGAAAGACGCAAAAGCATCCTTTGATTTATATAATAGGATTTGGACTCGTCAGTATTTTCATCTGGTAGTGCTCAGTAAGTATTTTACAGTAAATTAATAATGTTATATAATACTTCTATTGGGGGAATGATTATGAAATACTCTAGACATTCGAAAATTTTTGAAATCATCGAGAACAGAGATATTGAGACCCAGGATGAACTGGCGAACGAGCTGAGAGCCGCTGGATTTCAGGTGACTCAAGCGACGGTATCTCGCGACATCAAAGAAATGCGGCTCATCAAAGTACTGACCAAGGACGGGCGATATAAATACGCCTCCATCCGAGAAAAAGAAGGTGTGGTCAATGACCGTTTCTTAAAAATATTTAGAAACTCAGTGACTTCCATCGATCATGCAGGAAACATAATCGTCATTAAAACGCTTGTGGGTTCTGCAAGTGCTGCTGCAGTTTCCATCGACGCCCTTAATCTGAAGCAAATCGTCGGGAGCATCGCTGGAGATGATACCATCTTTCTGGTCGTAAAGGATCAAGATACGGTACCAGAACTAATGAAGCAATTCAAGGAGCTCTTAATCTAACAGCCATTCAATCCAGGAGGAACCATGATTGTCGAATTGAGCATTAAGGATTTTATACTGATTCGAGACGTAAAGTTGAGATTTGATGAAGGTTTTAATATCTTAACCGGTGAAACAGGAGCAGGGAAATCCATGGTACTCGGTGCCATCAACATGGTTCTAGGTGCACCCGCTAATAAGGATGCAGTGCGTCTAGGTGCTGAAAAGGCTGTGATTCGTGCGAGCTTTATGGGGGATGATCGCCTTGAACCGCTATTAGAGGAACTGGATATTCCTAGTGATGAAGAAATCCTCATCATCACGCGAGAGATTCAGACCAAGGGGAAAAGTCTATCCAGAGTCAATGGTCAAGTCGTCACTTTGAACCAGCTCAGAAGGTTGACAGATCAATTGATAGGCATTCATGGTCAAAATGAACACCAATCCCTATTAGAGAAAGATCAACAGCTTGAACTGCTGGATGCTTTCGGTGGTGAAACGCTGCTGAATGTCAGACAGCAAACGACTGAATCCTATTCAAAGATGCAGCTGTTAAGTCATAAGCTGCTGTCACTTGAGGAAATGGGACAAAATCGCAACAAGCAAATGGATTTTTTGAATTACCAAATCAATGAAATCGAGCAAGCGAAGCTTTCTGTGGGGGAGGATATCGCACTCGAGAAAGAGTTTGAGTATTTAGGCCATTTAGAACAAATTAGGGCTGCTGTCGATGCGGCCACACAGTGGCTTAGCGGTGAGTATGGTGACGGCGCCTCAGGTGCATTGTCGCAGATCAATGGACAGTTCCGAAAGCTCGAAGGCTTCAGCGAGTCCATGGAGGGTTTTTCTGCGCGTTTAAAGGACCTGTACTACATAATGGAAGATTTAACCAGTGACCTTTCACATTATCGCGAAAAGCTGGAACGAGATCCTGAAAGGCACCATCAGGTTGAGCGTCGCCTCGATGAAATCAATGCTTTGAAATCGAAGTATGGAAAGACGATTGAAGACATACTCGAAAATCTAATGCGATTGACCGTCGAGCGTGCCACCTACGAACAGCTGGAAGAACAAATCAATGTGGTTCGCCATGAACTTGATTTGGAAAACCAGACATATCAACAATTGGCTTCTAAGCTTACCGCCTTAAGAAGTGAAGCGTCTAAGCGTTTTGAAGCCTCTTTAGAAACGGAACTTCAACAACTCAACATGAAAACGACGACGTTTAAGGTTGAAATTGACGCACTGCGACAAGCCTCTGCTAAGGGGATGGATGACATTGAGTTCGTCATTTCGACCAATATAGGGCAGCCTTTCAGGCCGCTTAAAAAGGTTGTTTCAGGTGGAGAACTATCAAGAGTCATGCTAGGAATCAAGATTGTACTGGGTCAGATCGATCAGGTTCCCACATTGGTTTTTGATGAAGTGGATGCAGGCATTAGTGGCATAACAGCCAATATTGTGGGGGAAAAACTATCGCGGCTTTCAAGGACATGCCAAATCATCTGTATTACGCATTTACCTCAAATCGCCGTCTTTGCCGACCATCATTATCTAATAGAGAAAGCGGATGATGGCCAATCGACTGAAACCAGATTGATCAAATTGGATGCTTCAGCTATAGAGCTGGAAATTAGCCGTTTGGTTGGAGGTGCGTCGTTAACGGAGTTGACCACCACTCACGCACGTGAAATGCTTGCTTCAGCAGCTGGTAAAAAACAGTAATTGAGGCAGTTTTATGGATGGGTTCATCAGATTGTTTTACAGTTTCATCGCAGCCTTAATGACGCTTTATGTCCTATCAAGGCTCATTCCAAAACTGAAAAAACAACCTAAGACCAAGCACGGGATAACGGTGCTTTATTTAAGTACGTTCATGACGATTTATAATGTATCAAGTATAGAACACGTATTGGTGTATTATGCGTCTTTGATGATGATTTTGATTGTCTTTTATAAGAACTCCATGTTTGTTTCATCGATGTCGGTTTTGTTTTTATACGTTATCACGCTTTTAGGATCCATGGGGGCATCTAACCTTACATTGCTTATAGCATCGGATGTGGTGGATTTTAGAGCGATATTTGCCTCGGGTAATCTAACGGCCAATATTATTTACATTCTTTTGGTGTTTGCTTTGCTCGGGTACTATAAAGTCATCGTAAGGCTGTTTAAAAAGGTATCTGGTACGAATTTCAAATTTGATCGCATGATGCTGTTTTCAAATGTCGTTTTGTTTGCGCTGGTTTTTGCATACCAGAGGATGACATTTATCAATATGGTGGAATTTTCAGCTGGCGGAATCATCAATACGCCTGGTGTAGAGCGCTATAATGGTTATTTCCTTATAACCTACGCATTCGTTTCCTTGACCTCATTGTTTTTAGTCGTTATCATCAATAGACAGTTTATCGTGGATAAAAATTTAGAAAATTACAAATTTAAAGCTGAAACGGATTTGATGACAGGTGCACTCAGTCGTGAAGCGGGATTGCAGCACTTAAAAGCAGAAATGGCAAGAGCAGTCCAATACAAGTTCGACTTGACGATTGCCTATGTGGACGTAAACGATCTGAAAGCAGTGAATGATCAGTTTGGACATAAAGAAGGCGATAAGCTCATTAAGGTCATCAGCGATACGATTCACGCCTCACTGAGAGAGTTCGATGTGGTGGCAAGACTCGGTGGCGACGAGTTTCTTATCGTATTTACACGTTGCAATAAGGCTCAAGCTTCGCGTGTTTGGAGAAGAATTACAGAAGAATTCTTAAAGGTCAACCTGTCTGGAAAGTGTGGTTTCAAAGTAAGTGCCAGTGTGGGAATTACGCAATATAACCCTGCCAAGCATACCACTATGCTGAGCTTAGTGCATGAAGCCGATGAAGAAATGTACGCTCAGAAGAAGTCGATCAAGGCGTCGCAGTTGTAAAAAACATACAAAAGATGATGATTTGTCTTTAAAATTCATGTGAAATCGTTAAAATAGGGGTATATATATGGAGAAGATTAACCGTTACATAAACGAATATGAAGTCTATTTAGTTGAACATAAGAAACTCTCTGATAATACGTTGCAGTCATATCGTCGCGACATCAAGTTTTTTGGACACTATTTGGCCACTCAAGGAATCGAATGCTATTTAGGCGTATCCCATGTGGATTTGTTAACCTACATGATTCACCTAAAAAAAATCGGAAAAGCAAATGCCACGATTTCCAGAACCATCGCTTCTTTGCGTACCTTCTATTCGTTTTTACACAACAAGGGTTATGTAGAAATCAATCCATCAACGGAGCTTGAAGCGCCGAAAATGGATCGAAAGCTTCCGCAAGTGTTGACACTTGATGAGGTGGAAAGGATTTTAGCAAAGCCTGATTTAAGAACATCGATAGGCAAAAGGGATAAAGCGATGATCGAGCTGCTCTATGCCACTGGAATTCGCGTTTCTGAACTCATTTCTCTTTCTCTCTCAGATGTCAATACAGCCATGGGATATATCAAGTGCAAAAATCACACCAAAACAAGGGTGATTCCACTGGGGACGATGGCATCAAAAGCGATTGACATGTACTTGAAGGATGGCAGAGGGTATTTGGTCAACGGGGACGAAGATGCACTATTTGTGAATTATTATGGAAAAAAGCTGACGAGACAAGGCTTTTGGAAAGTGGTTAAACGCTATTCAGATGAGGCGGGAATCAATAAAACCATTACGCCACACACGCTGCGTCATTCTTTTGCCTTTCATTTAATTCAAAATGGAGCAGATGTAAAAGCAGTTCAAGAGATGTTGGGTCACTCAGATGTGGCCACGACTCAAATCTATCTTGAAATGTCGAATTCCAAGCTAAGAGACATCTATGAGAAAACACATCCTAGAGCCTGATTCAGGCTCTTCTTTTTTTATTTTATCAACAGTGAATGATGGTTTTTAGATTACAAATTGACAGGAGGAAACAAATGATTAATCGCGTCGTACTATTCGTGCTCGACAGTGTCGGTATTGGTGCATTACCAGATGCTGAAAAATTTGGTGATGTGGGTGTCAACACACTGGGAAATATCGCAAAATCAACGGATGATTTTAAAATTCCGAACCTCAAAAAAATGGGGATTGGCAACATTGAAGGCGTAGATGCCATCGAAGCAACAGAAAAACCTATCGCGGCTTTCGGGCGTTCGCTTGAGGCTTCTAATGGAAAGGACACGACGACCGGTCACTGGGAGATTGCTGGCCTGTATATTGAGCAGCCTTTTAAAACGTATCCCGATGGTTTTCCGAAACACATCATCGATGAGTTTGAGAAAAAAACGGGCAGAAAAGTATTATGCAATAAGCCTGCTTCTGGCACAGTGGTTTTAGACGAGCTAGGTGAGGAGCATGTGCGCACAGGTAATCCCATCGTTTATACATCGGCAGACAGCGTATTTCAAATCGCGGCACATGAAGAAGTGATTCCGTTAGAAGAGCTTTATAACATGTGCCAAATCGCCAGAGAAATGCTGATGGGTGAGGATCAGGTGGCACGTGTCATCGCGAGATCTTTCGTAGGCACGCCGGGTAACTATCAGCGTACAAGCAACCGCAGGGATTATAGTATTAAGCCTTATGATAAAACCGTTTTGGATTTCGCAAAGGAAGCGGGTCTTGAGGTGAAGGCCGTGGGTAAAATCGTCGATATCTACGATGGCGAAGGCATTACGGAAGATGTTCACACGAAAGATAACATGGATGGTGTCGACCAGACCATTAAATACCTGAAAGAATCATTTGAAGGAATCCTGTTTACCAACCTGGTGGATTTCGACGCTAAATATGGTCACCGACGTGATGTCGCTGGTTATAGAAAAGCGCTTGAAGAAGTGGATGCAAGACTTCCAGAAATCATGTCGTCGATGAAAGCTTCAGATTTACTGATTATATTAGCAGACCATGGAAACGATCCTGCTTATATCGGCAGTGACCATACCCGTGAGTATATACCCATTCTCATCTATGGAGAACAGGTAAAGGCAGGCGCAAATATTGGCACCCGAAAAACTTTTGCCGATGTAGCGGCCACCGTCTCAGACATCCTGAATATTCCAGCAACGCCATACGGCATGAGCTTTAAATCAGAAATATTATAAACGGAGGCAGACATGCGCATAGTCGATATTATCAATAAGAAAAAATTAGGGGAACGTTTAACCAAAGAGGAAATCGAGTTTTTCATCTTCGGTTACACAAAAGGTGAAATCCCTGATTATCAAGCCTCTGCATTATTAATGGCCATCTATTTTAAAGGCATGGATACGGAAGAAATCGCCGATTTGACCAACGCCATGGTTTATTCTGGCGACACGGTTGACCTAAGTGCCATCGAAGGCATTAAAGTAGACAAACATTCCACAGGCGGTGTCGGTGATAAAATCAGTCTAATCGTCATTCCGCTGGTAGCCTCTGTGGGGGTTCCTGTGGCGAAAATGTCCGGCAGAGGGCTTGGTCACACAGGCGGAACCATCGATAAGCTTGAATCCATCGAGGGCTTTAAGGTCGAGCTCTCTAGTGAAGATTTCATCAAAAACGTCAACACCTATAAAATGGCCATCGTCGGACAGTCAGGAAATTTAACGCCAGCGGATAAGAAGCTGTATGCGCTTAGAGACGTTACCAGCACAGTGGACAGTATCCCGCTTATCGCCAGCTCCATCATGAGTAAAAAAATCGCTGCTGGCAGTGATGCCATCGTCTTAGATGTCAAAGTGGGCTCTGGCGCCTTTATGAAGTCCCTAGAAGAGGCGAGAGAACTCGCCAAGACCATGGTTGGCATCGGAAAAACATTAGGTAGACGCACTGTGGCCGTCATCACCAATATGGATCAGCCATTAGGGCATGAAGTGGGAAATGCTAACGAGATTAGAGAAGCGATCGAAGTATTAAGTGGTCATGGCGCAGAGGATGAAACGGAAGTCGCGCTGACCATCGCATCTTACATGGCTGTTTTAGGTGGGGCCTTTACCGATATCGCGTCGGCTAGAAAGCACTTTGAAACCATCATCGCTTCAGGCGAGGCCATCGCTCTCCTTAAAAAGTTCGTGGAAATCCAGGGCGGTAATTCTGAAGTGGTGTCTAAACCGGAGCTGTTACCTCAGGCGAATTTCCATATCGAAGTCAAATCCGACCTTGAAGGCTATGTAGCAGGGTTTGATGCTGAGAAGGTCGGCCTTTCAGCCATGATGCTGGGAGCTGGCAGAAGCAGTAAGGAAGATGTCATCGATTTTGCTGCGGGAATCACCCTTAAAAAGAAAATGGGAGACCATGTGAATTTGGGCGATGTCCTATGTGTCCTTCATACCAATTCAGAAAAGACAATAGAGGCTGAAAGAATCGTGAGGTCTGCATTTGTCATCAGTAGCCATAAACCTGAACCGGTGAAATATATCTATGAAATCGTAGAATAGTAAGCATTAACGCCAGTGCCTGTCACTGGCGTTTTCAATTGTCATCTGCGTGTTTGGAGGGTATAATGGTTTCGGAGGACTTTTTATGGCGAAGAATTTATCGACTTTTTTCAACGCGCTGCTTCTAGCACAAAAAAAACTGGCAATCGAACTCTATTTTGTTGGTGGTTGTGTCAGGGATGCATTGCTTGGGGAGCTTTCCGACGATTTTGATTTGGTCACCAGTGGTGAGTTGGACCAGCTCAGGGCACTGATGACCGGGTGGGATTTTGAGTGCTCATTATTTGGTACCCTAAGCACAACCCTAGAAGGGAAGCAAATCGATCTTGCCACGTTCAGAAAAGAAAGCTATAACGACCAAAGTGGATTACCTCAGGTCTTTCCAGGAACGATCGAGGATGACATCCTCCGCCGAGATTTCACTGTGAACACGGGGTATGTAAAACTGTCTGAAGACAGCATCGCGAATTTTATCGGTGAGACCGGTCACTTGTCGGAAGCTCATAAGCCTTTAGAAATCGCATTTTCGCATCCTAAGTTCGAAGAAGATGTTCGAAAAAGACAACTCAGAATTCTACATAAAGACAGCTTTAAAGAAGATGCGACGCGTATGCTCAGGGCCGTGAAATACACCACTGTCAAAGGGTTTTTCATGGAGACTGAAACGCAGAGGGCATTGGAACACGCCGTTAAGGAACGAATCATCGACCGCTGCTCAAAGGTGAGGGTAAGAGAGATCCTTTTGAATCTAGCCAGTGCCAACCAAGGTGAGCTAATGATCGAAAAATGTATTCGATGGAAACTTCTGCCATCCCTACAGGCGTCAGATGACGGCATAGCGCTGAGCAGTTTAGGCTTCGAAGGCTTAAGTGTTCGGTTGAACGACCAGTATCCGGAGACATTTGCTAAGGTGAAAAAAGGACTTTTAACGCTTCTGTATGCTTATCGAGGCCAGCTGGATTTCTTCGATGGTGCAGAGCGAAGCGTTCAAAAGCTTGCCAGACAATGTGAAAAAATCAAAATGTTAAAAATGGATGAACCGAAGCCGCTTTACGATCAATTAGTTAAGGCAGAGCCTGAAACGGTGATTTTTGCCATGCTATTAGGCGTATTAAACGAGGCACGCTACGCGTATTATAAAACGCATTTGGAAGGTATTCGATTAGAGCTGTCTGGAGACGATTTGAAGGACATGGGATTCAAAGAGGGTCCTATGATCGGTGATGCTCTAAAAAGGCTGCTGGATACCGAAATCGAACATGGAGAAAACTACTCGAAAGAGAAAGAAATAGAATGGATTGAGAGTGTTTATGATGAGTATGGACATTAAGCTAAACGCATTTGAAGGACCACTGGATTTACTGTTGCACCTCATTACCAGAGAAGAGGTGGATATTTACGATATTCCCATCGTCAGCATTACTTCTCAATTTTTAGAAGCCATCGGCGATGTGGATGAACTCGATTTGGAGTTTGCTTCAGAGTTCATCGTCATGGCGGCCACACTGTTGGAAATCAAGTCGAAAATGCTGTTACCGGACAATGGCGAACTAGAAATTATCGACTATGTACACGATGATCCTAGACAGGAGCTCGTGAAGCGACTAGTGGAATACAAGCATTTTAAGGACATCGCAAGCAAGCTACGCACGCTGGAAGGAACGCTGGACGAGGTGCTTTTCAGAGAACAAGAGGACTTGACCGAGTACATCCGAACGGTTCCTGTGACAGCGCTGAACGATTCCATGGATAGTATGCTGCTAGTGGATGCGGTGAAGCGTTTGCTTCAAAAGATGAACCGGTTTGATGATGGGCGTCAGCAGTTTTTTAAAGGCATTAAACGGGACATGTACACGGTGGAGGAGAAAATCACTCGGGTACGAACGCTCCTGCTTAGCTCAGAGGCATTTGAGTTTAACGCGCTGTTTGGTGAAGTCATCGCCCGTGAGGAAGTGGTGGTGACGTTTCTGGCATTACTTGAACTATTAAAGCTCAAGGAGATCGCCATCGAGCAGGAAACCTTGTTTGGAGAGATTATCATTAAAAAAAGACATTATGTCGAGTTAGAGGAGTTATCGTGAGCTTAATACCAATTGATCAAGACGGAGAACACCAAAAGGCGAAGTCGGTAATAGAATCCTTGCTATTTGCATGGGCTGAGCCACTCAGTTTATATAAGATCGCAAAAATTTTAGACATGAAGCCGGGAACGGTGGAAAAGCTAATCGATGAAATTCGCATGTCCCTCATATCCGAAAAGCGGGGCATCCAGTTGATAGAAACCAACAAACATTATCAATTTGCCACGCTTAAGGAAAATTATCCTTATGTCGAGCAATTGTGTGCCACTTCTAAAAGCAAGGGGTTGTCTAACTCTGCGCTGGAGGTGTTAGCCATCATCGCGTATAAGCAACCCATCACGAAGCTCGATATCGAGCAAATCAGAGGCGTCAATTCAGAAGGACCGCTTCAAAGCCTCATAGACCGTGAACTGGTGGAGGTGAAGGGGAAGCTCGAAAAAATAGGCAGGCCTCAAATTTATGGCACCACAGACACGTTTTTAAGAAGCTTCGGTTTTAAAACCTTAAACGATCTTCCTGAAGTGACGGCGTTTAAAGGATTCGTCAGTGTCGAAAATAGCGAATCGGAGGGTAACGATGATCCAGTTTATGCCACAGAATCATGAGATGCTTTATGAGCGTGCAATCAAGCTATGCCCTGAGGTTGCACATTTGAAATCCATATCAGGTGAACCCCTGCAGTATTTTTCCGTCGATGATGGAAGAAACCTGTTGGGGTTTTCAATTTTCGAGTTTATATCACCACAAGTTGCCGTCTTTCACACCCTTTTCGTGACGCCACAGGAGCGGGGAAATCAGTTTGGAGATGGTCTTTTCCGTGCGACCTTGAACGGGATTGAAATTCGCGGCGGCGCTCATGTCATTTTTTTAAACGCAGATGCACTAAATCGCTTCTATGACCGTGAAGGAATCCCCACTGGGAGTGGTGAGGATTTGACCCGTTCAGGGGTACCGACTACCATGCTTCACACACTGGAAAATCAACGGTTTCACTATCTTCAAGATATTGCGGCGTTCTTCTCGAAACCCTGTAAAGGTCATGTGAAAAAGTAGATTGTATACCACAATACGAAAAGTCTACCATACAATTTGAATGAAAAATTGCAAAAAATAATCTCTCTCTTTCAAAATGAAATAATCCTTGCAAAATGAACCCTCTGTGATATGATGGATATGAGAGTAAAGGAGGATTTCTAATGGCTGATTCAAAAGATAATTTAACCATACACATCAACGAATCATGGTGTAAAGGTTGTGGGATTTGTATCGCGTTTTGTCCTAAAAAAGTATTGGGCTTTAACGAAAACGGCAAAGTGACCATGCTCGACAGAGAAAACTGCATTAAATGCGGTATGTGTCAAATGAGATGCCCAGATTTCGCTATTTTTTTAGGAGGTAAAGAATAATGGCTAAAAAAGTCAAGTTTCTCCAAGGCAATGAAGCATGTGTAGAAGGCGCGTTAATGGCTGGAATGACGTTTTATTCTGGTTATCCGATCACACCTTCAACTGAAATTGCTGAACTTTCAGCGGAACGCCTCCCAAGAATTGGCGGCAAATTTATTCAAATGGAAGATGAGATTGCTGGAATCGCAGCTGCCATAGGCGCTTCTTTAACAGGTGCAAAAGCCATGACAGCCACTTCTGGACCTGGTTTTTCACTTAAGCAAGAAAATATCGGCTATGCGGCATTAACAGAAATTCCTGTGGTGATTGTAAACGTCCAGCGTGGTGGCCCAAGTACAGGCCTTCCAACAGCCCCAGGCCAAGGTGATTTGATGCAAGCGATGTGGGGAACACATGGTGATCATCCTGTCATTTGTTTAACGCCAGACTCGGTTAGAGAAACCTTTGATTTGACGATTCGCGCATTTAACCTTGCGGAAAAATATAGAACACCTGTCATTTTACTCACTGATGAGATTACAGGTCATATGAGAGAAAAAATTGAAATTCCAGATGCGTCTGAAGTGGAAATTTATAATAGAATCAAACCGGAACCAGGATCTGACTATAAAGCTTATAAAGTAGTTGATGGCGATATCGTTCCTAAAATGGCCGACTTCGGATCAGGATTTAGATATCACGTTACTGGTCTTATGCATGACGAGACAGGATTCCCTAGCAACAGCACCAAGAATGCGGGCATTCTCATGGACCGTTTAATGGCTAAAATTACCGATAATCTCGATGACATCATCACTTTTGAGGAAATCGAAACGGCTGATGCGGATTACTTGATCGTCGCTTATGGCGGAACTGCTAGAACCGCTAAAGCAGCAGTGAAGAAGCTTAGAGCAGAAGGCATTAAAGTGGGTTTGTTTAGACCAATCACCGTCTGGCCTTTCCCAGAAGCGGCACTTTATAAGCTCAGCGAACAAGTCAAGGATATCATCGTCGCCGAATTAAATTATGGGCAAATGAAACTTGAAGTGGAGCGCGTCGTTAAAAATAACGCACCAGTGCGTTTTTGTGGAAAAGCAAATGGCGAAGTGCTCACACCAGAAGAATTGATCCAGAAATTTAAGGAGGTATTATAATGAATCATCCTTTAGTAGAAGGCTTCTTTCGCATGGATAAGTTCCCGCATATCTGGTGCCCAGGTTGCGGACATGGTATTATAATGGCCTCTATCGCACGTGCGATTGAAAAAATCGGTTTGGATAAAGACAAGGTATGTATCGTTTCCGGAATCGGATGTTCCTCTAGAGCACCTGGTTACATGGACTTCAACACGCTTCACACCACACATGGCCGTGCACTTGCATTTGCTACGGGTGTTAAGCTTGCGAATCCTGAACTGGAAGTGATCGTTATTGCAGGCGATGGCGATTTATCTGCTATCGGTGGTAACCATTTGATCCACGCAGCTAGAAGAAACATCGGCATCACGACGATTTGCTTTAATAACAACATTTACGGTATGACAGGTGGCCAGTACTCCCCAACCACGCCTACGAAGGAAAAAGGCACCACAGCCCCTTATGGCAACATCGATAAGCCATTTGATATTACACAACTTGCCATCGGTGCAGGCGCTACTTACGCTGCTAAAACCACAGCGTATCATGTGCCACAAATGGATAAACTCATCGAAACAGCGATTCGCCATAAAGGCTTTTCAATGGTGGAGGCTATTTCCATTTGCCCAACCTACTACGGTAGAAAAAACAAAAAGGGTTCAGTTGTGGACATGATGACTTTCCTCAAGGACAGTTTTATCGATGTGAAGGTTGCCGAGAAATTACCACCTGAGAAAAAAGAAGGCAAGTTCCTCATGGGTGAGTTTATCAATAAAGCAGAGCCTGAATATACTGAGCAATACGATCAAATTATTGCATCGCAAAAAAAATAGCCGGAGGAAAAGTCAAATGAGTAAACAACTAGAACTTAGATTATCCGGTTCAGGCGGTCAAGGTCTGATCACGGCAGGGATTATACTAGCAGAAGCGGCGCTTAAGGACGATAAAAATGCCATTCAAACTCAGAGCTATGGCCCTGAGGCGAGAGGTGGTGCAAGTAAAGCTGAGGTCATCATCAGTGAAGACAGCATCGATTTCCCAAAGGTGACTTTACCAAATATGACATTAGCACTTACACAAATCGCAAGTGACAAGTATATTAAAGATATCTCAGTAGACGGCACAGTCATCGTTGACGAGTCGATCACCTTACCTGAGACTTTAAAAGCAAAGCACATCTATCGTGTACCGATCATCAAAACAGCCATCAACGAAGTCGGCAAAGAAATCGTGGCGAACATCGTGGCTTTAGGATTGATCGTGGGTCTCACAGGCATCGTTACGGAAGGGAGTCTTGAAGCGGCAATTATGGCGAGAATTCCTAAAGGAACTGAGGACTTAAATAGACTAGCCTTACAAAAGGGATATGAACTCGCTAAAACGCTTCAAAAATAATGAAAATTTGCACGTCGGAGCAATAAGACATGAGCAGTGGTGATTTATTAGGTCGTATTAGACAGCAGTACCTCGGACTCAGTAAAAGTCATAAGAAAATCGCAGACTATATCTTATCAAATTACGATAAGGTAGCATTTATGACGGCATCAACACTGGGAAAGAATGTGGATATCAGTGAGTCGACTGTGGTGAGATTTGCAGGCTCTATCGGATATGCAGGATATCCTGAACTTCAGAAGGAACTTCAAGAAACCATCAAGACAAAACTTACAACCGTGCAGCGATTTGAAATGTCGAAGGAACATAACGAGTCAGAATATCTGACGAAGATTATGGTGAATGACATTGAAAACATCAGGCAGACCATCGATCAATTTGATGCTGAACTGATCAGCCAATTTATCGGTGAAATCATCAAGGCAAAGAAAGTCTACATTTTAGGGCTGAGAAGCTCTTCAGTGCTTGCGAACTACCTAGGTTTTTATCTGAACTTCATCCTTCCGGAAATTCATGTCATCCATGAAACCGCGCAGGATGTTTATGATCAGCTTTTGAATCTTTCCAAAGACGACGTGATGATCGTCTTATCGTTCCCACGGTACTCTAAGCGTACTTATGACTGTGTGGACTACGCCATTCGAAATGAGACGACGATTCTCGGTATTACCGATGGACTCAACTCACCGCTTTTCGAAAAAGTGAAGTATTGTTTAACCGCAAAATACAATATGAATACCTTCATCGACTCCTTTGTCGCTCCCATGAGTTTAATCAATTCTTTGATTATCGGTGTGAGTCTTAGAAAAGAAGGGGTTGAGAAAAATCTCGAGAAGCTGGAACGCATTTGGGAAGAATATGGTATCTATAGCATAAAATAAGGTTGGGGCTACGATAAGTGGCCCCATTTCTCATTTGCGAATACACCTCATTTACGGTATAATAAAAAGAGACCACCTCAAGGTGGCTTTAATTTTTGAATAGGTGGGTTATATGTCTATTTTGCATATTGCTGTCGATGGACCTGCGGGTTCTGGAAAAAGCACAGTGGCTAAAATTATCGCTGAGCGATTGAAAATAACTTATTTGGATACAGGCGCCATGTACCGCGCCATTACCTTTGCAGCATTAACCGCGGCAATTGACCTTTATGATGCTCAAGCACTTAAGACGATCGTCGATAAAATCGATCTTAAAATCAATCCCACTGCCATTTATGTGGACGGTGTAGACGTCACTGAAGCGATTCGAACGCCAGAGGTCACACAAAATGTGTCGGTGGTCTCTATGGATCCTTATGTACGCGCAGAAATGGTGAACATGCAACGAAAAATTGCGTCAGGTCAATCCGTGATCATGGACGGCAGAGATATTGGCACCGTCGTCTTACCGGATGCGAACTATAAATTTTTTCTCGTGGCTGATCCAGTCGAGCGCGCTAAACGCCGGTTGATCGAACTGAAGGCAAAAGGCTTCAATACCTCACTGGAAGCACTTACTGACGAAATCGTCAAACGAGATGCCCTAGACTCTGGACGTGAAGTGTCACCTTTAAGAAAAGCTTCTGGTGCAATAGAAATCGATACCACGTTCAAGACCATAGAAGAAGTGGTGGCGTTCATAATCGATGCCATTAAGGAAAAGGAATAGCCCATGAATTTTTTATATAAAGCGTGTAAAGCAGGTGCTTATTTTTACTATAAAACGTTTTTCAGACTGGAAGTGATTGGTCTGGACCATTTAGACCTTTCTCAGCATTATGTGGTGTGCGCAAATCACCTGAATTTGCAGGACCCATTTGTGCTAGGTGGGCTATTGCCTTTTGAAACCCGTTTTATGGCGAAGAAGGAACTGTTCAAATATCGGATCGTAGCAGCTTTTTTAAGAAAAATCGGTGTTTTTCCCGTCGACCGCGATGCGAACGATTTAAAAGCGATTAAAATGGCTTTGACGATTTTAAAGGGCAATCAGAGCCTAGGCTTGTTTCCTGAGGGAACGCGAAATAAAACGTTTGAGCCACTAAAGGTTAAAGCGGGAACGGCGATGCTGGCCATAAAGACCAAAACACCGGTTTTGCCCATCACCATCGATTCGTTTTATAAGTTTAGAGGGCCTTTAAGAGTCGTGTTTCATGATCCAGTCCTACTGGAAGCATATTACGATCAGAAGCTAGAGCCTGAAGCCTATGAGGCTATCTCACAAAAGATTATCGATGATATCTATGGCGCACTTTTGGTGTACAAGTCAGATGCGACGGAAAATCGCAACTAGTGCTATAAGCATAACTAAAAATCGACGAAACTTTACAATTTCTTAAGTTTATGTTATAATTATGAGGTTTATATGAAAATTTTAATTGCAGAGCATTCTGGATTTTGTTTTGGCGTTAAACGTGCAGTGAACATTTTAGAATCGCTTATGCCTTTAGAGGAAATCGTCTATACACTTGGTCCAATCATTCATAATCAACAGGTGACGAACCATTATTCGGAAAAGGGTGTGCAGGTGATTGAATCACTGGACGATATCCCAGATCATTCACAAAACGAAGGGGATGTGAAAGTCGTCATTCGTTCACATGGTGCACCGAAATCCGTTTACGATCAAGCATCAACCATGGGCATCAAATTACTAGATGCCACGTGTCCTTATGTAAAAAAAATTCAAAATACCGTTTCAAGTTATGCCTCAAAAGGGTATAATATAATCATTGTAGGAAATTCCCAGCATCCCGAGGTTATCGGCATCAATGGCTGGTGTGATAATAAAGCAGAAATTGTGGAAAATTTAGAGCATGTCATGCTGTTATCACCATCAAATCATCCCACTTGTGTGGTCGCACAAACGACCTTTAGCATTAAGCTATGGGATTTGATGATCGAGGCGATTAAGGATAAAATCCCTGAAGCGACGATTTTTAACACCATTTGTCTCGCCACAGAAGAGCGTCAAAAGGCAGTGATCGACTTGGCTACGAAGGTAGACCTGATGGTCGTCGTCGGAGGAAAGCACAGTTCTAACACTATTAAGCTGGCTGAGCTGTGTGCAAAGCAAGTAAGAACCATTCATATTGAAACTAAGGATGACTTAAACGGTGCCGACTTGATTGGTACAAAAGTTGTAGGCATCACCGCCGGTGCGTCGACACCTGATTGGATCATCCAATCGGTCATTCTTAAAATAGAAAACGAAGGCGAGGTAATTTTTTAGATGGATAATCACAATTCAATGGCTGAAATGATGGCGCAAATTGAAGAATCATTAAAAATTCCAAGAAGAGGGTCAATTGTTAAAGGAAGCATAATTCAAGTTAATGCTGATGTTATCATCGTTAACATTGGCTATAAATCTGACGGCGTAATCCCTAGAAACGAAGTTTCTGCAGATGCTAACTATGATTTACAGAAAAACTTTAAAGCGGGCGATGAACTCGAAGTTTTCGTGGTAAGCCACGATAACGGCGAAGGCAATATTCTTCTTTCACTTAGAAAGGTGAATGTCGATAAGGACTGGGAAGAACTCGAAGCCATCCATGAAAAGGATGAACCAATCATGGTTAAAGTCAGCGATGCAGTAAATGGCGGCTTGATTGCTTTCTATAAAGAAATCAGAGGCTTTGTACCTGCATCACAATTGTCAGACCGTTTTGTTAAGAATTTAAAACCTTATATCGGTCAAGAAATCAAAGTTAAGGTAATCGAAATCAACAAGCTCAAAAGACGTGCGGTATTCTCACATAAAGAATTCGCCATGATTGAGAAGCAAGCTGCAAAAGATAACTTCTGGTCAAATATCGAAGTGGGTCAAACCGTTAAGGGTGAAGTAAAGCGCATCACGAACTTCGGTGCTTTCGTAGATATCGGTGGTATGGATGGACTTGTTCACGTAACTGAGATGAGCTGGGGCAGAATCAAACCGGCAACTGACTTCGTCAGAGTGGGTCAAATGGTTGAAGTTAAAATCATCGACGCTAACAAGGACGAGAACAAAATTTCACTTAGTATCAAGCAACTTTCTCCAGAACCATGGGCGACGTTCTCTGATAAGTATGAAGTAGGCGGCGTTTATAATGGTAAGGTCGTCAACCTCACTGACTTCGGCGCATTCGTTGAGCTTGAGCCAGGCATCGAAGGCCTTGTTCACGTATCACACATCGCTAAAGAGCATATTGAGAAACCAGCTGATGTTCTCAAGGTAAACCAAGTGGTTGAAGTGAGAATTCTTGAATACGTGGCTGAAGAGAAAAAAGTAAAACTTTCTATGAAAGCGGTTCACGAGCCTGTAGTTACTGAAGCAGCGCCAGTTGATGCTGAATAAGATTAATTAAGCCGATGACCATCGGCTTTTTTTCTACAATAAATCAATGAGCTCACTTAAGGGGGGACGACCATGGAAGGTTATGAAAAGTTTAAGGAGAAGGTGTTTTCTAAGACAAAACTCGATTTATCACTTTATAAAGAACGTCAAATGAAACGACGCATAGAGTCCTTAATCACTCGTCACGGACTTCATGACTTCGAATCCTATTACAAATTGATCGATACAAATAAAAATGCTTTTGATGAGTTCATCAATTACTTGACCATCAACGTATCTGAATTTTATCGGAATCCCACACAATGGGATGCGCTTAGGGAAGACATACTACCGGCAATTCTCAAACGCACCAAACGCCCTAAAATTTGGTCGGCTGCGTGTTCCACAGGTGAAGAGCCTTATTCTTTGGTCATGTGCTTAAGTGAATTTGTCCCCTTAAAGGAAATTAAAATTCTCGCAGTGGATTTTGATGACGAAGCACTTAATAAAGCGAAGATTGGGATGTATTCAGATAAGAGTATCAAAAATGTACCGCCTGAGTATGTTAAAAAGTACTTTGAACCCGTGGGCAAAGGCTTTAGAATCAAAGATGAAGTCAAAAGCTGTGTCGAGTTCAAAAAAATGAATTTGCTCTTAGATGAATATCCAAAGGGATTTGACATGATCGTTTGCCGTAATGTGATGATCTATTTCACAGAAGAGGCAAAGGATGAGATGTATAAGAAGTTTTACGCTTCGCTCAACAACGATGGCTATTTCTTCGTGGGTAGTACAGAGCAGATTATTCAGCCTCAGCGCTACCATTTTGAATCAAACAAGACATTTTTCTATTATAAAAAATAGGTCGAGGCTGCCAGCTATAAGGCTATAAGAAAGAGGAGATATCGAATGTGATATCTCCTCTTTTTAGTGCGCCCAAATAGGTACTTACTTAAACAATGTTTCCAGTTCGCTAATGAGTTTGCCCACGTATGCAACGGCACTTTCCACAGGTGCAACTGTCGTCATGTCGAGACCAGCAAGCTTCAACAGTGCCTGTGGCGGTAATGTTCCGCCTGCACGGAGGGTGTTAAGCCATCTGTCTACTGCTGGCTGGCCTTCTTCGATAATTTGGCCCGCGATTGCGGTAGAAGCAGTGAGACCAGCGGAGTAGGTGTATGGATAAAGCCCCATATAATAATGGGGTTGTCTCATCCATGTTAACCCCGCATCTTCATCGATTTCCACACTATCCGCCCAAAACTCACGAAGTACAGCTAGCTTCATTTCTGTTAAACTCTTAGCGGTGAGCGCGCCACCCTTTTCGGCATGGGCATAAACCCGGCGCTGGAACTCAGCTTCAAGTAGATGGGTAACAAAGTTATGATAGTATGTGCCCAACAACTGAAGGATGACCCATCTTCGCATTCTAGGCTGTTTATCTAATTTCATGAGGTGTTCTGCAAGGAGGATTTCGTTTATGGTAGAAGGTGCTTCCACGAAATAAGTAGATGGACGCGTATCAAAAATGCGCTGTGCAGCATTGGCAAGCGTAAAATGTCCTGCGTGACCAAGCTCGTGGGCCAGTGTAAAGGCTGAACGCATGGAATCTTGATAACTGATGAGGATATAGCTGTGTGCACCATAAGGTGAAGCGCAGAAAGCCCCAGTGGATTTTCCGACGTTATCGGCGTAATCAATCCAGCGTTCATCGAAGGCGCGATGCATGATCTTTTGATAATCTTCCCCTAAAATGCCAAGTGCGTCGATAATCACAGCCTTGATGGCATCATAAGTTGCAGGCGGGTTAAACTCGTGATCGAGAGGCGCTTTTAAATCATAGAAATGTATTTTGTCGAGACCTAGGATCGACTGCTTTAACTTTGCAAAGGCGCGCATATGGGGTGCAAGCCCTTTGAAAATCGTGTCGATCTGCAGATGATACATCTCTTCTGAAACCTTATGCGATTCTAGCAGCATGGCGGTAACCGACGAATATTTTCTTAACTTCGACATGGCCACTTGTTTTTTCACCTCAGTGGCGTAAACAGCGGCAAAGGTGTTTTTATATTGGTTAAGAGATTTTGAGAATGACTGATATGATTTCTGTCTTACCTCAGCATCAGGAGAAAACTCGTATTTTGACTCGAACAATGCAAAAGAGTTTGGTAGAAGCGTACCGTTATCGAGTTTAAAATCATCAAAAGGCATGTCGGCACCTTTACTGACTTGATAGGTACGATATGGGGCACTGGTTACCTCGCCCAAACTGGCGATGGCAGCCTCCGTTTCAGCGGATAACATGTGCTCGCGAACTTTATAGAGGTCGTCGAGGTAGTTTTTATAGGTATTTAAATCTGGCATGGATTCAAATAATGCGTGGTAATCTGAGGGCTCTAGTGCCGTGATTTCTGAGCTCATAAAGCTCACCTTCGTCTGCGCGGCAGTGGACATGGCACCAAAACGTAAGCTATCCTCTTGATTCTGAGGATTAGTGGCATCCTCGGACTGCTTAAGGTTTGCATAGGTTCCTAATTGGACCATTTGGATATAGGCCTTTTCAAATTTGCTGAGACACTCGTAAAGGGTTTCTGCATCTTTGCAAAGACGATTCTTATAGGTGACTAACGCATCAAATGCATGAGCCGTTTCGGTCAGCTGTGATAACCAGGCTTCACGGGTTGGAAAAAGGGCTGTTAGGTCCCAAGTCATCATTTCTGGGACTTCGTGGCGTTCATAACGCTTTTCTGAAGGTTGTGTCATCGGATCCTCCTCGGTATTATTTCGACTCCCTTAATAGTTTAACATACTCTAAAAAAAATGCATATAAATTAATTTTGATGCTTGACATTGACGTAACGTTAAGGTTTATACTGACTATAGGAGGTCGTTATGGAATACACTGTTAACAAACTGGCAGAACTATCAGGGGTTACTACGCGAACGTTGCGGTATTATGATGAGATTGGACTTTTAAAGCCGGCGAGGATCAGTTCGTCAGGGTACCGTATCTATGGCAAAAATGAAGTGAAGCGGCTACAGCAAATTTTGTTTTTTAGAGCGCTTGATATCCAGTTGGACGATATTCGGCAGATCCTCACCACGCCGACATTCGACGAAGTAGTTGCGCTAAAAAACCATCGAGAGGCGCTACTTGAAAAAAGACACCTTCTCGACCAACTGATTAGTACGGTTGAAAAAACCATCGAAGAAACTGAAGGGAGACTCATTATGTCAGATAAAGAAAGATTTGAAGGATTAAAGAAAAAAATGATCAAGGAGAACGATGAAAAATACGGTGAAGAGGTCAAAACCAAGTACGGTGAAAAGACATACGCCGAATCTAGAGAGAAGTTTGCAAACATGACGCAAGAAGAGTTTGATCATGCAAACCAGCTTGCTAATGATATTATCCGCCTCGTTCTGTTAGGAATGGATGAAGGAGACGCCACTGGAAAGACGGCAATGGAGGCAGCTAGCAAGCATAAAGAATGGCTCATGCTATACTGGCCAACCTATAGCCCAGAAGCACACGCGGGATTAGGAGACATGTACGTCGCAGATGAACGGTTTAAAAAATACTACGACCAGCATCGTGAAGGTGCAGCTGAATTCTTAAGAGACGCCATTTATCATTTCGTAAGCAAATAGTGAATCATTAGTAGCCCTAAGGTTTTTTACCCTTAGGGCTGTTTTTTATGTCATCCGACCTAAATTATGGTAAAATGGAACGATAGATGGAGGTGGATATGTTGAACCAACTCGTTGTTTTTGGTGTCATAGTAGGCGCGCTCGTCCTATTTGTTCAGGCAAAAGTAAGATATGATTTAGTGGCGATGTCTGCGCTACTGGTCATCACCATAACGGGAATCGTTTCTCCCTCAGAGGCCTTTAGTGGGTTTGCTCACCCAGCGGTGATTACTGTGGCGGCAATTTTAATCGTCAGCCGAGGGCTTTTGAACGTCGGAGCTATGGATCCCATGACACATAAGGTAAATCAGCTAAAAGGGGGTATTCGAACAAAACTTTTAGTGTTAATGGCAATAACCGCATTTTTCTCCAGTTTCATGAACAATGTTGGCGCCTTAGCTTTGATTATGCCTGTCGCCATCAGCGTCAGCAAAAATAATGATATCTCACCGTCTTATTTACTTATGCCAGTTGCATATGCATCTTTGTTCGGAGGGCTCATAACGGAGATCGGAACGCCCCCCAATTTAATCATCTCGATGTATAGAAATGAGGTCATCGGCTCGGCTTACAACTTTTTTTCTTTTGCGCCTGTGGGCATATTGTTATCGATTGCTGGTATTTTGTTTGTCACTATGGTCGGTTACAAGTTGATTCCAAATCGCAAAGGTAAAGAGGATGCCAACTCTCTCTTTAGAGTGGAGGACTATCTTTCCGAGCTTCGAATTCCAGAAGACCATAAAATCGTAGGAAGAGCACTTCGGGACTTTGCTTCGATGCATCAGATGGATGTCAACATCCTAAGTATCGTCCGTAATAAAAACAATATTATTGCACCACTTGCTAGAGAAATTATCGACGCAGGCGACACACTCGTCGTCAGGATGGAACCGACAGATTTAGCGGCTTTAGTTGAAAAGACGGGACTCCAATTAAAGGGAGCCAAGATCACACCGGATATAAGTGGTAAAATGTTGAATACCAATGACTATTCATTGATTGAAATGGTTCTAAGAGATGATTCGCCTCTCATTGGTCATTCTGCAAAAAGCATCAATCTTAGAAACAATTACAGTGTTAATCTCGTTGCGATTTCTAGGCAGGGGGTGCAGCTCAGAAAACGACTCGGTGAGGTTCAGTTTAAGACAGGTGATATTCTATTGATTCAAGTGGCTGATCAGAATATTAGATCGGCTTTAGACCAGCTAAGAGGATTGCCGTTAGCTGAACGCGGTTTATCAATCGGAAATAAAGTTAAAGCGAGTACTCGAAAAGTGGCACTGGGCATTTTCTTAGCTTCAGTCTTAATGACTACTTTTGGGTGGTTACCTGTACAAGTAGCCTTTACTTTAGCGGCAGTAATGATGGTACTCCTCAAGATTATTCCCATCAAAGAAATCTATGATGCAATCGAATGGCCGGTAATCGTTTTGCTAGGAGCGATGATTCCGTTAGGTGGTGCTTTGGAATCGACTGGAGCAGCAGATACCATTTCATCTATGATATTGGTTTTTGGAGACAAGATGAGCCCAGAATGGATTTTAGGTATCCTGATGATAATCACGATGTTGCTGACCAATCTAATTAATAATTCCGCTGCAGCATTGCTTATGGCACCGATCGCCATAAGCTTGGCGACAGCTTTGTCCGTATCGCCGGATCCATTACTGATGGTAGTAGCCATTTCTTCATCTTGTGCCTTTATGACCCCTATTGGACATCAATCAAATACCTTGATCATGGGACCAGGGGGATATCACTTCAGCGATTACTGGCAAATGGGACTTCCTGTATCATTATTATTTCTACTAATCGGCGGTCCAACTATTATATGGATTTGGCCATTCTAATTTGAAAGGATATGACTTCGATGAGAAAAGAACTGAAACTTTATTTTGCAATCCTCGCACTTACCGCGTTTGCACTGGGAATCACCAGCAATGTCATCTCGAACTTCTTTAAGGATGCCTATGATGTCACCGCTTATCAGCGCGGTTTCTTAGAGTTTCCGAGAGAGCTTCCAGGGATTATCAGTATTTTCGTTATCGCAGGCCTTTCCTTTCTAAGTGATATAAGGATTTCCATAATTGCACAAGTGCTTAGCTTTATCGGCATCGCGATTTTGGGATTTACCACGCCGACCTATAATGTGATGATTCTACTTGTTTTTATCAACTCCATGGGGATGCACCTTTTTTTCCCGCTACAAGATAGTATCGGACTTGATTTGGCAGAAAAAGATAACATTGGAAAGCGCCTTGGTCAATTTAAGGGCTTTTTCACGGGTGTTCAGATGTTGGCGGCGATGTTTGTATTCTGGGGGTTTAGAGAAGGTTTCATGAGCTTTGAAACACCATTTAAGCTAACCTTCGTCATCGCAGCAGCGATGTTTTTAGCCATTATCATCATGCTGGTGGTACTGGAGCGTTGGGTGAGGATTGATAAGCCTCATGTTAAACAAAACGGCTATGTTTTTAGAAAAGCCTATAAGTATTATTATGTTCTAATTATCCTGTTTGGTGTTCAAAAACAAATCATGATGGTTTATGGTCCGTGGGTACTTATCGATCTTCTTAGTAAAAAGGCAGATACGATCTCGATTTTAACAGTCATTGGCTCCTTTATCGGCATATTTTTCATCCCGGCTGTGGGCAAATGGCTAGACCGATTTGGCGTTAGAAAGCTGCTCTTCGCGGATGCCATCTCATTTATAGGTGTTTATTTGGTTTATGGTCTGCTGTGTGTAGGCTATATTAACGGAAGCATTCAAACGGCTGGACTTGGCGTGGTGTTAGCCTATGCCATTTTCATCATCGATCGCATGTCCAGCCAAATGGGAATCGTTCGAACGGTCTACTTAAGAAAAATCGCCATCATGCCGTCCGATATTACACCAACCTTAACGTTAGGACAAAGCATGGACCATGCAGTCTCCATCGTGTGTGCCTATTTGGGTGGGGTCATTTGGAGCTTATGGGGGCCTCAGTATATCTTTTTCATCGCTGCAGGGTTTTCGCTGATCAATCTTTATGTGGCCTTTAAAGTACATGTGAAGTAATTTAGGAAATTGGAAATCCATAATAAAAAAATATTTTTATAACTTTTTTATGAAAATTAAAAAATATTAAGGTTTTAAAGACAATATTATGAAAAAAAGTTGCATTTTCTTGTAAATTGGCATAAAGTAAAGCATATATAGTGTCGAAATTATTATATAGAAACAAAAATATACTATATGGTGGGGAAATGCAAAAACATTTTATAGGTGGGGTTAGACCCGGGTCTATCATCGCCCAAGATGTGTATGGTTCAGATGGCGTGCTCTTGATCAAAAAGGGAAGCATGTTTCGTGAGCAATACATACCGAGGTTTATAGACGCTGGCGTCCAAGAAATTTTCATTGAAGACAATGGAAACATGACACCTGAAACGATAGCCTCCATAAGAAAATCACTGAATATTCAAGATGTGATTCACGATAAGACGCGCACGCATGCACAAAGTCAAATCAAAAAGACCATGTTAAAATTCAAATCGGTGACCAACGCGGATATACAACGTATAGGTCAGATTGTGGAAGACATGATTGATCAACTCTTGGATAAAAAGGATTTTGTTTTTGCGCTCTCACAATTGCGCTCGGTGGATGATTATACGTATCAGCACTCTGTAAATGTCGGCGTGCTGGCACTGATTATCGGCATCGATTTGGGGCTGGAGAAGGAACAACTCAAGCAGCTTGGCATGGGGGCCATTTTGCATGATATTGGAAAAATCATGGTTCCGGAAGAAATTATCAAAAAACCTGCCAAACTAACGGCAGAGGAGTTTAGCGAAGTAAAAAAGCACACCGAATACGGTTATGAGATATTGATACAAACTGAGATTCCTGAAGAGGCGGCAAAGATTGCGCTTCATCACCATGAGAAGTTTGATGGTACCGGGTACAGTAGAGGGCTTAAAAACACGAAGATTCCTTTGTTTGCCCGAATTGTATCGGTAGCTGACGTGTATGATGCCATGTCGAATGATCGGGTTTATCAGCGAAAATCATCTCCTGATAAGGTCTATCGGGAAATCACCCATCAAGGTGACCGCCATTTTGACACGCAGATCATGGAGACGTTCGCACGTCATATCAATATTTATCCTACGGGAACTGGCGTCATACTCAATTCAGGACATCGTGGGATTGTGCTTTATCAAAACAAGCTATATCCTGAAAGTCCGATTATTAGAGTGTTTCTTCCTAAGGAGAAAGATGTCAGAAGGCTTTATTTTGACCTCGATTTATCCCTAAACACAAAATGGCACATCATCGATACTTTTTAAACGGTTCTCTCGGAATTTCACCGGAGGAGCCGTTTTTTAATGAAAAACTAATCTTTTATAAAGCAAGATTTCATAATCGTCAGATAGAATAAAGAGGCAGATTTTTTAAAGGAGTGATAAACGTGATAAAAGTTTCAGGACTTAAAAAGACATTCCGTCTCTCCAAAAAACAGATGATGGAAAATGGAAACAAGGAAAAATTCAAAGTAGCAGTAAAAGGGATCGATTTTGAGGTTTTCGATAACGAAATATTTGGACTGCTTGGCCCAAACGGCGCTGGAAAAACCACGACCATGAGATGCCTCGCCACATTGATATCGCCTACGGAAGGGAGTATCAACGTCAATGGATTCGATGGCGAAAAGGAAGGGGCTTCTGTAAGACGGCAGCTGGCATTTCTCACTAGCGAGCTGAAGCTGGACACACACTTTACACCGGATTACACCACCCGATTTTTCGGAAGACTCCATGGCTTAAGCGAAGCGTCCATCGAATCGCGCATGAATCATTTGTTTGAAACCTTCGATGTGACGCCATTTAGGCACACGAAGATCGGCGATCTGTCCACCGGTATGAAGCAAAAGCTTTCCATCGTGGTATCGCTGATTCACGATCCACAGGTCATTATATTTGATGAACCTACAAATGGTCTCGATATCATTACAGCGCGTACGGTGACGGAGTATTTAAAACAGCTCAAAACGCAAGGTAAGACCGTGATCATCTCCACGCACATGATGCATGTGGCTGAGCGGCTTTGCGACCGTATCGCCATCATCATGAACGGTGAAATCAAAGCGATTGGCACCCTAGAAGAGATTTATCAAATGACGGGAAAAAGCACGTTAGACGATGCCTTTTTCAGGCTGTATGATCTTGCTGGAGGTGAAAAAAATGTTTAAATCGCTGATGATTATTATGAAAAAAGAGTTGAGACGCGTCTTTACCGATAGACGTCTCGTAATCACGAATTTTGTGTTGCCAATGGCCAGTATTGCACTTATTTACTCCATCATGGGGCTAATGATCAGTAGAACCACAGAAGAAATCGAATCCCATGTGACCAAGCTCTACGGTGTCAATGTACCAGCGGCTGTAGAGATGATTTTCAAATCAGATGAAAGTATTGCCTTTACTGAAACCGATATCGGTGCGGATGAAGCGGAATCCATGCTCTTAGAAGGGGAAATCGACTATTATGTCGTGTTTGAACCAGGGTTTGAAGAAAAAGTCGCAGATCAAAACGGTGGCGCAGTACCGACGATTGATGGGTATTATTCACCGAAAAGCGATGTGTCCATCGAGGCAAATTATAAGGTGGGCGCTTTACTGGAGGCATACCGGAACACGGTACTGGCGAGCAGACTTGGTGGTGAGGCATTCCTTGATGTCTATGCATTAAGTGCCTCGGAAATTGAAATCCCAGTGGAAGATAAAGGCATCGACCGTGGGATCGCCAATCTCGTACCGATGCTGGTTTCCATCTTTATCTTTGCAGGTGCCATGGGCATCGGGATGGATTCCATCGCTGGTGAAAAGGAACGTGGCACCATCGCAACCATGCTGCTCACACCAGTGGACCGCGGGGTGATCATCGGCGGTAAGGTGCTCAGTTTATCGGTGGTCGCTGTGATTTCCATGGCTTCCTCCTTTATCGGTGTCCTTCTCTCCATTCCTTTTAGTGCGAACTTTTTATCCGCTGAGGGCTCGTTTGATATGAGTCAAATGTCTTTAGGCGGCGCAGAGCTGTTCATGTTCTTCGTTTGTATGATCGGTCTAGTCGGCATGTATGTCACCATAATTTCAGTTTTATCCATGATGGCCAACTCCCTTAAAGAGGCAGGCGCATACATCACTCCAGCGTACATGATCGTCATGATTACGGCCTTCATGAACATGTTTGGTAGCGCAGATACAGAGCCTTTATATCAGTTTATCCCGATTTATAATAACCTGCTGAACATGAAACAGATATTACTGGGAGATGCGAATTTCGGCAGTGTCATGATTGCTTTTGGCACGTCGACGGTGATCACGTTAGCATTACTAATAGTGGCACGCAGCCTAATGCATAAAGAAAAGGTGGTATTCCCGTCGTAAATGTAAAAAGACTGTAGAAAATCGCGAGATTGACTACAGTCTTTGTTTTAGAACTGGGTATCCGGTGCTTTAATAGGGATGGTAATGGTGAAAACGCTTCCTTTTCCGACTTCACTTTCAACGGTGATTTGGCCGTGGTGTTTATCCATAATGTCTTTGCTGAGCGCTAGTCCTAAACCACTCCCTTTTCCTACAGGCTTCGTGGTGAAGCCCTGTTCAAAGACACGCATGAGGTTTTCAGGAGGGATTCCAGATCCTGTATCTGCCACACTGATAGTGGCCGATTGATCTTTTATGCCTGTAGTGATGCGTATCTCACCGACGCCTTCGATGGCATCGATGGCATTCACCACGAGGTTCATAATCACCTGATTGATAAGGCTGATGTAGCAGTTGACACTTGGAAGGTCACCATAATTTTTCACGATTTGGATACGGCTTTTCCAAAGGTTCGAGGTGAGGATTAAAACGCTTTCAATGGCTTCATGAAGGTCGGCATCCTTAAATGCGGACTGATCGATGCGTGAAAAGCTTTTAATACTTTTCACGATTTGGATGACACGATCAGAGGCATCAACGACCATCCCGTTCGTCTGTTTGAGGGTGGCCAGTTTCTTTTGCGCCTTTTCATCGGTCATTTCATGGGTGAGTTTGTCGATGACCATATCCATCATCTGCGCATTACTTTTGATTGCGCCTATTGGGGTGTTGATTTCATGAACCACTGCGGCGGCGATTTGGCCGACAGAGGCCATTTTTTCGCTTTGAATCAGCTGTTTTTGCTGGTTTTCGATGAGTAAACGGTTATGCATGAGCTCGTCGTTTTGCATATGTAGCTCATCATTTTGATTTTCAAGCTGAACGCTGAAGGTTTTGAATTTATCGATGATGATGTTAGAGGAGTCGATGATTTGCTTAATTTCTTGTGGTGGCTTTCGCATTTCCAGTTTAAAGTTGCTTAGATTCTCAACTTCATTATCCGCCATTAAACTCAGTTGATTATTAATGACCGCGATGGGCTTGACGATACCAGTGGATAAGACCTTGCTGACGATTTTGACGATCAACATGGCGGCTAAGCTTAGTATGATCAGAAGAGTAAGAAATAAGGCCACGCTGGCGATCACCATATTGGGATTGAGCTTAAAGACGATATTACCGATGTTTGCGCCATTTTCATCTATAATCTGAATGGTGCTTGAACCGGTCATGATTTGATCCATAAAAGCCGCGGCTTCTTCTGAGTGGTCGGATGCCTGAAAGTTCCTTCCCAATAAATCTACTGTGATATACACTGGAGAGATGCCAAAAGCAATTGCGACAGACTCATCATAGACTTCTTTCGCCAGTACCATGATGCGTTTATAATCATCAGCCGTAGTCGCTGTGATGCTCATCTCTTCTTCAAAATTGAAGGCCTCTTTCATATCATTGGATAGGCCTTGTTTCTGTTGAATCCTCGAGTTTAGATTTTCGATGACCTGATCAAGTGAATACTCGCTCATGAATGGCTGATTTTTTTGAAAAGTACTGAGATCGTTCGCGGTCACCCCATATTTTTTTAAGTATTCAGAGGCAACCGAATTGGTAAAGTAGCTGCTCAGGGGTCCATAAATGTTTGTAGTGATCATCCAGATCGCGCCAAGTGTGATGACGAGCGTGAGGACATTTGCTAGAAACATGGCATTTTGGATTTTTCGTTTAATGGAAGTTCGTCTCATCGGCAATTCACCTTTTTTTTTCGTAGGATTCTGTGTTACAATAAACCTAAACTTGACTTAAAAAGAAATAAAATGATTTCATTATTAATTATATGCTAGAACTGACCTATTATACAACCTTAGGAGTCAATATGAGCAAGATTTTAATCATCGACGATGAAGTGATGATCACCACCACCTTAGCAACCTTAATCGAAATGATGCTCGATTACGAAGTATTCACATCAAATAATCCGAAGGACCTCATTGAAAGTGGGTTACTTGACCGTGAGAAAATCGATCTTGTTATTTCAGATTTTATCATGCCTTATATGAATGGGCTTGAGTTATTATCCTTAATTAAAGAAAAACAACCCAATATCGTCCCCATTTTATTAACAGGGTACTCCGATAAGGAAAGTGCCATTAAGAGTATCAACGATTTGGGGCTTTACTATTATCTCGAAAAACCGTGGGATAATAATGAGCTGATCAAGATTATTCAAAACGGCATCGATAAGGCGAGACTTGAAGATGAGCTGAAGCATAAGCTGGTCGTCATCGAAAAGAAAAACACTGAAATCTCGAGATTATATGAGCTCCTTAGACGGGATTATGATAAAGAAATGGATAACGTGCTTGAGTTTATCATCAGCTTATCAAATCTCGTCGAAGCAAAGGACGCTTATACGGATAATCACACCAGAAGAGTGGCCGACCTCGCCATCGCACTTGGTAGGATGAGTCAACTGAATAAGCAACAGCTTCGCAATGTAGAAATCGGTGCCATGATCCACGATATTGGCAAGGTGTCTACGCCCGAGCTGATACTCAACAAGCCAGGGCCGCTGACACCTGATGAATTTGAAGTGATGAAGCAGCACCCGGAAGCTGGAGCAAAGGTTATTAAACCCATCTCGGCACTTGAAAATGCAACTGCACTTGTACTCTCGCATCATGAGAAACTCGATGGCAGTGGCTATCCGAATGGTTTAAAGGGAGATGAAATCTCCATAGAAACGCGCATTGTAACCATCGCCGATATTTTTGATGCGCTTTATACAGACCGTCCGTATCGAAAGGGCATGTCGCTTGAAAAAGCCATGGCGATTTTAAATGAGGATGTTGCACGCGGTAAATTGGACCCCACTATCGTCGGACATTTGGAAACGTTAATGAATTCTGGAGAACTGGCAAAAATTTACGATGGGAATTGAACGGAGTAGACAGATATGCTGAATCTTTATATCGTAAGGCATGGCCAAACGGTTTGGAATACGGAAAGACGCTTTCAAGGCTGGCTGGATTCCCCTTTGACGGCACACGGCATCGAATGCGCACAAATTCTAAAGGATAAGCTAGCATCGCTTGATTTTCAAGTGAGGATTAGCTCCCCAAGTCCACGTGCAGAAAAAACCATGCAATTAATCACATCGGATGAAAAATCATATCACCTCGATCCAAGGTTAAAGGAAATCCGGCTTGGTGTTTGGCAGGGCATGACCCATGAAGAAATCGAAGTCATTTATCCTGAGTATCTTGAGATGTTTTATAATCGCCCTGAAAAATTTCTCATGCCCGATTCGGAGAGCTATTTTGATGTCCACACCCGTGTAAAATCATTTATAGATGAGCTGGTGAGCAATTACAGTGAAACTGATGATGAAACGAACGTTTTAGTCGTCACCCATGGCGTTACCCTCATGATCTTTAAGTTGATTTTTGATGAGATGCCCGTCTCAGAGCTCGGGAGATACACCGTTTCTAAAAACGTTCAGGTCCACCATTATCGGTATGAAGGTGAACGGTTTATTAAAATTTCTGATGATGTATAAGAAGTTAAATATTTTTCTTAAACACTTTATTTTTGAAAGCAAAATCCTTTAATAACTGAGATTAGAACTATAAAATCCGCGATATAATTGCTATAATGAGTTTGAAAACCAAACCTTTGGAGGCTGAAATGAAAGATTTGTCCATTAAAAATTTGGCGATAGAAGAATCGATGACACTTGCGATTACCGCAAAGGCGAAGCAGTTAAAAGATAGCGGCGTGAACATCGTCAGCTTCGGCGCCGGTGAACCTGATTTCAACACCCCTAAGAACATTAGAGATTTTGCCATCGCTAGAATTGAAAAGGGCGGTAATGGCTATACGGAAGCTTCTGGATTACTCGACCTCAAAAAAGCCGTCTGCCAAAAATTATACACAGATAATGGTTTATCCTATTCACCTAAGCAAATCGTCGTGTCATCAGGTGCAAAACACAGCTTGTTTAACGCCCTTCAAACGATCTGCAACCCAGGAGATGAAGTGATCATCCCTTCACCATATTGGGTGAGCTATTATGAACTGACGAAGATGGCTGATGCAGTACCCGTCCTCGTGGAAGCAGAAGCGAGCAATTCATTTAAAGTCACAGTGGCACAGCTTGAAAGTGCAGTTACCGATAAAACAAAGGGGCTTTTAATAAACAGTCCTAACAACCCAACCGGTGCTGTCTATACCGAGGAAGAGCTGCGTGAGATCGGGGCGTTTGCGACGAAACACGACTTATATATCATCTCGGATGAAATTTACGAAAAATTGGTTTATGGCGAGAAGCATATTAGCATCGCAAGCCTCTCACAGGACTTATATGATAGAACGATCGTGGTCAATGGACTCAGTAAGGCATATGCCATGACCGGCTGGAGAATTGGTTATACTGCCAGTTCTGTCACTATAGCAAATGTAATGGCGAACATCCAGTCACATGCCACTTCAAATCCAAATACCATCGCTCAATATGCAGGAATCGAAGCGCTTAATGGCGATCAATCCACCATCGAAGAAATGCGAAAAGCCTTTGAACTGAGAAAAGACTATATGGTTAAAGCCATCTCAGAGATTCCAAATGTGTCCTGCGTAGAGCCGAAAGGCGCTTTCTATGTCATGGTAAATATTTCACATTACAAGGGCAAAATGGTGGATGACGTTATGATAAAGGACTCGCTTGACTTTGCGGCTGTCCTTATCGAAAAGGCAAATATCGCTGTTATACCAGGTATCGCGTTTGGTGTGGACGATTACATCCGATTATCCTACGCTACTAGCATGGAAAACATCGTAGAGGGACTTGGTCGACTGAAAGCATTTTGTGAAAAATATTAATCGCGTATTTAAACTGGACGGGCATTCAGCCCGTCTTTGATTTTTTGAGTGGCTGTGTTATGATATTTTCATGACTGCATGAAAGTGGGGTAATCATGACGAGCCAACGACAAAACTTCGAAAAAATACTATTGGTTGCCATTTTTACGACATTTATGGGGCAAATTTACATGCTTCCATTTGGCACTGGCTTTAGATTGACCTTTGCAGTAGTGGTGCTCAATGTCTTAATGCTGACATTTAAGGAAATCGAACCTTTTTTGACCATTAATCTGGTGGGAATCCTCATGTTCTTCGTCCGGAGTGTTTTATATGTGATTAATGGCTCTGGAACTTTGATACAAGGCTTTGACAATTATTATCCCGTACTGTTTTTCTATATTTTTTACAGCATCCTGTTTATCGCATTGGACGTCCGATCGCTGATTAAAACACCACTGGCGTTGTTTTTAGCCATTTGGATTTGCGACAGCATCCCGAACATCGTCGAAGTGGTCATTCGTCAGGAATGGCGAAATGTGGGATTTGAAGAGGTGATCTTCACCATTATCCTCATCGGACTGATCCGAACGTTTATCACCACCCTGCTGATTTATTTGTCTCGGTATTATTATGAAAAGTCCAAAGAAAGAGAAAACCATCATGTTTTCGTCGAGCGCATCATGCTCATGTCCACCTTGAAAACGGAGTTGTTTTTTCTGAGAAAGTCGAGAAAAGACATCGAAGATGCCATGCGGCGAAGCTTCTTAATATATGAGCAAATGGATGCGCCAGACATGAAGGAATCCCTCCTTCTCGTCACGAAGGACATCCATGAGATCAAAAAAGATTATACCCGGGTGATTGCTGGACTGGAAAAAAGTATCAAGGAATCTCCGGTCTATAACATGGACATCAAGGAAATACTCGATATCGTCCTAACCGCCAATCGCAAACTGGCCATCGAAAAGCAGCTGACGATTAAGTTTACCGCCACCATTGGGTTTGATTTTCGAACCAACGACTATCTTGCAGTGATTTCCATACTGAACAACATCGTCACTAACGCGGTAGAGGCCATGAAAGAACAAGGCAAAATTATGATTGAGCAGTTCGTGGAAGAAAATCAAATGGTGATTAAAGTCATAAATGATGGCATCGGCATCGAACAACAGGATCTGCCCCTTATTTTTGAAGCGGGCTTTTCTACGAAGTTTAATGAAAACAATGGTGTGATGGCTTCCGGTATCGGACTAACGCATGTCAAGCACCTGGTGGAGGAGTATTTTGGGGGTACCATTATCGCCACGTCGGGAAAGCAAGAAATGACCTGCTTTAAAGTGGCCATACCGGTGGAACGCATTTTTTCGAGAAATGATACTGAACAAGGTTAGAAGACGAAAGGCTATTAGGGGGATGACATGAATTATAATTTTTATTTAGTGGATGATGATGTCAGCGTTCTCAGTATCCTGACGAAGATCATCGTGAATAATAATCTAGGTGATGTCATAGGAAAATCAACCGATGGCGAGGATGCCATCGAAGCCATCAAACGCATGAGACCGGATATCGTTCTGGTGGATTTACTACTCCCTAAGAAAGACGGCATCACAGTGGTGAGTGAGGTAAAACGCCACTTACCAGACATGCCGTTTATCATGATCAGTGAAGTCTATGCGAAGGAAATGGTGTCGAAGGCTTATAACAGCGGAATCGAGCTATTTATCAATAAACCGATCAACGTTATCGAAGTTATCAATGTCATCAAACGCGTGGATGAGAAAATGAAGATGAAAAAGGTGATTGATTCCTTTCAAACAGCTTTTCAAAACATTCGTACGCTCAATGGCGATGATCAAGGCCACGAACCAGAGCCTTATAAGAATCCACGCATCGAAAACGCAAGGACCCTTTTAGGGCAGCTTGGTATTTTAAGTGAAGCGGGTACAAAAGATATCTTAAATATGCTAGAATTTGTCTTTGAGCAAAACGACCTCAGTAAGCGCGGTCTTTTTGATCATAAGCTGAGTGATTTATATGACTATGTCTCCCGAAAGTATGAAAAGGAACGCGGTGAACAGGTTAATGACAAGGCGATTGAGCAGCGTATACGCCGCACCATCGGGCAAGCCCTGTCCAACATCGCAGAGCTTGGGCTTCACGATTATGAACATCACGTATTTGAGCAATACGCCGCACTGCTTTTCGACCTACGCGAAGTTCGTAAGGAAATGGATTACATCAAGAAATCCTCCCGAAATCGTGGTAAAATTAGTATTAAAAAGTTCATCTTCGGACTCATCGAAGAAGTTAATTAGGAAATGCATTAGGAGGAATTGAATGTCAAAAAGAGAAACGCTGGGTATAGAATCTATGGAAAGCTTACTCAGCAAGAATGACGACCATATCAGAAAAGTTAGAAGTATAAATGATGCGCATTACACGGAGCTGCACCATCGAAAGAAAGCCATTACTGTAACCTACGGATGCCAGATGAATGAGCATGACTCAGAGAAACTAGGTGCCATGCTGGTGGACATGGGCTACGAAATCACTAAGAAATTCGATGATGCCGACCTGATCATATTTAATACATGCTGTGTTCGTGAGAACGCCGAGTTTAAAGTATATGGTAATCTAGGCCATGTAAAGAAGCTGAAAGAAAAAAGACCCGACTTGATTTTAGCGGTATGTGGCTGCATGATGCAGCAACCGCATATCGTCGCAGAAATTAAGAAAAAATATAAGTATGTGGACCTCGTTTTTGGAACGCATAACCTTCATAATTTTCCAGCCCTTCTGGAAACCACCCTTACGGGTGATGGTCAGGTCGTGGAGGTCTGGGAAACAGAAGGCGACGTGATCGAGGGATTGAAATCGGTGCGCAAGAAAGAAATTAAGGCCTATGTAAACATCATGTACGGCTGTGACAACTTCTGTGCCTACTGCATCGTGCCTTACACCAGAGGCCGTGAGAGAAGCCGTAAGCCAGAGGACATCATCGCAGAAATCACCTCACTTGCTGAAAATGGCACACGCGAGGTCATGCTGCTCGGTCAAAACGTCAACTCTTATGGGAAGACACTTGACCAACCTGTGGACTTCGCCGATTTGCTTCTCATGGTGAATGACGTTCCCGGGATTGATCGCATTCGCTTTATGACCTCACATCCGAAAGATATTTCACAAAAATTGCTAGAGACCATGGCGACTGCTGATAAGGTATGCGAATATTTACATTTACCTGTACAGGCTGGCAGTAATGCCATCCTAAATAAGATGAATCGCAAATATACGAGAGAGCAATACCTCGATATCGTCGCTAGAGCGAAGGCTCTAATGCCGGATCTCGGCATCACCACAGATATTATCATGGGCTTTCCAAATGAAACTGAGGAAGATTTCCAAGACACGCTTAACCTAGTGGAAGCGGTTGGATTTGATGCAGCCTTTACCTATCTTTACTCCATCAGAACGGGAACCCCAGCGGCAACCTTTGAAAATCAAGTGTCTGAAGACATCAAACACGAGCGTATCAAACGTCTGCTGGAAAAACTTAATCCAAGCATTATGGCGAAAATGCACGCTCAAGAAGGTAAAGTGTTTGAAGTCTTAGTAGAGGACTATTCGAAGTCGTCAAATGCAATTCTTATGGGGAGAACCCGAAACAATTTCACCGTCACCTTCGAAGGGGATAGTGCTTTAATCGGAAAGCTTGTAAAAGTAAAAATCACCAGACCTAAAAATTTCTCATTACATGGGGAAGTAGTCGAGGCGGAACATGATGACCATTGATCGCTCTAAATTGACGCCGATGATGCGGCAATATTTTGAAATCAAAGATCAATATACCGATTACATCTTATTTTATCGTTTAGGCGATTTCTATGAGATGTTTTTTGACGATGCCATCAGGGCATCACGTGAACTGGAAATCACATTAACTGCCAGAAACTGCGGATTAGACGAAAAAGCACCCCTTTGTGGTGTGCCCTATCACTCGGTGGATGGTTATATTAAAAAACTGGTGGACAAGGGCATCAAAATTGCCATTTGTGAGCAAATGGAGGATCCGGCACTGGCAAAGGGGCTGGTGAAGCGTGAAGTGGTGAGAATCATCACCCCTGGCACGATCACTGATCCTGAGATGCTGGACGAGGGGAATTATAATTATATCGCTGCACTTACTCAGACAGAGTCGCGACTGGCCATGGCTTACTGCGATATCACCACGGGTATCCTTAAAACCAGCGCATTTTCAAGTGTGGAAAAGCTCATCGATGAGCTCATCAAAATCGAGCCGTCTGAGTTAATTCTTTCTGATAAGCATACGCTGGACCCCATCCTCATTAAAACCATCGATGAAATGGGGATTGCCACGACGCCATTTTTAGACCATGCCTTTCAATCACATGCAGCGATGAAGCTCATCGAACGTGTGATGAACGTCTTTTCCGTAGAAAGCTTAGGCTTCTCACCATCGGATGTCACCCTATGCGCCACTGGTGGCTTGCTTGCCTATGTGGAAGAAACCGCCAAGGTACCTTTAAACCACTTTAGAAAAGTGGAAATCTATCATCAGAGCAAGTACATGGTGCTGGATAAGTTCACCAGACGAAACCTGGAGCTGGTGGAGACCATGCGAACCAAGGAAAAAAAGGGAAGCCTTCTTTGGGTACTGGATAAAACCAGCACTGCCATGGGCGCTAGACGTCTTCGCGCATGGGTAGAAGAACCGCTGCTTGAGAGCGAGGCCATCCAAAAGCGTCTCAACACGGTGGAAGTACTCGTGGACGATTTGCTTCTCAGGTCCGATTTGAGAACCCATCTCAGACAAATTTACGACCTTGAGCGTTTAACTTCAAAACTGGTTTATGGTAGCATTAATCCACGCGACCTCATCGCACTGAAGCAGTCGCTTTTGGTGTTACCGGAGATTAAAAATGGCATCGAATCGCTGGAAGAAGGCGAATTTCAAACCATCAACGGCGATATTGATCCCCTTTATGATATCTACACCTTAATTGATGAATCCATCAATGAAGATCCCCCGCTGTCTGTAAAGGATGGAGGGGTCATCAGGACCGAAAAGCATCCTGAGCTATCAACCCTTAGAGATGCCGTGGAAAACGGTAAGGGATGGATTTTAGGCATCGAGCAGGAAGAACGTGAACGCACGGGCATAAAAACCCTTAAAATTGGATTTAATAAGGTGTTTGGCTATTACATCGAAATATCCAAAGGCAGTGCAAAAAATGCCCCTGAAAACTATATCAGAAAGCAGACCTTAGCAAATGCCGAGCGCTTCATTACGCCAGAACTCAAGAAGCTGGAAGAAACAGTCCTTGGCGCGGAAGAAAAAATCATCAGACTTGAACAGGAAATATACAGTGAATTAAAGCAACAGCTCATGGAACATGTGGAGCGCATACAAAGGACGGCACATGCAGTGGCGTCACTGGATGCCCTCTTGTCGTTTGCAGAAAGTGCTTATCGCTATGGCTACGTGAAGCCGAAAATTACGAACAAGGAGACGGTGAACATCAAAAACGGCCGTCATCCTGTGATCGAGCGCATCTTTAATGAAACGCCATTTGTGCCTAACGATACGCTCTTAGATCAAAAAGACCATAAGTTTTACATCATAACTGGCCCCAATATGGCCGGTAAGTCCACTTATTTAAGACAGGTTGCCCTTATCACGCTGATGGCGCAAATCGGATGCTTTGTTCCGGCAGATAAGGCTGAAATCGGCATCGTCGACAGGATTTTCACCCGCGTAGGCGCATCAGACGACCTTTCACAGGGGCAGAGTACATTTATGGTGGAGATGAATGAGCTGGCGAATATATTAAACAACGCCACGAAACGCTCTCTGATCATCCTCGATGAAATCGGAAGGGGAACCAGTACCTATGATGGTCTGAGCATCGCCTGGAGTGTGGTGGAATACCTTAGCGAAGGCTCTGGAATCCATGCAAAGACGCTGTTTGCCACCCATTATCACGAGCTTACAGAGCTCGAAGGCAAGATACCAGGTGTCTGCAACTTTAGAATCGCCGTGAAAGAGTCCCGTGACGACATTATCTTTTTAAGAAAAATCGAACGCGGCGGCGCGAATCAAAGTTTCGGGATCCAGGTGGCCAAACTGGCAGGTGTCCCTGAGGCTGTCATCGACCGTGCGAAGGTGATTCTGTCCAAGCTTGAGTTAAGTGATATCAATAATAACATCCAAAATCTTCAGCGATTAACAGGGGAAGAGGTGGTACCGATGGCATCAGAGGTGACCATGAATAAAGGACACCAGATTTCGGAAGGCCTATATCAATACCTCGCGAAGCTAGAGGTGGAACAGATGACTCCCATCGAAGCGCTTAATGCCCTTTTCAAAATTTCGACCGAATTTAAAAACAAGTAAAATAAAGAGCTCTATCGCTCACACGAGGAGGCGCCATGGAAAACCAACGAGATTCTAATACTAAACGCATCCTTAAGCTCGATGAAAAAACCGTCGGTAAAATAGCCGCTGGAGAAGTGGTGGAACGCCCCGCCATGGTCATAAAAGAGCTCGTGGAAAATGCCATCGATGCCGGTGCCACAGAGATTGGGGTTGAGATTAAAAAGGGGGGCAAGTCCTATCTCAAAGTGATGGATAATGGATCGGGAATCCATTACGATGACCTTCCTTTAGTGTTCGAGCGCCATGCCACCAGTAAAATCAGAAGTATCGAAGACCTGTACCAAACCGCTTCCTTAGGATTTAGAGGGGAAGCACTGGCCAGTATTTGTGCCGTGTCTCAAATCGAGCTCGTTACCATGAGGGCTGGTGAAACATGGGGGAAAAAAGTAGTGGCTGCGGGTGGGGTCATCCATAAGGTATCTGAGGTGGGGACCGTCCAAGGGACCACTTTGATCATCAGGGACTTGTTCTTTAATACACCTGCACGATTAAAGTTTTTGAAAAGCGATCAGGCAGAGGGACGATCCATTACTGAGCTGATGGGGGTTCTCGCATTGTCACATCCCGAAATCGCCTTTAAATACACGATGGATGAGCGTCTCATTTTTCACACGCAGGGAAAAGGGAGCCTAGCCAATGCCATCTTCGCGGTGTTCGATGCCCAGATGCTTAAGGGGCTCTATGAAATCAAAGATCAACAGGGTGAGCTGAAGCTTTCAGGCTTTACCTCGCGATTTGACTTTACCAAGGGCACTAAAGCCTATCAGTTCTGTTTCGTTAACGGGCGCTATGTAAAGAGCGACCTGATTAAGGAAGCGGTGGAGCTGGCGTATAAGCCACATATGATGAATAATCGTTTTCCTGCTTGTGTGCTATTTCTCACGATTCCGCCCAGCGAAATCGACGTGAACATCCATCCGGCAAAAACGGAAATCAAGTTCCACGATGAAGGGCTTATCAAAGGCTTCATCTATAGTGCGCTAAAAAAAGCGTTTAATCTTTATGATCAGGTACCGAAGGTAACGTTTACAGAGAGAGATGTATTTTCTGTGAGGTCTAATCCAAGCACACAACCTAACGCGGACGAAGCAGCGGAAGAGGTAGAGCGGCCACATACAGTTGAGGGCCCACAATCGACTGAAACGGCTAAGGTTATGCAAACACCGAATGAGCATCGCAGATTCGTAGCGAATGAGGTTAAGACCTCAGATGAGGGGAGGGTGTCTGAGAAGCTTGCCTATTATGCGCAAAAGCCCAAAATCGACCTCAGTAAGGTGGATTTTTCACCATTAACCGATTTCGCTGAGCAAATTCACCTCGATAGCCCGAAAGCCCTTGAAGGGTCCATTTATGACGACCTTAGGTTTATTGGAGTGTTCGATGCCACCTATCTGCTCTATGAAAAGGACCATGCGCTTTATTTGATCGATCAACATGCTGCCCATGAAAAGGTCCTGTATGAGGCCTTTATGAACGCCTTTGAGCAGCGGGAGATTCAGTCGCAACTATTGCTTCTCCCTGAAATCATCACGCTAGGCGCGCTGGAGGCCGACCGACTCGATGACGTAGTTCCTCTTCTTTCAGAAATGGGCTTTCATATCGAGGCTTTCGGCGAGAACAGTGTCGTGGTGCGCGAGATTCCATCGATGTTTTCGCAGTCCATCGCCATCGATACAGTTAAAAGCGTGTTCGAGAACGTTAAGGGACATGTGGATGCACGCGTGAAGCATGAAATTGCTGAAAAAGCCTGCAAGGCTGCGATCAAGGCGAAGGATACCATGGATACCACCGAGCAAATGGCGCTAATACAATCATTAAAGCACCTTAATTCGCCATATACGTGTCCACATGGTCGTCCCATTATCATCAGCTTTTCACTGAATGAGCTGGAACGAAAATTTAAACGGGTCCTTTGATTATTTGGTAGTTTCTCACAAAAAAGAATTATATATGATATAATTAATGGTGGTGTAAATTGAAAAAAGTTATCGTTCTCGTAGGGCCGACGGCCGTGGGAAAGACGGATCTTTCCATCGCCCTGGCGAAAAAACTGGATACGGAAATCATCTCTGCGGATTCTGTGCAGATTTATAAGGGACTCGATATCGGGTCGGCTAAACCGACGGCCGAAGAGCAGTGCGGAATCATCCACCATCTGATCGACCATGTGTCACCGTTTGATGCCTATTCGGTGAGCGAGTACGCAAAGCAGGCTTTCAGCAGCATCGACGCGCTAATCGAACGCGGGAAAATCCCCATCGTCGCTGGGGGAACTGGCCTTTATGTCAATGCGCTACTTTATGACATGAATTTTGGTGAGAGCCTCGCTGATGTGCCTTTCAGGACAGAAATGGAACGGCTAGCAGAAGCAGAAGGAAATGAAGCGGTCCATCTTAGACTGAGGGCTGTGGATCCCGAAGCGGCCGAGCGCATCCACATGAACAACTTGAGACGCGTGATCCGGGCACTGGAAGTCAATCACATCACCGGTAAACCCATGGCAGATTTTGCAGTAGCCCCTCAGAAAAATGAGCACTACCAGTTTCAAATTTATGGTTTGACACGTCCTAGAGACGTGCTTTACGACCGAATCAATCGCCGTGTCCACCTCATGCTTCAGGCAGGGCTTATCGATGAGGTAAAAAGATTAAAAAGTTTGGGATTAGATGATAGTTTTCAATCCATGCAGGGTATAGGTTACAAGGAAGTTCTCGCGTATCTCGATGGGAAAATATCTATAGAACGCATGGTGGAAATCATACAGCAATTCAGCCGAAACTATGCGAAAAGACAAATGACGTGGTTCAAGCGTTATGAGGACATCATATGGCTAGATTTAGAGGTGCTCAGCACTGATGACGCCGTATTAAAAATAATCGAAGGACTATCATTATAGAGAGAAGGAGGGGAATCCATGAAAAGTGCATTAAATCTTCAAGACCTGTTTTTAAACCAATGCCGAAAAGATCAAACGCCCATTACCATATTCTTAGTGAGCGGCTATCAAATTAGAGGCTTGGTAAAAGGCTTTGACAGCTACACCATCGTGCTCGATAGTGAAGGCAAACAGCAAATGATTTACAAACACGCCATTTCCACCATTATTCCTGCAAAAACTGTAAACTTCCAAGGCTAGTTATGGGGAGTGAACCGACTTAGCTTAACGAGCGATGTCGTATAAAGTGCTGAAAATCATATTTCAGCACTTTTTTATTTTCTACGGTTGTTATTAATGTGTATAATCGTTATAATGTTAGTTGAAGTTGTTTAGAAGGTCATAAGGCCTTAAAATATGAAAGGTTGGTAAAAAATGGATTTCAGAACGATTAACACGATCAGGATGCTCTCAGCAGAGGCGATTCAAGCTGCCAATTCGGGCCATCCAGGTTTACCACTGGGTGCTGCGCCTATGGCGTATACACTTTGGGCGAAGGAAATGAAACACAACCCACAGAATCCAGAGTGGCATAACAGAGACCGTTTTATCTTATCTGCTGGACATGGTTCCATGCTGATCTACTCTTTGCTTCACTTATTCGATTACGGTCTTTCTATGGATGAAATCAAACGTTTTAGACAGTTTGATTCTAAAACACCAGGTCACCCTGAATACGGTCACACAAAAGGCGTAGAGATTTCGACTGGACCACTTGGACAAGGCATCGCAAATGCTGTTGGATTTGCCATGGCTGAAAAGCATTTGGCAGCGAAATTTAACCAGCCAGGTTATCCAGTAGTGGATCACCATACGTTTGCCCTGTCTGGCGATGGTTGCTTAATGGAGGGAATCTCCTATGAAGCGGCGTCATTGGCAGGAACCTTAAAGCTCGGAAAACTTATTTTATTATACGATTCAAATAAAATTACCATCGAAGGGGATACAGAAATCGCCTTTACAGAAAACGTTGCAGGTCGTTTTGAAGCGATGCACTGGCAAGTACTCACAGTCGAAGACGGTAACGATTTGGAAGCCATCCAAAAGGCAATTCAAGCGGCAAAAGCAGAAACAGAAAAACCGTCGCTGATTATCGTGAAGACCATCATCGGATATGGTTGCCCTTCAAAGCAAGGCTCGCATAAAGTACACGGCGCGCCACTGGGTAACGATGGCATCGAAGAGATGGCATCATTCCTCGGTATGGAAGGCCGTCAGGCGTTTGAAGTACCATCAGATGTGGCAGCCCATATGGCTTCAGTAGTGACGTCACTTGCGTCTTCTGAAGCAGCTTGGAACGAGAACTTCAAAGCATATGAAAGTGCTTATCCTGAGCTCGCAGCTGAATATAAGGCGTGGTTCTCTGGCGAAGCGCCTATGGAATACCTCGAATCTGAGGCGTTCTGGAACTATAATGAAACCACTGCATCGAGAAGCTCATCGGGTAAAGTTCTGAACAACCTTGCGGAAGTCGTTCCTAACTTCTTCGGTGGTTCAGCAGACCTTGCACCATCCAATAACTCAGATCTTAAGAAAGCGACGTCGTTCTCTGCGGCGAATCCTATCGGCGCAAACCTTCACTTCGGCGTCAGAGAGCATGCCATGGCGGCGATTACCAATGGTATCCAAGCACACGGCGGTCTTAAAGCGTATGCGGCGACCTTCTTCGTATTCTCTGACTACATGAAGCCTGCCATGCGTTTAGCGGCACTGATGAACCTACCAGTGACTTATATTTTAACTCATGACTCTATCGGCGTCGGCGAAGATGGACCAACGCACCAACCGATCGATCAGCTTCCGATGTTAAGAGCGATTCCAAAGCTTAAAGTCATCAGACCAGCAGATGCGAGAGAGGTATCAGCGGCTTGGTATACGGCTATGACATCGAAAAATGCACCAGTAGCGCTCGTTCTTACACGTCAAAATCTGCCTGCACTTGAAGGCTCGTCTAGAGAAGCGTTAAAAGGTGGCTATGTCATCGCAAAGGAAGAAAAAAATGCCGATGTGATTCTCATCGCCACAGGCTCTGAGGTATCGCTTGCTGTTGATGCAAAAGCGTTATTAAAAGCGGAGGGCATCGATGCAAGAGTGGTGTCTATGCCATGTACTGAGCTCTTCGAAGAGCAAACAGAAGCTTACCGTGCCGAGGTGCTTTTAAAAGGCGTTCCAAAGCTCGCCATCGAAGCGGCAGCGACACTTGGCTGGCATAAATACGCTTGCGATGTGATCGGACATGACGATTTCGGTATGTCGGCACCTGCAGGTGAATTGTTTACGGCATTTGGCTTGACGAAAGAAAACATCGTCAGCCGCGCGAAGAAGCTTTTAAAGAAGTAAAGTGATTGCAAATGCTCTATAAAATAGGGTATAATCTAATAAATTGAATTAAATCGACTCAAAACTGGCGGAAAGAGTGGGCAAAACCACGAGGGATTGAGCATCGATGTAACAAGCCGACCGCCTGGGCATCTATTGACGCCTGGGATGGGTCGGCTTTTTTTGCCCTTTCCAGGTGAATCGCGAAACGCATAGGAGGAAAGGATTATGAAGGCATGGAGAGGTTTTAAAGGCGAAGGCTGGCGGACTGGGATCGATGTGGCGGGGTTTATACAGGAAAATTATCACCCCTATGAAGGGGATGAACGCTTTCTGGAAAAGGCAACGGAGCGCACCACGGCGTTATGGGAAAAGGTTTGTGCGCTCCGTAAAAAAGAGCTTGAGAATGACGGCGTCCTCGACATCGATGTGACGAAGGTCTCTTCATTATTAACCTATGAACCCGGTTACATCGACCGAGAAAACGAACGCATTTTTGGACTTCAAACCGATGCGCCGCTAAAGCGTGGTGTGAACCCGTTCGGTGGAATTCGCATGGCGAGACAAGCCTGCGAAGCGTATGGATACAAATTATCGGATCAGGTGGAGGAGCACTTCGCTTATAAGACCACCCATAATGAAGGGGTCTTTCGAGTCTATTCAGAGGAGATGAAGCGGCTGCGCTCCGCCGGTGTGCTCACCGGCCTGCCGGACGCGTACGGCAGAGGGCGCATCATCGGCGATTATCGCCGTGTGGCGCTTTACGGTGTCGACCATCTTATCGCGGAAAAGAAGCGGGATAAACGCGCCCTGGAAGCGCAGCCCATGCTTTCTGACACGATACAGCTCATCGAAGAGGTCCATCGTCAAATCGACTTTCTTGGGAAGCTTAAGGTCATGGCGCAGGCCTATGGCGATGACATCGGTAGACCTGCTGAAACCGGGCGTGAGGCCATCCAGTGGCTTTATTATGGCTATCTAGGGGCGATAAAGGAACAAAATGGTGCCGCCATGTCGCTGGGACGCGTCGGAACCTTTATCGACATTTATCTGGAAAGGGATCTAAAGGAAGGCACACTTGATGAATCGCATGCGCAAGCCCTTATCGACGATTTCGTCATCAAGCTGAGGTTAGCAAGACAGCTGAGAACGCCCGAATATAACACCCTATTTGCAGGGGATCCCCTGTGGATTACGGAGAGCATCGGCGGTATGGGCTGTGATGGCAGGACGCTGGTGACGAAGACGGCCTACCGCTTTCTGCATACGCTGGAAAACCTAGGTCCAGCGCCAGAACCGAACATGACCGTGCTGTGGTCAGACCATCTTCCTGCACCATTTAAGCATTATGTGGCGAAAATGTCTGTGAGAACCGATGCCATCCAGTATGAAAATGATGACCTGATGCGCCCCCTCTACGGCGATGATTACGCCATCGCCTGTTGTGTCTCCGCCATGCGCGTGGGCAAGGAAATGCAGTTCTTCGGTGCACGCTGTAACCTGGCGAAGGTCCTTCTCATGGCCTTAAACGATGGACGAGACGAGATGACGGGGGATCAAATCGCACTAAAAACCATGAGCTCAGACCGTGGGATAAACGAAATAGATTCTGAAACGATTTCAGATGATGCCTTCACCGAAGGACAGCCACTCGACTATGAAAGGGTGATGAGGCATTTCGACGCCCAGATGGCGTGGATCTGTAACCAGTATGTGAACACCATGAACGTCATCCACTATATGCATGATAAATACGCCTATGAAAAGACGCAGATGGCACTTCATGACACACATGTACACCGCTATATGGCATTCGGTATCGCGGGTCTCAGTGTGGTGGCTGATGAACTTTCCGCCATTAAATACGCAAAGGTCACACCCGTTATGGATGAGCGGGGGATCATCACGGACTTCACCATCGAAGGTGATTTTCCTAAATATGGAAACGACGACGACCGAGTGGATGACATCGCAGTTCAGCTCACTGAACGCTTTACAGAACTGCTTAAAGCACATCCCACCTACAGAAATGCAGAGCATACCCTGTCCGTGCTCACCATCACCTCTAACGTGGTTTACGGGTCAAAGACGGGCAGTACGCCAGATGGCAGAAAACGCGGAGAAGCGTTTGCCCCTGGTGCCAATCCCATGCATGGCAGGGAAGTGCGTGGTGCCCTGGCTGCGCTCAATTCAGTGGCTAAGCTGCCATTTAAGCAGTGTCGCGATGGCATTTCCTATACGTTTTCAGTAAGTCCGAATACGCTTGGTCAGGATGAACACACACAGTCCAGTATTTTAGTACAGTTAATGGGCGGTTTTTTCAGGCAGAATGCCCATCACTTAAACGTCAACGTCATCGATAGAGAAAAGCTTGTGGACGCCATGGCGCATCCGGAGCGTTATCCGAACCTCACCATCCGTGTATCGGGCTATGCCGTCAACTTTCACCAGCTCAGTGCAAATCAGCAGCTAGAGGTGATCAACCGAACCTATCATGAGAGGTTTTAGAAATGAACAAATCGATGGATGGCGGAATAAAGTCGATTGAAAATGGGGTGATAAAATGTGTGAAGATGAAAGGGTTGGCGTGTTAAGTGACATTGTGCTCAGGGTACACAAAATCGAGTCGTTTAGTACAGTGGACGGCCCGGGGATGCGCGCAGTGGTGTTTCTGCAGGGGTGTCATTACAGGTGTCTCACCTGCCATAATGCGGATAGCCTGCCACTGGACGGCGGCATGGACATGTCCGCTAGCGCGCTGTTCGCCGCCCTCGTAAGGTTTAAACCGTATTTAAGCCACACTGGTGATCCGGTCGATGGTCAAGCCGCAGGTCACGCCACAGGTCATGCCGCTGGTCACGCCACTGCACCCGCCACCGACAGTCGCCGTGCAGGCGTGACTTTCTCGGGCGGCGAACCGCTGCTGCAAGCAGCCGCGCTTCTCCCTCTGGTACTGGCTCTGAAGGAAGCCGGGTTCCACGTGGCAATCGATACGTCTGGACAGCTACTAGGCGAAGCGCAGCGCGCGCTTTTGGCAGCCTGCGATTTGGTTTTACTCGACATCAAAGCCGCTTCGGACGTAGGTCATCAGCAGCTGACCGGCGCAAGTAACACCCTTCCTTTACTGGTACTCAACACCCTCATTTCCCTTCAAAAACCCTACTGGATCCGTCATGTGCTGTTCAGCGGGACACACGCTGAGGCGGTAAACACGTCAGAAGCACTTGACCTTCGTAAGAGGGAAATCGATCGCCTCACTCGGTCAGAGGGTCGTGAGCGCCTTGAATTCCTGCCTTATCACACCATGGGAGAGCCTAAATGGCCACAGGAAATGAAGCCAGCTAAAGGCGTCATCACGCCGCTGACGATTTTTTGAATTCTAGAACCGCTAAGATGCCCTGTAATGAAGTCCGTAGAATCCCTACGGGCTTTTTTATGCAACAAAAGCATTGATAAACAATTAACGATTCCATGCCAAAAATTGCGGATAACTGCCAAAATCATTACAAAAAATACAAAGCATTTTTATGAGGCGTTAACAACTGAAACCAGTGTTACTTTCTCTCTATTTAGTGTAAACTAATAACAAAGGACCTATCATTGAATGATACTAAGGTTATGATTAGTGGTAAATAGGGAGGTTGGCTATGTTAAGTAAATTCAATTACCTGAAACCCAAGTCTCTGGATGAAGCGCTCGCTTACATCAAAGAGAATCCCGGCACGAAGCTGCTCGCCGGTGGGACAGATTTAATGATCGTTTTACGTCGTAATATGGAAATCGTCGATCATGTTCTGGACATCAAGGACATACCAGAGACCAAGCGCTTTGAGTACAAAGCGGGTGAGGGTCTCTTTATCGGCGCGTCAGTAACGGTAAATGAAATCTCCGAATGTGATGTGGTAGCAGAAAAGTATGCGGCAGTTAAAGAGGCTGCAGACTCGCTCGCTTCCTATCAACTTAGAAATCGTGCAACATTAGTGGGCAACTTATGTAATGCTTCACCAGGTGCCGATTTGGCTTCACCACTTTTAGTGTTTGATGCAGTGGTACACATCGCAGGTCCAAACGGCATTCGCGAAGTGGCCCTTGAAAACTTCTTTACAGGTGTAAAGAGAACCGTACTCGTCCCAGGCGAAATCGTCATCGGCGTGATGTTACCAGATGTTAAAGGCGATACAAGTGTCTTCTTAAAGCAAGCGCGTATCAAAGGCCACGACCTCGGAATCGCAGGTGTCTCCATTAGACGCACTGGCGAAGGCAAGCTCTGTGTCGGTATGACGGCAGTTGCACCTACACCGATTAGACTCAGAAATCTCGAAGAATCACTTCAATCGAAACCATTTTCAGCTGAAACAGCAGAGTGGCTTAACGAAGAAATTAAGAATCACATTAAGCCAATCTCTGATATTCGTTCATCAGCAGAATACCGTTTGCATGTGTCTGGCGTTTTAGCACAAAAGGGACTCATGCAGCTTATTGCGATGGGAGGTAAATAATATGTGTGATAGACATAATAAAGATGGCGATTGTTTCGAATATGTGGAATCAGGAATGCCACGTGTTCCCATGAGCTGCAAAATCAATGGCGAGATCGTCCATAAAATGGTGGATCCTACCATGACCTTACTTCAGTTCCTCCATAAAGACATGAGCCTTTTCGGCACAAAAGAGGGCTGTGGGGAAGGCGAGTGTGGCGCATGTACCATCAAAATGAATGGCCGTGCAGTCAACTCGTGCCTAGTGCTCGCAGCTGAAGCACAAGGAAGTGAAATCATTACAGTGGAAGGCTTATCGAAAAACGGTGAACTTTCTGTACTTCAAAAAGAATTCATCAAGCACGATGCCCTTCAATGTGGTTTCTGTACGCCTGGCATGCTCATGTCTGCTAGAGCGTTACTTGATAAAAATAACGACCCGGATTTGGAAGAAGTTAAAGAAGCCATCGCTGGCAACTTCTGCCGTTGCACGGGCTACTTCCCAATCATCGATGCCATTTTAGCGACTGCGAAAAAGGAAAGAGAGGGTTCTGACCATGAGTAAGCAATATAGACATATTGGGCAGCCTTACGATCGTAAAGATGCTCAGGAGAAAGTCACTGGCCAAGCCATGTATGTTCACGATATGGAATTACCGGGCATGCTTCATGCAAAATGCCTACACTCACCACATGCCCATGCAGAAATCATCTCCATCGACACTTCTGCAGCGGAAGCGCTCCCAGGCGTAAAAGCGGTGGTTACTGGTAAGGATGCCCCTTATAGAGTGGGTCTTTACATGGTTGATAAAAACCTCATCGCATCTGATCGCGTCAGATATCAAGGCGAAATCGTGGCAGCGGTAGCAGCAGAAGACGAAGTCACTGCAGAGCGTGCAGTATCCCTCATTAAAGTGGAATACAAGCCACTTCCGATCATTCATGACGTGGATGAGGCATTAGAAGCAAAAATTCTCGTTCACGAGAACCTTCACACTTACGAGTATATGGAAGGCGTTTTCTTCCCTCAAAAGGGAACGAACATCGCCAGCTGGAATAGAACCCTTAAGGGTGACGTTAAAAAAGGCTTCGAGGAAGCGGATTTCATCATCGAAAATGAGCTCTCTGTTCCTGCTGTAGCCCATGTGCCAATGGAAACTCACGTTACCATCGCACAGGCAGACCCGTACAGCAAAAAAGTGAAGATCTGGTCATCGGCACAGTCGCCATTTGCGGTTAGACAGTTACTGGCTAAATCATTAGGCATCGATAAGAGCGATGTACATGTCATCGTACCTTATATCGGTGGCGGATTCGGTGGTAAAGCCGGTATTCACCTCGAGCCATTTGTAACGGTACTTTCTAGAGCTGCTAATGGTCGTCCTGTTAAGCTGAAAGCAACACGTGAAGAAGAGTTCAACCTCCTTCCGACACGTGCTGGCATGAGAAGCCGTTTCAAAACAGGCGTTAAGAAAGACGGTACCATCACTGCTATGGAAATTTACCATGACTGGGATAGTGGCGCTTATGCGGATTACGGTGTAAACGTCGGTAAAACAGCCGTTTATTCTGGTGCAGGCCCTTACATCGTCCCTAACGTAGAGCTTCACTCACGTACGATTTATACGAACAAAGTGTTCAGTACGGCTTACCGTGGTTTCGGTCACCTCGAAACACACTGGGCAGTAGAAAGACACATGGACTATATTGCACAGCAGCTTAACATCGATCCATACGAGCTTCGTATGAAGAACCTTTTAAGAGCGGGTGCAACGACTATTTCAGGCGAGCTGATCTACGAGTCAACAGGAAATCCAATCGACTGTTTAAATGCAGTTGTTAAAGAAATTGGATGGACTGGAAGAAAGACGGATGAAGAGCGCGCACTTGAGATGAAAACCGGCAAGGTGCGTGGTAAAGGCTTTGCGATGCTTCAAAAGGCGCCTGCGATGCCGAGCTACACTTCAACAGCTGCGATTATGCAGATGAACGAAGATGGTCATGTTAAGGTCATGATCGGTGCAGTTGACATGGGCCAAGGTGCGAACACCATCATGGCACAAATCGCTGCAGAAGAGCTTGGATTACCGATTGAAAGCGTTGAAGTGGTTTGGGACGTCGATACGAACAAGCACCCTTACGACTGGAATACAGTAGCTTCCAAGTACACCTTCATGGGTGGTAATGCGGTTAAAAAAGCGGCTAAGAATATGATTCAACAGATGAAAGAAGTGGCTGCGCAAGTGCTCAGATGTCATCCAGATGAGCTCGCACACGGCGATGGCTATATCTATCACGTTCACCATACAGCGAGAAGAATTCCATTTAAAAAGCTCGCCATGGGTTATATGTATGAAAACGGTAACGGCATCGGCGGTCCAGTCATCGCACACGGCGTTTACATGGCCAGCGGACTCACCAACCCAGACCCACAAACTGGTCAAGGACGCCCTGGTCTCGTTTGGACCTTCGGTGCGCATGCAGTCGACCTAGAAGTGGACATCTACACAGGTGAGGTTCACGTCTTAAAAATCGCTTCTGCGTTCGATATCGGTCAAGTCATCAACAAAAAACTCGTAGATGGTCAAGTACTCGGTGGTGTCATTCAAGGTTTAGGATCAGCGATGATCGAAGGCTACAAGTTTAGCCCAGATGCGAAACTTTTGAATCCATCGTTTACAGATAATAAGATTCCGACAGCTAAGGACCTTCCAGATGAAATCGTTCCGATTTATATCGAAAATCCACAAAACGATGGCCCTTATGGCGCACGTGGTATCGGTGAGCATCCGATGATCTCTGTTCCATCAGCTATCGGTAATGCGCTGTACGATGCACTGGGAATCAACTTCTACAAGCTCCCATTATCGCCAGAAAATATTTCACTTGCCATTAAAAATCATAAAAAAGCATAATGAATCGAAAGTTCGCTGCACTGATCGTTGCAGCAGGGTATTCTTCTAGGATGGAGCGGTTTAAACCGCTTCTTCCTTTAGGAGAGCACACCGTCATCGAGCAGACGATCGCGACATTCACGGCTGCAGGTGTGGAAAACATCATCGTCGTGACAGGTCATAATGCGGAGGCACTGAATCCGGTCCTGGAAAAAGTCCCCGTGACCGTCGTGAAGAACGAAAGATACGATGAAGGCATGTTTACCTCGATCAAAACCGGTGTAATGGCACTACCCCAGTCTGTGGACGGCTTCTTTATGATGCCAGCTGACATGCCATTCGTTATGCCAGATACGATAAAACAGCTTATGACGACTTATTCAGAGCAACCATCGGATGTGCTTTATCCGACCTTTAATCATAAGCGAGGACATCCACCGCTTATCGCTAGGTCTGTCTTTAAGAGCATTTTAGATTCAGACGGAGAAGGGGGGCTTAAGCGTTTGCTTAATCATCCTGAAATCCATGCAAATCATCTCGAGGTGGCAGATGAAGGCATTTTGCTTGATCTGGACACCTATGAGGACTATCTAACTCACGTAAAGCGTTTGTTATAACCCTAACCCTAACAAAAATAGCGTTGGACCTTACAGAAACTGTAGCGGTCCTAACGCTATTTTTTATGCTTTAAGCAGCTTTAAGATGTCTTTTTCAATATCCCTCGGGTTAACCGTAGGGGCATACCGCTTCACGACCTTGCCATTTCGATCGATTAAGAATTTGGTAAAGTTCCATTTGATCGCGTCACCCAGTGTGCCTTTCGCTTCTTTTTTTAGGTATTGATAAATCGGATGGGCGTTTTCTCCATTGACATCAATTTTTTCAAACAGGGTAAAAGTCACCCCAAAGTCGAGACGACATACCTTTGCCACTTGGTCATTATCGCCGGGTTCCTGGTTTGCAAACTGATTGCTCGGGAAGCCTAAAACGCTTAGACCCTCCTCAGCGTACTTTTGGTGGAGTGCTTCCAAGTCATCAAATTGTGGCGCTAAACCACATTTGGTAGCCGTGTTGACCACTAACACCACTTGCCCCTTATACTGTGCCATGGTCACGTCAGACCCATCGGATAATTTTGCTGAAAAATCGTAAAATGACATGTCTTCCTCCTTATAAATAACACGCAATTAAATTGCATAAAATCTAATTACACTATATCGAATTATTCGGACGCTGTCAATAAATTTTATACAATTTATTCAGAATGGCTCGCACAAAACCCTCTAGGACGGTATAATTGATTTTAGAGAGCGGTGCGTATAAATTGACATTAGGAGGGATTATGAAATCAGTTGTATTTAAGGAGTATCCCATCGGTAAAATTGGAATTGCAGAAGAGATGGGGAAGATCACACAGGTATACCTAAAAGAAGATGATTTGATAGGTGAGGTGGAAATCGCCGAGACCCCCCTTCTTTGTGAGGCGCATCAGCAGCTTTCAGAGTATTTTCGTGGCGAACGAAAGGCCTTTACATTGCCACTGAACCCACAGGGGACGCCTTTTATGAGAAAGGTTTGGGATAAGCTCTGCGCCATTCCATATGGTAAAACGGCGAGCTATAAGGAAATCGCCGAGCAAATCAGTTCACCGAAGGCAGTTAGGGCTGTGGGACTTGCAAATAACAGAAATCCCATTCCGCTCTTTATACCTTGTCACCGCGTCATCGGATCAGATGGCAAGCTGGTGGGATACAGAGGTGGTCTCGACATGAAGGAAGCACTACTTAAGCTGGAGGAAAGCCATGTTTAGAGAAATGAGACGGTTTAAACAGTTATTATCGACTGAAGATACTGTGGCGGTGCTTAATAGGGGAAGCAATGGCGTATTAGCATGCCTCGGAGATGAGGACTATCCTTATGCAGTACCAGTTAATTATGTCTACTATAACGGAAAAATTTACTATCATTCTGCAAAAGCCGGCCATAAGGTGGATGCCGTGACTAAGCATCCTAAGGTATCTTTTACAGTGGTGGATGAAGACACCATCGTCAGCGCGGAATATACCTCGTATTTTAGAAGCGTCATCGCGTTCGGTAAGGCGAGGGTAGTAGAAGGCCCTGAGTGGCGTGAGGCGTTTATGGCGCTCGTGGAAAAGTACTCCGGCGATCAGCCTGAAGCGGCTAAAAACAAGGAAGTTGATGCGTGTACACATGCATTGATTTACGCCATCGATATCGATCACTTGACGGGTAAAGAAGCGAGGGAGTTGTTGAAAGGTTAACGAGCATCGTTCGAATTATAGAGATAAAATGGATGCTTAGTGCTGTATCATACGGGTATATATGAATCAACGTTCATGTATGAAAGGAGCACCTTATGGCCATTAAATCGATTTATATAAATTTACCCGTTTCAGATGTTAAGAAGACACGTGCGTTTTGGACAGCATTAGGTTTTAGCTTTAATGAACAGTTTAGTGATGAGCGCGCATTATGTCTCGTACTTAAAGAAGAGCTGATTTATGCCATGCTTATTAACCACGAACTGTATTCGACATTTACGCATCGTCCTATTTTTAAAGGGGATTCGACGCAGGTACTACTTGCTATCGATGTAGGAAGTAGGGACCGTGTGGATGAAATTATGAGAATTGCACTAGAACAAGGCGCAAAACGCTATCTAGAGCCTGCTGACGAAGGCTGGATGTACTACGAACGTTTTGAAGATTTAGATGGCCATCAATGGGAAGTTATGACCATGGAAGAAATCGAGACCACTCAAACCTCCTAACGGGAGGTTTTTTTCAGATAACATCGAATCTGATTTCAGCTTACAAATATTATTAAGGGGATTAGCTTAGCCATGAAAAATGAATCGAAACCATTCATCTGTGAAGCCTGTGAAAAGCCCATCACAGAAAAAGAGGATCTGATCGTCACACGACTTAGGGGCGTCATATTTAGAAATTATCACACGGAATGCTTTAACCGCATCCGTTTAGAAGACCCTAAAAAGTTATCGCGTCAACTTAACACGCGGGCAAATTATGTATCGCTCATTATTTTAAATCTCATCACACTCTATTTTTTATTCACATCTGCACAAAATCAGATGGCTTTACTCGCCTTATTTTTAGTGATTCTTCTCGGTGTCGATGCCCCTTATTTATTAATGTGGAGTAAAATATGGAAGCGATTTTAAAACTGAAAAGCATGGAATTTGAGGTCGAAAAATTAACCGAAATACTGCAGAAATTCGATAAAGATGAATTTGAAAATGTGCTAAAAAGAGTGATTTTTTCGATAGAAAATATCGAAGAATCGCTTGAAATCGATAACGAAAAAAGTCGATATTTTGATGAAATTTATACTCAAATTCTTCGAAAAAATGGCCTTGAGCAGAAAGCGATCAATGCCAATTTATTAGAGGGAACACCTTATCAAATTTGCATTTGTTCAGACCCTACACATCATCATCAATCCATCAGTACATTAGCATTTGAAATGCCGAGTGAGCAGCTTGACACATTTAAAACACTCGTTTTCGAACTCAAGTCTTACTGTGATGAGCTAGGCGATTTGATAAAGGAACAACTAAAATAAAGAGGTGCACATGACAAAAAAAGCGAAATTATTTCTGGCAATCGGTTTGTTTTTATCCGTGATTTCAAAAGTGCTACAGTTTAAATTTGATAATCCACTAGGTGATTTTATCGTCATTCCTGCAGCGGTTTTTTTCGTATTAACCATCTTATTTTCCATTAAGAGATTTGATGGTTATTCTGAGGATGGCTATCAAAAAAGAAGACAAATTATGACCGCTATTTTCGCTTGCTTGGCAGTTGTTTCGTTTCAAATCACCATGATTATTTTTGCGGGTCATCAAAACGATTTTGGCCTGTTTGGTTTGATACCGACCATCCTATTTGCCGTTTTATTTTCACGTCATTTTATTCGCATTTTAAAGGAGGCAACATGATTAATTTCGGAGTATTAGGGGCAGGTGCCATCGCTGAAAAGTTTGTATCGGATCTTAAAATGGTTCCTCAGGCAAAATGTGTTGCCGCATATGGACGAAACCTCATGCGCGTTACGGACTTTTGCACACGTCACCAGGTGGATATGATCTACGATGATTTGGATGCTTTTTTAAATGATCCAGGCATCGATGTGGTCTATGTGGCCACACCCCATTCGTTACATGCCGAGGGTGCTGTTTTAGCTTTACAAGCGGGAAAACACGTGATTTGCGAAAAACCGTTTGCCATGAATAAAGCAGAGGCTGAGGCCGTTTTCAGGCTAGCACAGTCAAAAGGACTTTTCATCATGGAAGCATTATGGACACTGTTTCTCCCCTCGATAAATAGGGCTTTAAAATGGATCGAAGCTGGTGAAATCGGAGAAATAAAAGCCATCGAGGCAAACTTTGGCTTCGTGGGCAATAACGATCCAAATGGACGTTTATTGAATCCTGCGCTCGGTGGGGGTGCACTTTTAGATGTGGGCATATATCCTGTCTTGATTTCAAACCGACTGATGAACGGCGTACCAAAGCAAATTAGGGCTTGCGCAAAAATGACCGACACCCATGTCGATGGCACCACCTCTATGATCCTTACTTATGAAAATGGTGTCATGGCCACGCTGAACGCCTCCATCGAAACGCAGATGGTAAACTCACTTCGCGTATATGGCGAAAGAGGATATGTGGAACTCCCATCCTTCTGGATGGCGGATGAAGCGTACTGCCATCTCGATGCGAAGATGCTTTCTTTCAAGGCAGACCCTACTGAAAATCAGCAACAGGGCTATCACCATGAGGCAAGTGCCCTATGTGAAGACTTGATTTCGATGAAAACTCAAAATGATAAAGTGCCACATCAGTTCACATTAAATCTGATGGAAACCCTTGATCGTATTCGCAAGGAAATTGGACTCGTATATCAAATGGATATGAAGGCGTGATTAAAGGATTAACACAAATAGCGTTGATTTTAGCGACTATTTGTGTTATTTTATAGGTTATACGGGACAAATAAAATTACGCGGGACTATTTAAGTCCACTTAAATAAGAGAGGGTTTATGAACTATCAATTGATTGCACTGGACATGGATGGCACACTTTTAAATAATAAGAAAGAAGTTTCACCTAGAAATCGAAAAGCGATTAAAGCGGCTCGCGCTAAGGGGAAATCAGTGGTGATTGCCACCGGACGCCCGCTGGTGGGCATTAAACACATGCTGGAAGACCTTGAGCTTAATACCCATGAAGATTACGTGGTGGCCTTTAATGGCGCACTCGTCCAGAATGTCAGTACGGGTGAAGTGATTTTAAGACAGTCGGTGACCCATGAGGATTATCAGTCCTTATATGAGCTCAGCAAGATTTATGGCGTCCATATCCAGGCGCTAACGGAATCCTACGTGACCACACCGGTCCATAATCCTTACACACAGGTCGAGGCAGATTTAAATCACATCGAGATCGTCAAATGCGATGTGGCGGATTTTCCACTGGACGAGACCATCGTCAAGGTCATGTTCGTGGATGCTAAGGAAAAGCTGGATGAGGTTGAGCGCATGATTCCTCAAATCCTTCATGAACAATACACCGTCGTTCGAAGTGCACCGATTTTTCTGGAATTTTTAAATAAGTCGGTCAGTAAAGGGGTTGGTGTAGATGCCATCGCTAAACTCAAATCCATAGGGCCAGGTGAAGTGATTTGTGTGGGGGATGCAGGAAATGACCTCGCCATGATTGAATATGCGGGACTTGGCGTCGCCATGGGCAATGCCTATGACTATGTAAAAGCGGTGGCCAACCATATCACCGATACAAATGAACAGGACGGCGTGGCAAAGGTCATCGAGACGTTCATGCTGAAATCATGTGGTTAAGAAACACCGAAAATAAATAGAGGATTTTTAAGGCCGAATGTAGAACTATTGTCCATTCGGTCTTTATTTTTGGGAGGTTTTATGTCGTTAAGCAGTATCATTCGAAGTGCTGTACCCGAAGATGCAACGCGTATTTGTGAAATTTATAATCCCTATGTGTTAGGGTCAGTGGTAACCTTTGAAGAAGAAGCCGTAAGTGATGCGGATATGGCAGGGCGCATCAAAGATGTTACGGAACGGTTGCCGTGGCTCGTTTATGAAGTAGACGGTGAGATTGTGGGATACGCTTACGCCACGAAGTGGCGGGTGAGAGCCGCTTACCGTTACTCGGTGGAATCGACGGTCTATGTAAAGCAGACACACATCGGTCGAGGTATCGGAAAAAAACTTTACATGGAATTGTTGGGTAGGCTTAAGGATTTGGGTATGCATACGGTAATGGCGGGCATTTCTATGCCCAATGAAAACAGCACCGCATTACACGAAAAATTGGGCTTTAAAAAAGTGGCGGAGTTTTCAGAGGCAGGATTTAAGCACGGCAAATGGATCAACACGGGATATTGGCAGCTGATGTTATAAAAAGATAAAACATGGAGGCGCTTATGAAAAAAACAGTACTGATGATCGTCGATGTACAAAACGCACTCGTAAATGAAAATCCTTATGAACTTCAAACACTCCTCGGTAGCATCAAGCAACTCGCTGAAAATGCCAGAAGAAACGGCACGGATATCGTGTACGTGAGGCATGACGACGGTGTAGGAACTGAGTTTGAGGTGGGAACGGAATCGTGGCAAATTCACCATAGTATTGAGCCACGTGAGGATGAGAAAATCGTCGATAAACAATTCAACAGCGCATTTCATAAGACAAACCTTCATGAATACCTTAAGGCACAAGGCGTCGGCCGTATCGTTTTGACAGGCATGCAAACGGAGTACTGCATCGACGCGACGCTTAGAAGCGCTTTTGATCTCGGCTATAAAGTCATCATTCCTAAAGGCTGTCACTCATCGTTCGATAACGATGTGCTAAAGGCGGAGAATCTCATCGATTATTACGAGCGCCGAATTTGGAACGGAAGATATGCCGATGTGATGCCACTTGAGGCTGTCATGGAAACGCTATAAACTGAATATTCAGCCGATGTGCAAAAAAATTAACAAATTAAAAGCGAAAAATGAAAAAAATTCAAAAAATCTTGCAAACATGTTTTGAAATTAGTACAAGATGTGGTATGATGTTAATTGAGTAGGCATCAGCCAATACGACCTAATGGGGGGACATGTTATGCATAAGATGGAACTTTTTTCAGCAATTTTCGATTATATTGAACATCTCTTTTCGACGAAGCTCGGCGAAAAACAGAAGCAATCTATAATGGAAGCTTTTGAAAAAATCAACATAGAAGACGGCATCGAGCGAACGATTAGAGCGATTGAACTGGGGCTTCACATCAAACTCCCTCAGGAACTCTTTATGGAGACCAGAGGTCATGTGTGTATGGACACGATTGAACTCAAACTAAAAAAACTTAATTTTGAAGCGTCCATGTGGTCCAGTGAGTACCATCAAGGGCTGTATGCAAACGAAGTGGCACATTAATGAAAAGCGGTAACCGTTTATAATGACTTTAAAATAAAAGAGACGAAAGTCTCTTTTTTTGTTGCAATTTATAGAGAAAAGCGTAAAATAAATTGTGAGTGATTACTCACTATTTTTCTTGAGGTGTCTTATGAATAAAAATATCATCGAAGAACTCCTAGAGCAAACGCGGGTCAGTAAGCGGGAAACCGAAAAATTGAGCCAAATAGACGAGGCGGCGATTACCCTTTTCGCTGAGCGCGGATTCGCAAACACGAGCACGAAGGCGATCGCCACTAAGGCCAATGTCTCTGAGGGGACCATTTTTAAGCACTATAAAACAAAGGAGCATTTACTGCTTAGTATTTTGCTCAAATTCATCAATGTCATGTTACCCGTGATGAAAAAAGAGATATTCTCTAAACTCAATGCGCAATCGTTTCCGACCTTCGAATCCCTGATGCGTTTTTTCATTTTGAACCGATTGACCTTTGTGAGAAAGAATCATGACGTATTTAAAGTTTTTGTGAAGGAACTGATCTATAATGATGCACTTAGGGCAGATTTACTGAAAGCCCATAGTGGCGATATCACACGGTTTTTTTATGAGCAATTTGACCACTATAAAGAGAGCGGTCAGATTAAGCCCATTGAGAATGCGATTTTAATGAGGCGTTTTCTCAAAGTGGTATTAATGGATTTTATTTGGGTTTTCGCGCTTAGTGAGGCGTATCAAAACCTGAACGAAGAAGAATGGATCAGCCAGCTGATCGACAGCTATTTGGAAGGCATACGCGCCTAGTGGAGGAAGACATGAGAGCTTACATCGATTTAATCTATAAGCATCAAAAGAAATTTTTAGCACTTTTTATTCTATTGAACCTATTGGCCCTATACGGTGTCTTTCAGCTGAAGATCGAAACTTCCTTTGACGTGTTCAAGGTGTCTGACAGCGAGTATCTAGAAAACTTAAGTATCCTGGAAGATCAGTTTCCAACCTCCGATCAAACCATCGTCATGATTGAAGACGCTATTGAACGAAGAAGTGAGATAGAACAGTTTGAAGCGGATATTGCTGCGCTTGAGGGCGTCTCATTTGTTAAAGGGCTTAGTGGTCATTCAAAATTACCCGTGAATATGAACACGGCATTATCTCCCATAAAAACCATCGACGGTGTGGATTATGGCATCATCACCATTTTTCCGAACCAGTCATTCGACTTCGACGATTTGAAGTCGATAGAGACGTTACTTGAAGAAAAAGAATTAACGTTTTATATGAGTGGTAATGCGTACATGCAAAATAAAATTTTCGATTATTTGCTGCTCATTCTATTGTTCATTCCACCATCTGCACTTTTTATCCTGTTTAATATTTTTAGACTTCAAATGCGATCGGTTAAGGGGACGCTTTTATCCATCATGCCTGCAGGTATCGCTGCATTATGGACACTGGGCTTCGTAGGATTGATGGGAAATCAAGTATCTGTTTTAACAGTACTGGCACCGATTTTCACCATCATCATCGGTAGTGCAGATGGTCTCCATTTCATCTCGCATATTCAGGAACACCTAGAGGATGGACATGACATGCGTGATAGCCTCACCTATGCTTTAAGCATGGTAGGGATTCCTATGGTCATCACTACTGTCACTTCTGTGGCTGGTTTTGTTTCTTTGATGTTTATGAATACCACGGCCATTCACGATTTAGCGCTCTATGCCTCTTTGGGAATCGCCTTAGCGGGTGTGGCCACCTGGTTAATAATCCCGCTGATCAATAGTTTTGAACACCTAGATATCCGTAAGAAAGCCAGTGGCAAACATTTGGATTTTCCATTTAAAAAGCTATGGGGAACCCCTTCACTGATAATTACTGTGCTGATGATCCTCATTTCGATATTTGGTTTACCAATGATCAATACAGAGTTCAACCAGCTTATGATGTATAAGGATTCCACAGATGTTTCAAAGAGTTTTGAAAAAATCATGCAAATCAATGAAGGGACGATTCCCATCTTTGCTCTGATTCCTCATAATGGCGACCCATTTGATCCAGCGGTTGTGGAAAAAGTAAACACCTATACTGAATTGCTGGAGGCGGATACCCATATCTCTAAAACACTCTCCATCCATAAAGTCGTAAAGTCGATAATGCCTGAAAATTTAGAGGCTGCAAAACGTCCTCAAATGATCCAGATGCTTCAGTCTGAGTCAGTGTATAAAGAGCTGGTAAGTGAAGACTACATTAAGGTCATCATCTTCCCGGTAGACCTGAAAAATGAAACAATCGAAAATTTGATTGCCCTTACAGTGGATAACGATGTTAAACTTGCGGGCACACAACTCATGATGTATGAGCTTAACCAGAACATGATCAGTGGTCAAGGACTAAGCTTAGGGATTGCCTTTGGTCTCGTATTCGTATCGCTTTTACTCAGCTTAAAGCGTTTCACACCAAGCCTGATCGCCATAATACCGATCCTCATCACTACCTTATTCTTATTTGCATTCCTTGGATTTTCCGGCATTTCACTTAATCTATTTACGGCGACATTATTCTCCATCACCATCGGTGTGGGAATCGACTATGCCATCCATTTTACTTCAATCTATCAAGGTTTTAGGAATAAGGGGATATCATCTGATGAAGCAGCGGAAAACGCCTATGGGTTTTCTGCTCGCCCGATTATCGCCAACGCCCTTGGTTTTTCCATCGGCCTAACAGTGCTCATGCTGTCCCCTCTAAAAGTCCATTTCTATGTGTCGTCGCTCATGTGGGTTTCCATGATCCTTTCAGGTTTCCTAAGTCTTACATTGCTACCAACCTTGCTTAAACGCTTTAATTGATGATTTCAGTAGAATCATTATGAAATATAACCGTAACTTGCCAGAATATTCTGAGCATGTTATCCTAATTTTGTAATCCAAGAAAGGGGAACACCACTTGTATGAAACCTTCTAATTGCTAGGAACAATCTTAATGATTTAAGAATTGGCCCAGATGGGCGTATGCTGAACCTATTTTAGGTTTATTTGTCATACGCGCAAGCAATTAGGAATGTCGTTCACAGTGAAACCCCATTAAGGTATGTAAGATAGGCTTAATAGGATTTTTGCGGCTGGGAATTAATTCCAGTCGCTTTTATTTTATAGAAAAGGATGGATAATATGTTCGAACTCTCATTTAATAATGTAAAAAAATATATGGATACAAATCTCATATTAGAAAATATCAGCTTTCAAATCTACTCAGGTGAATGCGTGGGGATTATCGGTGCAAATGGCAGCGGTAAAAGTACGATTTTAAAACTGATCGCGGGGATATTGACGCTAAATACGTATCCTGGATCTAAAAGCTTGGGCTATGATGAGGGATGGATTGCCATGCCCAAAGAGGCTACCGTGGCCTATCTGGATCAAATCCCAGACTATCCGGACCACCTAAAGGTCTCAGATGTATTAAACCTAGCTTTCCAAGAGCTTCATCAGATAGAAAATGAAATGCGTCAAATGGAAGAGGAGATGAAACATCTGGAGGGCGTAGCATTGGAACGCCTCTTAAAAAAATACGGCGATTTATCGGCAAAGTTTGAGACCATGGGTGGATTTGAAATGCGTGAGAAGTATCAGCGCATTTGTGTCGGTTTAAACCTGGCGCCTTCATTTTTAGAAAAGCCTTTTTCCCTTTTGAGTGGTGGTGAAAAAACCACCGTTGAGCTGGGAAAAATACTGATGGATCAGCCTGACATCCTGCTACTGGATGAGCCGACGAACCATTTGGATCTGGATGCCATCGAATGGCTGGAGAACTATCTTAAGCGGTATGAGGGAATCGTCATTATCGTTTCCCACGACCGTTATTTCCTCGATCATACCGTTACGAAAATCATCGAACTAGAAGATCGCGAATGTATGACCTTCAAAGGCGATTATTCATCGTATTCAAAACAAAAAGATGAGCTGATGATGAAGCAGTTCGAAGATCATAAGGAGCAGCAGAAGCAGATCGCAGCCATGGAAAAGGCCATAAAGGAGCTTAGAGACTGGGCTATTCGTGCAGATAATGGCAAGTTTTTCAAACGCGCCGCCAGTATCCAAAACAAGCTGGATCGAATGAACCGCATAGAGAAGCCGCTATTCGATCGCCCGAATATGCGCCTTGATTTAAAGACGAAGTCACGTTCAGGCCAGGAGACGCTTATCGTCACTGAGCTTAACAAAGCCTATCAGGATAAAAAGTTATTCGAATCTGCAGAAATGATGGTGTATTACAGCGAGCGCGTGGCCATGGTAGGTCCAAATGGAAGCGGGAAAACCACGCTGTTAAAAATGCTTCTCGGTTTTGAGGCGCCTGATTCAGGAAAGGTGCGTATGGGGGCCAATGTGCGCGCCGCCTATTTACCACAGCATATCGTATTTGAAGATGAAAATTTATCGGTTTTGGAATGCTTACGCGACGGCATCGATATGTCTGAGGGCAAAGCGAGGGAGTACCTGTCAAAATACATGTTTTATGGTGCAGATCCCTTTAAAAAAGTATGTCATTTGTCAGGCGGGGAGCGCATTAGGCTGAAACTTGCGAAGCTTCTTATGAATGACGTCAATTTATTGCTGTTAGATGAACCGACCAATCACCTCGACATCGAATCCATCGAGACACTGGAGGAAGCGCTCGAAGGGTTTAAAGGCACTTTGTTCATCATTTCCCATGACCGTTATTTTTTAAACAAGCTAGCCAAGCGCATCATCGCCATAGAAGACCAGACATTTAAATCCTATGAAGGCAATTACGACGCTTATAAACAGGTGGTCGATTTCAGAAGGCAGCTTGCAGAAGAAGTGCTTTTAAAAACGAGCGATAAAACAAATAAGGTTGGTAAGGTCATTAAACCACAAAAGCCTAAAGCGGAAGCTCCTATAGACCTTTCAAAAGTGGAGGCGAAGATCACAGCTCTAGAGGAGGAACTCTTCAGGCTTGATGATGAGATGACAGAGAATGCTTGGGATTATGAAAATCTGGGTGGACTATATGAGAAACGACATCAATTGAATCAGGAAATCGAAGCACTCATGGCCTTCTGGATGCAACAAAACGAAAAAAATGAAAACATTTAAAAATAACGCTTGACTGACATAGGATACCGGTGTACTATGTAACTAAGACAGTGGTACAAAGGAGGAACCTATGGATTTTTCAAATGAAACACCGATTTATCTACAAATCATGAATCGTCTAAAGTCCGATATCGTAACCGGTAAGATAAAAATGGGTGAAAAACTCATGTCTACCAGAGAGTTGGCAGTGTCTCTAAGAGTAAATCCCAACACCGTGCAGCGCGTATTTAAAGAACTGGAAAACGAAGGGATTTGCTTCACGAAGCGCGGAATGGGAACATACGTTACTGAGGATGAGGCCACTATAGCCTTATTAAAGGAACAGCTGGCAAACGATCTGATGATGGTCTTTATCGACGGCATGAAAAAGCTCAACTACTCATTGGTTGAGATAATCGAAAAAGTGAGAAGTTACGGGGAGGTAAACAAATGAATACGATGATAAAAATTGTCGATCTTCATAAAAGCTATATGACCAAAAAAGCACTCAGGAACGTCAATCTAGAGTTCCAGTCTGGAAAAATCTATGGCTTGTTAGGACCAAATGGCAGTGGTAAAACCACACTAATGAAAGTCATCGCTGATTTGCATCAGCAAAATGAAGGCGAAATCCTGATCTGTGGAGAGAAGCCATCACATAAAACCCGCGCATTTGTGGCATTTATGCCGACCGAAAATTTCATTTACGGCTGGATGAAAGTAAAGGAAGCCTTACAGTTTTATAAAGACATGTATCAGGATTTTGATATGGAACGCGCTGAGGAGCTCATACAGTTTATGGAACTTGATAAAAACCAAAAGGTAGCAAGTTTATCAACTGGGCAAAAGGCAAGATTAAAGATCACATTGACCATCTGTCGCCGTGCGAAGATCTATATGCTAGATGAGCCATTAAATGGATTAGATCCAATTTCCAGGACGAAAATCAAGGAATGTATCATCGACCAGTTCGATTCTGAAGGGGTGATGATTATCTCCACCCACCTGGTGAACGAGGTTGAGCAAATATTAGATGAAGTCATCTTTATCGGTGGCGGCGAAATTATTATTTCAGGCGAAACAGAAACACTCCGCGCTGAACGCGGTAAAGGTCTGGAAGACATCTATCGGGAGGTGTTTGCAAATGCTTAAATTAATTAAATTTGAATTCATGAGAAAGAAAATGGTCTTTTTGATCGCTGGTGCGCTTACCGTACTTGGTCAATTGTTTGCCATGTTTCAATATTATAAGCTTGATGAAACGGTTAGAAATTATGCAGGTGAAGAAATATTTACTATTTTTATGAGTTTTACGATCTTTGGCTTTGGTTTATTGTACTTTATCGATTTGATTTTACTCATCAAAGACGATTTGTTTAAGCAAGAAGGGTACATGCTCTTTATGACGCCACATAACGGCTATAAGATTTTAGGCTCCAAATTGATATTTGCCTTATTGGAAGGCTTTATAATCGCAGTTGTCTATTTGGCACTGGCGTATTTAAACGTGAACATGATGGGCATGGGTCCAATTGATTTTAGAATGCCTGAATTTGATGTGGCTTGGATTGAATTGATCGTGAAAGGGTTATTCCTAGGCGTCATCATGTTAATCGAGTTTGCACTTACCGTTTACTTGTCATTTGCCCTTTTCAAGAGCTTATTCACAAATGCACGTTTCAAGGGCCTGATCACCTTTGGTATCTTTATCGTGATCAATATGGTAAAAGGCCAAATCGTGGAGCTAATCGGAAAGGTTTTCGGTCGAAGCTTCGAATCGATTCACCTTAATGCTTCAGGCGCAATGCTCGAGGCTGCAAACAGTGCCATGACTCTAGGCATTGGCGCGACGCTTGTATCGGCGATTATCCTCTTTTTCGCGACGGGATACCTGCTCGAAAATCGTATTAATTTGTAATGTTGTCATGAAAGGTGGGTATACACGTCTTAGTAAGAAGTTGGAGGCGTGCATGTCCAGTGAGAACTTAAAAATATTGGAACAAGTGAATAAGATCGAGGAGATTCTTTTTAGTGACGGCGAAACAGCCATGTCATGGTTAAAGGAACTCCTCGATTTGTCTATTCGTGAAAATGATGCCTTTGGACTTTACAAATCGCATAACATGCTGGGCATTTTGAATTCTGATATGGGAAAATCGGAGGAAGCGTTAAATCATTTTGCCATCGCCATGACCTATACCGTTTTCGATGCGATAAAACGGGAAAAGCCAGTACTGTTAAATAACATCGGCACAGTGCTCGTTTCCATCGGTAATTATTTTGATGCAATAGAGAATTTCACTGCAGCATTGGCGATGATTTATGAACTCGGGATTCGTGAGGACCTTATTTTTGCGATTCATCTGAATATTGCCGAAGCCTATCTCTACATCGATAAACCCGATGAGGCGATTCGCAACATTGATGAAGTTAAAGAGCGACTTGACAGAGAAAATACGGAAGATGTAGCGGTGATGCTGGGCACCCTGGCACATGCTTATATCTCAAAAGCGGAAGCTGAAAAAGCATATGAGCTTATATTAAAATGCGAAGAGGCTGCACAGCTGTCAAGCTATGCTTCCGTAATCAATCTCGTCAATTATTATAAGGCCTTGTATTTTGAGTTGATCGAGGACATGAATGCAGCGGATTATTTTTATAAAAAGGTTTTGATACCACAACTGAAGGGGGAATCCTATTACTTCTTTAATCAGGTTGCGCTGGATTATATTAATTTTTTAATGCGATTAAATGCCCTTTCTGAAGCAAAGCAGTTCATTACAGAAGCGATTTCGCTGGCTAAGGAAAAACATTGGAACTGGGTCATTTTAGATTATTACCGGTTGCTGGCACAGGTCTCTAATGCCACCCTTGATTGGGAGGGGGCGTTATCTGCCATGAACCTCTATTTTGAGATTGAGCAAGAAAATCGTAAGAAACGGGATCAAATGAATTACAACTGCTTCAAAATCCAAGAGAAAGTTCTCAGTATGAACATGAGCAATCGACATTTGACAGATGCCGTTGAACGTTTAAAGGCAGTGAACAATATGCTTAAACAGCTCAATGCGTTTGATCACATGGACCTGACCATCGAAACGCTCTATGGCTCACTTAAATCATTATTTAAGATTGATACCTTTGCATTGGGACTTTATAATGATGATCTAAGACAAATCGAGTATGTTGCGAAATATGAGAACGGCATTTCTATGGGGCACTCCGTGGTCTCTTATGATCAGCATAAATCTTTCAGTGCTTATGTAAGAAATAAAGGTGTACCGGTAATCATTCATAACATCGACGACTTTGAGAGTGTACGAAACGCATACCCGACAGTAAAGCTGGTTGAAGCAGACATTAGCCATGATGGCAATCACTCGAAAAGCATCGTGATTTGGCCTATGCAGTTTGAAGGACGAGAAATTGGACTCATTAATTGCCAGGCCATCAACGCAAATACTTTTTCCACTTTTGATATCGAGCTTATAGAGATGTTAGCCTCACATCTCGCCATCGCCATCGAAAACCATCGGCAAAAATCAGTCCTGAATCAAGCGATATCCAGACTCAATCGCATGTCCTATACCGACAGTCTCACCGATGTCTATAATAGGCAGGCTTTGAATGAGTTTGTACCGAAACTCTATGAAAAATCGATCATGGAGCACTCTCACGTGGTGTTTGCTATGGTGGATTTGGATAATTTTAAAAACCTTAATGACCAATACGGCCATCAACAAGGTGATCAATGTTTAATGGCATTTGCCGATCTATTAAGGGATGTTATCGGCGATCTAGGCACCATATATCGTTATGGTGGGGATGAGTTTAGCTTATTCTTTAGTGGCATAGAAGTTGATACGGTCAACTTGCTTTTAGAAGAGATCATGAAACGTGCAAATGGATTCTATCATGTGGGTGAAGTCATCAGCATAACGGCTTCCATGGGCGCGGTCTTTGCAGAGCATGGAAAGTGCTCGGAGGTTTCATTTAATGCGTTTATCAATTATGCGGATAATGCCCTTTATATCGCTAAGAATGAAGGGAAAAATTCATATAAACGCGTGATTATGTAAGCGTATCAGATTAACGATCGGATTAAAATGGAAAAGGAATCTTTGACCATCGATTAGGGATGGACTAAGATTCCTTTTTGTTTTTACCATCAAATAAGGAAAACACCACAGCGACCAGCAGGAGTCCTATAGAGAGATAATAGAGCTCAGTGCGCTGCTGGATGGGACAAACACCTGGTGGAAGCTTACTTTTCTCGTATTGAGTCAATAAAAGCGTAAAACCACTGATGGCGATCGCTATGATAAAAAGACCATCAGAGAAGCGCTTTAATGGACGACTATGGTTAAGATAATGACTAAATTTATCGACTAATTTTGACATGGCAATCCTCCTTATATTGATGTTAGCACTTTTACGGGAAATACGCTATACTTTGGATAGAGAATAATGAGGAGTGTGACCATGTTACAGTGGATACTATGGATCCAAAGCTTTAACCACCCGGTGCTTGATCGATTGTTTATCATCATCACCATGCTTGGTGAAGAGCTATTTTATATTTTTATTTTAAGTGGGATTTACTGGTGTGTAAACAAAGCCATGGCGAGACAATTGGTCTTTGTACTTACGCTATCCAGTGTTATGAACGGTGCACTTAAAGAGTGGTTCAATACACCTAGGCCATTTGAAATCCACGAAATTAGGGCCCTAAGGACGGAGACGGCACACGGCGCTTCATTTCCCAGTGGGCATACACAGACCGTGGCGTCATTCTTCGGCGCATTGGCGATCCTTTATAAGAAATGGCAATTATGGGTGATGGCTCTGATTTTAACGGGATTAGTGGGAGTATCAAGGCTTTATTTGGGATTACACTGGCCAGTGGACGTCCTGGGCGGAGCGGGTCTTGCGGTTTTAGCGGTGATAATGATGAAGCTATTTTTTTCCCAAGCACCGAAAAAAAGGCAGATTATGCTGATTGGTTTAGGTAGCTGCTTACTTTTACTATTCTTTAAGACAGAGACCTTTTTAAAGGGACATGCGGTATTTACAGGGTTCTTGATGGGGTGGATTCTTGAATCGCAATTCATCAATTTTAAAACGTCAAATCGACTTAACCTTCAACTATCAAAATTTGCACTAGGATTAACGCTTACTGGAATTGTGTTTATCGCCATGAAATGGGGATTTCCAGACCAACTTGTTTTCACATGGATGCGATATTTTTTGATTCTCGTGTTCGTTACGGCTGTAATACCATGGCTATTTATAAAGCTCAAATGGAGTGAGGAGGTTTCGGTTGAAACTAAGTGATTCGATAAATAAAACACCCGCAGAAAAAGGGCGTGCTTTAGAGGACCTTTATGTCCAGGTGCCAACAGGAACCTGTAAGGGATGTACCAAGTGCTGCTCAGAATCGGTAAACGTCAGTTTTTTAGAATTTGCAAACATCATAAATAATGGCTGGAATCATTTCGATGAGACCGATAGGGAACGCATCGCAAAAAGAGTCATCCGATTCAAGCTGCTAGAATGGACGCAGAACCTGAAATGCCCTTTTTTAGGCGATGACCAGCACTGTGAAATTTATGCCGTAAGACCCTTACCCTGTCGTTTGTTCGGTACGGCTACCAAGACAGCGTATGAAAGAAACTACAAACAGATTGAGGCGCAGAATCTTCGGTTTGCACTTTGGTTAAAAAAAGAGACGCACAACCTACTACCTGTAAGTGTTGTGCGTCATAAAATCGATTTTTGCGAGGATTTCGTTCCGATAAAGGCATTTGATCATCAATCAATCGATGCCTTATATGGGAAACTCATCAATTTAGATGGAAGCTTATTCTTTGAGGGGATTATAGACGATACGCTCATGAACGGTGACTTGGTATCGTGGATGGTCCAGTATCTCATCGAAACGTCCACAGAGGATGAAGAAAAAGTCCAGTGGTTCCGTGAATTGTTCACAGACATGCGACTGGCATGTCTGTCACAGATTCAGAAGTGAACCTAGGCTTCCATATCGCGTGACTTTTGAGCAGCTGCACGCATCGCCCTAATGATACTGCTTCTGAAGCCATCTTCTTCTAAAACAGCGATGGCTGCGATGGTATTACCGGCAGGTGAGGTGACCTGATCTTTTAACACACCTGGATGAAGCCCTGTGGTTAAAACCATTTGAGCAGCGCCTAACAAGCTCTGAGCGGCCATCAGGTAGGCCTTATCTCTAGGCATGCCTTCAAGGACAGCGGCGTCTGCCATGGCCTCAATCATGATAAAGGCATAAGCAGGTGAAGAGCCATGCACGGCGATGGCAGCATGCATGAGTCTTTCTTCGATCCAGGCATAGCGTCCGATAGCGGAAAATATTCGCTCAACGGTGGCACGTGTAGGGTCGTTTTCGGCGAGCTTCGTGCAAAGCGAGGTCATACCTAGGTTAACCGCAGCGGGTGTATTTGGCATGGCGCGATAAACGCGCTGCTCTGGCATTTTAAGGTGGAGCTTATCCAGCGGAATTCCAGAAGCAATAGAGATTATCACTTGATTTGGTTTTAGAACAGGGATGATTTCATCCACCACATTAAAAAGATAATAGGGTTTGACAGCGAGAACGACGATTTCGCTGTTTTGAGCAATTTCAAGATTGCCGATTACAGCCTGTATGCCATATTGATTCCTCAAACGATCAATGGTACGTTCGCTAGTTGCACTGGCGATTATTTCATGTGGTTCGTAGATTCCTTTTGAAATAAGTCCGCTGATTATGGCGCTAGCCATATTCCCACCACCGATAAAGCCTATTTTATAGGTCATAGTGCCTCCTGAAATGATATTTGTGTTTATTGTAACATAAAATTGAATTGAACTAACGGGTAAAATGCATTAAGATGGTAAAATGAAGAGTGACAGGGGAAAAAGGCCCTGAGTTAAGAAAGGAAACCTATGACACTTAAAGAATTAATCAACGGCACTGCGCCTGAAAAAGTAATGGATGAACTATTATTAGCTTATCCTGAATCACTTGCTGACAAACATCATTATTTAGAGGTCATCAATTACATTAAAGCAACCCCATCAAAAGCCTTTGACGAATTTGTCATCAACATCGCCCTGATCGATCCAGAGAACGAAGATGGGTATGAGGAAGACATCGACGAGGCGGCGTATATCAGCGTTTCTGGATATTCCATAAAAGAGGATTTACATTTTGCTTTGGGTTTCACCAGATGGGAAGAATGGGCAAATGCGCAAATCGTGTTACAAGAGGACCTCGAAATTAATACGGAAGAGTTAATCGCAATCCTCATTTACGAAATGACATTTTACGGGTTTAATCAGGATGAAATTGCGAATGAACTGAAAGAAATGGAAAGTGGCATGATGATGCATTAAAAAAAGGAGCTTACGCTCCTTTTTTGTTTTTTATTCATTTCCCATAATTTGCTCAATCAATAGTTTAGTGGCTGCCTCGTCATAGTAGAAATAGCTAAGGCCATCTTTTCCTGTTCCTGTACCTGCAGAAGGGATCGTCTGAAGGTTGATGTTTTCTATATCAGATCCAATCATGGCGGTGGCGATCATGACGGCTTTCGTCATCGGCATGTCGGTTTCCACATAAGTAAGACCACGAGCGACGATATAGGGGAGCTTAGGCTGGATAGCCGCTTTAGCAGCACTTTTCAGGAATTCTTGTTGTCTTTCCATACGTTTTATATCGCCACCACTGTGCGAACCGTCGTTATTTTTTCTAAATCTAAGGTATGCCATGGCCTGATCACCATCGATCTTCTGTAATCCTGGTTGAAAATCGATATGGAGAGGGGGTTCAGAGTAAGCGTCGTCATATTTCATTCTAAAGGGAACATCCACTTCGACGCCGCCGATAAGGTCGACGATTTCTTTTACGGCTTCATAATTAACCGTGACATAATAGTCAATTTCAGTGCCTAATATCTTTCCAATCGCGTTTCTAACCCCTTCAGGACCGCCGATTTCTTTAAAGCCATAAACGGCATTGAGCTTCTTTTGACCTGCACCGTTTTTTCCTTCAGTTGGGAAATAGGTGTCACGTGGGATGGAGATGGCGTCTACTGAGTTGTCTTTCGTATCGATGGACATAAAAATCATCGTATCCGTTCGAGTGCCTTCGACACCCATGACAACCACATTAATTCGCTCGTTCATGAAATAGCCTATTCCGAAAAAAGCGATAGCAGATAATATGAAGAGAATGATCAGTAGTTTAGGCCAGCCTTGAAGTTTAGAGCGTTTTAAAGGGATGTCATGTTCCATATGTTCTTTTGATTCCATTTTATACCTCATCCATTTACGATTTCTTAGAGTCATACCATGTCATTATAAATCGCTCATAAGAATAGTCAAGAGAAAACTTGTAAACAATTATGAAATTAAGAAGGAAGCACGGGTTGTGCTTCCTTATATGCCTTTATATTCAATTTTAATGGGTTCTAGGATTCTCGATAAATGCCTTTAAGGCGTCGAAGTTGTCAGGGAATAGGAAATCGATGTGCTTTTCATCTTTTGAGGCGTTAGCAAAGGTGACTCTTATGCTCTTTTCAAGTTCTTCACGACGACTGAAACGATAGCCATCATTAAAGTACTTCGCAATTTTTTCTTTTGCGTTTGCCAACTCGTGCTCATGTTCTTTCTTTTCACCTAGATAATGATCTCTAGCACTTTCTCTAAGCGTTCCTCGACTTTTATCATGGATGACTTGTCGTTTAGCATTTGTTCCTCTATAAGGCATCAACATCACGCTCCTTTGTATTTAAAGCTAAGATATACATACCCAATAAAATGTTAATTATTCGAACAATTGTTGGATTCTTATGTTTGTCATAGTGACTGTAGATGGACATAAATCAGCCTTACCCCTTGATGCCAGTTCTCATCTTCTGCATACACGGTGTTAAGCCATTGGAAGGGCGAAACATCGGGTGGCGCCGTTCTTAGCCGATTCTTTATGGTGTTGATGGCAATCTGAGTGCTGTCTCTCAATGTGGTATTATAGATGAGCCAGCTGTGATAGACGTTATAGGGATTATTAATGATTTCTGAGGCGTTATGGCCATCTTTCGGAATAAAGGCCTGTTCTTGACCAATAATGGCGAGTAGTAAAAGGGGATCTATGTCATTTATAAAAGCGGAATGGATGATTTGATTAAAATGGCTAGATTGACCGATCAAACCATTTCTAGCGGTCAAAATATAATGCCTAACCTCGAAATAATGGATGGTTTTGTATTTGAATGCCCTTAATGGCGTTTGGAGACCAAAGTCAAACGTCTGCTTACGAAGCGAGAGTTTAATGCTGGTATCATCCGATTCTCCATGGATGCCGGTGATGAGATAGACGCGATCAAGTGCAGCCAGTCCCAAATAATCCTTATAATTAATGTCACCCTTTAAAATCACGTGTGGATCAGGCTTTATAACCAGTGATGCAATGGTACCTGTGGTTAAGGCGAGGAGGACGACCATCAAAATCAATACGAGATTTCTGGCGATATAACGGTTAAAGCTTTCGTAGTTTATATGCTCAAACCATTCGATAAAGATTCTTCGGAGGCTAATGCGTTCACGCGATGGATGAGCAGGAAAGGGTTTAATCAAATCGTTTTCGGTCCGATTAGGCAGGTCTGACCGTAGTGAGGCTGAACGAAGCGGGGCGCGATTCATATAATCCTCTAATGCCCAACGGGGCACTGGATTTTTAACAGACTCAGCCAGCCAGCTCTCAGCAATTTCCACACGGCTGGATTCGCTGACATCCAGTTCGAAGATGGCTTCAAATATATCGAAGCGTGTGATCGTATAAACATGTTTGGCTAACGTCGCGGACAATATCGCGTTTTTCAGTGCATCATGCCGTGTCTCGTCTATGCCTGCCAAATGCTTGTTGAGGTGGTTATGAACGGCCAGTGCTAACAAATCTGCGCGCTCAAGAGGGCTCATGTGCGCATAGCGTTCAGTGAGCGTTTTTTTGATGCGGTATAGATCGTTCAGTGAAAGAATGATGTATGACTTTAAGGCGGCAACCAGTTCGTTCATAGTAACCTCATACTGAAAATTTAGTTTAATCGTAACATAAAATGACCATTAGTTTAATGTGCAATTTGCATGGAGCCGATTTTTTTAAAAATTTATTTTTTTTAAAAAAAGGGGTTTACAAAGTTTAATAGGCATGCTAATATAAGAGTATGAAATTGATAATCATTATCAATTGAAACTCCTTATACTCGTAACACCTTAACTTCTTATTACCCTTAAAAGTAGTAGGTACCCCAAACGTAAACTTTATTGAATACCTCTAGGAAATGGATGCATCGCCAGCATCCATTTTTTCCTTTTTTGAAAGTGTTTTATCTCCTTTATATGTTATAATAGATAATGAATTTTTAGAAAGGCCATTACTATGAATCGACTTTATTTGGATTATGCTGCCACAACCCCCGTAAAACCGGAAATCGTAGAGGCGATGCTTCCTTACTTTAGTGACTTCTCCTTATCAGAGGTTGATGCCATCTATAAAGACTGTGCCGATACGCTCGCACGGTGTCTAAATGCTCCTGCGAGCACCATTACATTTACACCAAGCGGAAGCTTTAGCAACAACCTTCTCATTAAAGGGCTTGCTAACTATGGTAAAGGCAAAGGCAAAGGCACGCATATCCTCACAACCGTGATAGAGCACCCGGCAGTGGGAAATGTATTTAAGCATTTGGGCGATTTAGGTTTTCAAGTGGAAGTCATCCCCGTTGATCATAAGGGCTATGTCGACCTCAATTATCTGGAAAAATGCATCCGGCCAGAGACCGCGCTTGTCTCTGTCATGATGGTCAATAATGAACTTGGAACACGTCAACCTATAGAGGCCATCTCTAGATTATGCCGCCTTAATGAGGTTCTTTTGCACGTGGATGCGGTTCAAGCGCTGGGAAATATCCCCTTAGATTTGGAACTGCTTGATGTGGATGCAATGACGTTCTCCGCACATAAGGTGTATGCGCCGAAAGGTTGTGGTGCGCATTATATAAAGCCTGCGCTTCAACACTTGATTGAACCGCTCATATATGGCGAGGAACCCTGTGGGTTTAACCTCCCCTATATTGTTGGATTTGCAAGAGCGGTTGTGATGGCGACGGAACAGTTGGAATCGCGATCAACACATAAACACCTGCTCAAGGAAAAATTAAGAGTGGGTCTCGAAGGGCTAGAGCTCGGGATTAAGGTAAATGGTAATCCTGATCATCCAGGTATTCTAAATGTCTATATTCCTAGTAGGGATGGCGACACGATGGTAATCAATTATGACATGTATGGCATCGCCATATCAAGTGGTTCAGCCTGTAGCTCAGGGGCACTTAATGCCTCTCATGTCCTCCGCGCAATAGGGTATTCGGAAGCGGAGGCGAAAAGGTGTATACGGTATGCCGTAGGCGATATGACCACTGAGGAAGAGATCGATCGTGTGATCGACATAACGCGTAAGATTTTGAAAGGATAAATGTATGTTAAATAAGAATAAAGTCATCGTCGGTATGAGTGGTGGTGTAGACAGTACAGTTGCTGCTTACGAGCTAAAGCGCCTGGGTTATGAAGTAATCGGCGTGAACATGCGATTATGGCAGGATGACTTTCTGGAAGATGCCCATCTATTAAAGGATGGCGGTTGCTGTAGCTTATCTTCAGTGGAGGATGCCAGAAGGGTATGTGAGCAAATCGGCATCCCATTTTATGCCCTTGATTTTAAGGCAGTTTTTAAAGAGACGGTGGTCGATTATTTTATCGAGGCCTATAAGAATGGCGAGACGCCGAATCCGTGCATTGCATGCAACAAGCATGTGAAATTTGAAGCGTTGCTCGAGAAGGCACATCAGCTGGGTGCATATTATGTAGCAACGGGGCATTATGCGGATATCAAATTTGATGAAACCCTTAACCGCTATGTCGTAGAGAAGGCGAAAGCTGTGGAAAAGGATCAAACATATGCGCTTTATAACCTCACACAAGACCAGTTAAAGCACATTTTGATGCCACTGGCACGGTTTACTTCTAAAGAGGAAGTAAGACAAATTGCGGCTCAGTTCGACGTTCAAATGTCACAAAAATCGGATAGCCAAGAAATTTGTTTCGTTCCTGATCAGGATTATGTAGGCTTTCTAAAGCGCAATGCGGAATACGATATCGTTCCTGGTAAATTTGTTGATGGCGAGGGGAATCTCTTAGGAGAACATCAGGGCATCGTCAATTACACCGTTGGCCAAAGGAAAGGGCTCGGCATCACGTTTGGCAAACCCATGTATGTGGTTGACATCGACCCTGACCTCAATCGAGTGGTCTTAGGTGAAAATGAGGCAGTATTTAAAACGGAGCTTTGGGCAAATGAGGTTAATTTTATCCTCATGGACCGTCTAGACGGACCCTATCGATGTGAGGCGAAAATCAGATACAGTGCAAAACCGGCTCCCTGTCTGATCGAACAGCATGGGGATCGGGTTCATGTGACGTTTGACACGCCGCAGCGAGCTGTAACGCCTGGACAAGCGGTGGTATTTTATAAAGATCAATACTTGGTGGGTGGCGGTACCATCATAAGAAAATAGGTGAGAATATGACGTTGACGTATACCTGCACCAACCGGGCAGCTTACCATAATAAAGGAGTGGACAGAAACATGGCGATAGTCATCGATGGCATTATCGGAGCCGGTAAGAGTACCGTAGGGGAGTTTTTAAGTGAAATGTTAGGCGTGCCTCTGTTTGAGGAGCTGAAGGATGATGGTAAGGATTCATTGGCACAGCGCATGCTAGATCTTTTTTATGCAGATCAAACGCGGTGGAGCGCCATAATCCAGGTCATGTTTTTAAACGATCGATTTAAGGACCTAAAACGCATCGAAGCGGAAGGCAATCGTGCCATCCTGGACCGCTCGATCTATGGCGATGAGATTTTCGCGAAAACGATTCACGAGCGTGGACAGATGAGTGAGGATGAGTTCATCATCTATCGCGATTTACTTCATAATATGCTGCAGCATATCAGCCCACCAGAGGTTCTGGTTTATATCGATGTCACCGTGGATACCGCCATGGAGCGGATTGCGCGTCGTGCACGTTCCACGGAAGGCGACTTGATTCCGAGGGATTACATGGAGGATCTTCACAGAAATTATGAGCTTTGGTTTGAAGCGTTTGATTTGTGCCCTAAAGTAAGGTTCGATTTAAACGATTCAGCACTTGATGAAAACGGTCAAGTAAAGGAATCCGTTAAAAGAGAAATTTTCGAGGCGATTCAGCCCTATATCCAAACCACAAAATAAAAAGAAGGCGATTCCACTACCCAGTAGGTGGAACCGCCTTTTTTTACTTTATTAATGTGCTGTAATTTTCTTTCGTTAAGGATTCGCCATATAGGAAATAACCAGGCTCAAGGTTCACATCGTAATAGGAAATCATGAAATGGAGATGTGATCCAGTGGAGAAGCCTGTAGAGCCCATGTCGCCGATTTTCTGACCTCTAGCCACCAGATCTCCCTGTGAGACGTTCATGGCATCCATGTGCTCGTAGACGCTAAATAAGCCTTCGCCGTGATCGATAATAACCGTATTGCCAGTGAGTATCAGTTTATAGGCGAGAACAACCTTACCAGTATTCGTGGCCAGCACATCGGTGCCGCGCTTGTTTGCGATGTCGATGCCGTTATGCCTATAGGAGGTTGGTTCACCGTTGACCGTTCTGGATTCACCGAACTCTGTGGTCAGCTTTCCAGGTGACGGTAACAAGAAATCCTCTGTATAGTAGCGGGTGTCTGCACTGACGGTTCTGACAGGATTAAAGATCGTGCGATATTCCTCGTATGCCGCATCATTTCGCGTGCTGGCCTCTACATTTGGATCTACGGTGAGTTTCTGGACTTTAAAGTCACGGGAGACCACTTCGATCTCGTAGGTATAGACAGCCCCAGTTCGCGTGTTTTTAAACACCAGGGCATGTTTGCCGACCGCTGTATTATAGTTGGTAGGGATGTAGCCTCTCAGCGTTTCACCATTTGAAAACCATTTAAAAGTTGGGACGATGGATTGTTCTAATACGATTTCATCGACTGAATTGACATACATGGCATTGACGGTTAGCATATCGCCTTGTCTAACGATACTTTTAGAAAGGGTGAAGGCCTCAGGGAGGTCGATGTTCACTTTGAATGTCAATGCCGCTTCGCCACGATAGCCACTGGTCTCGTCATTCCAGTTGAGGTTCAGTTCATAATCAAAGGCGCCGTCATATCCGGGTGCTGGGAGTTGTCTGGCGTTGACTTTTCCTTCAAACACTAATGTCTTATTTTCTGACGAATAAATCTTCAGTGTAGCCTCAGATGGCATTTTGCCGATATCGAGTCCTAGCGTTGATTCGGAATCAGAAAGAACGGCTTCAGCAATCGTTTCATCGGATGCTCGTAATGGCGGAGTAATGTCATGCCAACTCCCATCCAGGCGTCTAAATGACCAACTGCTGGACTGTGTGCTGAAAGCGACCTGCTGTTCATCTATGAGCAGCGCATAGTTCGGGAAAAGCTGTTCGCTGTAATAGGAGTCGAACCCTTCATGAGAATAGAAGAAATCCGGCTTCTCGACTTTAAATAGCGTACTTTTATTATCGATGTTCATATAAATCGTGTGGTCATCCGTGAAATACACGCGGTAATTCTTCGTGATATCCCATTTGTTCAACAGCGTCAAATCGAATGCCAAAGCATCTTCAGGAAGGGCTTCAGTGGTTTCCAGCGCTGAATTGATGCTGGAAAAAAGCGTTTTCGCTTGTTTTTCATCTAATGTGTAAACAGAAGGCGTAGAAAAATCGCCGGTTCTGACATCGATATTTTTTAGTGTGGTTTCATCGAACACATTGATTTTATAAACATAGAACACGCCTAAGCTGACACAAAGCAGTAGGGCTATCAAAATTGCTATTTTTGTTTTCTTCATCTTGAAGACTCCTTAGTCAGTTTAACATTACGCAGGTAAAGCATGGTGTCTGTAAAAACCATGCACAGGTTAAGTGCGTATAAATAAATGACCCAATCAAAGTTAAAAAAGAGCTTATTTAAAATGCCAGCCACATAACCGATCATGATGACGATTAAGAAGAAGACACTTTTTCCGCCGTTGGTACGTGAGGTATAAGATTTATAAATAGAAATTGGCCAAGCGGCACCAAAACAGATTAACATCGTTGCTTCAAGTATACTCATTCTATTATGCTCCATTCATTAGATTCTTCTCTATTTTAACTGGATTCACCTAATTCGTCTACCCCATCAAACGCGTTTAGGAGGATTTAATGATTTTATAATTCTTTAGAAATTTTTAAATGGTATAATAGGGGTGAATTTATGAATAGGAGAGGCGGACAAATGACATATCAAGAAATGCTCTTAAATGCGAGAAAAAATATTGGAACCAAATGCAAGGTATGCCCAGAGTGCAACGGAATCGCCTGTAGAGGTGTCATTCCCGGGCCAGGTGGTAAGGGAACCGGTGTAGGTTTTATAAGAAACTATAAGGCGTTTAGGGCCTATGGACTCGAAATGGATACATTAATAGAAGGAACAGCCCCTGATGCGTCTGTTACACTGTTCGGAAAGCAATTTAAGCTTCCTGTGTTTGCAGCCCCAGTAGGCGCAGTTCAGCTTCATTATAGTGACTTATATGACGATTTATCGTATTCCACGGAATTGGTGAAAGGCTGTAGAAAAGCGGGAATCGCCGCATTTACCGGTGATGGTGTGAAGTCCGAGGTGTATGATGGCACCGCAGTCGCCATAAGGGAAGAAGACGGGCACGGGATCCCGACCATCAAGCCGTGGCGAAAGCACGAGGTCATCGAAAAAATTAGAGTTGCAGAGGCCGCTGGCGCGATTGCCATGGCCATGGATGTGGATGCCGCAGGCCTTTCAATCCTCGCCGCTCAAGGAAAACCTGTGTCACCCATGTCGGTGGAAACCCTCAAAGAAATCGTAGGTGCCACAGAAAAGCCATTTATCATCAAAGGGATCATGACAGTGAGTGGCGCTAAGAAAGCAGTGGAAGCTGGGGCATACGGCATCGTCGTTTCGAACCACGGGGGACGCGTACTAGATGAGACGCCTGCGTCACTTGAGGTGTTACCGGAAATCGTAGCAGCGGTAAAAGGGCAAATAAAGATTTTCATCGATGGTGGGGTGCGCACTGGTCTAGACGTATTTAAAGCGATTGCACTCGGTGCAGATGCGGTTCTAATCGCCAGACCATTTGTGACGGCCATTTATGGCGGTGGGGAAGAAGGGGTAGGACTTTTAGTGAACCAAATTGAAAGTGAGCTCTTAAGTGCCATGACCATGACAGGGTGTAAGGTACTATCGGATATAAACACAGATAAGATAAGAAAGCTTGAGATTATTTAAAAGGAGGCTTCACATGAGCGAACGATTTCTCAGAACAGCAGATGAGATGCTTGATAAATACATCGCGCTGGAAAAGGCATTTATGTGGGAACACAACCTGACGAAACATTTCGTGGCCTTGCTTTATACGGTGAATCATAAGACCGTTGATAAGGAAACCCTAAAAAACGCCATCGATGTAATCAATCAAGAAACAGGTGTATTTTCCTATTATCGCGGGACGTATCGGTTTATGCTTGCAGGGCTCCTCAGTATTGAAAGTTCAAGTATAGAAGGTCTGTTAGGTAAAATTCTACAAAACGAGCAGGCGTTAAAAAATGCGGGCTTTAAAAATGGCATGCACCTGCCGCTAGCCTCATATGCGCTATATAAGGTATCCGGGGATCTGGATAATAACCGCGTCGCTGGAAAAGCATTTGAGATTTATCAGATGATGAAAAAGAGTCATCCATGGCTCACTAGCAGCGATGATTACGCCATGAGCGTTCTGCTGGCAAGCTCAGCGTGTGAACTCGACCGCATCGAACAGATTTATCAGCGTTTGGTTGCCGCGGGATTTTCAAAATGCAATGAACTACAGCGTCTCTCTCATATCCTAGCGCTGTCGAATCGACCGGTTGAAGAGGTGTCACACCACTGCACATCCCTTCGAGATCAGCTAAAGGCGAATAAGCTCACAGTGTACTCATCGTTCTATGCGGCACTTGGCACTGTGACGCTGATATCTTTAGAGGAGCCCGCACTCATCGCCGACTGGATTGCGCTTTCACTTTACCTTAACAAGCAGAAAAAGTTCAAATGGTTAGGTAAGGGGATGAACATCCTTCTAGCCTCTGCGATTATTTCCGATGAATGGATCAAAGAAACCACAGCATCAGAAGTGGCGAAAATTTCGCTAAGCATTTCGATAGAATCCCTGATTGCGGCTCAAACCGCTGCACTGATCGCCGCCACATCGGCATCGATAGCAGCCAGTAACGCTGCAGCAACCTCATAAATAATTTAATAATGTTAATAATTGTGAATGTTTTGTAAACAAAATGCAACAGATTATCAACATGTCTTTAGAATTCATGAATTTCATGTAAAAAGTATCCAACAAAACAAAGTTATGTTAAGCGTAAAAATCCTTTTTTACGCTTTTTTCCATTTTTTGAGAAAAAGGAGTTTGTTTTTACACAGCGAATAATAAGGGATGGAAGCAAAAATGCTGTCCACACTAATCATAAGGGGGATTTTTGGTAATGAAAAAATTATTTGCGATCCTGATGATTTTGATCATGATTTTCCCAACCGCTGCTTGCGCGAAGAAAATTGATCTCGGCACATCAGGCGAAGAACTCGGTTTCAAAATCGGCGTTGTCACTGGTACGGTTTCTCAAGGCGAAGAGGAATATCGTGCTGCTGAAGCTGTAAAAGCAAAATACGGCGATCAAGTAATTTTACAAACCTATCCAGACAAGTTCATGGATGAGCAAGAAACGACGATTTCTAACATTCTGAGTATTGCAAACGATCCAGAAGTTAAAGCAATCGTAATCTGTCAAGCAGTTCCTGGCGTATCTGCTGCTATCGATAAAGTAAGAGAAATCAGAGATGATATCCTTATTATCGCTGGCGTACCAGGTGAAGCACCTGACACGATTTCACCTAAAGCTGACATCGTGCTTCAAGGCGACGAACTCGGAATGGGTACAGCGATTATCGAGCAAGCTGAGAAAATTGGCGCTAAGACATTTGTTCACTATTCTTTCCCAAGACACATGTCATACCCACTTCTCGCTGCTAGAAGAGACATCTTCAAAGAGCAATGTGAAGCTAAAGGCATCGCATTTGTAGATGCAACAGCTCCAGACCCAACTGGCGACGCTGGCGTTCCAGGTGCACAACAATTTATTCTTGAAGACGTTCCAAGAAAAATCGCTGAGTTTGGTAAAGACACTTGCTTCTTCTCAACTAACTGCGCTATGCAAGAGCCACTCATCAAATCAGCTCTTGAAAACGGTGGTATCCTCGCACAACAATGCTGCCCATCACCATACCATGGCTATCCAGGAGCACTCGGAATCGAGATTCCAGATGATAAACAAGGCGATGTCGCTTACATTATCGAGCAAATCACTGCTAAAATCGCTGAAAAAGGCGGTACAGGAAGATTTTCAACATGGCCAGTTCCTGTTAACATGATGTTCGTCGAGTCTGGTGCTGAGTATGCAATTGCTTGGGCTAAAGGCGAAACTAACGGTAAACTCGACCAAGCTAAACTTGAACAATTATTCTCTGAGTATGCTGGCGTTGAAATCAAGTTAACGACGTTGACTGAAGGCGGCACAAACTATCCTAACTTTATGCTGCTCTTATCAGACTACATCACATTCTAGCCATTGCATTTAATAAAGTGAAAGGTTGTCCATGTGACAACCTTTCAGATTGCGAGACGTACCCCCTATGGTGACCTCTGGCAATCTGGAAGGGGTCTTGGACAGCCTTTTTAAAAGAGACGAGGGGTGAACGCTTTGAACAACATAATGTTGGAACTTAAAGAGATCTCAAAGCTTTACGGCGAAAACCAAGTGCTTAATAAAGTCAGTTTTTCCGTGGAAAAGGGAGAAATATTATGCTTGCTCGGTGAAAATGGTGCAGGCAAATCAACACTGATGAACATCTTGTTTGGGATGCCAGTCATCCATAGTACAGGCGGGTATGCTGGCGAAATATTACTTGATGGCCAAGTGGTAAACATCAATACACCAGAAAAAGCCATGGAGCTTGGCATCGGAATGGTGCATCAAGAGTTCATGTTAATCCCTGGCTTTACCGTTGCTGAGAATATCAAACTAAACCGTGAGGTTACAAAGGGAAATCCCATCAGCCAAGTTTTTGGTAAAGACTATAGAACATTAGACTATAAAACCATGAATCGTGATGCACGTGAAGCGCTCGATAAATTGGAGATTGGAATAGATGAATATGCGAAGGTTGAAGGGCTGCCCGTTGGTTACATGCAGTTCATCGAAATCGCGAGAGAAATTGATAAGAAGAACATCAGACTTTTAGTATTCGATGAGCCTACTGCAGTACTCACAGAAAGTGAAGCGGACAACCTTATAAAAGCCATGAAACATCTCGCGGCTCAAGGCATCGCCATCATTTTTATCACACACAGGCTCGATGAAGTTACGGCCTGCTCGCAGCATGTGGTGATCCTAAGAGACGGTGGTTTGGTAGCCGCTAAGAAAACCAGTGACACGAACACCGTGGAGTTGGCTGAGCTTATGGTTGGACGTAAAATTGAAAAACTCGTCCAAAATGAAGAGAATAGAAATGTAGAAAAAAGCGAAACCATTATCTCGATGAAGAACTTCAAAGTCGGTATGCCAGGTGAAATGGTTAAAGGAATCGACCTTGACATTAAACGTGGTGAAATCATCGGTATAGGCGGACTTGCTGGTCAAGGTAAAATCGGTGTTGCAAACGGTTTGATGGGATTATTTCCGGCATCGGGAGAAGTGACTTTAAACGGTGAACCACTGGTGCTTAACGCACCTATGGCATCGCTTAAAAAGAAACTAGCCTTTGTATCTGAAGACCGAAAGGGCGTCGGCCTTCTTCTGGACGAACCGATTGACCTCAACATCGCCATTACCGCGATGCAAGTAAAGGACGACTTCCTTAAAAAAGTGGTCTTCTTTAACCAAATCGATGAAGCAAAGGTAAAACGCCATGCAGAAGAAATGGTCAAGCTGTTTGATATTCGTTGTACGGGTACAGAACAAAAAACGAGACGCTTGAGCGGCGGAAATCAACAAAAGGTTTGCTTAGCTAGGGCGATAACGTTAGAACCTGAAGTGCTGTTGGTTTCAGAACCGACACGCGGCATCGATATCGGTGCTAAAAAGCTGGTACTCGATACACTCATCGAGCTGAATCGTAAAAAGAATATGACCATTATCATGACCTCCAGTGAACTTGCAGAGCTTAGATCCATCTGTGATCGCATCGCCATCGTTTCTGAAGGCAAGCTGGTCGGTGTACTTAAGCCAGATGATTCGGATGCGAAGTATGGTCTCTACATGTCAGGAAAAACCGATATGCCAGGGGAGGTCCTATAATGAAAGACAAAATAATGCACGGCCTTAAATCCATCGGTATTCCGAGATTGACGATTATCACGCTGTTGATTGTCATTTATATCGCAGCCTATGTATTAAAATTAGATGTGGCGCAGCTCTTTTCCGACAACCTTGTCCGTATGGGGATGAATGGTGTCCTCGTACTGGCCATGGTTCCAGGTATCCTTGCAGGAACGGGATTAAACTTCGGTTTACCACTTGGGGTTATTTGCGGAATTATCGGCGGTCTCATCAGTATCGAGTTAAACTTGACGGGTCTCTTTGGGTTCGTAGTAGCCATAGTGGCCTCAATTCCGCTTTCCATATTGACGGGCTATTATTATGGTAAGCTGTTAAACCGTGTTAAGGGCTCGGAGATGATGGTCGGAACCTATGTCGGGTTCTCTGTTGTTTCGCTGATGTGTATCGCGTGGCTCGTCATGCCGTTCAAATCAGATGCCATTCGCTGGCCGATCGGTGAAGGGCTTAGAACCACCATCGCACTCACCGATTATTATGATAAAGTTCTAAATGACTTCATGAAGTTCAGAGTAGCTGGCATCGACGTGCCCACAGGACTTTTATTGTTCTTTTTCTTCATGTGCTTCATCGTGTTCCTGTTCCTAAAATCGAAGACAGGCCTCGCCATGATCGCCACAGGAAGCAATAACAAGTTTGCTAAAGCATCCGGCATAAATGTCGATAAAAGCCGTATGATCGCCACAGTGGTTTCTACGATTCTGGGTGCCATCGGTATTTTAGTCTATGCGCAATCCTATGGGTTCTTCCAGCTCTACACAGCGCCACTCATGATGGGCTTTGCAGCGGTTGCCGCCATTCTTTTAGGCGGTGCATCGGCACATAATGCTAAGATTTTCCACGTTATTTTCGGCGTTTTTATTTTCCAAGGACTCTTATTAGCGGCACTACCTGTAGCAAACGTCATTTTCCCACAAGGCAACTTATCGGAGATCATGCGCGTCGTCGTCCAGTACGGCATTATCCTATACGCGTTAACTAAAGCAGGGGGGGGACAATAATGAAGACTAAAACGAGAGACCTGCTCACCAAAAATATCGTTACCATCGTATTCGTTATCCTATGTATTTTAGGCATTATCGCTTCCCAACAGCCATTGCCATTTATTTTTAAAGAGCTACTTACCCGTGTGGGAAGAAATACTTTCTTAGTGCTTGCCTTGATTATACCGGTAATTGCTGGTATGGGGCTCAACTTCGGTATCACCATCGGCGCCATGGCAGCACAAATCGTCATGATTTTCGCCATCAGCTATGGTGCAACAGGGTTTGGCGGTTTCATGCTCTGTATGGTACTATCCACACCTATCGCAGCACTTTTCGGCTATTTGACCGGTGTCGTCCTTAACAAGACCATCGGCCAAGAGATGATTACTTCCATGATTCTCGGCTTCTTCGCAAATGGTTTGTATCAGCTGCTGTTCCTATTCCTGGTGGGCACCGTACTTCCTATCGGAAACGAGATGTACCTCATACCAGGCGGCGTCGGTGTGGTAAACACCATCGACCTTAAAGGCAACCTCATGTACGCGCTTGATGACCTGTGGTCGCTCAAGGTGCCTACGGTATTAATCATCGCAGGTGCTATTTGTACGGCGCTTCTCGTCTGGATGCAGATGAAAAATAAAGCCACACAAACTAAGGATCAAAAGAAAGCCAGCTATGCCCGCATCGGTATGGGTCTTTCTTTGCTGGTGGTTGGACTCGTCCTCAACTTTACCACGAACATGTACCGATTCTTTGATGTGCCCATGATTACTGCGTTGTTCATCATCTTGATCGCCGTCTTTAACATCGCGATTTTCAAAACCAAAATGGGACACGACTTTAGAACCGTCGGTCAAGACAAGCACATCGCACACGTCTCTGGTGTAAACGTTGAAAAGCGTAGGGTGTTATCCATCGTGATTTCAACAGTACTTGCCGCTTGGGGCCAAATCATCTTCCTTCAAAACTTAGGGACACTGAACACTTATGGCTCGCACGTTCAAATCAGTACTTTCGCCATCGCCGCACTCCTTATCGGTGGTGCTTCGGTTACGAAAGCCACGGTTGGACAAGCCGTGCTCGGCGTCATCCTTTTCCACACCTTATTTATCGTTTCGCCTATGGCAGGAAAAAACCTGTTTGGTAATGCACAAGTAGGTGAGTACTTCCGTACCTTCATCGCTTACGGCGTCATCGGACTTTCTTTAGGTCTCCATGCTTGGAAGACCTTTGCCGCACAACAAAGAAAAGATAAAATAGATCTGGAATGATCTAAATAGTAACGTTCCAAAAAATGAGGATTTATAGATTTTCTAACAAAAAAACGGCTTTGCGATATTTATAACGATTTCGCAAAGTCGTTTTTTTTAAGGAAGTTACATAATTTCATTTCTCCCATTGATTCCGGTTTTATTTATCTTATAATAGACGTTAGGGACACAACTTAGGAAGGACACGAGTCATGAAAGAAACGAGTAGAAAGGTCGCCATTTTATGTGTGGTGGCAGCATCCTTATTATGGAGTACCGGTGGATTACTGATTAAAATGGTGGACTGGAACCCGATCGCCATCGCAGGTATTAGGAGTGGTATCTCCAGTGTCGTCATGTTGATATTTTGGTACATGCTGACCAAACGGTTACCAAAGCGCCTCGATAAAACCGCCCTATTTGCAGCCGTCAACTATATGGTCTTAGTGATGCTCTTCGTATCCGCCAACAAACTGACGACCTCTGCTAATGCTATATTACTTCAGTTCACCGCACCAGCATGGGCCATCGTAATAGGCGGCGCTTTTTTTAATGAAAAGTTCGTAAAAAAAGACTATATCACCGTTTTTGTGGTTTTCCTCGGCATGGTCCTATTCTTTTTAGGCGATTTAGGCGGTGGAAAAACCATCGGAAACATCATCGCCATCATCAGTGGAATCTCCATGGCCATGATGATTATTTTGCTTAAGCGCGTAAAAAATCATAAGCCGCTGGAAGTCGTCTTCTGGGGCAACTTGTTGACCTTTATTATCGCGATTCCCTTTTATGGAACCATTACATTTACGCAGTCGAATATCCTTGGTATTCTTCTACTGGGTGTGTTTCAGCTGGGAATTTCGTATATTTTCTTTACGAAGGGCATTCAGAATGTATCCGTACTGGAGGGCATCCTCATCCCTGTACTGGAACCATTACTCAATCCAGTATGGGTATTAATCGGAACAGGCGAAATGCCATCACAATATGCATTAATCGGTGGTGCCATCGTCCTGGTGGCCGTAATCTTTCATAGCTTAAGCGAGGTGAAACGCACGTGAGTTACAGTGAGTCCACTATAGCCATTCTTACGATTTTAAAGCAATTGCCAGTAGGTAAGGTCATCAGCTATGGCGAAGTGGCCAAGCTGGCCGGCTATCCAAATGGCGCACGTCAGGTTGTCCGGATCCTCAGTAGCCTTAGTGATACCGAACACCTGCCATGGCATCGTGTGGTAAACAAGCAAGGCCAAATTGCCCTAAGTGGGGAAGGCGCATTCATCCAAAAGGCTCTTCTAGAAGCTGAGGGCGTCGTGGTATCAGATGAAGGGAAGATCGATAGGCGATTCTTTGTTAGTTGATTCGTCAAAGATTCCTCAAACGATTCATCAAGCAATTTCGATTCAATTCCGCTTCACAGTCCAACCACTGATAATCGCTTTTGAAATACTTGAATACAGAGAAATTCCTTTAAGCAGAGTAACATGGTTCGATGGACGCGTTTCGCTTGGGTCATTCGGATGCATGCCGTTTGCGAACGCTAGACGCGAAAATGATTGTAAAGCGATTTCGATTCAATTCCACTTCACAGTCCCGCGTTTCGCTTGGGTCATTCGGATGCATACCGTTTGCGAACGCTAGACGCGAAAATGATCGTAAAGCATTTTTGATTCAATTCCGCTTCACAGTCCCACTCGATGCTTGGGTCATTCGGATGCATCCCGTTTACGAACGCTCGATGCAAAAATGAGACTCGCTTCGCTCAAACAGTCATTTTTGCTGTATCTCGCTAATTTCGAACGGCATGGGCATCCTCATGAAATCGCTTCTCGCGGGATGTGGAGCGAAATTTCGAAATAAAATCGCGAAACTTCAAACTTAACAATCATTGTTGCGTAAATGACCTTATTTAAGTGATCGTAACTGATAACATCGAAAGACAAAAAACAAAAGTCCTCAAAGTGAGGGCTTTTATTAATTTTGAAGACATGTCATATGATTTGACAAAATCTCTAGAACCAGTTTACAATGATGTTGCTTTTGAGTCTTATCTAAGGAAGATTTAAGGGATCATTTCGTATTCTGTGATTACAGATGCTTACATAAAAGAGTACATTCAGTTAATTTTATTAAAAATGCACGAAAGTAAATTCCATTAAGTAATTTGAATATAGAAATGTATGTTATGGAAATTAAAAAAGCCCTCGATTAGAGGGCTTTACACTTTTGAATGTTCATTTGGTGGACTTAAATGTGCATGATTCTTCTTATGGGAATTTTGATTAAAATTTCGCTTCACATCCTGCGAGAAGCGATTTCATGAGGATGCCCCTGCTGTTCGACGAAGGCTCACTGACGTAAGACTACACTACCTACTATATTTGCATAGTTTACAAAAATTCAGAAACGAACAACAGCATAGACATAGCGCATATGACTGTTTGAGCGAAGCGAGTTTCATATTCGCGTCGACACGAGTCGTAAACGGCATGCATCCGAATGACCCAAGCGAAACGCGTCCAACGAACAATGGGCTCTGCTTAAAGGAATTTCTGTGTCTTCAAATAATCAGATGCGATTATTAGTGGTTGGACTGTGAAGCGAAATGGAATAAAAATTTTTTAGGAATTAAACATTGAATCTAAACAGCATCACATCGCCATCACATACGGTGTATTCTTTACCTTCGAGTCTGACTTTGCCCACTTCTTTAGCGGCTGACATGGTGCCATAGGCGATCAGGTCGTCAAATGCGATGGTTTCCACGCGGATAAAGCCACGCTCGATATCAGAGTGAATTTTACCGCCAGCTTGAGGTGCTTTTGTACCCTTACGGATCGTCCATGCACGCACTTCCTGTGGACCGGCTGTTAAGAAGCTGATGAGGTTTAAGAGGTGATAGCTGGCACGGACGAGCTGGTCAAGACCAGATTCTTTGAGTCCGAGCTCTTCTAGGAAGGCTTGGCGATCTTCATCTTCGAGCTCCGCGATTTCTTGCTCAACCTTACCGCAGATGACGACGACATCGGCGTTTTCGGTTGCGGCAAATGCTTTTACAGCTTTCACATGTTCATTTTCGACACCTGCCACGACATCTTCCTCTGACACATTGGCACAATAGATGATCGGCTTTGATGAGAGGAGGTTGAGGGTGCTGACGAATTCGCGGTCTTCATCGGATAATTCCATGGTGCGTACTGATTTGCCTTCTTCAAGCACTTTCTTTACTTGTTCTAAGAGCTCGATTTCTTTACCGAGGGTCTTATCGCCCTTTGATTGCTTGATGGCTTTCGAGAGTCTTCTTTCGAGAACTTCTGCATCCGATAAAATCAACTCGATGTTGATGGTTTCGATATCGCTAAGTGGATTGATTTTGCCCTCCACGTGAACGACGTTCTCGTCCTCAAAGCAACGCACCACGTGAACGATGGCTTCAACTTCTCTAATATGCCCTAAAAATTGGTTGCCGAGGCCTTCGCCTTTTGAAGCGCCACGTACCAATCCGGCAATATCGTAAAATTCAATTGCAGTAGGGACTATTTTCTTCGAGTCATATAAATCCCTAAGTACATTGAGACGCTTATCCGGTACCGATACGACACCTACGTTGGGTTCAATCGTACAAAAAGGATAGTTTGCGCTTTCTGCGCCTGCTTTTGTAATGGCATTGAAAAGGGTACTTTTGCCGACGTTGGGTAATCCCACAATTCCTAATTTCATTTAATCCCGTCCTTAATCTATCATTATTCATAATTTGTTTTCTAATCACATCAAAATATTATAACGTATTAACAATACAATGTAAATAAGTTATAATGTCTTTATGACGCTTAAAAGGGATGTGACGCATGATTAACCAAACGCTCCAAAGAACCATTATTCCAGGTGTTAACCTGCACATGGTACAGTCAGATAAATTTAAAACGGTTTTATTTGGCATCTATATAAAACGCCCACTGGTCGAGTCTGAAGTGGCGCTTAATGCGCTGTTATCCAGGGTCATCGATAAGGCGACGGCGAATCTCCATTCGTCGCGAGAAATGAGTCAAGCGCTGGAAATGCTATACGGAACGTTAATCGTCTCCGATGTTCATAAGTATGGCGAAAAGCAAATGATACAAATTAAAATTCAGGTTCCCGGTGAACAGCATGTGGGTGAAACGGGTCTTTATAGAGGTGTTCTCGCCATCATCAACGACATGATCAACCATCCGAAAGTGGAAGGTGACGGATTCGATCCAGAGATGGTGGAAAGAGAGAAGGAAGGCCTCATATCCGAAATCAACCTTCGAAAAGACCATAAAGACAGCTGGGTCATGAGCTGTTGTATCGAAAACATGTGCAAGGATGAGCACTATCACATACATGAGTTTGGTACGGTTGAGCGTGTTAAGGCCATTACTCCGGAAGGCTTGCTTAAACATCTAAGAAAAATTTGGAATGAATCCGAGATAGATATTTGTGTCATCGGCGATTATGATGCTGAGCTAATGGAAAGTGCCATTATCGATAGCTTGACGTTTTCATCGGGAGACCGTACTTTGTTAGAACGGGAGCAGGTCGTCTTTTTCCCTAAGACCGTTAATTATTATGAAGAAGCACACGATTTGACACAGGGTAAACTCTGTATGGGGTATCGCATCAATGTGCCCTATGAATCGCCCCTATACGCGGCGGCTTTGGTTGCCAGCGTCATCTTAGGCGGAGGTGGAAGTTCAAAGTTTTTTAAAGTGATTAGAGAGCGCGAGGGCTTATGCTATAGCATCTATTCACGTATGGAAAAGTATAAATCCATCATGTTGGTTTATGCTGGCGTCGATTTCGATAAATTTTCTAAAACAGAAAGCCTAGTTGAAGCGATTATTGAAGAGGTAAAAAACGGACAGTTTACTGATGAAGAGCTTGAAATCGCAAAGAAGACCGTCGTTTCAAACATCCAGTCCGTTTCGGACTATCCGAACTCGTATATCAACTTTTATTACAACCTGATCGTTTCAGAAGGCATCGTCGACGAACAAGCGCATATCAGAAAAATTGAAGGGGTTACGCGTGAGCAAATCGTCGAAGCACTTGGCGACATCCGTTTAGATACGGTCGCGAGACTTGTGAAGGAGGATCACCATGGCTAATCGTAAGGTAAACCTCATCGAGGGGTTGGGCGAAAAAGTTTATGTGACAACCCTATCAAATGGTCTTGAAGTTCACATTATGCCTAAACCGCATTTTGCTAAGAAGTATGCTTTTTTTGCAACCCAGTATGGGGGCATCTATAATGATTATTGGTTTGAGGGTAAGCGTTATGAAATGCCTCATGGTACAGCACACTTTTTAGAGCACCAGATTTTCGAAGATAACGAGAAGAGTAATTTTGAGAAGTTTGAAGAGTTGGGTGCCAATCTAAATGCCTATACGAGCTTCACATCAACGGTTTACCATTTTGATAGCATCGAGCATTTTGATACGGGTTTAAAGCTCTTAATCGATATGGTCCAAAAGACGGACATAACAGAAGCTTCTGTCCTTAAGGAAATCGAAGTCATCGATCAAGAAATTCGCATGTACATGGATGAACCAACCTGGGACCTCAGTACGAATCTATACAGAGGGCTTTTCCATCATCATCCTATCAGAAACGAGATTGCAGGGTCGACCGAGTCCATTCGAGAGATAACGAAAGAAAAAATCATGACATGTTATGACCATTTTTACTCACCAAGTAACATGACCTTGTTTTTATACGGCGCCATCGAGGTAGACAGCACTTTTGAATGGTTGGAAGCCTACTTTGATAAGTTTAGATTCAGACACACAGAAAAACCGAAACTCATCATACCTGAGGAACCTTATCCCGTTAATTATCGACGGTTGGATTCGTATAAACGGATAGGTAAGGGCATGATGCTCGTGGGATTTAAAACGGATCCCAGATTATTTGAAGAAAATAAAGAAGATAAGATTGCAGCCTTAAAAATTGCTAACGACCTGATGTTTGGTAGAAGCAGTGAATTCTTCCTGATGGCCTATGAAAAAGGGCTGGTGGCAGACGGATTCGATTTTGACACACAAGTGGGCGAAGGATATGCCATGTCGTTGGTGGGGAATGAAACCGACCACATAGATGAACTCTACGAACTCATCCTGAGCGAGATACAAAAGCATAAAGACCAAGGGTTCAAAGCGGACGATTTTATGAGGATGAAGCGAAAAATTCTAGGCAGATCAATTTCGTCTTTCAACTCGCTCCAGTCGATAGCAGGGAACTATACCCAGTCGGTCATGCGTGGTAACGACCTATTCAAACAAATGGAAGCGTATAAAAACCTTACAATTGAAGCGGTCAACCAAGCGGTTATAAGCTTTTATGACTTAGAAAATCATACGTTATCAGCAGTACACAAGCAAAAGAGTGACGCTAACGAGTAGAAAGAAAAGATTAATAAAAGGAGTGTTTTATGGATCGCTATGCATTTGAAATCATGGGCATCGGCATCGCGTGGTATGGCATCATTATCGCGTCTGCCATGTTCATCGGTTCGATGATTTTATTGAAGGTCGGAAAGAAATACGGCTATAAGGAAGATGACTTGCTAGACCTGATCTTGGTGGTTCTTCCCATGGCCATCCTCTTTGCCCGCCTTTATTATGTGGCATTTGAATGGGATTATTATTCGGCAAATCCGAAGGATATTCTGGCATTTAGAGATGGGGGACTCGCTATTCACGGCGGTGTACTAGGCGGTTTACTTGGTGGGTTTATCGTCTGCAAGTTTAAAAAGCTCAACTTCGGCGATCTTGCAGATATGGTATCCATGCCCTTGATACTTGGACAAGCCATCGGAAGATGGGGGAATTATATTAACCAAGAAGCGCACGGTGGGCCGACAGATTTACCGTGGGGCATCATGGTGGATGGCGTTAAGGTTCACCCGACTTTCTTATATGAATCCATCTGGAACCTGTTGGTTTTCGCCGTACTAGTGATTACGTTTAAAAAGCGAAAATTCTACGGCGAACAAATGCTCAAGTATTTCGGCCTCTATTCAGTGGGCAGGTTTTTCATCGAGGGCCTCAGAACGGATAGTCTAATGCTTGGACCCCTTAGAATAGCACAGGTATTCAGTTTAACATCCATCATTTTCAGCGTCGTTTTAATCTTTTTAGCACGTAAATATAAATGGTGGCAAATCCCTGAGAAAAACGAATAGGACCATAGTACCAAAACACCTGAGAAAGGCGACTTTATTTATGATAAAGTCGTTTTTTTTATTGCTTTATATTAATAAAACGGTTAAAATTAGAGCAAGTAGTGGTATAAAGTGTTATGAAGTGGGATGAAAGACCATGAATTTTCGATGAGCAGGTGAAGAACATGTTTACGGGTGAATTTAAACATACAGTCGATGCAAAAAATCGATTGAGCATCCCATCGAAATTCAGGGAGAAGCTCGGAGAACATTTTTACATAACAAAAGGTCTGGATAACTGTCTTTTCGTGTTTTCCACAGAAGAATGGGAGAATTTTGAAGAGAAGTTGAAAGCGCTCCCACTTTCTAATAAGAATGCACGTGCATTTGCAAGGTCATTTTTTGCAGGTGCAACCGAATGTGAACTCGACAAGCAAGGCAGAATACTTATTCCACAGTCATTGAGAACACATGCAAACATCGACAAAGAGGTTTATGTGAACGGTGCTGGTGCCAGAGTGGAAATCTGGGATGCAGCTGCTTGGGAATCCTATAATGACTTTATGACATCGAACATGGATGACCTGGCAGAGGATATGGAAGCACTAGGAATAAGATTTTAAGGGGTGCGTATGAGTTTTAGTCATGTGAGTGTGTTATTAAAAGAATGCATAGAAGGGCTTAATATAAAACCCGATGGCATCTATGTCGATGGCACCTTAGGCGGAGGTGGCCACTCATTCCAGATTCTTCAGTTGCTGAATCACGGTAAGCTGATCGGGATCGACCAGGATACGGATGCGCTAAATGCGGCGACGAACCGTCTTAAGATTTTCGGAGAACGCTTCATTCCGGTGCATAGTAATTTTTCGAATTTAGATCGCGTGTTAGCTGACCAGGGAATCGACCGTATTGATGGATTACTCCTTGATCTGGGGGTTTCTTCTTACCAGCTTGATGAGGCAGAACGCGGTTTCTCGTACATGAACGATGGCAAACTCGATATGCGGATGAATCAAAGCGATGCCTTCACTGCATACGATGTGGTCAACAGCTATAGTGAGCGTAAACTCACGGAAATCATCACTGACTATGGTGAAGAAAATTGGGCGAATCGCATCGCGAAGTTCATCGTAGAAGCGCGGACGCAAAAACCCATCGAAACGACGTTTGAACTGGTGGAAGTCATCAAAAAAGCCATCCCGGCCGCTGCGAGAAAAGACGGACCACACCCGGCTAAGCGAACATTCCAAGCCATTAGAATAGAAGTAAACAACGAGCTTAAAATAATCGAACAAACAATAGAAAGTGCTTTTGAACATATGGGCAAGGGTGGCCGTGTGGCGATCATCACCTTCCATTCATTAGAGGACCGTATCGTCAAAAATGCGTATAAAAAATTAGCACAAGGATGTACGTGTCCACCAGAATTTCCAGTTTGCATTTGCGGGGGCAAAGCAAAGATCAAAATCATTTCAAAAAAACCGATTCTTCCATCTGAAGAGGAGGTCGAAGCCAATCCGAGAGCGAGAAGCGCAAAATTAAGGGTGGCTGAAAAGAAATAATCGGGGGTTACTATGGCAGCGATTAGAGCAGAGATTAGGGCAGAGATGCATGAAGAAGAGATTGATCGCTTCAATAAAATTCAGAATGCAAAGATTATCAGCATAAGACAAAAGCGAATGGAAAAGGAAAATGCGCGTAAACTGGCGTTTCACCGTTTTATGGGCATGCTCCAATCCATCGCCATCGTCTTATTTATCGCGGTGCTGTTTACTTCGTATGTCTATAAGAATTCCTTAGTGAACGAAGCAAAATATGACATCAATAATCTTAAAGCTGAGATCAAATCGCTCAATGCCCAAATTGAAGAGTATAATGCAAAGATCGAAAACCAGACAGGTCTGAAAAACATAGAAAAAATTGCTGTAGAGACTTTAGGAATGCAATACCCTACACCTGAGCAAATGGTCTACATAGAGTCTACTGCCCACTATGCCCTTTTATCAGACTCTCCAGAGATTATCGTAGAACCCGTTAAAAACTCACAAAATACCCCTATGGTAAAGGAATTGTTTGCCGCCCTTTTGGGGAGCAAAAATGATTAAGCAATATATGTCGTAAAAATAATAGAATCTTTGAACCCTAGTCGCCTTTATATATCAGTAGTCTAGGGTTCTTATTATTTTAGTGAGTGATTTAAAATTGATAATTTTATCGTGTACGCTATAATAGTAGTAGCGATTATTTGGAGGCTGGTAAATGAATCCTCTCAGAAAGAGAATCTACATTTTTTATATTATATTGACCCTGTTAATGGTGGCGCTGGTTGGTCGACTGGTATACATACAAGTCTTCTGGAGCGATGAGTTGACTGAGCTCGCTAAAGCGCAGCAAAACAAAAACATCGTCATTCCAGCGGAACGAGGGAGCATCCTCGATCGAAATGGCGATAAGCTCGCCTTCAGTATCAAAACCTATTCTGTCTGGGCACAGCCCTCTGAAATTACGAAGCCAAACGAAACAGCTGCGCTTATAGGAGATGTCCTCGGTATCGAGTATGATGGCATTATCGATAAGATCCTCACAGCCAAATCGACGTTTGTCAAAGTGGTAGCAAACCTTACGAAGAGTGAAGCTGATCTGGTGAGGGGAAAAGGGATCGGCGGCATCAGCATCACAGAGGATACCAAAAGACTCTATCCTTACAACACACTGGCTGCCCACATAGTGGGAATAGCGAATTCAGACGGAGATGGCCTTTTCGGATTGGAGCTTTGGTTTAATGAGACGTTAAAAGGACAACCTGGTCTTTATCACGTCACTACCGATGTCTATGGAAGACAGCTCGCCTATGGTGAGGATAATTTGGAAGCGCCCAAAAATGGAAATTCTATCATGTTGACACTTGATGACAGTATACAGTTTTTCGTAGAGGATCGTTTGCAAACTGCCCTTGAGCAGCATACCGCCAAGTCCGTTTCAGCCATCGTCATGGACCCTAAAACAGGTGAAATTCTCGCCATGGCCTCAAAGCCGGATTTTGATCTTAACAAACCACGCGTTTACGGTCCTGATATGGATGAAAGCACATGGTCAAAATTAACAGACGATGAAAGGCTGACATATTGGAACGAAATGTGGAAAAATAAAACCATCAGTAACACATTTGAACCAGGATCAACCTTTAAAGCGCTTATCTCGGCCATCGCACTTGAAGAGCAGCTTTTCACACTAGAATCGACATTCTATTGTGAAGGGGTAAAGCTGGTTAATGGCGTACCGCTTCACTGTGTAAGTTATCCAGACAGGCATGGACATCAAACCTTCGTTCAAGCCTTCGTGAACTCCTGTAATCCTGCATTTATAGAAATAGGGCAAAAGATAGGCGTTGAGCGCCTTTACAGCTATCTCGACAAGTTTGGTCTTCTGGAGAAAACCAACATAGCGCTACCGGCTGAAGCAAAATCCATTTCGCAACCAATGGATAAGGTAGGACCGATTGAGCTGGCCACCATGTCCTATGGTCACGGCATCAACATGACCATGCTGCAGATGGTGAGAATCATGTCTTCGCTTGTGAACGGTGGAAACCTTATGGAACCATTGATCGTCAAATCCATCATCGATAGTGAGGGCAATGTCATCGAAGCTTACGAGCCGAAGGTGGAAGCACAAATTATCAGTGCAGCCACTTCGGAAAAACTAAAATTCCTGTTGGAAAGCGCCGTGAAAACAGGTGGTGGTAAGAAGGCCTATATCGAAGGCATTCGAGTAGGCGGGAAATCAGGGACCTCACAGAAGTTCACTGAAAATGGCTATGAGGACGAAGTGGTCGTCGTCTCATTCATGGGCATCGCGCCTATGGAAGATCCGCAGTACGTCGTGCTCGTCGTCGTGGATGAACCGAAGTACCAGTTTTTAGGTAGCCTTGTGGCGGCACCTATCGTAAAAGGCATTTTAGAAGACATTTTACGTTATAAAAATATAGCGCCTGAAATAACCGTCAAAAAAGATGTGGAGATTCCGAATCTGATCGGCATGACATTGGAACAAGCCATGAAGACGCTTGATGCGCTCGAACTGACCTATTCGACGACACCGCTGGGTGTAGAGGATTTATCGCTTCCGGTAACGAACCAGTTTCCGGCTGCAGGAACTAAGGTCGATGGGGACTCCATGGTGATTATTTCAGTCGAGGAATAAAATGAACCTAATTTGAAAGGAAGATGACTATCCTATGAACCTGTTTAACTCTAATGTTGCAAACGCACTCCTATTCTTCGTTCTAAGCGGTGTTTCTGGCCTATTGTTAGGCCCTGTGGTGATCCCACGATTAAGGCAGCTAAAATTTGGCCAAGCCATTAGGGAAGAAGGCCCACAGTCACACTTACAAAAAACGGGAACACCGACCATGGGCGGACTTATTTTTATGGTGGCATTTTTGATCCCCATCGCCTTTTCACTTACCTTCGAGTGGCAACAAACATCCTATGTGGCTTTAGCGGTGCTTTGCTTCGGTGCAATCGGGTTTTTAGATGATTATTTAAAAGTGGTTAAGAAGCATAATGAAGGGCTTAAAGCGAAGCAAAAGTTTGGACTTCAGTTCATTTTAGCGGTGGCGTTCACAGCCTATGGTGCGATTTGGGGAACGGATATCGTAGTCCCCTTTGTTCATGGAACGGTTGATATAGGCTGGGTGTATTATCCACTGGCCATCATCATGTACGTGGCCATCGATAACGCAGTGAATTTGACCGATGGACTGGATGGACTTGCAGCGACAGTGACCCTGATTGTTTCGATTTTTTTCCTGGTCATGGGATTCGTTCAGGAAAATACCGTGGTGATTTTAACCGCATCTGCGATGTCAGGCGGCCTGCTGGCTTATCTAAGGTATAATTGGCATCCAGCAAAGGTTTTCATGGGGGATACAGGATCATTGGCACTGGGCGGATATGTCGGAGCGATGGCCATTATGCTTAAAATGCCGCTCTTCATCCCATTGTTTGGACTTATTTACTTCATCGAAACCTTATCTGTCATGATACAAGTGGGGGTTTATAAGCGAACGAAAAAACGCGTGTTTAAAATGGCACCTATTCACCATCATTTTGAAATGGTGGGGTGGAACGAGGTTCAAATCGTCACGCGCTTTTCAGCCTTGACGATCCTCATGTGTCTCATCAGTTATTTCATCTATCAATAGGGGGAAATATGCAATTTAAAGATAAAGACGTCATCGTCGTGGGATTGGCCAAATCTGGGGTTTCAGCCATTAAGGCACTCTATGATAACGGTGCGGTCATCACCATTACCGATATGAAAAGTGAAGCTCAGCTTGAAGAAATTTTAAATGACATCAGACCTTATTATCGTAAGGCGATTTTAGGCATGACCCCCACTGAAATGAAGACTTTCGACATCGCTGTGTTAAGTCCGGGAGTACCAGTGGATTTACCCTTTATAAACGAAATGCGAAATGCTGGAACGGTAATCATCGGCGAAATTGAACTCGCTTATCAACTGTGTAAGGGAAAGTTCGTGGGGATCACGGGTACCAATGGAAAGACCACTACTACCGCACTTACGGGTGAAATATTCAGTACCGCTGAGAAACACCATTACGTAGTGGGAAACATCGGGCTTCCGGCCGTATCCAGAGCGCCACTTGCGGCTGAGGACACGTTCATGATTACTGAAATCAGCAGCTTTCAGCTCGAGACCATCATCGATTTTAGAGCACGTGTCGCGGCGATCCTGAACATCACACCTGATCATTTGAATCGTCACAAAACGATGGAAAATTATACAGATGCAAAAGCGCGTATTTTTGAAAATCAACGCCCAGAGGACGCGCTGGTTTTGAATTTCGATGATTTGCTCACCAGACAGCTTGCTTCTAGGGCTAAGGGAAGGGTTTATACCTTCAGTAGAAAAGAAATTAAAGGTCAAAGTGCCTATCTATTAGATGGAAAACTCATGCTAGCCATCGATGGTGTGGTTGAACCACTCTGTCTGGTGGACGAAATGAAAATCTTCGGTAGTCATAATGAAGAAAACGCTCTGGCTGCAGCCTTAATTTCGCGTTTAGCGGGAGTGGAAACGGAAGCCATCATTAAAGCGCTTAAAACATTCGCGGGTGTTGAACACCGTATTGAGTATACGGAGACCGTTGATGGTCGTCTATTTTATAACGATTCAAAAGGAACGAATCCCGATTCCACCATTTGTGCGGTTAGGGCCATGAATAGACCGACTGTCCTAATTGCAGGCGGCTATGATAAAGACAGTGATTTTGAACCGATTTTCGATGCTTTTGAAGGAAAAATCAGACATTTGATATTACTCGGCGCTACACGTGAGAAGTTTGCAGATGCAGCAAAAAATAAAGGGTATACGCAGGTAACACTGGTTTCGACTATGGAAGAAGCCGTCCATATGGCCGTGAAGTGCTCATTGCCTGGCGATGCCATCCTGCTTTCGCCGGCGTGTGCCAGCTGGGACATGTACGATAACTTTGAACAGCGAGGAGAGCATTTTAAAGCCATCGTTAGAGAACTGTAATCTGGAGGAAAAATGAAAGAAAATAGGATAGATTATCCACTGCTGGTCGTAACGCTGGTTTTGGTATCATTTGGACTTTTGATGGTGTTTAGCTCCAGCTACTATTACGCCCTCGAAAAAATGCAGAACAAGCTCCATTTTTTCACCACAGACCTTAAGTGGATCGTCTTAGGCGTCGTCGCCATGCTCGTGGCATCAACCGTAAACTATAAAATTTATAAAAAGGCGGCTATCCCGTTATTTATCATCAGTTTGGCGCTTTTGGTCTACGTGTTGATCGGGGGGCGTGTCATCAATAATGCCCAAAGGTGGATCTATATAGCAGGACAGGGCTTTCAACCAGCAGAAGTTGCCAAGGTTGGGATGATCATGTTCTTTGCCTTCAGTCTCGAAAAAAATCATACGATATTGAACAAACCTAAAATTCTAGGTGTCTATCTGGCCATTATCGCCATCATCGTCCTCTTGATCATGAAACAGCCGAATATGAGTACTGCTGTGATTCTCGCTGGCGTAATGTCCATCATGCTCTTTATCGCGGGCTTAAAGTGGGTGTATGCCGCTTTATTTACCGGCCTGGGTGCAGTGGTGGGGTGGCTACTCGTTCACGATGCGCCTTATCGATTGAACCGATTGACGGCATTTTTAGATCCCTTCAAATATAAAAACGATGAGTCTTGGCAGGTTATTCAGTCCCTGTATGCCCTAGGGACAGGTGGCATTTTTGGTGTGGGGCTGGGCATGAGCACACAGAACAAGCTCTATATTCCCGAACCTCAAAACGACTTCATCCTCGCAACCGTGGGGGAAGAGCTGGGTTTGTTCGGTACGGTGGGCCTCTTAATAATGTTTTTGATATTGATGTACCGTTGTGTTAAAATTGCTATGAATGCGCCTGACATCTTTTCCACATTGATGGCTTCGGGCATAACGGCGATGCTCGGGCTTCAAATTCTGATGAATTATGCTGTAGCAACCTCGTCGATGCCTGCAACCGGCGTTTCACTACCGTTTATTAGCTATGGTGGTACCAGTGTTTTGACGCTGCTGGGCTGTATCGGCATTATGCTTAACATCTCTAAATACACCATCAGGCACGATCAAGATAGCGAAGAATAAGCACTTAATTGGAGACATTATGAGAGTACTCATTACAGGTGGTGGCACAGGGGGGCACATTTACCCCGCGTTAGCCATCGCTGAACGTTTAAAGAAAGAATTCAGACCACTAGAATTGATGTATGTGGGGTCTAAAAACGGCATGGAAAAGGAGATTGTTCCTAAAAAGGGCCTCAACTATGTCGGGATCGATGTGGCACCACTGAATAAAAAGCTCAGCAAGAAGACGTTTTCAGCACTGGTCGCATTATTCAAGGGCCTCTGGCAAGCCAACGGAATCATCAAAAGGTTTAAGCCGGATGTGATTATCGGTACAGGCGGTTATGTGGCGGGGTCGCTGGTGATGATCGGCGCACTACGTGGGATTCCTACGGCGATTCATGAGCAAAATGCTTATCCAGGGCTCACCAATCGCATTTTAAGCCGTTTTGTCGACACGATTATGGTTTCCTTCGAGGATTCAAAGGTTCATTTCAAACACCCTGAGCGCGTGGTCTATACAGGCATGCCCATCGTCGACGCCTATTTCAATACGAATCGTGAACAGGCGCGAATGAAGCTAGGCATCGCAAATAATGAGATGCTAGTACTCACAGTGGGTGGGAGCAACGGCGCCATGAAGCTTAATCACATCATGCTTTCTAGCTACGCGAAGATGGCGGAGCCGAAAAATCTGAAATTTATCCATGTTTCTGGTACACGTTATTATCCTTATGTTATGGAGGATATCGAAAATAAGCTGTATACAGTGGGTGACAATGTAAAGATCATCGGCTATCTTAAAGACATGCCGACCTATCTCTATGCTGCCGATCTAGTGATTTCGCGTGCAGGTGCGTCCACGATCAACGAAATCATCGCTTCAAAAGCCCCTTCGGTCATCGTTCCATCGCCAAACGTCGCAAACAACCACCAACTCCTCAATGCGCAGCTGATGGATAAGTATGGTATGGGGGTCGTGATTAAAGAGGAAGATTTAAATGAAGAACTGATGGTTCATACCATTATGGACTTTTATAAAGATCAAAGTAAACTCAGCATCATGCGTCAAAATTGTGAAAAGATGGATTTATCGAAAACTTTGGATTCAATCGCCATGGTCATCAGGCGTTTGACCGACTAACGGAGTGTGCATTTGAAAAAGGTATTGAAGCGAATTTTTGTATTTTTGGTCCTGGTGGGAATGATTGCTGGAGGGGTTTATTTATACTTCGAAACAGACCTTTTGCGAATCAGCCATGTGACATTTAATGAAAATGAACACTTAGACCTTTACGATGTGCAGCGTTATTCAGGGGTTTCTATTGGCACACCTTATTTTGAGGTGGACCCTGCGGAAGCTGCGAAAGCGCTCATGGCGCATCCCTATGTCAAATATGCAACTGCACAGAAGCGGTTTCCAAATACGGTCGCATTCGATGTGACGTACCGTACCCACTTCTTTAACATCCGGTATTCAGATATCGTCCTATCACTTGATGAGCAATTACACGTTCTGGAGGTTCTGGCGTCTGAAAATGAGGGATACACTGTGGAGGGATTCGCATTTGATAGCTTTTCAACGGGGAATCTCATCGATGTGGATCAAATCTATATCTTAGACAACATCGTCAGACTCATTAAATTGCTGGAGCAAACAGAAATAGTACCAGCGGACGATATACATTTTGTGGAACGAAACATACAATTGACAGTAGACGACATCAGAGTGAAATTTGGTGTCGGTGAAAATATAGAAGAGAAGTTTAATGCGTTTGTAAGCATCTATAATGCGCTGAAAGGCGATGGCATCACCACTGGTGTGATCGACGTCAGCTCGGATGGCTTACCTGTTTATAGACCTTTTGGAGATTGATATGAAAATCAAAAATGACAGTTATTGGATTGGTTTTGCCTGTATTATTTTAGGGGTCTTTATCGCCTTTCAGATGAAGTTCGTTCAAGGCACCTACCTGAACGGCGCCAGTCCGACGCAAAAGACCACTGAAATTCTAAATGAACTCAGTGCGGTCAAGGCAGAAAAAGAGCTACTAATCGAGGAAATCGAAAGACTGGAAGAGCAACTCGATAAAATTCAGAATTCTGCATCTGAAGAAAATGCAGTTGTGAAGAGTTTGACGGATGAGCTGAATCGCTTTAAGGCGTTTTCTGGGATGACGAAGGTAAGCGGAACGGGGATCATGATCACCATCGATAATCCACCGACGGATTTAAATGTCGGTCTCGAAAAGAACATCGCGTATGATTACCGCTTGATGCTGGATCTCATTAATGAATTGAATTCTGCTGGTGCAGAGGCGATATCCATCAACGAGCAGCGCATGATCAATACGACGGAGATTCGTTTGGCTGGTACCCAAGTCAACGTGAATACCTTGCCGATCAGCCCACCTTTTATCATCAAGGTCATCGGCGATTCAAAAACACTGGATAGTGCCATCAACCAGCGTTTCGGTGTCGTACAAATTATTCAGGAATCTGGTTATTATGTAGAAGTGAAACAAGTTGAACAATTGGAAATTGGTGCCTACACAGGTAGCATCAAATTTAGGTACGCAAATACGGTGAAATGATGAAATGGAGTAATCGTAAATGGCGCTTTTTTATTTTAAGTGTTCTACTGGGTATTCTGGTGGCATTGCAAGTAAAGGCGCTAAATACTGGCATAAAATATTTGTCCATCAAGGACATGTACACACAGAGTCTCGAGCTGGAAAGTCAAAAGTCGGAGATTCTGCTGTTAAATCAGAAGGTCGATGAGCTTAAAGCGCAAATCGACGCCTATCAAACGGCTAAGGATGATGCAGAAGTGGATTATGAGTCGTTTTTAAAGTCTGAGATCGAGCTCACTAAGGCTTCGGCTGGATTGACGCGCATGGAAGGTCCGGGTGTCGTTATCATCGTCGCTGATGGGACGAGAGATTTAATAGAAGACGAAAACCCCAATAATGTTTTGGTCCATGACCTAGATATCCGTGCCATGGTCGACGACCTTCGAAATGCAGGCGCTGAAGCAATCGCCATCAATGGTCAACGCGTTGTTTTAGGCAAGTCTAAAATTCAATGTACGGGACCAACCATCAAAATCAACGATGTGGTGTTTGCGCCGCCATATGTGATAGAAGCCATCGGAGATCGTAAGTTTTTAGAATCGGCCATCAATGCACCTGATAGTTTTAGCGCCAGCCTTAGAAGCTGGGGCGTATTTGTGGAAGTCAACACGTCCATAAGTGTCGTCATTCCTCCTTATGAGGGATTCGTTAGTTATGATTACGTGAAGTAGGAAGGGGAAAGCTATGTTAATCGCCATATTGGGCGTCCTTTTGGGCGTATTATTGGGACTTTATATCCCATTTGAATTTTCTACGATTTCCTCGCTCTATGTCTCGGTGGGGATTTTAGCTGCCATCGATTCTATCATCGGTGCGCTTCGTGCCAGCTTGGATGGTAAGTTTGATGGCCTGATTTTTATCACAGGCTTTTTCGTCAATGCACTTTTGGCCATTACGCTCTCGTACCTGGGGGATAAGCTTGGTGTGCCGATTTACTATGCGGCAATTTTCGTGTTCGGTACCCGTCTTTTCAACAATATCGGTATTATTAGAAGATATACCATCGATCGCTATCGCGGTAAGTAGTTCGATAGACCTAAATTGTTCTGGAATTAACGAATAGTCACGTTTTTTGAAAAAAAAATATTCCCAAAAAAACTAAAAGAGGTTATACTATATGTAGTGGAAAACTAGGGTTATTATGCAATATATGTTGCGAGAAAATCGTTTTTCACATCAGGGGCGTTTTTTAGAAAAATCATTTAGTTCATATAAAGTCTATTGTTTTTAAAAAACAGAGAATATAAACACCTGAGAATTATTACTTTGCGGGATAAGGAGGGTTTTCATGTTAGAATTTGATGTTGCTGTTGAAGAATTTGCCCAGCTTAAAGTAATTGGTGTCGGCGGCGGGGGCAATAATGCTGTTAATCGAATGATCAAGTCGAATCTGAAAGGAGTGCAGTTTATCGCCATTAATACGGATAAACAAGCACTGTACAGTTCAGCGGCTGAATATAAATTGCAAATTGGTGAAAAATTAACGCGTGGTCTCGGTGCAGGCGCAAATCCAGAAGTGGGTAAAAAGGCAGCTGAAGAGAGCAGAGATGATATTTTTCAAGCGCTACAAGGTGCAGACATGGTATTCATCACTGCCGGTATGGGCGGTGGTACAGGAACAGGGGCAGCGCCGATCGTCGCGGAAATCGCGAAAGAGATGGGCATCCTCACAGTTGGCGTCGTAACGAAGCCTTTCTCTTTTGAGGGAAAACGCAGAATGAAGCACGCTGAAGAAGGTATTGAAGAGCTTAAACGCCGTGTGGATACCTTGATTACCATTCCGAACGACAGGCTTCTAGAAATCGTAGAAAAGAGAACGTCGATTCTAGATGCGTTCACTATAGCGGATGATGTTTTAAGACAAGGTGTACAAGGCATTTCTAATACGATTACAGAGACGGGCTTAATCAACGTCGACTTTGCTGACGTTAAGACGATCATGTATGAACAAGGCTTAGCACATATGGGAATTGGCGCTTCCAGTGGTGAAGATCGTGCCATTGATGCCACCAACCAAGCGATTCACAGTCCATTGCTTGAAACGTCAATCAAAGGATCAAAAGGGATATTACTTAATATTCGCGGAGGCAAATCTCTGGGAATGATGGAAATACAGCAAGCTGCTGATCTGGTTTATCGTGAAGCAGATCCAGATGCGAACATCATCATGGGTGCGGTTATCGACGAGTCGTTAAAAGATGAAATCACGGTAACGGTCATCGCCACTGGTTTTGATTCTGTGAAGCCAGAAGTGAAAATTGAGCCTAAAATTAAACAGCCAATTAAAAATGAAACTGTAAGGGTACAACCTACGGAAGCTGACCCTGCAGAAGACGACACATTTGACATACCAACGTTTTTAAGAAAGAAAAGATAACCTTGCTTCTAGCAAGGTTTTTTTTTAAACCGACGACTAACTGAACTGAGGTGAAGCGATGAAATGTCCGTTTTGTAGTAGCTTGGAATCTAAGGTAATCGATTCAAGGCCGACCGATGATGGTCACGTGATTAGACGAAGAAGAGAATGTATCATTTGCAGTCAACGTTTTACAACCTATGAAAAAATCGAGGAAATTCCCATCATTATCGTTAAAAAAGACGGCACACGTGAATCCTATAATCGCATGAAAGTGATGAATGGCATTATTCGCGCTTGTGAAAAGAGACCTGTTTCCATGGAGCAAATGGAGCGACTAATCGATCAAATTGAAACGCGTATGCACACTTCCATGGAAAAAGAGGTTCACTCTGAGTTAATCGGTGAGTTGGTCATGTCAGGTTTAAAGGATTTGGATGAGGTCGCATACGTAAGATTTGCATCCGTTTATCGTCAGTTTAAAGACATCAATACGTTTATCAATGAACTCACTAAACTACTCCACGAAAAAGCACAATATTAAAGCAGTTTAACTGCTTTTTTTTGCTTAATCCTTTGAGGTGAAAATGAACACATTTATCAGTCTTTTAACGCCACATGGCATTACCAACCGATTGGGTGGTGTGAGCGGGGGGCCTTATGCGACCATGAATACCAGTTTTTATGGTACAGATCGCATAGAAGACGTGTTTGAGAATATAAAACGCGCTTTGGTTGCCATTAACGCTGATGCGAAGATCATCATCGCCACGCAACAGGTCCATTCTAAAAAGGTACTGGTTGTCGATGCGTCATTTGATTTGACAGTTTTAAAACCCATCGATGTGGCGGGAACGGCATTAGACGACTACCAATTATATGTGGCGGAACAGACAGACGGCATCGTCACCGATCGAAAAGATGTCGTGCTTATGACCTTTTATGCAGACTGCGTGCCTTTATTGGGAATCGATGCAGAAAAGGGTGTAATAATGAACGTCCACAGTGGTTGGCGAGGAACTGCAGCCGCCATTTCGCATGTTGCGGTGGATGAGATGCTGACGCTTGGGGCCACTATCCATGGCATTAAACTGGGTATCGGTCAATGTGCAGGCGTTTGTTGTTACGAGGTCGATCAGCCTGTGATCGATGCCTTTGAAGGGCTATTTAAAACAGATGAAATTTCAACCTTTGCATTTGCGAAAGATAATGGTCGCTATATGCTGGATCTAAAAGAAGCGAACGTACAAAGCCTTATGAAAATGGGATTTTCGCGTTCTCAAATTGAAGTCAATCCCGATTGCACTATTTGCGACGAGGTGCATTACCACTCTCATAGAAGGACGGGGTATCCGCGTGGCTCTATGAGCGCCTTTATCCAGCTAAAAGGATAAAAGGGTTGTAATGTCAGTCCGAGTGGTATACAATTAAATATTGGCTGGCGTTTTTTACGCTTTATTGTGTTGTTTAGAAAGGGTACCAAATGAATGTAATAAAATCCATCGATCCTGGTTCTGTTGCTGAAGAACTGGAGATTGAGCCGGGGGATATTCTCCTGACCATCAATGGAGAGAAAATAGTGGATATCATCGATTACATGTTTTTAGTGAACGATGAGTATTTGGAAATAGAGATTCAAAAACCAGACGGTGAAATCTGGGAATTCGAAATCGATAAGACTTATGATGAAAATCTGGGCATCAATTTCGAGAATCCCATTATCGATCATGCGAAAAGCTGCACGAACAAATGTGTATTTTGTTTTATCGATCAGTTGCCTAAAGGAATGCGTCCTTCGCTTTATTTTAAAGATGATGATTCAAGACTCTCCTTTTTACAGGGCAATTTTGTCACGTTGACCAATCTAAAGGATCAGGACATCGACCGAATCATCAGGTATCGCATTAGCCCGATCAACGTATCGGTGCATACGACGGACCCCGAACTCAGAAAAAAGATGCTTAACAACCGTTTTGCCGGTAATATCATGGAACGGTTAAAGCAGCTCATAGAGGGGGGAATCACAGTCAATGCGCAAATCGTGTTATGTCCTGGATACAACGATGGGGAAGCCCTGTCCCGTACTTTAACGGATTTGATGGCCTTTCATCCGAATCTGAACAGTGTCGCCATCGTTCCCATCGGGTTGACACAGCATCGCGAGGGGCTTATAGAGATGGTGCCGTTTAATGCGAGCACATCACTCGAGACCATTAGGCGTGTAACGGAGTTTCAATTACACGCGCTTGAGACGCTTGGAACGCGATTTGCATTTTTAGCAGACGAGTTTTATATTTTAGCAGGTGTTGATTTTCCAGAGGATGAGGCCTATGAGTCTTATATTCAGCTAGAAGATGGCATCGGCATGATCAGAAAGCTAGGTACAGAAATTGACGCTGCCGTAAAAGCTAAAACAGCAAAAAAGGCATCACCTGAGCCAATACGCAGTCTCGTGATTACAGGCGTTGCGGCGGCACCTTATTTAAGTCAAATAAGTGCGCAGATAGAAGCCGTTTGGCCACAGGTTAAGATGGATGTTCTAGGAGTGGAAAATCACTTTTTTGGACCGAGAATTACGGTATCCGGTCTGCTTACAGGAAGAGATATTTTAAGTGCAGCACAGCAGTATGAAGCTCTGGCTGAAATCCACCAGATTTTGTTACCTGAAGCCATGTTCAGGTCGGGTGAAGACGTATTGCTGGACGATATGACACGTGAAATGATAGAAAATATGCTTGGCAAGCCAGTATATAAAGTTGCTTGTGAAGGGGATGCCCTTCTTACGGTATTAATGAATGGAGGACATCATGTTTAGAAAACCAATAGTTGCCGTCGTCGGAAGACCGAATGTCGGCAAATCAACATTTTTCAATAGAATTGCAGGGGCAAGGATATCCATCGTAGAGGATACGCCTGGGGTAACCAGAGATCGAATTTATGCCGATTGTGAATGGTTACGCCATAAGTTTATCATGATTGACACAGGTGGTATCGAGCCATCATCCACAGACGTGATTCTCTCTCAAATGAGAGATCAAGCACAAATCGCGATCGACACCGCAGATGTCATTTTATTCGTGTGTGATGGCAAGAATAGCTATACCACAGCGGATGAAGAAATTGCACAGATGCTACGTGTTTCGAAAAAACCGGTAATCTTAGTGCTCAATAAAATTGACCAATACAAAAAACCGGATCACTTTTACGATTACTACACCTTGGGTCTTGGTGAGCCAGTGATGATATCCTCGGTAAATGCCATGGGACTGGGAGATCTTCTTGATGAGGTGGTTAAATTATTCCCGGATAGCACATTGCTTGAAGAGGATGATGAAGCCATTAAAATCGCCATGATCGGTAAGCCGAACGTGGGAAAATCATCCATGATCAATAAGCTCATCGGTGAAAAACGCGTCATCGTCTCTGAAATTGCAGGTACCACACGAGATGCCATCGACACGCCATTTACCTATGGCGATCAGAAATATGTTTTAATCGATACAGCAGGCATAAGAAGAAAGTCTAAAGTAAATGAGTCCATCGAGCGCTATTCAGTATTAAGAACCTTAACCGCTATCGAGCGAGCAGATGTCTGCTTTATCATGATCGATGCTTCTGAAGGCATCACGGATCAGGATAAAAAAGTTGCAGGTTATGCGCATGAAGCAGGGAGAGCATCGATATTCGTCGTTAACAAATGGGACCTTCTGGAGAAGGATAACCATACGTTTAACGAGTTTAAGAAGCGCATCCGGGAGGAATTTCCTTTTATGGCATATGCCCCTATCATGTTCGTTTCCGCGCTTACAGGTCAAAGGGTGAATCAATTACTGGATCAAGCAAAATACGTTTCGAACAATCATGCCCTTAGGATTTCTACAGGTGTTCTCAACGACATTATCAATGAAGCGATTGCCTTGAACCAAGTGCCATCAGATAAAGGTAAGCGTCTAAAAATCTACTATGCGACACAAGCGTCAGTAAAGCCGCCGACCTTTGTGTTGTTCGTAAACGAGACAGAGCTTGCACACTTCTCCTATGTGCGCTATATAGAAAATCAAATTAGGAAGAACTTCAACTATGAAGGGACGCCGATCGTGTTTAAAGTAAAAGCCCGAGGTGGTGAATAACCATGTTAATGAGCGCTCCCATCAGTGCATCTGAGTTTAAGATCGAAATCGGCCATGAATCCGACTGGGATATCCCCGGAAATGAGGATGATTTAGATGACGAATGGCCAGAGGATGATGATGACGACGATGGCTACGATGACGATGACTACGACGAAGACGATGAAGACGATGAAGACGACGAAGAAGACGATGAAGACGATGACGACGATTTAGACGACGAGGATGATGACGATGAAAGTTACTGTGATAGCAGCAGGTAGCTGGGGAACAGCACTTGCCATGGTGCTCCATGATAATGGACACGAAGTGGTTGTATGGGCTCGAGGAAAAGAACAAATCGATGCCATCATAAAAACGCGTATGAATGAAAAATACCTGCCTGGAATTCATATTCCAGAAGCGATTACGTTCACGACGGATGCCAAGGCAGCGCTTGAAAATTCTGAGGTAGTGGTGTTTTCTGCACCTTCGCAACAGTATCGAAGCGTGTTGCAGCATTTTGTTGATGACGGAATACTACCGAACAAAGCGATTCTCGTCAATGTGTCTAAAGGAATCGATATGGAAACACTGGAAACCGTATCACAGATTACAGCACGTATCGCACCTAATTCACCGTTTGTGGTTCTATCAGGACCTTCACATGCCGAAGAGGTAGCACTTAAACTTCCTACCGCGTTGGTTTCCGCTTCCAGTTCAAGGGTTGCTGCCGAATGTGTTCAAGACTTGTTCTCAAATGACTTTATGCGTGTCTATACGAATCCGGATGTAATTGGTGTAGAAATCAGTGGTGCGCTTAAGAATATCATCGCTTTAGGCGCGGGGATCAGTGATGGTCTCGGCTACGGGGATAATGCTAAAGCGGCGCTGATTACCAGAGGCATCAAAGAAATTGCTCAGTTGGGTATGGCCATGGGTGGTAAGGGCGAGACCTTTAAAGGACTCGCTGGAGTAGGTGACCTGATCGTTACGTGTACGAGCATGCACAGTCGTAACAGACGCTGTGGCATTCTCATAGGAGAAGGAAAAAGCCTCGACGAAGCCATCGCAGAGGTGGGTATGGTCGTCGAAGGTGCTTACACAGTAAAAGCCGCATATGCACTAAAGAATAAATACGATTTGGACCTTCCGATTACATCACAGCTGTATCAAGTATTATATGAAAGTAAGAACGCCAGAGAAGCCGTCGGACATCTGATGAATCGTACGCTAAAGCACGAATCGGATGAATACGCTACGGGACTCGATGCCTGGACTTAATATGATCCGATTTTAGGAGGTTGCCATGGCAAAACCGGTCAAGAAGAAGCGAAGGCCGAGATATGGCAGAATATTTTTTAGTTTGTTGTTTGTCGGTCTTTTTTTCTATGCTGTCATCAATCTGGGCATTGACCTTTTTTATAAAGAACAGGCGACCTATTTAGTTGAAGTGGGTAATCTGGATATTCAAAACGATTATGCCGGTGTCGTACTTCGAAATGAGCTAATCGTGGATACCAACCTCTCTGGAAAGGTCACTTACTTTACAAACGAAGGTGATGTCGTCGATAAAAATCACCTCGTCGCCGAAATCTTTAACGATGGCGCTACAGTGGAAGAAGTGACCGCATCTGAACGGGAGCAAAACCGTAAGAAAATTGAATTCGATTACAATCTACTTGAGTACGAAATTACCACACTAAAAAATGAGATCCTCTTCCAAATGGACGAGGGACGGTATGCTGAAATCCCGAAGCTTAAAAAGGATCTTATGCAGAAGCTGGAACGCCTCGATAAGCTGCAGGAGGAGAACAAGTTCCTTTCAAACAGGACCGCCTCCTACTCCGAAAAAACCATCGGAGAAGGCAAACTCATGGAAGGGCAGAAGCAAGCGATTTATTCGCCTGCCAGTGGGGTGATTACCTATAGAATAGATGGATACGAGGACTTTCTGACTATTGATAACCTATATAACATCAATTATGATGAAATCAAATCGTTAACCTTTGAAGAAGAGAGTCTCGTCAAACAGACCGTCAAGCCGAAGGATCGCCTTTTTAAGATCGTCGATCATGGCAATTATTTTATAGCCGCCATCGTCTCCAATGATGAAATAGATACTTATAAAAACATTCAAAGCATTTCTGCCATTATCGATGGAAAGTCCTATCAGGGCGAGGTTTATGATGTCTTCACCAATGGCGAGAACGCCGTCGCAGTTATTCAGCTAAGAGAGCCATTCGACGGATTCTTCACACGCCGATTGATCAACTGTAGCATCGTTAGAGAAAACTACCGAGGTCTAAAAATCCACATGGATTCCATCGTCAACATGGATGGAAAAATGGGCGTGTATGCAGTTGATAAAGAAAGAAAGCTGAATTTTGTGCCGATAAAGGTATTAGGCTATGATGAGGCGTACGCCATCATATATAATGAGCAATTTTACGATGTGACTCAAGGTGGCATCGTCAGATCATTAAAGGTTAATCAAGAAATCGTCAGGACGGCTAGTCAGTATAAGCAAGGCCAGCGTATTGATTAAAGGGGAGGAAGAGTTGACGACCCAATACTTGAAAGCAAATATTGATGACGTTAAGGATGACATTCGATCGGTTTGTGAACGCCTTTCCATGGATGCTTCAGAAGTGACCCTGATCGGTGTCACGAAAACATATGAGCCTGAAATCATCAACGCATCTATTGACTATGGCATTACGGATATCGCTGAAAATAAGGTTCAGGAAATACTTAGAAAGTTTGACGAGGTAAAAAAAGGGGTTCGTTGGCATTTGATCGGACATCTTCAAACCAATAAAGTCAAATACATCATCGATAAAGTGGACCTGATTCATTCGGTGGATAGTGTAAGGCTTGCAGAAGAAATTCATAAACGCGCGAAGCAAATCGGAAAAATTCAAGACATTCTGATTCAAATCAACATCGCCGACGAAGAACAAAAATTCGGAATCAAGCCGAGCGAGTTAGATGGGTTATTGGAAGGCATTTCATCACTTGATCACGTAAGGGTTTGCGGACTTATGAACATTGCGCCATTTGTGGATGATCCTGAAACACTTCGTGGTGACTTTAAGCAAATGCACGATTTATTCAACCGCTTACAGCATTGTGCTTACGCCAATGTGAATGCAAAATTTCTATCCATGGGCATGTCGGGAGACTACCCAGTCGCATTAGAGGAAGGGGCGAATATGATCCGTATAGGCACCAAACTATATGGACAGCGCCAGTATAATAAATAGAGTTGAGGAGGACCAAAATAATGGGCGATAAATTTATCGACAAAATCAAATTTTTCTGGGGTGTCGATACACACGAAGAGGAAGACAGAACAGAAGATTTTTATGAGGACATGAAACGCACTGACCTTGAAATGGAAGATACCCATATGACACTTAATGCGATTTCTGAAGCAAATGCTAAGTCCATGAATACCATTAAAACTTCCAACAAAATCCTTAATATTCATTCCAATGCAACGATGAATGTCGTGCTCTTTCATCCAAAGAATTTTGAGGAATCCACTAATATCGTCGATACTTTAAAAACGAGAAGACCTGTTATCATGAACATTTCTGAGCTTGATAAGGAGTTGGGACGTAAAATTTTCGATTTCTGCTCTGGCGCACTTTATGCATTAGATGGTCATATTCAACAAGTTGCTAAAGGCATTTTCATTTTAGCGCCACAAAATGTAGACATTACGGGTGACGTTATGCAAAAGAACGAAGATCCTGTTAGCACCTGGTTACGAGAGTAAAATTAGAAAGGGATAATATGCTTATTTTAAAAGTTACACTTTATTACTTTTTTCAAGTGGTTACGTATCTCATCTTCGGCCGTGCAATGCTTTCATGGTTTATTAGAGATCCGAGAAATCCAATTATGCAAATTTTAGTGACATTGACTGAACCAATTTTAAGTCCAATTAGAAATATTTTGTTCAAATGGAAAATCGGTGGTAACATGATGGATTTTAGTCCACTTGCTGCCCTTTTGCTTATGCAGCTATTAATGGCTGTCGTTCTGGCCATCTGATGATTGATCGTGGTGGGCTTATCAAGTATTACAGCCAGTTCATCGATGAAGAAGGGCTGTTTATTAAAACACTCGATTTGATCATCAGTGCCGATCAAAAGTACACGGCAGAGGTAACACCGTTCCTCACGCCAGATTTACGAATGCTGTTTACCAGAATCATCAAGTCCCAAACCGAACTTGAATTGATGACCTTCAGTGTCTTTGAAGCGTCGGAACGTGCCAAGCTTGCCTTTTGGCCGCCCTATACAGAGCCAGTCCTAATGGAAAACCATGTGGCATTACTGGAAGTGACATTCAATCAAAAGTTTAATGAGTTGTCGCACCGTGATGTATTAGGTGCTTTAATGGCGCTTGGTATCAAACGGAGTTCAATTGGTGACATCGTCGCATTTGAAGGCGGTTTTCAAATCGCTGTCGATGTGAGTCTGAAGGATTATTTTCTTCAAAACATAGAGAAAATCGGACGCGCAGGGGTAAATGTGAGAACCTGTCCGTTCGAGGATAAAAAAGAGCCTGTTATCGATAAAAAGATGTGTAGCGGGACAGTCAAATCCATTCGATTAGACAGTATCGTGGCATTGGCGTTTTCATTGTCCAGAACAGAAGCACAGCAATTAGTGGAATCTGAAAGGGTAAAGGTGAATTACGTCATCACGGATAAATGTGGTCATGAACCTGTAGCCGGGGACTTAATCTCGGTGCGAGGTCACGGCAGACTGGTACTGGAGGAAATTTTAGGGACGACTAAAAAGGACCGTATTCGCATTACTTTATCTGTTTTTTCGAAATAGGGGAGGACCTATATGTTAACACCTGTGGATATTCAAAATAAACATTTTGGTAAAAGCATGCGAGGATACAGCGAAGTCGAAGTGGAAGAATACATGGCGCTGATCGTCAGAAGCATGGAAGAACTCATACAGATCAATATTGAAAATACGGCAAAGGTGCTGGACTATGAGAAGCAGCTTGAGCGTTATAAAGCCATGGAGCGTACCATTAACGATGCCATGATCTTAGCGCAAAAAACGTCAGAGGATATGATCGCACACGCGAACGATAAAGCGGCACATATCGTTGCCCGCGCAGAGGATCATGCGAAAAAGCTTATCGACGAAGCGAATTTGGAGGTGCTTAGCATCATTAAAAAGCATGAGGAAGCAAAGCATGCCCTTCAAACCTTTCAGATGCGTTTTAAAGTCTTAGTGGAGCATCAACTGAAAACATTAGAGGAAACCATGGAAACGTGAGCAAATGGTTGACGATAGTCAGACCATCCGCTATAATTAAAAAAACATGATAATGCAACTACAAAAATTGGGACGAGTAATTTTTCTCCGCGTTCAGAGAGTCGGTGTCTGGTGAAAACCGATACGTCAGGAAGAGATGAAAATCACCCATAGTTACACTTTCGAACGGCGTTTGCCCAGTAGTCAGTGTCGGTTCGATACCGTTATCCTGGACGAGAGACATGCCATAGGCATGTAATTTGGGTGGTACCGCGGTAAATTCGTCCCATAGCTTTGGCTATGGGATTTTCATTTTTTTGAAAATACAGATTGAAAGGAAGGCACACATGGGTTACAAAGAACTATCAAAACACACCACCGCCGAGAATGAAAAATTGGTGAGAGAGTATTGGGAAGACATCGACCTTCTGAAGCTCAGTGTCGATACACGTGAGGGACAGCCGGCGTTCATCTTTTATGAAGGACCGCCAACTGCAAACGGAAGACCGGGTATTCACCACGTCCTAGCACGTGCTCTTAAGGATTCTGTTTGTAGAATCAAAACCATGCAAGGATACCAAGTAAAGAGAAAAGCTGGTTGGGACACACATGGTCTTCCAGTTGAGATCGAAGTTGAGAAAAAACTGAGTTTAAATGATAAATCGGCCATCGAGGCGTTCGGTATCGAGAACTTCAACCGTGAGTGCCGTCATTCGGTATTCGAGTATGAAGATGCTTGGCGTGAAATGACGAAAAAAATGGCATATCTCATCGACCTTGATCACCCTTACATCACCCTTGAGAACGATTATATCGAATCAGAGTGGTGGATTCTGGATAAGTTTTTCAAGGAAGGGTACATCTATGAGGGTCATAAAATACTCCCTTATTGCCCAAGATGTGGTACAGGCCTCGCTTCACATGAGGTGGCACAGGGATATCAGGAAATCAAGACCGTTACCGTCTATGTAAAGTTCAAAAGAAAAGACCATGATGAGTACTTCCTCGTTTGGACGACGACGCCTTGGACACTGGCTTCAAACGTCGCACTAACAGTCAATCCTAATGAAACCTATGTGAAGGTTAGATTTAATGGTGAAGTGCTTTATGTCGAGAAGAATTTAGCGCCTAAAGTACTTGATGGCGAGTTTGAGGTCATCGAAGAATATAAGGGTAAAGACCTCGAATTCATGGAATACGAGCAGATCATGCCTTTCGTAAAAACTGAAAAGAAAGCCTTTTTCGTCACTTGCGCAGATTACGTTACGGTTGAGGATGGTACAGGTATCGTCCATACAGCCCCTGCATTTGGTGAAGACGATTATCAAACCGGTGTAAGATACGGATTGCCAGTGCTTCAACCGGTGGATGAAGAAGGTAAATATACAGAGACGCCTTGGGTGGGGAAATTCGTCATCGATGCGGATCCGGAAATTGTCACATGGCTCGCAGAGAATAACAAGCTCTTCAAGCGTCAGCGTATGGAGCATAATTATCCACACTGCTGGAGATGCCGTACACCGCTCTTATACTATGCTAAGCCTAGCTGGTATATCGAGATGACGAAGCTGAAAGACCTTCTTATCAAGAACAATAACGAAGTCAACTGGTATCCTGATTATGTCGGGGAGAAGCGCTTCGGTAACTGGCTAGAAAACCTAAACGACTGGGCAATCTCCAGAAGCCGTTATTGGGGAACACCACTGAACATCTGGCGCTGTGACTGCGGTCACATCACTTCTGTGGGTTCGAGAAAAGAGCTCGCTGAGCGTGCGATTGAAGCAATCGATGAATCCATTGAGCTTCACAGACCCTATGTGGATGATGTCCATCTGAAGTGTGATCACTGTGGTGGGTCGATGCAGCGTGTGCCTGACGTTATCGATTGTTGGTTTGATAGTGGTTCCATGCCATTTGCACAACACCATTATCCATTTGAAAACAAAGATGAGTTTGATTCACTGTTCCCAGCGGACTTCATCTGCGAGGGCATCGATCAAACCCGCGGCTGGTTCTACTCGCTTATCGCCATCAGCACATTTGTCATGGGCAAATCACCTTATAAAAACGTTCTGGTAAATGACCTTGTATTAGATAAACACGGAAAAAAAATGTCGAAATCCAGAGGGAATGGCGTAGATGCCTTTGAACTCTTAGACAAATACGGCGCTGACGTGGTGAGATGGTATCTCTATTATGTATCACCAGCATGGACACCGACCAAGTTTGACGAAGACGGTTTAATCGAAGTTAACTCGAAGTTCTTCGGTACCCTTAAAAACGTCTACAACTTCTTTACACTTTATGCAAACACTGACCAAATCGATGTCAATAGCTTCTACGTCGAACCAAAGGATCGCCCTGAGCTTGATCGATGGATCTTATCGAAGCTGAACTCACTTTCTAAAGCCGTTAAAGAGGACATCGACGTTTTTGATATGACGAAAGCCGTCAGAAAGATTCAAGAGTTCGTTAGTGAAGACCTTTCAAACTGGTACATCAGACGCTCTAGAAGACGCTTCTGGGAGTCGGAGCTGACAGAGGATAAGAAATCGGTCTACAATACCACTAACGAAGTGCTCATCGCCGTATGTCAGCTAGCAGCGCCTTTTGCGCCATTCCTGACAGAGGAGATTTATCGTAACCTTACAGGTGGCACATCGGTTCATATCAGTCAATATCCAACAGCTGATGAAGCCCTCATCGATAAACACGTTGAATCCAGAATGGACCTCATCAGAGAACTGGTTACACTGGGCCGTGCTGCGAGAGAATCTGTTAAGATTAAAGTACGTCAACCGATCCAAGAAGTCATCGTGGATGGTAAATACGAAACCTTGATAGGCGACCTCGTGGAACTTATCATGGAAGAGCTCAACGTTAAAAATGTCGTATTTACACAAAATCTGCCAGACTACATGAACTTCCAGCTCAAGCCGAACTTTAAAGTCCTCGGACCAATCATCGGCAAGCACATGGGTGAATTCGGAAAAGCTTTATCTGCACTAGATCCTCAGGTGTATGCGATGCGCTTCGACGCAGGTGAGACCATCACGCTCGAAGTGGCTGGCGAAAACTTCGATGCTACTGCAGAGCATGTCCTCATCAACATCAATGCGAAAGAAGGCTTCACAGTGAAGATGGAAAACAACCGTTTCATCATCTTAGATACGAATCTTACACCTGCCCTGATTGAAGAGGGTTACGCGAGAGAGTTGATTTCACGTGTACAGCAGATGCGTAAGGCCAATGATTACGAGATGATGGACCAAATCACCATCTACTATAATGCCCCAACAGCGTTTGCGGACGCAGTGGAAAAGCACGCCGAGTACATCATGTCTGAAACACTGGCGACAGCCATCGTAGCGGATACGGAAAAGCCATATGAAATCCACCAATTAAATGGCCATGAAGTCGGCGTTTTCGTGGAGAAGAATTAAGAACGAACGCACCCAGAATACCGACCTGCAAAATAGCCCTAATGACCTCGAAACACCCAAGGTCTTAGGGCTTTTTTTCTTTTTTTTGCTGGTTTGAAACGCGTTTTCACAACTATTTTACATGTTATAAAAATAAATGTTGATTTGACCAGTAAATAGAGGTTATATATTAAGCAAATACCGAAAGATTGATAAGGGGGCGAAGGTATGAAAATTCGAAATAATGTCACAGCTGTCCAAGGTGAAATGATCAAATCTCTCCAAGAATTTTTAAGAATTCCTAGCGTGATCGATGAAACTTGTGAACAGCGACCATTTGGTCTCGAAATCGATCGTGCATTAAAGCATGTGTTATCACTCTGTGAAAGCCTTGGGTTTAGAACCTATTATGATCCGGAAGGCTACTATGGTTACGCCGAGGTAGGCGCTGGTGAAGAAATGATCGGCATCCTCGGACATGTGGATGTGGTGCCGGAGGGAGATGCAAGCAATTGGAAGCATGCACCATTCGGTGGAGAGATTGCTTCTGGACGAATATATGGCCGTGGAGCGATAGACGATAAGGGTCCTGTAATCGCTGCAGTCTATGCCATTAAAGCCCTACTTGACGCAGGCGTCGTGTTTAACAAACGCGTCCGTCTGATTCTGGGCACCGACGAAGAAAACGGGTGGCGCTGCATTTGTCGCTATGTGAAAACAGAAGAACACCCAACCATGGGATTTACACCGGATTCAAATTTCCCAGTGATTTATGCAGAAAAGGGACTTCTCCAGTTTCGTTTAAAATCAGATAAAAAGTCAGAGCTAAGGGTACATGGCGGAACGGCCATGAATGCAGTGCCAGAATCTGCAGTCTATACTGGCGATCACCTCTATCGCCTTGAAAAGCAGCTTAAAAAGCTTGGATTTGACCATGAGCTGGAAGGTGAGGAACTTTTCGTCATCGGCAAGAGTGCGCATTCTGCAAAACCTTCTGCTGGTGTCAATGCGATCGTTCGCATGGCAGCTGCACTTAAGGACATCGGAATCGAAACGCCGATTATCACCTTTATCGCTGAAAAAATAGGCTTTACGACAAATGGTGAATTAATATTTGGCAGTTTACATGACGAACCTTCAGGAGAGCTGACACTGTCTGTTAACCAAATGGATTTAAGCGCCTTCGGCGAAATGATCGGCATCGATGCAAGAATTCCAGTAACCTTCGATAAAAAATTCGTCGTGGATGGCTTAAAGCGTGTCGCGGATAAATACGGTCTCACTTATGAGGAAATCGATTATCTGGCGCCTTTATACATCTCGAAAGACACGCCACTTATCCAAACTTTGGTATCCGTATATGAAGAAGAAACAGGCTTGTCTGGAGATCCGATACCGACTGGTGGGGCGACCTATGCCAGATCGATGCCGAACATCGTAGCGTATGGTCCAAACTTTCCAGGTCAAGAGAAGGTGGCTCACTTTACAGATGAGTATATAGACATCAATGCCATGATCAAATGCGCACAAATTTATGCAAAGGCATTAGAAAAGCTATTGGAGGCTTAAATGGTCAAAAATTTCATTCTAGACACCAATGTAATGATTCATGATCCCATGTGCTTTTACAAATTTGAAGACAACCATATCATTATCCCGATCATTTGCATCGAGGAACTGGACCACCTTAAAAAACGAGAAGGCATCGTAGGCTATCATGCCAGATGCGCGGCGAGGGAGCTTAGTAACATTAGAAAATCAGGTAGCTTATCGGAGGGGGTCGTATTAGAGTCGGGCGGCACACTTCGTATAGAACTCAATCACATGGATTTTTCTGACCTGCCAGATGGACTCGACATAAGCAAGAATGACACTAAGATTTTAGCTGTCACGAAAAAGCTACAGCAGCTTTGTGCACCAACCCCTACGATACTCGTCACTAAAGACCTTTATATGGCCATCAAGGGGGATGCCATCGGCATAGAGATCCAGGATTATCAAAACGATAAAATTGATTCGGATGACCTTTATAAAGGGTATATGGAGACGGAAATGGTCAGTCGTGACATCGATGCCATCTATGCAGGCGGGCTGGTAGTCAAAGGGGCCTTAAAGGATCAGCTTTTTCCAAACGAGTTTCTCCATATTAAGAGCTTGGATCGCGATTCGCATGAAATTATCGCGAGATATGACGGTGAGCGCATCGTGCCATTAAAATATCAAAACGAAGTCTCCTGGGGACTGAGTCCAATCAATCGAGAACAAAAGATGGCTTATGAGCTACTGATGAATCCTGATATTCACTTCGTGTCCATCTCAGGAGGTGCCGGATCCGGTAAGACGATTATGGCCACAGCAGTGGCGCTTCAAAAGGTCATCGAACAAGGCACCTACCGAAAAATCGTTTTCGTCAGACCGGTGGTACCCGCTGGAAATGACATCGGATATTTGCCTGGAACTGAAGAAGAAAAGTTGAGACCTTGGATGGGAAGCTTCTATGATGCCATCGAAAGTCTAGTTGACCAGAAGATTATTAAAAAGCAAAAAGAAACCATGGGTAAAGGACGACACATGGTCTATACTGAAAAACCTGAGTTCAGTGTGGACGACTTTATTGAACAATACCGTAAATATGGCGTCATCGAGACGAAGACCTTCACCTATATGCGCGGTAGAACGTTATCGGATGCGCTGGTCATCGTCGATGAAGCACAGGAGATCACGCCGCATCTCGCGAAGCTGATGCTGACACGTGCTGGTTTCGGCTCCAAGTTTGTATTTATCGGTGATCCGAGTGATAATCAAATCGATAACGTGTTGGTGGATGCAAAATCAAACGGTCTGGTCTATACCATCGAAAAGATGAAACCGTTCACCTTGACTGGGCACATCTCACTGAAGCAAGTGGAGAGAAGTCCACTGGCTAAAATTGCAGAACAGTCCATGTAAATAAGTAATGCGCTAAATAATAAAAAGACGTCCATTTTATAATGGGCGTCTTATTTGTTTGTGCGTGTCTAACGTTTTATTCGTAAGTTGATGTGGTTAATAAAAGGCGACGATTCGATCGGCAAAAATGCAGATTTCATCGAAGACGAGGTTGTACTTGACGTTATTTGAATGCTCCATGATCGCTGCGTTTTTCTGATAGACATTCGTAAAGCAAAGCAGAGAAGAACGCTCAGACTCCAGTGACTTACAGGAGGATGCCAAATATTTCGTCGATGCAAACCAGTTATCGGACACGATTTCGATATTTTCTTTTAATACGATTAACCAACCGATGCCATCTACTAAGAACTCGACATACTGTCTAGTGGTGTTGGTGTAGTAATCCAAAAATGCATTTGCCTTTTCATTATTTTGATTATATGACATTTTACCCTCCAAAAGATGATGGATTTTGTTATAATAGTATTGTATCTTTTGAAGCACCAATTGAACAGAAGAAATTTTAAAGAAATAAATAAAAATTTCCGTTTAGTTGTCACAAAAGAGGAGCCTATTGGCATCTTTATTGCAATAGGAATAATCGTAAAATTTCAATGGGACTTAGGAGGTTTGAAATGAAAAGATTAGAAGGTAAGGTTGCAGTGGTTACAGGAGGTGCTCAAGGCATTGGTCAGTGCATCTGTGAAACGTTTGCGCGTGAAGGTGCAAAGGTTATCGCTGTAGATATGAGCGATTTGGCTTACAGCTGTGAAAATGTTGAGGGATATAAGCTCAACGTCACGAAACGTTCAGATATTGAACAGTTTATTACGGACACTGTAAACAAATATGGACATATTGATATTTTAGTTAACAATGCTGGGATCACGAGAGACGCTTTAATCGGTAAAATGACTGAAGAAATGTGGGATCTCGTCATCGACGTCAACCTAAAAGGCGTATTTAACCTGACACAAGCTGTTGCGCCGGTCATGCTCGAGCAAAAATATGGCTCAATCGTCAACATCGCATCTGTAGTAGGCGAGTACGGAAACGTAGGCCAATCCAACTATGCAGCGACAAAAGCGGGCGTAATCGGACTTGCGAAGACATGGGCAAAAGAGTTTTCTAGAAAAGGTGAAAACATCCGCGTGAACTCAGTTGCACCTGGATATGTCAATACAGAAATGATGAAAACTGTACCTGATAAAGTATTAGATCCAATCAAGGCAAAAACGATGTTAGGCAGACTTGGCGAACCACAAGAAATCGCAAATGCCGTACTCTTCTTAGCAAGCGATGAGGCATCCTTTATCACAGGTCACAACTTATCTGTAAACGGCGGTTTACGTTTATAGGAGGATATTATGCTTAAAACGATTGATACGATTCAAATCGGCGATTTTGCCGTATTCTCAAAAACCATCTCAGAGTCGGATGTTTATCTGTATGCTGGCATCAGTGGCGATTTTAATCCTGCCCATGTTAATGCTGTAGAGGCTGAAAAAGGCATGTTCGGAGAACGCATTGCGCATGGCATGCTGACAGCAAGCTTTATTTCGACTGTTTTAGGAACCCATTTACCTGGTCCTGGAACGATCTATCTCGGACAGGAGTTGAGCTTTAAACGCCCTGTGAAGTTTGGTGATACCATCGAAGCAAAAGTTGAGGTCATCGAGAGAATCGTCGAGAAGAATCGATTGATATTAAGAACCACCTGTACAAATCAACATGGAGAGATCGTCATCGATGGAAAAGCCACCGTGATGCCTCCGAAAGCCACTGGTTAGTCTAAATAATTAGGAGTTGTTGCTTATCGGTCATTTGATCGGCAACAACTCCTTATTTAATTCACTTTGAAGATTTTTTCCACGAAGGGGCGAATAATTCTGACAAACGATGTGGCAAGCACAATCCCACATGCAATGGAGATGGCGATAAACAAGGACTCGGCGCCAGTGGTCATGGCCTTCTCGAAGTTTTTTTCCACGATGTAAAGCATGGTGTAGTAAATGCCATACCCTGGCACAAAGGGGATAATCCCTGGTATGGTGAAAAGTGTTGCGGGATGGCGTTTGATGACTGCGAAAAGCTCACCGATCAAGCCCACCGTGATGGATCCCGCAAATGCCGGGATTATGAAGTTTGTGCCTTGATTTTGTAATAGGACATAGACCATCCAACCAACCATCCCTGAAATACTAGCGGCGACGATTAGCTTACGCGGGAGGTTGAACAGGATAGAGAATCCCACGACACTGAAAAATGAGATGATTCCTTGATAAAGTATATTCAACTTAGACCTCCTAATGTAAATCGACTGATTGACGTTTTATTATGCCATGAAGAATTGTAAAATGACACCTACACCGAAGGCGAGGGCGATGGCGATAAAAAGAGCCTCCATGATTTTTGCGCTGCCGGCGAGAAGCTCGCCAGAGATGAGGTCGCGGATGCCGTTGGTGAGCGATACGCCAGGAACTAAGGTCATGAGTGGTCCTACGATGACTTTTTCGATGGAAGCGGAGATCATCAATACTGAGGCCGCCTTAACGAACAGTAAGCTCAGAAGAGCCGCCGCAAAGCCGCCTATAATGTTTCTTATGAAAAAATTAAGGTGCTTTGAATCAATGGTATCTGTGATATAGATGGTCATCGATGAGGCGATATAGGCGAGTAGAAACTCGATGGCTGACCCGCCGAACATTAAGACGAAAAAGCCGCCACCAAAGCCGCTGCCTAATACGCGAATCAACTTTGAGAACTTAGGCGGGTTTTCGATCTCAGAAAGTCTTTTTTCAGCTTCATCAAGTGACATGTCTGTGCTGGTGAATTGCCGTGCAAAATTGTTAGAACGATCGATACTTTCCAGATCGATGCCTTCAGGATTCACCCGTTCGAGGCCGGTAAAGGTCTCGATGCCCAAATCGGCGCTGAAGATGATGCCTGTAGGGATAACGAACACGCTAACCTCTTTAAGGCCGCGCGACTCGGACATGCGCTTTACCGTATCTTCAACGCGATACGTTTCACCACCATTTTGAAGCATCAGTCGACCAGTCTTCATGGCGATTTTTATAATGCGTTTTATTTCAATGGATTCCATGATTTCCTCCAAGTGCTTGATAATAATGGCTATTTTAAGGTAATAAATTGATTAAGTCAAATTAAATCGTTATAATAAAAAGACATTGATAAGAAGGGGTATGACATGAACCGTGTGATAGAAATTGTCTGTGAAGCTGAAGGCGCGAGAATTGATCAATATTTGAGTGGCGAGCTGGCTGACTTTTCACGTAATTATCTGCAAAAGTTGATTGCGGAAGGCTGCGTGAAATTAAACGGCGTCGTGTGTCTTTCTAAGAAGCAGGCGATTGAATTTGATGATGTTATCGAAATAACCATTCCGGATCCAGAGGTGCTGGACATCGTCGCTGAGGACATTCCACTTGAGATTGTTTATGAAGATGATGACCTGCTCATCGTCAATAAACCGCAAGGCATGGTGGTTCATCCTGCACCAGGTAATTATTCAGGAACGCTCGTCAATGCGTTAATGTATATGGCCGAGCGTTTGTCTTCGATCAACGGCATCATTAGACCGGGTATCGTTCACCGGATTGATAAGGATACATCAGGGTTACTGATGGTGGCGAAAAATGACCGTTCACATGAGCTTTTAGCGGAGCAATTAAAGGATAAAACCACACTCAGAGAGTATTATGCCATCGTCAATGGCGTGTTGTCAAACGATAGTGGCACGATAGACGCACCACTAGGCAGACACCCACAGGACCGAAAAAAAATCGCCATTATCAAGACTGGTCGAAATGCTGTGACCCATTATGAAGTCGTCGAACGTTATGCGTATCATACACTCGTAAAGCTTAAGCTTGAAACGGGTAGAACACATCAAATAAGAGTACACATGGCTTCAATCGGACATCCTATTTTAGGTGACCCGGTGTATGGGATGAAAAATGAGCGTATAAAGCATGAAGGACAAGCTTTACATGCGAAGACCATCGGTTTCGTCCATCCGTCCACTGGCGAGTGGATGCAGTTTGACTCAGAATTACCACCGTACTTTACGGTGCTTATAAAAAAATGCAAAGGACTGAAGTAGGAGGGGTTATGGAGTTTAAAGCTAAACTTCTTGATGATAAGATGATCGACCGGTCGTTGACACGGCTGGCACATGAAATCATCGAGAAGAATAAAGGGATCGAGGATCTGGTGTTGGTGGGGATTAAATCCAGGGGAGTGCCACTCGCACATCGCATCAGCGATAAAATCGAGCAAATCGAAGGGAAGCGTGTACCTGTAGGAAAACTTGACATCACCCTTTATCGCGACGACTTGTCACTTAAAAGCTATGAACCTGATGTAAAGGGACTTGAAGTGGATTTTTCAATCGATCGAAAGATAGTTGTACTGGTGGATGACGTCATCTATACCGGCAGAACGGTAAGAGCGGCCATGGATGCCATTATCGACTACGGAAGGCCAAGTGCGATTCAGCTTGCCGTACTCGTGGACAGAGGACACAGAGAACTGCCGATTAGACCTGATTATGTGGGTAAAAATGTCCCGACCTCAAGTAAGGAAGTCATCAAGGTCAAGCTCGAAGAAATGGATGAGGTCAGCGAAGTCTCCATTTATCAAAAATAAACGTTCAAAAAAATCAAAAGGTTCAGTGCACACACCTATTGAACACTGAACCTTTAATATTTTTTGAATAATTAAGATAAGCTTAAATCGAGCATAATGACCCCTACGATTTGTCCGTCTTTTAATAGCGGGGTTGAAACGCTGATGCAGTAATCGTTGCTCACAGATGAAATATAGGGTTCTGAGCGGTAATCCTTACCTACGATACTCTGTTTAAAGAAGGGACGATGACTGGCGTCGACTTTACTGATGCCGACATCATGTGAGAATTCAAAAGCGATGCCATTTTGGTCGAGCAGTGCCACGAGTTCAAAATCCTTTGAGACATTTTGTAGATCCGATAAATGTTTTCTAGTGATGCCAGAAATGCCGGTGTGCGCTCTAGCAGCAGCAAAATCCTTAAGGACTTTTAGCGAGGAATCGACCTTCAGCTCCACTTCGCGGCTGACGCGTAATCCTTTTTTATACTCAGCGACGACGTTCCCTAATGTATTCGAGATGTTAAGGAGATTTTCAAGTGCAGAAACGATGTTGTTGAGACTTGTTAACTGAACATCTGTGAGGGCTGCAGTTTCTTCTATGTTCGCCGTAACTTCCTGACTTTCTTCGGAGATGCTTCTAATGAGTTTATACACATCGTCAGTCGCATTATTTTGGCGTTCGATTAAGGCGATGATTTCTTGGATGATGCTAAGTGTATCGTTCACAGAGTCAAAGCTGACGGTGAGAAGGGCATTTGATTCATCGGCGAATTTGACATTATCATTAGCTGACTTCACTTCTGAATGGATTTTCTCGGTGATGTCTTCTGTACGGCTGACGATCTCTGAGATGATTCGGCTGATGTTTTCAGACGAGGTGTTTGATTGTTCTGCGAGTTTACGTACTTCTTCCGCAACGACTGCGAAGCCTCTACCTGCATCGCCAGCGCGAGCCGCTTCGATAGAAGCATTGAGTGCCAGCAGGTTCGTTTGTGACGAAATGCCTGAGATCACGTTGACGATCTCGCTGATTTTCCGCATTTCTTCTCTCAGCACTAAAACCTCATCCGATATTTTCATATTCTGCTCAGCGCTATAACGCATGCGCTTAATAAGCTCTAACGTGTTCTTATTATTATGGTCTAAATTAATCTTCATCAATTTCGCGATTTCTTCAGCGGCAGAGGACTGATTGCTAACTTGTTGCATCCCACTGCGCATTTCTTCAGCATCATTTTGCATGTCTAAAGAGTCCTTTGACATGTTATCGATGGCGGAGGTAATTTCGTTGATGTTTCTCGACACCAAGGCAAAAGAATCTTCCATCTCATCGCCAGAGTGCTTGATTCGTTCGATAAGATTCAGCAATTGCTCAGATGTGGTGAGCATTTTACCGATAATCCCCTTTGTGTTCTTATTATTAGTCGACACGATTTCCGCTAATTTCTGATAATCTTTGTTCACTTTACGGTTTAACCTTGCGGTGACATCGCCTGATCCCAGCTTCTCGAGATAATCAATCGTCATCGTGCGTTGATGATTCAAGTAGATCTGATAAAGCGTAGCCGAAATAAGGATTCCTAAGATGCCGAGCATTATCCCGATCCACGGAGAAAGTCCTAGAAAGGCCATCGCTGCCATGCCAGCTACTGGAATTAGAACAAGTAAAACAAACAACCCTAATTGTGACGTAAATCGCATATTATCCACCCCTGTTTACATGAACCGTCCTTAACGATTAATTCTGTTAACATAGATTCATAAAATTAACTTTATTTTAACATGTTATGACGAAGACTTCACGTAATAAAAAAAAGATACCATGAAATTTTCATGGTATCTCCATTAGTGGATGTCTTTAAAATCGATTTCCTCTGCGTCATCATCATCGATATTCACGATGATGCGTGAATTTTGGGACCGGGTTTCGGGCTTCGCATCGGCAAATCCTGAAAACGTGTAAAAGAAGGATGAGGTAGCTGTTCGTTTAGGAAGCGTGGAACCGATAAAAAAGATGACCACGCCCATGATGACGATCATGATCCCCAAAATCAAAACGATGGTGGAAAGTGCCGCATTCGTATTGATGATGGCGAAAACGCCGATGAGCATAAGTAATATCGAAGAAATCAGTGTGCGCTCACTGGCCGATTTGAGTTTGGAAAAGGTGAGGAAAACGCCATTTAAACCGCTGGAAATACAAGCGAGACCGACCAAAAATAAAACGTACTGTGGATTGCTGAAGGCATAAAAGCCACCGAATATGACGAGGAGACTTACCGCTAGGGTGACTTTACTTTTAACAAAAATGGCAAAGGTAAGTGAGTAGAAGCCAAGTAATATGAAAAGCAGTGTAATGGCTTTTACGGCGAAAAGGCCAATCAGATCTGGAAATGCTATAAAGATCAATCCGAGTACGGAGATGATGAGACCAAATGCTTGAAGGGCATTAAATGATTTGTTTTGAGTCATTCTAACACATCCTAAATTGAGATTTGTTCACGGTGTTTTCTTTTTCTGAGTATATCCCAAATTTATGAATAAAGTATAAACAAACCCATATTCAAAAGTGAATTATTTCAGGGGTCTGGTGTCCACACTAAATCTTCATAATAGTAGCGTGTGGAGATTTGAACGTCAGTAAACAATCGCGTCATAATCGACATGAGTGATTCTTCATCAGGTGGTGATAGGTTTTCGCTAAGGCCGCGAAGGAGCGCGTTTGTGAATTCAAACGCATCGGTGGACGGATCGCTAATCCAATCCTCAGTGACGATCAAGAGATCTTCATAGTAGCCGCGATAATCCGATTGGATCACCAGGGTGTGCTGGGTATCGTCGTAAAGGTTCTCGGGGATAAAAAGCCCATCGAGCAGTCCTTCCTCTAAAGCGGCTGTCATTTGCCGTTCATCATCGTAGGCTAATAGATTTAGTGTGGGGTCGCCGATGATATATGTGGCAAAAAGCGTATCATAGACCCCGATATTTGCACGTGCTGGAAGGACGGACTCTTTCGGGGTGATGAAGTAGTACTTGCTCGGTAAGCCTAAAATCGCTTTAGAAAGATTGAGGCGATGATAAGTGCTGATATAGGTGTAGGCATCCAGCGAGAAGGCGTCTGCCTCACCAGCATAAAATGCCTGCAATATTTCACGAGAGGTGTCATAGACGTCGATACTCACCTCTATACCATACTGTTTTCCCAGAACGGGCAAGTTCTTAAAATGACCAGCATGCTGCGAGGTTGTGGCGATTTTGAAATGGGAAGCGTTACTTATGGAAGTCTGCCACATCAACACAAGTGCACCTATGGAAAATAGAATAATGAAAGTGATGAGGAGCTGTTTACCTTTTTGGGTCATAGTGTTCACTCCTATTTAGATGGTTTTTCAAGTGCTTGAATCGTTTCGATAACCGGTGTGACGTATAAGGTACGATGACCGACATAAATCACCATACCAGGCTTTGCACCATGAGGCTTTGATACGTTTTTTACGAGCGTGTAATCCACGGGTACATTACTGGAAGCCTTTGCCTTTGAATAGTAGGCAGCGATGGTAGCCGCTTCATACAGCGTCGCTTCTGAGGGGGACTCACCACCCGTCCTTATAATCACATGTGACCCGGGAATATCCTTAGTGTGGAGCCAAATGTCTTTATTTGAAGCAACTTTTGTGGTGAGCTGATCGTTTTGAAGGCTGCTTTTACCCACGAGAATTTCGAAACCCTCAGTGGAATAATACGTTTTGAACTGCATTTTAGTGGTTTTATTAGACTTCTTCTGTGGTTTTCCCTTGATGAAGCCTTGGCCTATGAGCTCTTCTCTGATTTCATCCACGGTTTTTTGGTCTTCGCTGTTTTCTAGGTGGGTGAGTACTTGATCCAGATAAGCGACTTCCATACGGGTTTCTTCGATATGCTGCGCCAACTCAGTGGTGGTTTTTTTGAGCTTGTTGTAGCGTTTGAAATAAAGCTGTGCATTTTCTGCCGGTTCAAGTCTCACATCCAGCTCAATCGTTCGGTTTTCTGGAGGATCCATATAGAAATCCAGAACCTCTACCTTATTCATGCCTTTTGAGAGCTGATACAGATTCGCATATAATAGATCGCCGATTTTTCGAAGTGCATCGGCATTTTCTGCCTCAGCGAGTTCAAGTTCTTGTTTGGAGAGCTTAAGCGTGTAGCGTTCAATACGCTGGGCGAGCGCTTTCTTAAGCGCGTTTGTCCTTTGGTGCATTTTTAAGGTTTTATTTGCACGTGCGTAAAACACGTCAATCGCTTGAAACAAGGTCTCAAAAGGCTGCACATTTAATCCCTCATAAGCATCTTCGTAAAAATAATAATGCTTATAAAGGCCTTGGTCGTCCTTGAAGACGAAGCCTTTATGCGGCGAGGGGATTGGCACCCGTTTAAAATCATCGAGGACTTTTGAAAGTGAGGCCCATTCTGTTGAAGAGATCTGTGCCACCAGCAGCTCGGGATCGATTTCGGACATCCTGCATGCATAAGCCGCCGCCAGCGGACTGAAGCCTTGGATATTTTCCACGAGTGCTTTAGAGAGCTTGCGCGATGCCGCACGGCTCCGAATTTCCGATAGGATTTCCTCGGTCGGTAGGGCAAAGTCGATTTTTTCAGACGGGATAAAGGTAAAAACCAGTCCCGGTAAAACCGTACGGACACGGCTCATGTCAGGCGTGATGCGTTTGATGCTATCGATGATGGTATAATCGGCTTTCGTTAGAATCACATTGGAGTGCTTCCCCATGATTTCGATGATCAGCTTCTTCGCTTCCAGCTCGCCAAAATCGTTTTTGGATTCGATGTCGATGACCACGACACGTTCAAAGCCCAGCTGTTCTATGCTGAGTATTTTACCGCCGCTGAGGTGCTTGCGCATGAGCATGCAAAACATGGGGGGTGTGGCGGGATTTTCTTTTCTTTGATCTTTTATGGTGAAATAAGGCATAGAGGCCTCGGTGGAGATAAAGAGGTCATAATGTGTGCCCTGTCCGCGAATTCCGAGTGAAAGCTCGTCTTTTTCAGGTTGAAATATTTTATCGATCCGACCACCGATGAGCACATTTTTCAGTTCTGCGCATAGGTGGTGAATCAGCAAGCCGTCAAATGCCATGAGGATCTCCTTCTTATGAAAAGGCTTATTAGGCCTTGGTTTCAGTCACCTTGAAAGTATACCATTAAATCGGGGTTTCATCAATTCGCTTGAATAAAAGAAACGGGTTGTGTTATAATTTAATGATGTAAAGTGAGTGGAGGTAGACATGATATATAGTATGACGGGCTTTGGCCGTGGAGAATTCAGCAATGAAGCATTTGATGTCACACTCGAAATAAAATCTGTTAATAACCGGTATTGCGACATCATCATCAAAATGCCTAAGAAACTCAACGTGTTTGAGGATCGCATTAAAAATCGCATCAAATCCAAGCTGTCCCGTGGTCGAATCGACGTCTACATTAACCTTGAAGAAAAAGCGTATGATAATTACGAAGTCAAAGCAAACTTCGATATCCTAGATAAGTATGTTAAGGTTTATCGTGAAATTCAAGCACGCTATCAGCTTAGGGATGAAATGAGCTTATCCATGCTGACGCGCATCCAAGAGGGCATCGACGTCTCGTATCTCGAACGTGGAGAAGAGGATTTTTGGAATGCCATCGAACCGGCACTGGATACGGCACTTTCCCGAATCGAAGAAATGCGTGCTCAGGAAGGGGCTCAGCTGAAGAATGATATTCTTGCTAAGGTCGCCAATATCAGAGCCACATTAAAGCTCATCGAGGTGCATGCACCGCGAATCGTGGAAAATTATCGGGCAAAAACACGTGAGCGCATCGCGGACCTTTTGCTGGATATGAACGCAGAACTAGACGAGATGCGCCTGGCAAACGAAATTGCCATCTATGCGGATAAGACGAATATTAACGAGGAAATCGTCAGAATCTATTCCCACCTGGAGCAAATCGATGCGATTCTCACCGATACAGAGCCCGTAGGCAGAAAGCTTGACTTCTTAGTCCAAGAGCTCAATCGTGAAATCAATACCATCGGATCCAAATCACCGGATATCGACATTTCAAACCTCGTCATCGGACTGAAGAGCGATATCGAGCAAATCAGAGAGCAAATCCAAAATATTGAATAATCAGGGAGTAAGTATGTTGCAAAAGGGGTTATTGATCATCGTTTCCGGTCCCTCCGGTGCAGGCAAAGGCACCATCTGTAAGGAGCTGATCAGCAGAGATGACAGCATCATCGTTTCCGTTTCGGCGACGACTCGAAAGCCTAGAACAGGCGAAGTGGACGGCATTAGCTATCACTTCCTGACCAAAGACCGCTTTGAAGCGCTTATCGGTGAAAACGGATTTTTAGAGCACGCCTGTGTCTATGATAATTATTATGGCACACCGAAGGACTTCGTCATCGAGCACATCACTGCCGGCAGAAACGTCCTTCTAGAAATCGATATTCAGGGAGCGCTTCAGGTGAAGAAAAAATACCCGGAAGGGGTGTTTATCTTTGTGCTTCCGCCATCCATGAAGACGCTGAAATCCCGTATCGAGGGTCGCGGCTCTGAGACGCCTGAGAGTCTGAACAAAAGATTATCATCCGCTTATAGCGAGATTGAGCTGATCAAAAATTACGATTACTTCATCGTAAATGATACCGTATGCCATGCCACCGATTTACTTCAAGCCATCATCACTGCAGAAAAATGCAGAGTGGATGCTGATATTGAAGACATCGTGCGTAAATTTAAGGAGGAAAACTAACATGTTAAAACCATCAATAGACGAACTCATCGAAAAAGTAGGCAACCGATATGCATTATGCATCGTCGCAGCGAAAAGAGCGCGTAACATCATCAACGGCGAAGACGATTCCATCGATTTCAACATCGACAAACCCCTTTCAATCGCCATCGATGAAATCATGAGTGATGAAGTAAAGGTTCATATTCCAGAGGCGCCACAAGACCGTATCTAGAAAGAGGTGTGCCATGCTAAATGGTAAAAATATCGTCGTAGGGGTCACTGGCGGCATCGCAGCCTATAAGGCAGCCGATGTGGTCAGTCGTTTAAAAAAGCTGGGTGCCAATGTGTACGTCGTCATGACAGAGCACAGCACTAAGTTTATACAGCCCTTGACGTTTCAGTCACTTTCTCAAAATTACGTGGTCACAGACATGTTTGAAGACCCTAAGACATGGGATGTGGAGCACATCTCCTTAGCAAAGCGGGCAGATTTATTTTTAATCGTCCCAGCCACTGCGAACATCGTGGGAAAGGTTGCCCACGGTATCGCAGACGATATGCTCACGACCACGATGATGGCCACTGAAGCACCTGTGTTCTTCGCGCTGGCCATGAATACGAAGATGTACGAAAATCCGATTTTTCAAGATAATCTTAAAATACTTGGCAAGTACGGCTATCATTTGATTACGCCTGATTCGGGAAGATTGGCCTGTGGAGATGTCGGTACTGGTAAATTAGCAGACCCAGAGCGCATCGTGGACACAGTGATCCAGTTTTTCAACCGCCCAAGGCGGTTGTCTGGAAGGCGTATACTCGTCACTGCAGGGCCCACTAGAGAAGCACTGGATCCCGTGAGATATATCACAAACCACTCCAGTGGGAAAATGGGATACGCCATCGCAGAGGCAGCAGCAGCAGAAGGCGCTGAGGTGATTCTCGTCTCTGGTCCCACAGCACTTGATATACCAAACGGCGTGAAACGCATTTCTGTGGTTTCCACCCAGGAAATGTTCGACGCTGTAATGGCGAATCTCGATGTGGATGCAGTGATTAAAGCTGCCGCACCCGCTGATTATAAAGCCGCTGATTATAGTGATGAGAAAATCAAGAAAACGGAAGGCGATTTGTCCATTCGTTTCGAAAAGAATCCCGATATTTTAAAGCGTGTCGGCGAGCTCAAAACGCACCAGGTTTTAGTAGGTTTTGCCGCTGAAACCCATAATGTTGAAGCTTATGCGAAGAAAAAATTGGTGGAGAAAAATCTCGATATGATTGTGGCAAATGATGTCACTGCTGAAGGTGCCGGATTTAATGGCGATACCAATATCGTCACCATCTATGACCGCAGTGGCGATGTGTTCAAGTACGATTGTATGGAAAAAACGGATGTGGCAAAGGTGATTCTCAATAAGGTCATCGAACGCCTTCAGAAGTAATAGGAAATTTTTAGCCCTTGCCTTAGTGACTTGGGCTTTTTACTTATAAATGAGGGATAAAACATGTTTGCAGAAGTCGTCGTTTTGAGAAATGCACAGGCCATAGATCGCCCGTTCACCTATAAAGTTCCTGAGCACCTTCAGTCACGAATCAAAGTGGGCGATCGCGTACTGGCACCCTTTGGGACTTCAGGTTATCTGGAAGGAATCGTTAAAGGTGTCACATTTGATAATCCACTAGACGAGGCCATTAAGGTAAAGGACCTCCAGTATCTTTTCGACGATGGGATTTATCTGTCGAAAAATGAATTGATCAGCGCAGCCGCTATTCGTGAAGAGACCCTGTGTAGCCATGCCGAGGCCATCGCTTTATTCTTACCATCAAGCACAACGGTGACGCAGATCAAAACCTACCGATTACGGACCGTCCCTGAAACCCCGCTTAAAAAGAATGAACGAAGCATCCTGAGTGCTTTGGCTATGGGCGACTTGACCCATGAAGCGCTTTGCCCAGAGCTCAGCGATCAAGCGAAAAGTACTGCCATTAATCGATTGCTGGCACTAGGTGCCATCGATTTAACGTATCATTATGAGCAGCAAGTAAAAAATCGCACGGTTGACTGGATCGTCGTAACGGGTGACCTCGTAGGGGCGCTAGAATCAACCCCCGCGCGCCAGTCAGCTCGGAAAAAATTATTAGCTTATCTCATCGAACACCCGACTGTGAAGCGTTCAGATGTCCAAAACGCATTGAAAATTCAGAAATCGGTGATCGACCGATTGGGTGGTGAAGGATTAATCAAAATCGACGCTTTAGATGAGACCAGAAGTCCTGAATTTATGAAGAGCTTTGAGGATAAAAGCCAAATTTCACTGAATGCAGCTCAAAATGACGTTTATGAAACCATCATTCGTCAGTACTCAAATAAAGAATCGAACAATTTTTTGATCCATGGCGTAACGGGAAGTGGTAAGACAGAAGTCTATGCACAGGTCATCGAATGGGTGATTAAAAGTGGGAAAAAAGCGATTTTAGTCGTTCCTGAAATTTCACTAACGCCTCAAATCGTCGCCAGGTTTGCCAGTCGTTTTGGTGAATCGCGAATCGCTTTGCTACACTCGAAAATAACACCGGGTGAACGCTACGACCAGTGGAAAGGGATTAGACGAGGGGATTATGATATCGTCATCGGCGCGAGATCAGCTGTATTTGCACCACTGGATGATATCGGCGCCATTATCATAGACGAGTGTCACGAAACCTCATACCGGTCTGAAAAACGTCCGAAGTACGACACCTATGATGTCGCGCGCCATCGAATTTCACTTTCAGGGGGATTATTGATCTCTGGGTCGGCAACGCCATCCATACAGGACTATTATGAGTCCTTAAGAGGAAACCGAACACTTCTCAAACTCACCAGTCGGCATAATCAGCTAGAGCTCCCTGAGATTAAAATCATAGACATGCGTGAAGAACTGCTGAGTGGTAACCGTTCGATATTAAGCCGTGAATTAAAATCGGCCATAGAGGATAGGCTTTCTGCTGCAGAGCAGGTGATTATCCTGCTTAACCGAAAAGGTCATTCGACATTCGTATCGTGTAGGGCTTGCGGCTTTACGCTTTCATGTCCTAACTGTGATGTCACGCTAACGTATTTTAAAGGTGAGCGCGCAGTAAGGTGCAATTACTGTCATTATGAAACGTATATCCCGAAAAAGTGCCCCAAATGTGAAAGCACATACTTTAAGTATTTTGGAGTGGGAACGGAAAAAGTGGAGGAGCAGCTCACAGAGATGTTTCCTAAGGCTAGAATCGCCCGTATGGACCGCACCACCACCTCTCGAAAGGGCAGTGTTGAGCAAATCATCTCCGATGTTGAAGCCGAGCAAACCGATATCCTGATAGGAACACAAATGGTGGCGAAAGGACTGGATTTTAAGAAAGTAACGCTGATCGGTATACTTTCAGCAGATTTACAGCTTAATCTACCACAGTATCATGCTTCTGAACGCGCTTATCAGCTGTTTACTCAAGTGGCTGGCAGAGCAGGTCGAGGGGACCGAAAGGGTGAAGTGATTTTACAGACGTATTCTCCGGATCATTATGCGCTGAACCAACCGGATTACGAACACTTTTATGAAGCCGAAATCAAGTACAGAAAAGCGCTGAATTACCCGCCCTTTTCAAACTTGGTGAGCCTCGTCATCACTTCCGGGAAGTCAGAGGAAGCTGAAAACTATGCAATGCGTTCTGAACGCTTTATTAAAGCGAAATTGTTAAAAAAAGGTTTACAAAACGCCGTTGAAATTTACCCTGCAAATCCTGCATTATTAAAGAAAATAGATAATCAGTATCGTTGGCAAATCATTATAAAGGCAAATCCTTCCGATATGGCAGACGTTAGAGAAATCATCAAAGCGCTTGAACTGCATTTTCAAGAGGTTAAAGGATGTAAAATTCAAGTGGATTTAAATGCGACGAATATATTATAATGGTTTGAGAACAAACTTGAGGAGGCATTAATGGCAATCCGTATAATTAGAACTGACAATGATCCTATATTGCGTAAATTATCAAAAGAAGTGACGGTATTTGATGAGAAGCTTCAAATACTGGTGGATGATATGATCGAGACCATGCATCATGCGGATGGTGTAGGACTAGCAGCGCCACAAATCGGCGTTTTAAAGCGCGTCATCGTCATCGATCTTTATGACGACGAGGGGCCGATGGCACTTATCAACCCGAGGTTTATCGACCAATCTGGGCTTCAAATCGAAGAAGAAGGTTGCTTAAGTCTTCCAGGGAGACATGGCATGGTGAAGCGTCCACTTTCGGTAACCGTTCAGTTTGAAGATATAGACGGCGAAACGTACGAACTGACAGGTGAAGAACTACTTGCAAGAGTGCTCTGTCATGAAATCGATCATTTGGATGGAATTTTATATATCGATAAGCAAGTCACAGTAGAAAATAAAGAAGCCTAGAGGTAGAAATGAAAGTCGTTTTTATGGGTACACCTGAATTTGCAGTAGGAACGTTAAAAAAATGCATAGAAAAGCATGACGTAATCGCAGTGTTTACTCAACCTGATAAGCCAAAGGGTAGAGGAAACAAGATGACACCGCCCCCTGTAAAGGTCGTGGCAGAACAACATGGTATTCCTGTATTTCAGCCAGAACGTCTGCGAAAAGCGCCGTGGCCAGAGCAACTTAAAGACTTAGCGCCTGATGTGATCGTGGTGGTGGCATATGGTCAACTTTTAACCCAGGAAGTGCTCGATATCCCTAAATTTGGATGCATCAATATCCATGCATCACTTCTTCCGAAGTATCGCGGTGCAGCCCCCATCAATTGGGCAATCGCTAACGGGGAGCCTGAAACTGGCGTCACAACTCAGATGATGAACGCTGGACTGGACACGGGAGACATGCTCCTAAAGTGGTCAGTACCTATCGGCGAAGACATGAATGCAGGGGAGCTTCACGACATTTTAGCAGTAGCGGGAGCCGATTTGCTGATCGAAACATTAGATGGTCTCGAAAACGGAACACTTGTCCCTGAAGTTCAAAACGATGCAGAAAGCTGTTATGCGATTAAGCTGAGCAAAGAAATCGCTCGGATAGATTGGAACATGTCTGCCGTCGCCATCAAAAATCGTATAAACGGTTTTAATCCTTGGCCTGTGGCACACACATCCTTGCATGAACAGCCCTTTAAGATTTTTAGCGCAAAAGTGTTTTCCGATGAGGATCAACTTTTGAACGCAGATGCTTTAAGCGGTTCTGTAGTGAAAATTGATAAAAATGGCATTTATGTAAAAACCGGTGACGGACTACTTTTAATAGAAGAAGTCCAGTGGGGAAGTGGCAAACGCATGTCCGCTGGCGCATTTCTACTAGGTAATCCATTAGCCGTAGGCACATACTTTAATTAGGAGGTCATCATATGAACGGTGGAAGCTATCTTTTATTATTTATCTTATTTATCGTCGCATCATTAGCGAGCATGGGGGTCAAGTCTACCTTTAATCGCTATCATAAAATCAGGAACATGAGAAACATGACAGGTGCGGAAGCTGCAGAAGCCATCTTGAGACACAATGGCATCACCGATGTTCGCGTAGAACGTGTAAGAGGCTACTTGTCTGATCATTACGATCCAAGATCAAAAACGATTCGTCTGTCTGAGCCCGTATTTGATAATCCGTCTATCGCGTCTGTAAGTGTGGCGTGTCACGAAGCAGGACATGCATTGCAGCATGCCAGAGGCTATGCGCCGCTTAGTCTTCGAACCATGCTTCTTCCAGCGGCACAGCTCGGATCTCAAGCGCTATGGCCATTGTTTATGATCGGCATCGTGCTTTCCATGCCACAACTCATCAACATCGGTATCTTGTTTTTCTCTTTTTCAGTGATTTTCCAGCTATTGACCTTACCCGTTGAGTTTAATGCAAGTAACCGCGCCATCCATATGATGGAAGAGTACGGTATTCTCAGCACTGAAGAAAATAGTAGCGCGAAGAAGGTGCTTAGGGCTGCTGCCATGACCTATGTCGCTGCTGCTGCGATGGCAGTCGGTCAACTGATCAGAATGCTGATGATGAGCAGAAGTAGTGATTGACATAACAAGAAAGACTCTGAAAGAGGTGGCTTAAGCCCCTCTTTTTATATTGTGTCCATTTTGAAGAAGGCATAGGATGTTAAATTATTTTGATAATTCAACACTTTAACTTAAAACCGTCTTTCAATTTTGATATAATAGTTCAGATAAGGTATACGATTGTGCAGTGTTGAAGAATACTGGCGATAAGGAGAAATTATGAAAATTAACGCAAGAAAATTAGCCCTGCGCATTCTTGATGACATTCAAAACTCAGGCGATTTTTCGCATGTGGTAATAAATCGAACTTTAGGACAATACCCGATAGAAGCTGCCGACCGAAGGTTTATCTCAAACCTCGTGTTCGGCATCTTAGAAAATCGCATTTATCTTGATTTTCACATCCGTAAGTTTTCAGCCCAGCGATTTAGTAGAATCCATCCAAGCGTGGTGAACATCCTACGCATGGGATTTTATCAACTGATATTTTTAACTAAGGTTCCCGAGTCTGCAGCCGTTGATGAATGTGTCAAACTGGCCAAGCTGATTCATCCTAAGGAAGGGAGCTTTGTCAACGGGATTTTAAGACAATTTATCAGAACGGGTAAAAAAGTCGACCTACCTGATCGAAAAAAACATCCCGTCACTTATTTGGGAATCGTTTATTCGTTTCCAGAATGGCTCGTTGAAAAGTGGCTCTCTCAGTATGGATTTGATTTTACGGAAGGTCTTCTGCGCGCTTCAAATGAAGTGCCGCGGTTATCTGTTCGTGTAAATTTGACGAAAACCACTGTTGCTTCCCTAATGGAGGATTTTTCAAAGGTGGGTGTCGTCGCTGAGATTTCTGAAAAGGTGCCGTATGGCATCGTTATTTCAGATTTGAATCACCTAAGCATTCAAGATTTGCCTGGCTTTAGCGAAGGTGCGTTTGCGATCCAAGACATCAGCTCCATGATGGTGGGGCATTTGGTTGAGAGTACATCGGGGCAGACCGTCATCGATGTCTGTGCAGCTCCAGGCGGAAAAACCACACATTTTGCTGAACGTGTGGGAGAAAAGGGCCGCGTGATTGCCCGTGACCTTTCTGAGGACAAGCTTAAAATCATAGAAGAAAATGTAGGACGCCTTGGTCTTAAAAACGTTCTGGTTGAGCCGTTTGATGCTACGGCGTACGATGATTCGCTTAAAGACCTTGCGGATTGTGTGTTGGTGGACGCCCCATGTTCAGGTCTGGGGATCATCAGAAGAAAACCAGACATCAAATACAATAAAACGCCAGAAAGCTTATTAGCGCTGACGGATATCCAGTCAAGCATTCTTGAAGTGTCATCCCGTTATGTGAAGGATGGGGGAACGCTTGTATACAGTACATGTACCATTAATACTGACGAAAATGAAGCCATCGTCCAATCGTTTTTAAGTCAACATGCCGAGTTTGAGCTCTGTCCAGACGGTATGGTGACCTTGTTTCCACATATAGATCATACAGATGGTTTTTTTATAGCAAAGATGAAGAAGTCGCAAGGAGCGAGGTAATTTATGAAGGCAGTGGCATTGACAGATGTCGGTAAAATGAGAGAAAATAACGAAGATTTTTATATGATTCACCCTTCACAAAGGTTGTTTGTGATCGCTGATGGCATGGGTGGTTATCATGCCGGGGAGATTGCTGCGGAAATCGCTGCAAAATCTATCGTTTCAGCTTTTGAAAGTGATGGCCATGGCGCATTTGAAAAAGAGGCCATGCGTCTGCTTAATACGGCGAACGAGGAGATCATGACGTATGTTATGGATCATCCTGATTGTCGTGGCATGGGGACAACCGTGGTAATGGTCGCCATTTTAGGAGACGCGTTATGGGTGGTCAATGTGGGCGATAGCAGATGCTATGGTCTTGAAGACGGAAAGTTGGTTCAACTGACAGAGGATCACTCGTTGGTTGCAGAGCTCGTTAAAATGGGAAGCATCAGTGCTGAGGAGGCGGAGCGCCATCCAGATAGAAACATCGTGACCAGTGCACTAGGTGTGGACCAGAAGTTTGATGTGTTCATCAAATCGTTTGAACTTAAATCGTTTTCACACTTGTTGCTTTGTTCTGACGGACTATCGAATATGGTGTCCGCGAGAAAAATAGAATCTGTCCTTAAGGAGCTGCCAATCGAGGAAGTTCCAACGCATTTGGTCAGTTTAGCAAACCAGTTCGGTGGTAAAGACAATATCACTGTAATTGGCATTGCACTTTAAGGAGGAGCATATGACGCAATTAATCGGAAAATTATTAGGCAATCGGTATGAAATCCTGGAAGTGCTGGGAACTGGCGGGATGGCCGTCGTTTATAAGGGAAGGGATACCATCCTGAATCGCGTGGTCGCGATCAAGGTGCTAAAACCAGAATTTAATGCAGATGAGGATTTCGTTAAGAAATTTCAAAAGGAATCACAAGCGGCAGCGAGCTTATCGCATCCAAACATCGTCAACGTCTTCGATGTTGGCTATTCCAGCGATGTTCACTATATCGTCATGGAAATTGTGAATGGTAACACACTCCGTGACTATCTGAATAAAATGCAGGGCTTCATGCGCGAAGAGGCCATCATTAACATTGGACTCCAAATTGCGAGTGCATTATCGCAAGCCCATCATAATGAAATCGTCCACCGCGACATCAAATCCCAGAATATCCTCATCAATGAGCAGGGGAGCGTCAAGGTTGCCGACTTCGGTATCGCACGCGCTGCCACCACTGCCACCATCGTAAACACGAAGGAAGTCATCGGCTCTGTTCATTATGCCTCCCCAGAGCAAGCAAGAGGCGGAATCGTCGATGCTAGAAGCGATATTTATTCGTTGGGGATTCTTCTATATGAGTTAGCGACAAAAAAGCTGCCATTTGAAGGCGATTCGCCAGTCACGGTTGCCCTCAAGCAAATTAAGGATGACCTGCCGAATCCTAAGCTCATCAATGGCGATATTAGCGATGGTTTAGCTTCCATCATCCATAAATGTGCAGAAAAAATGCCTAATGACCGTTATCAGGACATTAATGACATGATCGAAGATCTAAAAACCCTTCGCATTCACCGTGACTTTATCGTGAATGATCAGCAATACGTCAGTCATGAAACCACTGTATTACCAAAAATAACCGAGGAAGAGTTAATGGCCCATCAAACGAAGCGTAGACCCGTTAAAGAAGTTAATCAACAGTTGAACGATAAAATGCCTGAAACCACAAAGAAAGGTTCCATGACCAATAAAAAGCTCAACATGACTTTAGTCATCTTAGCGGGTATGGTGATGGCCATGCTGGTGTTTGGCATTCTAGCCGTCGGCAAATTCAAGGAAATATTCGATGTTAAAGTCATCGAAGTACCGGGTGTCGTCGGAATGGCCAGTGAAGAGGCCGTTAGAACGTTAAATGAAGCCGGCCTTAAAGCGGATGTCACGGAGCAACGCGTTAGCAATGATGTGGAAGCGGGTTATATCATTTCACAATCTCACATAGAGGGCGAAAAGGTCAAAGAAGGCTTTACCATCAAGCTCGTCGTCAGTAGTGGTGGCATTGAATCCTTAATTCCAAATGTAAAACAGCAAGACATTAAAGAAGGCACTGTGCTCATCGAAAACGAAGGCTTTGAAGTGGGCGAAATCACCTATGAGTTTAACGAGCTTCCTGAGGGCATGATCATTAGTCAGAATCCAAAAGCGGGCATCAAAATGCCTGCAGGTACGAAAATAGATCTCGTCTTAAGTCAGGGTAGCGAATCTGATAAAGCCCTTGTTCCATCACTTGAAACGAAGACCATGAGAGAAGCCGAAATCACACTCACAGATATCGGGTTAAAACTTGGTACAGTCACATATGAAGTGAGCACGACGATAGAGAAGGGTCAAATCATCCGAAACGCAAGAATCGGTGAAGAGGTGGAGTTCGGCACAGCAATCGACATCATCGTCAGCAGCGGCCCAACGGAAGAATCCACAGAGGCCTCTACGGAAGCGACCTCAGAAGTGGTTTCCAGCGAGCTTAAGCTCACCGTAACGATTGAAACGGATAAGTTTGAACAGGATACAGAGACCATTAGAATTGAAATGGTTCAAGGCGACCAGATTTCTGTGATTTATGAAAAAATCCATGCTAAATCAGAAGGACCGGAAATCGTCGTGCAGAGCGTCGTCAGAGGAACAGGAAGTGCAAAGATTCGCGTTTACTATGGTACTGTTATGAGACTGGAGCAAGATATTCAATTTTAATAGGAGGGTTGATGGCTGAAGGGATTATTTTTAAGGGAATAGGTGGATTCTACTACGTCATGAGTGACCACGTGCTTTATGAATGCAAGGCGAGAGGAAAGTTTAAGAATGATAAAGTCGTACCAATGGTTGGCGACCATGTGTCCATTTCCATTTATGACGAATCACAAAAGCTCGGCGTCATCGAGGCGATACACCCTAGAAAGAACGAACTCATTAGGCCTACTGTAGCCAATGTAGATCAAGCCATCATTGTCTTTTCCATTAAGAACCCCTTGCCTAATGTCACTTTGCTGGATAAAATGATCGTTCTGGCAGAGCATGCGGGCTTAAAAGTGATTCTTTGCTTTAATAAGGCAGATCTAGACGTGTCCTTTGATTTTGAAAAATATCAGAAAATCTACCAGAATGCGGGATATGACGTGGTTAAAACCTGTGCACTCACACGAGAAGGCGTGGATGATCTGGTTGCACTCATGTCGAATAAAATAAATGTCTTCTCTGGGCCTTCGGGAGTGGGGAAGTCGTCCCTACTAAATGCAATTGAAGATTATGCCGTGGAGATTGGAGAACTCAGCGAGAAGATAAAACGTGGAAAGCATACGACACGTCACTCTGAGCTCTTCGAAATCACTGGTGGCGGTATGATCGTGGATACCCCGGGCTTTACATCCCTGTCTGTCAGCGAGATTGAACCTGAACAACTGGGGGATTACTTTCCAGAGTTCAGAGCGTTTGCGCAGAACTGTCGATTTGATAACTGTCAGCATCAAAATGAACCGGGGTGTCACGTCAAAGAGGCGCTTTCAAATCGTAAAATTCCCATCGAACGCTATGACGCGTACTTGTATATTCAAAAGGAAATTATCGAACAGCGTAGGAGGACTAAAAAATGGTAAAATTAGCACCTTCAATACTTTCCGCAGATTTTTCAAGGTTGCTTGAGCATGTCAAGGAAGTTGAAGCGGCAGGTGTGGAATATTTGCACGTGGATGTGATGGATGGCCATTTCGTTCCGAACATTTCGTTTGGTGCACCCGTTCTAAAGGCATTAAAGGGAAAGACAGGATTGTTTATGGATGTTCATCTGATGATTGAAAATCCTGACCAATACATCAAGGACTTTGTTGATGCTGGGGCTGATCTCGTCAATGTCCACATAGAAGCCTGTACACATATCCATCGTACCATCCAACACATCAAAAGTTATGGCGTAAAAGCGGGTGTAACACTTAATCCTGGAACGCCGCTTACCAGCATCGAAGAAATTTTACCGGAGCTTGACATGGTTTTATTGATGTCTGTAAATCCGGGATTTGGCGGTCAAAGCTATATCGAGGCGACGACAGATAAAATTAGAAGGCTAAAGCAAATGATTCTCAAAAGAGGATTAACTTGTGATATCCAGGTAGATGGTGGCGTTAACCTGCAAAATGTTAGATTAATCGCTGAAGCAGGGGCAGATATCGTCGTTGCTGGATCGGCGATTTTCAATACCCCAGATATCGCTGAAACGGTCAAAGCATTTAGAGCACAGTTATGAGACGCGCTCTGATTTCGTTAAGTGGTCATGTGGATTCAGTTGAGAGAGTAAGAAGTCAATTGCTCAGACTCGAACCGATGTTAACCTTTGATCTCGTGGTTGGCGTCGATGGTGGCTGTAAGCTCTTATCTAGGCTAAATCTGTCGGCAGACCTAATCCTAGGGGATTTTGATTCAGTAGTGCGTGTTTCGCCTTTTGAGTCTCTTTGGCCTAAGGCGAAAGTGTTGACGTTTCCCGCTGAAAAGGACATGACCGATGCAGAGTTGGCATTTGACTATGTAAATGAGACCGATATTGATGAAGCCATCGTCATCGGGGGAACTGGCGGGAGATTGGATCACGCATTAAGTGTCTTGTTTTTAGCAGGACACTTCCGTAAAGCCGTTCTCGTCGATGAACAAAACATCATTTGGCCATTTAAGGCGCCGTTTAATCGAGAAATAAATCTAGATGAGGTTGCCGGCGATTATGTGTCCCTTATTCCCATGGAGAAAACACTGGAGGGGGTTACCTTAACAGGGTTCAAGTACCCACTTGCTTCAGCTGTGATTTCACCTGCGCAGACCTTGGGTGTCAGTAACGAACTCGTTTCTAAAAAGGGGACCATACAGGTCGACCGCGGAGAAGGGCTACTCATATTTTCTAAGGATTGAAGCAATCAAAAAATAAAAAAAGGTCATGCTCTCGCATGACCTAATTTTAATGTGTTAAACAGCTCTTTCGACTTTACCTGAACGTAAACATCTGCTGCAAACTTTGATTCTCTTAGTTCCACCGTTTACTGAAGCTTTAACACTTCTAAGGTTTGGTGACCAAGTTCTTCTATTATGGTTGTTTGCGTGGCTGACAGTGTTACCTGAAATTTTACCTTTACCACAAATTTCGCAAGATCTTCCCATTTATTACACCTCCTTCGAGTGAATGACTCGTAACATAACAAACTTATTTTAACAGAGTAGCCCTCTGAATTCAAGCAAAAAATCGTTTTGGGTGTGTATTTTTTGTAATTATTACCCTTAACAACGCTTATTAACTTGATATTGGCCCCTGATTCCTTTAAAATAATACTAACATGGTATGCTTATGAAATAAAGGAGGAGAATAATGTCCATAAAGATAAATAGTGAAATTGGCGACATCCATATCAAATCCGAAGTCATTGCCACCATTGCAGCGGTATCTGCGATGGAGTGCTATGGTCTTGTTGGGATGACCTATAAATCAGCGAAGAGTGGCCTCGCGAAAATTCTCAAGGGCGAGCATCTTTCAAAAGGCGTTGAAGTTATGGTAGAGGAGAATGGCGTCAGAATCAATCTCTTCGTCATCGTGCAGTTTGGAACGAAGCTCTCAGTCGTGGCTGAGAACATCATCGAAAAAGTGAAGTATAATGTAGAAATGCAGACCGGCTTAAATGTTATTGAAGTTAACTTAAACATTGAAGGCGTTAAAGTTCAGGAGTAACAAGGAGGAAGACAAGTGGAATTAAAAACCATAAATGCTGAATTGCTTGCCAAAATGTTTAAGCAAGGCACATTTGAGCTAAATAAGAATAAGGCGACGGTGGATGCGTTAAACGTCTTCCCAGTACCTGATGGCGACACAGGTACGAACATGTCACTTACCATGAATTCAGCGGTAGAAGGCTTATCAAAGCAAGTCTTCGATTCGGTTGAAGAGGTTTCAAAATCGATATCAAAAGGTTCATTGATGGGCGCTAGAGGAAATTCAGGCGTTATTTTATCGCAGATTTTCAGAGGCTTCGCTAAGGGCTGTAAGGGTAAAACCGAACTGACTTCAGTTGACCTTTGTATCGCGTTTAAGGACGCTGCAGATACCGCTTACAGCGCTGTTTTAAAGCCTGTGGAAGGGACGATTTTAACCGTCATCAGAAAAATTGCCGATAAAGGCATGGAATATGCGCATGAAGATCTGGACACGATTGAGTTAATGAAGCTGCTAATAAAACGCGGCGAAGAGACCTTGGAAAAAACACCAGAATATCTCCCTGTCTTAAAGCAAGCAGGTGTCGTAGATGCGGGTGGAAAAGGGCTACTTCACATTCTTAAGGGGTGTCTGGATGCCATGGAAGGCATCGAATCGGATTTTGAATCACTTAAAGTGACCGAAACGAAATCTGAGCCTGCCCAGAACTTTATGAGCACAGAAGATATCGAATTTGCATACTGTACAGAGTTTATTATAGAAGGTCCGAATATGGATGGTGCTGCGCTTCAAGCGATCATCGAAAAAATGGGCGACAGCCTTGTGTTTGTTCAAGACGATGACCTGATCAAGGTGCATGTTCATACCAATAACCCGGGCATTGCTTTAGAAGAAGCATTAAAGCATGGTTCTCTTAAAAAAGTAAAAATCGAAAATATGAAGGATCAACACAGTACGATTATTGAAGGCGCTCACGGCGAGACGAACACTACGATGACTACAGAAGTCGATAAAGAGGATATTCCTTACGAAGAGGATTATGGCTTTATCGGCGTGGCCATGGGTGAAGGTTTCGTCAGCATTTTCAAGGATCTGGGAATCCACGGTAACATCGCGGGTGGTCAAACCATGAACCCAAGCACGGAGGATTTCCTTAAGGAAATCGAACAGTGTCCATCGCAGCATATTTTCCTTTTCCCGAATAACAGCAACATTATCATGGCTGCAAATCAAGCGAAGGAACTTTCCGATAAAGATGTCTATGTCATTCCGACGAAGACGATCCCCCAATGCATCACAGCGATGCTGAGCTTCGACAGGGATCAAACGCCTGAGGAAAACTTTGAAGCCATGACAGCGAGTCTCGCCACCGTTAAAACGATTCAAATCACGTATTCGGTGCGCAACACCACCTTTAACGATCTCGAAATCGAAAAGGACGACTATTTGGCCGTTTCTGATGGCGAAATCAAAGGTGTGGGTAAAGCCATCGACGAAGTGATTTTAGAAGCGATTAAAAACACCATTGATGATGAGTCCAGCATCTTATCCGTCTACTATGGCGCCGATGTAAATGAAGCGGATGCCGCTGCTGTGGTCGCCATGATCGGTGAACACTATCCAGATTTGGAAATCGATACGTACAGTGGTGGACAGCCAATCTATTATTACGTATTTTCTATCGAATAAAGCGAAGGGCAAGACCTGCAAATACCCATTTGTAAGCTTGCCCTTTTTAAATTAAACGAAGAGGTCCAGCGATGTACGAACAACCACTTACACTCATTAAAGGGTTTGGTGAGAAAAAGGCGCAAAAACTAAAGAAGATTGGTCTGAGCACATTTAACGATGTCCTTTATGATTACCCGCGGCGTTATGTAGACAGACGTCATGTTAAGCATGTGTTTGATATCGAAAACAATTCCGTAGGCGTGGTGGTTTGTAAGGTCGTTAGAAAACGGTTGAAATACCTTCCTAAGATTAAGAAGGAAATGTTGATCCTCGATGTGGTGGATGGCTATTTGACGGGCGAAGTGTTTTTTTTTAACGCCAAATATATCGTCGGCGACTTTGAAGAGGAGCAGAAATACTATTTTTTCGGTAAAATAGAGCGTTCTGGTCATCTATTTAAGATTTCGCAACCAGAGTATGCCCCGGTTTCTGACACGTCATTTTTAGCAGTTGTACCTGTTTACAATGCGACCTTGGGCATTTCACAGCATGATCTCGTCACGTTGCATCGCGAAGTACTGAGGCATTTAACCGGCCGTCTAGAAGACCAGTTACCGGAGCCGCTAAGAAAAATGACGGGACTCATGTCGTTTGAAGCGGCTATGAACAGCATCCATTTTCCGAAAGGAAAAGAGGATTATACCGAAGCGAAGAAGCGTCTGGTCTATGAAGAATTGTTCTTTTTACAGCTAAGATTAATCCTGATCAAACGCAATTATCATAAACCCCTCACACAGATTTTCAAAGTTGACGGTGCGCTCGCGAATAAGGTGGCCACGTTGCCCTTTAGTCTAACGGCTGCACAAAAAAAGGTGCTCCATGAAATCGTGGAGGATGTTCAGTGCGGTTATTCCATGAACCGATTAATCCAAGGTGACGTGGGGTCTGGTAAGACCATTATCGCCTTTCTGTCGCTCTATTTGGCAGTTCTTAATCAGAAGCAGGGGGTTCTTTTAGCACCGACGACGCTTCTGGCAGAACAACACTATGAGAACTTCAGAAAATTATTTCCTGAGTTAACGTGTGGCCTGCTGACCTCCAACATGACGGCTTCAGAGAAGAAAAAACTAAAAGCTGAGATTGCAGAAGGCGCCATCCAGGTAATCATCGGCACCCATGCGATTTTACAAGAGGATGTTGTTTTTTCCGCAGTGGGCATGGTCATCGCCGATGAACAGCATCGCTTCGGCATTAGGCAACGCCTAACGGCACTTCAGAAAGCCGAGAAGCCTCATGCACTCATCATGTCGGCGACGCCGATTCCTAGAACGCTCTCGCTGATCATCTATGGCGATATGGACATCTCCATCATCGACGAACTCCCGGCGGGACGAAAACCGATTAAAACGCATTTCGTCAGTCCGAAAAAGGTTGCTGAGATGGAAGCCTTCGTAAAGGAAAAGCTAGCAGAGGGACGTCAAGCCTATGTGGTATGTCCGCTTATCGAATCCTCAGAGGCATCTGACCTTAACGCAGCTGAGTCGGTTGCCACTGAAATGACACATAAATTTGCACCGTACCGCGTCGGCTTGATTCATGGTAAAATGAAACCCGCAGATAAGGATGCGATCATGCACGCTTTTAAATCGGGCGAAATATCACTATTGGTATCGACCACTGTCATCGAGGTCGGGATTCATGTGTCCAATGCAACCATGATGATCATCTTAAATGCAGAACGGTTTGGCCTGTCGCAGTTACACCAGCTCAGAGGAAGGGTTGGCAGGGGAGATGAGCAGTCTTATTGCTTCCTGGTAAGCGAGAAGCTTTCTCAAACCTCTAAAAAGCGGGTGGAAACCTTGGTCAATTCAGCAAGTGGATTCGAAATCGCCGAGAAGGATTTGGAGCTTAGAGGGCCGGGAGAGGTCTTCGGACTGAGGCAGCACGGTCTTCCAGAACTCAGGCTTGCGGATTTGGTAAAACACAAATCGGTGGTGGAAGAGGTTCAAAGGCATATTAAATTGATATTGGAAGAATATAACATGGGAAACCGGGTTTTCGTGGAACTGATCAATCGACAAAACCATAACCTTGAAAAGTGGTTCACGTTATAGTCGTATAAGGATTATAAATCATGTAAGAAATCTATTGAAAGAATTGGAGTGGTAAAGCATGCGCGTTATTTCTGGTGAAGCCCGTGGTATTAAATTGGAAACGATTGAAGGTTTAGAAACGCGTCCTACGACAGATCGTGTCAAAGAGGCGGTTTTTTCCATGATTCAAAATCAAATCTATGACGCTAGATGTCTGGACTTGTTTTCAGGATCTGGAGCGCTTGGAATTGAGCTGCTAAGTAGAGGCGCGCGTAAAACGATTTTCGTGGAATCGAATCCGAGGGCGTTATCGGCCATAGAGAGTAATCTCGCTAAAACGCGGCTTAAGGATAGAGCAGAGATCCTTCGTATGGATGTCTACGAAGGACTGAAAAAACTTACCGGGGAACCTTTTGATATCATTATGTGTGACCCGCCTTACTTAAAAGGGCACGTGACCAAAACCCTTGAAGCAGTTCTTCAAAACCAACTGCTCAGACCAGGCGGGATTCTCATCGTGGAGCACGATGCTTACGATGATGAAATAAACCACCCTCCAAATGAATTTCAGTCGTTAAAATCTAAAAAGTATGGTAAAATTGGTGTGACGATATTCAGGAGGAACGAATGAGAATAGCAGTATATCCTGGTAGCTTTGATCCGGTGACGTTAGGTCATTTGGATATCATTGAGCGGTCGTGTAAACTTTTTGATAAGGTGATCGTCGCTGTAATGATCAATAGTAGTAAAAGACCGATGTTTAGCGTCGATGAACGCGTGGCACTCTTAAGGGAAGCGACTAAGAATCTCCCTAATGTGTCGGTTGATTGTCATGAAGGGCTTCTAATTGATTACCTTAAGAAAGCCGATGCAAAAATTTTAGTTAAAGGCCTAAGAGCAATTTCCGATTTTGAATCTGAGTTTCAGATGGCCAGTGTGAATCAAAAGCTATGTCCAGAAGTGGAAACCGTGTTTATAATGACGCGTACGGAATATATGTATTTAAGCTCGAGCATCGTAAAGGAAGTGGGTACACTAGGTGGCGATATCACCAACTTTGTAACTGAAAATGTACGGGTTGCCATCGAACAAAAAGTAGGAGGGAAATCATGAGCGGCGCAAAAAAGCAAGAATTGGAATTGAGGGTTTTAGAACTGCTCGAAGAATTTGAAGATAAATTGGAAGCCTCGCCTACGGTACCTTTAACAGGAAAGATCCTGGTGGACCGACAGGAGTTACTTAGCATTTTAAAGGATATCAATATGCTGTTGCCTGATGAATATCAACAGGTGCGTTTCATTAAATCTCAAAAGACGCAGATTCTTGAAGAAGCCACCAGCATCGCTGATGAACTGGTGAACAATGCGCGTCATGAGGAGCTTCGCATTATTGAAACGGCTAAAGCTAAGGAAACGGAAATCCTCATCAATGCCACGAACCGAGCGAAGGAAATGATCAACGAACACGAAATCATGAGACAAGCCCGAACGAAAGCACAGGAGCTCTTACAAGAAGCTGAAAGTAAAGCGGAGGGTATCCGCAGTGGTTCCTATGAGTACGCCGAAGATGTCATGAAACGCGTGGAGTTTAATATTTCGAAAATCCTTCACACGATTAAGGAAAACATCGAAGAGCTTGAAGAATTTAAGTAATTAATAATGAAATAAATAGATAAAAAACAAACCCCTTGAAGCTTCAAAAAACTGGCTTCAAGGGGTTTTCGTATTTCTTTGATGCGCATAGGCGCGCCGTTTAATGCGTTATGAAGGGTTATTCGGTCAGAAGTGCGGAAAGTGAGACAGGAAAGCGCTCTAATGCAAGTGTCTTAACGGCGTTCGCAAAAAGCTGGATTTCGTGCTGTGCATGGGCATCGGTGCGTTGGTTTAAAAAGTGCGAAACGCCTTGCAAACTGGCTGTCCAGTACCATCTGACCATCAATCCGTATGCGCTGGGGATAAAAAGGCGAGCTTGTTCGGTGGCGATGCCCTGTTCTATGGCCCAATCGTAATTTTTCATGCCATCTTCGATTTGCTGGAGGAGTCGCTTAGTTGCTTCAGCGCCGATAGGGGTCCCTAGACTGGGACCACTGCCTTGTTTAGAGTTTTCAGGCTTGCTACGCCATGCATCCTCTTCAGGGATGTAAAACTCGATTTCTTCAGTGACATAACGCCTGCTGGATTCGTTCCAAGCGGTGAAGGGATCCTGATGTGAGGAGCCGATGATATACTTCCACCACTGCCTTGCGACCATGAGAGGTGCGTAGACCTCAAACTGTAGGGTCGCATGTCGAAAAGGGCTGGTATGGTCGTGTGTGGCTAAAAATTTGATGAGCTTTTCATCCTCAGGTCTAAGGGTTTCGGTTGCTTTATTATAGCTGACGCGTGCGGAGTTGACCACGGAAAGGTCACTTCCCATTGCATCAACCAGTCTGACATAGCCTTTGTCTAATACTTGAATCATAATGCCTCCTAAGGTGTAGTTTGATGTCGATAAGGTGAAGTGGTGAAATCGAGACCGCCTTTTCGATCGGTAGCGCTTTGCTTACCCAATTGATAAAGATTGGTGGCTTTGATGTCGAGTTGAAGGAGCGGGTTGCCTGCCACTAGGTCAGGGTGCTTGTTAATATTCGTGATAATGGGATGATACCCATTTTTTTTGATTTGCCTAATGATTTTTTGTCCGATTTCATCAAAAGCCAGTACTCTAAAATAGCCGTCCTTATCAAGGTCGGACTTTTGCTTATCAATATCAAGGTAGAGGTTAAGCAACGTGCGGTTGATACGGGTCATGGTATAGCGCTTTGTTTTGATTTGAGCTGTGAGGCAATGATAGTCGCCGCAAAGTCTACCAGCCTCTGAAATGCGGTTCTCCAGTCCTTCATTGACCTCGCGGATCGCTTGCATGCTGTCAGGGGTCATGCTTCTGATTTTATAGAGCAGTGGGAGCTCGAAGTCCTCGATGCGGCTGCTCAAATGGGCATTTCTGCTAAGGACTTCTGCCGCTGGCATAGGCATCAGATGCTCAATCGAAAGTTTCTCGAAAAAGGCTTTACGGATGCCTGTGGCACTAACCATTGGCGAATCCAGTGTCTCGTCATGATAGCCTTTGCCGCGCCGTTTCACGATAAATGGGGTGATCGAGCTGTCTAATTTTTTAAGCGCTTTCAAATATTCGATGACGAGAATGGCGTTTGCTTGGTTGAGGTTAATACTAGGATGGGCATTACCTGAATCGAGAAGGGCCATAGCACGTGCCCTCGGATAGGACAAACCGGATTTTAGACCCTCCTCAAGGGCTAAAAGATACGCTTCGTCTGGCGCTGAGATGATTTGTGCGAGCTTGCTAAGGGTGTCGAGATCGTCGATTTCAGATCCGAAGGAAAGGTGAGTGATGACGCCAGTGTGATGGAGTAGGGTTACTGCACCCTCGGCAAAGGGCTCAGCACTGGCGGTGGCGTAATAGGTTGGGAGCTCAAGCACGAGATTGACGCCTGATTTGACAGCCATCTCTGCGCGAAGCCACTTATTAAGCAACGCAGGATACCCACGCTGTACGAAGTTTCCGCTCATGATGGCGACGACGCCATCTGCGCCCAGTGTTTCTTTCGAGTGGCTCACCTGAAATGCGTGGCCATTATGAAACGGGTTGTACTCAGCAACAATCCCAATAATTTTCATCAAAGTCCTCCATTGGTATTGAAAAATCAATCAATTACATTATAATATATATGTATGACCGAAAGCACTATTAAATACTATATCTGAAGATATATCCAAGGAGGGCGTTTAATGAACGTTTTAGTTATCAACTGTGGGAGCTCATCGTTAAAGTATCAATTGTTTAACATGACAGATGAAAGCGTGTTAGCAAAAGGTCTTGTTGAGAGAATTGGTATCGAAGGCTCTAGACTTAAGCATGAAGTTGAGGGTAAAGATAAGAAGACGATTGAGGTCTCCATGAAAGATCACAAAGAAGCGTTAGCGCAAGTGCTCGATGCTATCGTGCATCCTGAACATGGTGCAATCGGATCACTCACGGAAATTAATTCAGTTGGTCACCGCGTGGTTCACGCAGGTGAAAAGTACAGTGCATCAGTTATCGTCGATGATTCTGTCATGGTAGCTCTTGAAGAGTGTATCGAACTCGCTCCGCTCCACAACCCACCAAACATTATCGGTATCAAAGCGATTCAAGAATTGTTACCAGGTGTAGAAAACGTGGCAGTATTTGACACGGCTTTCCACCAAACCATGCCTAAGAGCGCTTATGTTTATGCACTTCCATATGAGTATTATGAAAGAGACCATGTAAGAAGATACGGCTTCCACGGAACGAGCCACCGATATGTTTCAGCACGAGCCGCTGAAATGTTAGGCATGCCGCTTTCAGAAACAAAAATTATTTCTTGCCATCTCGGTAACGGCGCGTCAATTGCAGCGATCGATGGTGGAAAATCAGTGGATACTTCCATGGGCTTTACACCACTTGAAGGTCTCGTAATGGGAACGCGTTGTGGCGATATCGACCCACAAATCGTCACTTATATCATGGGTAAAGAAAAATTGACACTTGACCAAATGAACGATATCATGAATAAAAAATCGGGCGTACTCGGTATCTCTGGCGTTAGCAGTGATTTTAGAGACCTTGAAAACGCAGCTGCTGAAGGCAATGAAAGAGCGATTTTAGCACTTGATATCTACCATGGTAACGTAAGAAAGTATATCGCTGCTTATGCATCTGTACTTGGAAGAGTAGACGCGATTATCTTTACAGCTGGTTTAGGCGAAAATGGCGCTGAAAGCCGTGAAGAAATCTGCAGAAACTTAGAATTCATGAATGCGAAGCTCGATCCAGCTAAAAATAAAGTAAGAGGCAAAGAAGCATTTGTTCAAACAGATGATTCTAAAGTCAAAATCATGGTTGTTCCTACAAATGAAGAACTCATGATTGCGAGAGATACTTTAGAATTAGTTAAGTAGTTTTACTTGACAAACCTCTTTGCAATAATTATAATATTAATGTTGCATTGAAGAGGTGATATAATGAACCTTGATTTATCGAAAGTTATAAAGGGACTTCAAACAGAGGCGACGTTTGAAGCGGATCTCGAAATTGAAAAGTCCTTTTTAGAGTCAATTGAGTGTGTGAACGCATCGGTCCTCCACGTTTCAGGTAACATCAGAAAGCTTGGTAGACGCTATGAATTAACCCTCTCTTATTCTGGAGATTTGGTTTTCGAATGCCACAGATGCTTAAAAGACGTTAATGTTCATCTTCAAAATACGGTAGAACGCGTTTTGGTGACGTCAGAAGAGGTCGCTGGAGACGATGAGTTTTTAGTGCTCGATGATGGCGTTCTGGCTCTTATGCCCGTGGTTGAAGAGGAATTGACCTTAAATTTGCCACTACAAATACTTTGTAATGAAGATTGTGCAGGACTTTGTCCTCAGTGTGGAAAAGATCTTAACAAGGGTATGTGTGAGTGTGATGAAACGAAAATTGACCCGAGACTTGAGGCACTTAAGAATTTATTCACTTAAATAAGGAGGTGTTAAGATATGGCAGTACCTAAGCGAAAGATATCTAAAGCGAGAAGAGATAAGAGAAGAGCATCTAATATTAAAATGACTGCTCCAAACATTATCGAATGTCCAAAATGTAAAGCGGCAAATGTATCACACAGAGAATGTGCTGAGTGTGGCTATTACCACAGCAGAGACGCGAAATAATTGGAGTGACTACTCCTCAAAAGGCAATGGCTAAACGGCTATTGCCTTTTTTATCGTTTTTACGTATGATGATACTGAGCACATAATTGGTAGCGCATAAATGAAATTAGACAGGTTCATATTTTATCATTAATTGAGGTGAGACATGAAAATTGGATTTGACGGTATGGGTGGCGATCATGGCCCCTCGCAAACCGTAAAGGGTGCTGTGGATGCTTTAGGGCTTATTAAAGGCGAAATCGTCATTTATGGGAATGAAGCATTAATCGCATCTGAACTTGCAAAATATTCATATGACCAATCGAGAATTTCAATCGTGCCAACCACAGAAGTGGTGGAAAACGATGATAAGCCTGTAAAGGCCATAAAATCGAAAGAGGACTCCTCCATGGTGGTGGGTCTTAAGGCGCTAAGAAAAAAGGAAATCGATGCGTTCGTCTCCGCGGGTAATACAGGTGCGCTTTTGGCAGGCGGGCTTTTAAAAGTCGGCAGAATTAAAGGCATAAGTCGCCCTGCGCTCTGTACGATTTATCCCACCATGGAAGGGGCTTCAGTACTGGTGGATGCCGGTGCAAATGCAGAGTGTAAGCCGAGAAACCTCATCGAGTTCGCCTATATGGGAAGTCTTTACGCTGAAAAGGTTATCGGGATTCAAAATCCGAAGGTGGCACTGGCCAATATCGGTGCAGAAGAAACCAAGGGGACGCCACTTTATATCGAAACCCATCAAATGTTAAAAGAGACGGATCTTAATTTCGTCGGAAACGTGGAAGGTCGCGATATTCCATCTGGTAAGGTGGATGTAATCGTCGCGGATGGTTTCACTGGCAACATTATTTTAAAGCTGACGGAAGGCGTGGCGATGCAAATCGTCACCGGTTTGAAGCGTCAGATTATGAAAAATACACTGGGGAAAATCGGTGGTCTTCTTTTGAAGCGTAATTTGTCCGACTTTAAAAAGATGCTGGATTATACAGAATATGGTGGAGCGCCACTCCTCGGTGTGAATGGTCTCGTGGTTAAGGCACATGGCTCATCAAATGCGAAAGCGTTTATGAATGCGCTAAAGTATGCTGAAATCGGCGTAAAGTCAGGACTTGTAGACGCAATTCGAGATAAGGTGGCGACATTCCCAAAAGTGGAAACAGCTACGGATGGGGAAGAAGAAGCTTAACAGACCGGAACCCAAATGGGGTAAATAGGGGGGACTATGAAACTAACGAAACTCGAGCGAAGCTGGGCGTTATATGATTGGGCTAATTCCGCATATACCATGACCGTTACCACGACAGTATTTCCTTTATATTTTAAGGCCGCTGTTTCAGACTTGGGCGTAACTGCCAGTCAATCAACGGCTTATTGGGGGTTTGCTAACTCCATCGCTACTTTTTTAGTGGCATTTTTAGCACCGATCCTGGGGACATTAGCGGATTACTTCGGATTTAAGAAACGCTTTTTTATGATTTTTCTCGCCATGGGGGTAACGGCAAATCTCGTTTTAGGATTTGTGCCTGAGACACAGTGGATTTTGCTCCTGTTCGTGTATATTCTCACCGCCATAGGATTCTCGGGAAGCAATATTTTTTATGATGCGTTCTTAGTGGATGTCACTGATGATGAACGTATGGACCGTGTCTCGACGTATGGCTATGCACTCGGGTATATAGGCAGTACCATTCCCTTTATCATCGCCATGGCCATCATCTTATTATCACCGAAGGTGCTCCCGTTTGATGGTTACACGACACCGAAAATCGCCTTTATTTTAACCGCGGTCTGGTGGTTTGCTTTCAGTATTCCCATGGTAAAGGATGTAAAGCAGGTTCATGGCATTCCAAGAGAAGCTAACCCTATAAAGAACAGCTTTAAAAGACTCGGTAAGACCTTTAAAAATATCAAGCTGCATAAGCCGGCTTTCATTTTCTTGATTGCGTATTTCTTCTATATCGATGGTGTGGACACGATCATCAAGATGGCCACATCCTACGGCTCAGACCTCGGCGTGGATTCAAATACGTTGCTCGTCATTTTGCTAGTGACGCAGTTCGTGGCATTTCCATCGGCGCTCGTATTTGGTCAGTTAGCGCACAAATTTAAAGGGAAAATCATGCTGTATGCAGCAATTATCGTCTATACAGGAATTTGCATCTATGCTTATTTCATGACCACGACCTTTGACTTCTGGGTATTAGCGATTTTAGTAGGGTTAGTTCAGGGCGGAATTCAGGCTATAAGCCGATCCTATTTTGCAAAACTCATCCCTAAAGAGAACTCAAATGAATTCTTTGGATTCTTTAATATTTTCGGAAAGTTTGCAGCGATAATGGGTCCAGCCATCGTGGGCTATGTCACGCTGTTGACCGGCAGAAGCAATTACGGCGTCATGAGTATCGTCGTGTTGTTTATCATCGGCGGTATCGTGTTGACGTTCGTTAAACCTCATCAGCAGGCTAACTGATCGACATAGACAGCAGTGACCATTATTTATCTTTAGAACCGGCTCCCACCCGTTAGACCGAAAATCTAATTGAGTGGTAGTCGTTTTTTTTATGGAAATTTAGTGGCTTCGCATGATTACTGAAAATCAAGTTTGCTTTTTATGGCCATAAATTATAAAATAAATAGTGTGCCCATTTTTAAAGGTCGTTTAAATATATTATGACAAAATTCGAGGCAGAGCCAGTAATAATATATTTAAATGCCCTTTCACGAAAGGAAAGGTAGCGGTATGGAAAAACAGTTGAAACTGTTGGAAGAGGCGATTAAGTATCACTTCAAAAATCAACAGTACCTCGTAAGAGCACTGACCCATAGTTCCTATTCCAATGAAAATAAGAAGGAAAAGCCAAAGAACAATGAGCGCTTGGAATTCTTAGGTGATTCGGTATTAGGGCTAGTGATCAGTGAGTATTTGTTTAGTCACTATCATCAATTGGAAGAGGGTCAGCTCACTAAAATCAGAGCGAAGATCGTCTGTGAGGCATCACTTGGAGAAGCTTCTAAGGTGCTTAAATTAGGAGAGTACATGCTCTTCGGCAGAGGCGAGGAACTCACTGGCGGTAGAGAACGCATGTCGATCTTAGCGGATGCGTTTGAAGCCTTGATTGCAGCCATCTATTTGGATGGGGGTATGGAATGCGTCAAAACAGTGGTGCTTGGCCAGCTTGGAAGTGTTATTGAAGCCGCCGTCCAAGGAAAATTGTTCGTCGACTATAAAACTCGGCTTCAGGAAATCATCCAGGTACAAAAGGGAAATCGTATTAAATATGAAATCATTAAGGAAGAGGGACCAGATCATGCAAAGGTCTTCCATACTGAGGTCAGATTAAATGACGAAATCATCGGTGTGGGTTCTGGTTCAAGTAAAAAGGAATCTGAACAGGCTGCTGCGAAGGAAGGGTTAAAACGCTTTGAAGGATAAACATCAAACTTGGGGAATTATCCCCATCTTTGTTTCTCATTTAGGATGCCCACATGACTGTGCATTTTGTAATCAAAAGAAAATTACTGGCATTAGTGATGCCATCAAGCCAGAAGCTTTAGAAGATTATGTGATGGATTATTTGACCACGATGAAGCGGGATCATATTGAACTCGCTTTTTTCGGTGGGAGCTTTACGGGAATTGAAGCGTCCAGACAAATTGCGTACTTGAAGGTGGCGCAAGAATTAAAAGCCAAGGGCTTGATACATGCCATACGGCTTTCTACCCGGCCGGATTACATGGACAGTCAAATCGCAGAAAGACTAAAGGAACACGGCGTCGATCTGGTGGAGCTAGGGGTTCAGTCCTTTTCGAACGCAGTTTTAAAGGCTTCGAAGCGCGGCCACGAGGTGGATGCAGTTTTGGAAGCAGTCGAGCAGCTTAAGCGAGTGGGAATCGATTTTGGCATTCAGCTCATGCTGGGATTACCCATGGATTCCTATGATCAATTTATGGTTTCTGTGAAACGCACCATCGAGCTGAAACCTCAATGTGTGCGCCTATATCCTGCGTTGGTCATCAGAGGAACAGCGCTTGAAATGTCTTATGATAAGGGGCACTATGCGCCGCTCGAATTAGAGATGGCTGTGAAGTGGGCTTCAGAAGCCTATCAGTTGTTTGAATCGGCGGGGATACCGGTTATTCGTTTAGGGCTACAGCGAACGGATTTGATTGATTTTGATGGGGACGTGTTAGCGGGGCCCTTCCATCCTGCATTTGGTGAGCTCGTGATCAGTGCCTGTTACTTAAGTGCGATAAAGTGCATCATCGATGAGCGGATTTCAGGTTCTGAGATGGCCTACGAAAGTCTCATCATCGAGGTTCCTGAAAAGGGCTTATCAAAAGCATTGGGACAAAAAAGAGACAACCTGATTCAACTGGAAAATAATTATGGGAAAACGATTAAATCCATTATCATAAAAGGCACACATGATGTGTCTGCTCCGAATTTTAGATGTGTGTTCGTGGGAACGGCACATCGTGAAGTCGTTTGGGGATCAATACTTAATTTTGAGGTGTAAAGTGTACTTAAAGCAGATAGAGATGAGGGGCTTTAAATCCTTCGCAGATAAAACCATCGTTTCCTTTAGAGAGGGCGTAACCTGTGTGGTTGGGCCTAATGGGAGTGGAAAGAGCAATATTACTGATGCAGTACGTTGGGTTCTCGGCGAACAACGCATTAAAACGTTACGCGGGAATAAAATGGAAGACGTCATCTTTAATGGCACGAAGCACCGAAAATCGCTCGGACTTGCTGAAGTCAAGCTGACCTTCGATAACAGCAATCAGTTTTTCCCGCTGGCGTATGATGAAATTACCATCGTGAGAAGAGTCCATCGCTCTGGAGAAAGCGAATACTATATCAACCAGATGCCGTGTCGACTGAAGGACGTCCGTGAGCTTTTCATGGATACGGGAATCGGTCGTGAAGGGTACTCCATCATCGGGCAAGGACGAATCGACGAAATTCTCAGCAATAATAAAGAAGAACGCCGTTTGCTTTTCGAAGAGGCGGCCGGTATCATCAAGTTCAAGACACGAAAAATCGAGTCGGAGAAGAAGCTAAAAACCACGACGGAGAATTTAACGAGAATACAAGACATCCTTTCTGAGATTGAGGACCGTGTGGAGCCGCTTCGCATAGAAAGTGAACGGGCCAAGCAGTATGTGGACCTGACGGAAGCGCTTAAAAACATCGAGCTCAATTATTATGCAAAGCGTTACTTGGAATGTGAACAGGAGCTCTTAGAAATTCTAGAGCAAATGCGCGCATATGAAGATCAAATGAAGGCCATCGAAATCCGTCACGAGGACCTTAAAGGGCAGTATGATCAAAAAGACCGTCAAATTTATGAGTTCAACAGGGACATCCGGGCGCTTGAAGCGCAATACCATGAGCTGCTGAATTATGAGAGCAAGACGATCGGCGATCGAGAATTGCTGTTAGAGAAAAAGGCCAACACCATGGCCAACCTAAATAGAATTCAAGATGAACTCAGTGAAATCGAAGCTCAAAAGGCCGTTATCCTCCGAAACGCTTCTTTGATCAAAGATGAGCAGGAGGTGCTCGCCGATGACTATAAATCCAGTGAAGCAGCGCTCGCTGAGCTAATCACACAGCTGAATGCCGCTGAACACCACTTATCCGAGGCAAAGTCGTTAAATGAAAACGACCGTCGTGGCGTCATCGATAAGCTGAATCAAATCGAATTAAAGAAACAGGAAATAGAGACATACGAACGTCAAAGCGGTCTTCTAGGCGAGAAGATGTCACAACTTACCAGACTGATCGAACAACAGCAAACCATCATAGACCAGTCACATACCGACAAGCGTTCTCTTATCGAGAAGTATGAGGCGGCTAATCAGAGCAAGGACGCTTTAAATGAAAAGCTAGGCAGTGCCATCCAGTTTCTCGAGCACCATAAAAAAGCGCTCCGAGATGAAACGCAAGCCTACGAAACCATCACATCAAAGCTGTCTAAGGTGGAAACGGAGCACAAGCTTCTAAAAACGCTAGAAGAAGAATATGACGGGTATGATAAGGGTGTTAAGGATATTCTGATGAGCCTCGAGGATCAATCGGGGATAATCGGCATCGTGGCGTCGCTGATTGAAGTGCCTAAGCAATACGAAATCGCAATTGAAGTGGCGCTCGGCCGCGCTATTCAAAATATCGTCTGTGAAAAAATCTCTGATGCCAAGCGTTCCATCGAATTTTTAAGACGTAACGACCTAGGCCGTGTGACGTTCCTACCGCTGGAAAACTTAGATGAGAAGGGACAGCAGAACGAACAGATGAACCTGGTTGCTAAAGAAAAAGGGTTTATCGGCGTCGCAAAAGATTTGATTCTGGTGGATAAGAAGTTCGAAATGCTTTCGGAATTCTTACTGGGTAGAATTCTCATCGTGGAGGATTTTGAAACGGCCAGTCGCATGATTCGCATCAAGAATTTGAAGTATAAGGTCATCACATTGCAAGGCGATGTGCTCGTACCTGGTGGTGCGATAACGGGTGGTTCCTTTAGATCAAAGGTGTCCAATATTCTCGGCCGTAAACGTAGAATTGCTGAGCTGGGCAACGAAATCATCACCCTTACAAACGAAAAAGCGGCACACCAAAATGCAGTAAATCAGCTCCACCTCACATTGGAAGAGCAGGAGAATCATATCAAGAGCATCCGAGGGGAGCAGGATTTCTTAAGGCTCGAAATCGTAAGGCTAGAGCATATGCGTGACAACCATGATCAAATGGTGGAGGCTTCCAGAGAGCTATACGACAAATACGTTTCCGACCATACAACCTTAAAAAGGGAGTATGACGAGGCGAAGGCGCATATCGTTCAAAATGCTGAAGTCATCGAAAAACTTACAGGTGAAGTGGAATGGGTGGAATCCACATTAAGCGAAGCGAAAGCACGCGTCGAGCAAATTGAAAATGAGGTACGCGGTTTATCTGAAGCACACACGGCGGCTGTGGTGAAGATGAATTCCACAGAGCAGCAGATGGGCTTTAAATCACGTGAAGCAGCCAGAATTCAGGACGAGCTTGAAAATCTGTTGTTGAAAGCGCAAATGCGTGAGAAACAAATCACAGATTTCACCGACCACTTCGATGCGTTTGACGATCAAGCTAAGCAATTTGCCGAAAAGATTCTTAGCATTAAAGCCGATATTGAAGCGTGTAAGCGCGATATTGATGAAAAAACGGAAATCAAGCAGAAACAATATGCCCAGCTTGATGGGATGGCTAAGGAGCTGGCAGATTTAAAGGAAAAGCAGGACCTCGCAAAAGAAGGAACTCACAAGCTCGATGTGAAAAAGGTCAAGCTCGAAGTCGAAAAGGACACCGTCACCAGCGAGCTCTGGGAAAAATATGAAATGAGCATGGCGGAAGCGCTCCAAGTGGAAGAAGTCCCGTATCAGAAGTCGGAGATGAAACAGCTACGACAGGAGCTGAAAATGCTAGGCACCGTCAATGTGGGCGCGATAAAGGAGTACGAAGAGGTATCCACGCGATTTATCTTCTTGACAGAGCAAAAGCGCGACCTGCTTGAGGCGATTGGCCATCTGGAAAAGATCATCGCCGATTTGGAAAAGAAAATGGTGGCGATGTTTAAGGAGAATTTCGAAATCATCAACAACCACTTCAAGGGGACGTTTAAGGCACTGTTCAATGGCGGGGACGCTGAGCTGATATTGGCAGATTATGATGATATATTGGATTGTGACGTAGAAATCATCGCACAGCCCCCAGGTAAAAAGCTACAGAGCATTAACCTGCTTTCAGGTGGAGAGAAGGCTTTAACGGCGATTGCATTATTATTTGCCATTTTATCCACGAAGCCGACCCCGTTTTGTATCCTCGACGAGATCGAGGCTGCACTCGACGATGTCAATGTTTACCGCTTTGCGGATTTCATTAAAGACTATGCGAAAAACTCACAGTTTGTGGTCATCACACATCGTAAGGGTACGATGGAAATCGCGGACACCTTGTATGGTGTAACCATGGAGGAATACGGTATTTCAAAGGTGCTGAGTGTCCGTTTAGAAGACATCGCCACACAACTTGGAGATGTTTAATTTATAATGGGTTAATAGGAGGAACGATGGCATTTGGATTTTTAAATAAACTCAAAGAAGGCTTGGACAAAACACGAAAGGGCATCACGGACAAAATCGATGATCTCTTCAATAACTATGGCGAAATCGACGATGAACTCTTCGATGAACTGGAAGAAATCCTCATCGTGGCTGACGTGGGAATACCCACGACGCATAAGCTCATCGAAAATTTAAGAAATGAGCTGAAGGTTCGAAAAATCAAAGATGCAAAAGAAGTTAAGGGCGTATTTAAGGAAGTGGTTGAGGCGATGCTTCGCGAGAACAACAGCGTGCCGTTCCACGTAGGCGATGTGCCCACCATCGTTATGGTCATCGGCGTCAACGGTGTGGGCAAAACAACTTCTATCGGCAAGATTGCCCATCATATTAAGTCTGAGGGTAAAAGTGTGCTGATCGCTGCAGCGGATACCTTTAGAGCGGCGGCGATTGATCAACTTAAGATTTGGGGCGATCGCGTAGGCGTGAGTGTCATCCATCAATCGGAAGGCTCGGATCCTGCAGCGGTGATTTTCGATGCGATCCAGTCTGCGAAGGCGAAGAAAATCGATGTGCTTATTTGTGATACCGCGGGTAGACTCCATAATAAAGTCAACCTGATGAATGAGCTCGCAAAGGTTTTTAGGGTTATCGACCGCGAGTATCCTGATGCCAAACGCGAAGTTTTACTCGTACTTGATGCGACGACGGGTCAAAACGCCATCCAACAGGCAAAGGTTTTTAACGAGGCAGCGGCGATTTCGGGTATCGTCCTTACGAAACTTGATGGCACAGCAAAGGGCGGTGTGGTCATGGCCATCAACTCTGAGCTGGGGATTCCCGTAAAACTCATCGGCGTTGGCGAGGGCATCGACGATCTTCAGAACTTTGATCCACATGAGTTTGTAGAAGCGCTTTTTAATTAATTAAAGATGTAAAGGTTTTTTGCTTGACAGCACACACCATTTGAATTATAATTTGTGAGGATGCTATGTTTGATAAGAAAGTTCACCTAGATGCGCTCTATGAATTTTATGGCAAATTGTTAACGGATAAGCAGAGCGAAATCATGGATTTGTTCTGTAACATGGATTATTCACTGGGAGAGATTTCAGAGTTACATGGTATTAGCCGTCAAGCCGTCCATGATTCCATCAAGCGTACTGAAAAACTGCTAGAGCATTATGAGCAGCAACTTGGCCTATACGAGCGCTTTAATGAAAAACAACAGGCGTTTGAAACGATTCTGAAGCTGATTGATCAGTATGAGCAATCACATGCAGAGGAATGGATCGCAAAAATCAAGAAAATCGCCGAAGCGGCAATTGAATAAACATCAGCTCATATAGGAGGGCAAACGTGGCATTTGAAAATTTAGCTGAGAAGCTGCAGGGGGCATTTAACCAACTGCGCGGACGAGGTAAACTAAGCGAAAAAGATGTCAAAGACGCCATGAGGGAAGTAAAACTCGCTTTACTCGAAGCGGACGTTAACTTCAAGGTCGTCAAAGACTTCATCAATACACTGACTGAACGCGCCATCGGTGAGTCGGTCATGCAAAGTCTCACTCCTGGACAACAGGTCGTCAAGCTCGTTAACGAAGAACTGACCAATCTCATGGGTAAGACACAAAGCAAGCTGGAATTTAGCTCCAGACCACCGACTGTCATCATGATGGCTGGTCTACAAGGAGCAGGTAAAACCACGACTTGTGGTAAACTGGGTGCACTTCTTAAGAAGCAGGGCAAACGTCCATTGCTCGTGGCCTGTGATATTTACAGACCGGCAGCGATTCAACAGTTGAAGGTCGTCGGAGAAAAAGTCGGCGTTCCCGTCTTTGAGATGGGGAATCAAACCAGCCCTGTGGAAATCGCTAAAGCGGGTATTGCACACGGGATTCATTTTAACAACGATGTCATCATCCTCGACACAGCAGGTCGACTTCATATCGATGAAAACCTGATGCAAGAGTTGATTCATATTAAAGAAGCCGTTACACCGAAGGAGATACTACTCGTTTTAGATTCGATGACAGGTCAGGATGCGGTCAATGTGGCAGAGCATTTTAACAGTCAACTGGAAATTAACGGGGTAATCCTTACAAAGCTGGATGGTGATACCCGTGGTGGTGCCGCGCTTTCAGTGCGTGCTGTTACCGGAAAACCGATTAAATATGCCTGCGTAGGCGAAAAACTTACAGATATTGAAGAGTTTTACCCTGATCGTATGGCTTCCAGAATTCTAGGAATGGGCGATGTCCTTTCCCTTATCGAAAAAGCACAAGAAAATTTCGATGAAGAGAAAGCGAAAAAGCTTGAGAAGAAAATGAAGACCTCCACTTTTGATTTCGAGGATTTCCTCGATCAATTGGAGCAGCTTCAAAAGATGGGGCCAATCGGCGATTTGCTAGGAATGATTCCAGGTATGAACAACAAAGCCCTTAAAGGTGTTGAAGTCAATGATAAGGATTTGGCACGTACCAAGGCCATTATCCAGTCCATGACACGCAAGGAAAGGCTTGATCCGGACCTGATTAACGGTTCGAGAAAAAAGCGGATCGCAGCGGGTGCAGGTGTCCATGTTTCAGAAGTCAACCGTCTCTTAAAGCAGTTTGAGCAGACGAAAAAGATGATGAAGCAGTTCGGCGGTATGGAGAAAAAGATGAAAAGAGGCGGAGGATTCAAATTCCCCTTCATGTAATAAAGACGCTTTTCATAATGGAGATTTCGATTCAGATTGAAGCTGACATTTCCACATTAATTCATGATAAGAAAAAATGATAAGGAGGTGAAAATAATGGCTGTTAAAATCAGATTAACTAGAATGGGTTCTAAGAAAAAACCTTTCTATAGAGTAGTTGTTGCAGATTCAAGATCACCAAGAGATGGTAAGTTCATCGATCAAATCGGTACATTCAACCCACTTTTAGAAGGTGAGCAAGTTAAACTTGACGCAGACAAAGCTAAGCAATGGTTAGACAATGGCGCACAACCTACTGAAACCGTTAAAGCGCTTTTCAAGAAACATGGCGTTTACGATGCGAAGTAATGAGCTTACGAGGTGAGTAAATGAGCGAATTGGTAAAAGTAATTGCGGCTTCATTGGTAGACCATCCTGAAAGCGTTGAAGTGAGAGAGGTTGAGGGTTCTCAATCAATTATCATCGAGCTGAAGGTTGCACCTGAAGACATGGGCAAAGTGATTGGCAAACAAGGTAGAATAGCGAAAGCGATTCGAACTGTGGTCAAAGCTGCTGCGACTAAAGAAAATAAAAGAGTTGTTGTAGAAATCATACAATAATTAGAGAGTTAGCTATTTCAGGTGATCACACGGAAATAGCTATTTTCATAATGGTTGATGTTTAACACCGATCAATGAACAGATTTAAGCCCTGAAAAAGGGTTGGAGGAACGATGGAAGGCTGTTTCAATATGGGTAAAATCGTGAACACGCATGGCGTTCGCGGTGAAGTGAAAATCTATCCCTATACAGATGATCCCGATAAGTTTGAGGATTTCGAATACTTGTATATCGAGGGTCATCAACAGACGAAGTTTATGGTGGAAAGTGCTAGGGTTCATAAGAACATGGTGCTTCTCAAGTTCAAGGACTTCGACGACATCAATAAAGTCATGCCCTATATGAATAAAAATGTCTATATTGCAAGAGAAGACGCACCGGATGATGGCGAAGGTCACTACATCGTCGACCTCATCGGATGTGAAATCGTCGATGAAAAAGGTGAAGTCCTCGGACATCTAGTGGACGTACTTCAAAATACAGCACAGGATTTGTACGAGGTCAAAAAAGTGACTGATCATCAGAAATTCTACATTCCTGTAGTCGATGCTTTTGTTAAGCATATCGATATTAAGGCGAAAAAAATTGTGGTGCATTTGATTGAAGGGATGATGCCATGACCTTTAGAGTTTTAACGCTTTTTCCTGAGCAGTTCCATAGTTTGACCCAGACGAGTATCATCGGCAAAGCAGTCAGCAAAGGGCTTATTAAGGTTGAAACCGTTCAAATTCGTGATTTTTCAACAGATCGACACCGGAAGGTGGATGATGCCCCTTTTGGTGGAGGTGCTGGAATGGTCATGTCAGTACAACCCTTAAGGGATGCTTTACACGCAAAAGAACGACCAGAAAACAGCTGCGTGATCTATTTATCTCCAAAGGGTCAGACGCTTACGCATGATAAAGTTGTCGAACTGGCAAATTACGATGAGCTCGTATTGGTCTGTGGCCATTATGAAGGTGTCGATCAGCGTTTTATCGACCTTTATGTGGACGAAGAACTTTCCATCGGTGATTTCGTGCTTACGGGCGGTGAGTTAGCGGCCATGGTCGTCATCGACAGCGTCAGCAGAATGGTGGGTGAAGTACTAAAGAATGACGCCTCATCGAAGGAAGAAAGCTTTGCAGATGGACTTCTTGAGTATCCGCACTATACACGTCCTGTGGAAATCGATGGTTTGTCTGTCCCCGATGTGCTCATGTCAGGTCATCACGCAGAAATCGCTAAATGGCGGTTTGAGCAATCACTTCAAATCACCAAGGAGAGACGCCCAGAACTCTTCAAAAAATACGTTGAAAAATCACACGATAAGAAGACGATGAAAATACTTAAAAATCACTTGTAATCGTGTATTAATAATGATATAATACATTTTGTTGTAATACGGATGGTCCTCTTTTAGCAGTGCTATTAAGAACATCTACGAGGGAAGGAGGTAGTTATATGAACCAAAATATCATCAAAACTATCGAAAACGAACAATTAAGATCAGATCTTCCAGTTTTTAACGTAGGCGACACTGTTAAAGTTCACCTTAAAGTTAAAGAGGGTAAGAGAGAGAGAATTCAGCTTTTCGAAGGCACAGTCATTAAGAGACAAAATGGCGGCGTTTCTGAAACTTTCACAGTAAGAAAAATTTCTTACGGTGTTGGCGTTGAGAAAACTTTACCTGTTCATTCTCCAAAAATCGAGAAAATCGAAGTTGTGAGAGAAGGACGTGTAAGACGTGCTAAATTGAACTACTTAAGAGACAGATTAGGCAAATCTGCAAAAGTTAAAGAAAAGAAAAAATTCTAGTAGTTTCGACTATTGATCAAAAGGGACCTGTAAAGGTCCCTTTAGATTTTATTGGGAAACTATGTTAAAATAAGAATAATGAAGTTAAATAGGAGTATAAAATGAGTATAAACTGGTATCCAGGTCACATGAAAAAAACGAAGGATCTTATCGAAGCCAACCTAAAATTGGTGGATGTGGTCATCGAGTTGCTTGATGCGCGTATTCCCATCAGCAGTAGAAACCCTCAATTTGATCGCTTGGTGGGGCACAAAAAGCGCGTGGTGGCCTTAAATAAGGCGGATTTAGCCGATCCAGCCAGAACGCGTAAATGGATTCAGTATTATGCCGATATGAATATTAAAGCGATTCCAATAAACTCACTTAATGGTGATGGCATTTCAGAACTTATCGCTGAAGCGAAGACGGCATCCTCAGACGTGCTTGAAAAGGCCATGAGACAAGGGCGTTTGATGCGACCCATCCGCGCCATGATCGTAGGCATTCCCAATGTCGGAAAGTCTTCGCTAATCAACAAGCTTGCTGGTAAAACGGCGGCGAAAACAGGTAATAAACCTGGCGTTACGAGGGGGAAGCAGTGGATTCGTCTGAATAAAGAGCTGGAGTTGTTTGACACCCCTGGTATCCTATGGCCTAAAATTGAAGAAGACATGATGGGCATCAAGCTGGCATGCTCTGGTGCCATAAAAGATGAAGTGCTCAACATCGAGGACATCGCCTTTCATTTAATCAAGCTTTTACTGGTGGATTACAAGCACGTTTTCTATGAACGCTATAAAATTGATCAGACGATTGAAACGCCCGTTGAAATCATGGAAGCCATCGGGCGAAAACGCGGCTGCCTCGTTAAAGGCAATGAAGTTGATTTGGAGAAGGCTTCTAGATTGATCGTCGACGAGTTCAGAAAGGGCTTAATCGGTAAAATTACACTGGAATCGCCGGAGCAACTCTTACAAGCAGGAGCGACAGAACATCATGAGTAGTCAGCAATTTTCCTATCTGTCACAAGCATCCGTTAAAGAGGTGAAAGAGACTTTAAATCAACTGCCTAGGGAGATGTGGGCGGAAGCATTAGCTTGGCTTATGACCGATGAACGCTTGGCGTGCCAAAGCTTTGCTAAAAGTTTTCAGCGTAAAGTTGATTTGGCGTTGAAAGAAGATCTTAGAATGGAAACGATTTTTTTCTATGAGCGCGCAGCGAAGTCAAAAGGATATCAGGCTATCGCGGGAATTGATGAAGCGGGTAGAGGGCCACTTGTAGGGCCTGTGGTGGCTGCAGCCGTAATATTGGATGAGAATGTGGATTGGCGTGGGATTGACGATTCAAAGAAGCTCAGTGCAGCTCAGAGAGACCATTTTTATGACCGCATTATGAAGCATGCGCATGCTATTGGGGTTGGAATGGCCGATCACAAAGAAATTGATGAGATTAATATTCTAAATGCCACCAAGCTTGCGATGGTAAGAGCACTGGATCAAATGAATCAAAAGCCAGACTATCTGTTGATTGATGCCGTAAAGCTCAAAGAAGTGCAGTTACCTCAAGATAATTTAATTAAGGGTGATTCTAAAAGTGCCTCCATCGCTGCGGCTTCCATCATCGCAAAAGTGACACGTGATAGGCTATTAGAGTCGCTTCATGCACAGTATCCAGACTATGATTTTGCTTCGAATAAAGGCTATGGCACCGAAAAGCATTATGCGGCGATAAAAGCGCATGGGCTTATCGATGCGCATCGTAGGAGCTTTTTAAAGGGATTTTTATAGGTTTGTATCGAATAGGTGATCGAATGAGAATCACACAGCAAATGTTGGCACAAATGATTACAGTACCACTAAGTTCGAAAGTGAAAGTTGATGGAACCGTGGACCTTAAGGCGCTTGTAGGGAAGTCTCTCGAAGGGCGTCTATTTGGCATTCAGGCAAATGGCATCGCGCTGTTTGCCACGGGGGATGCGGTTCTTGCAGTGGATTTAGCTGGGACTCAGGCTTCTGAGAATCAAGCGGCGACACTTAAAATCACTGGGATGGCTGATGGCGTGCTTACTGCGAAAGTCGTTACGGATGCGATGGGTTCGCCAATCAGTGATCTGCTCAGTAAGCTTGGGGTAAGTGATTCGCCTGAAAATCGCGCCATTTTAAATGCCATGAAGGATGCGGGGCTACCCCTTAACAAAGAGGTTTTTAGCGCCATGCGCCAAGGTGCCTTAGAGGTGAAGTTTATCCAATCTGAAATTCATCAAATGAGTGACGTCGAGTTATCAAATGAGATGGAAACACCGCTTAAGCAATTGGCCATCAAACTGATTCAAGCCAGTCAAACAGCAAGTAATCAAGGCGTGACAAATCAGGCTAATTTAACGACACAAACCAATCCATCAAATCAAGTGAATTCTTCAAATCTTTCAAATCCTTCAAATCCTTCAAATTCAGCAAATCCAGCAATTTCAGAGAATCAAGGGTCTCCTGCGAATCAGATATCTCAAAGTGGCTCTGTTAATCAAGTAAGGCCTGAGTATTTGGCTGCTTCGTCGGAGAACAACCAAAACATCGACTCGAAAATGCAAGTATTAACACTTCAAGATTCGACACAGTCTGTAGAAGAAAATATCGTTCCGGCAGAGGCCAAAGGGGATTCGTCAAAAGGAATGGCAGATGCCATAAAGAGTGCGTTTCCTGAGGCTTCACTTAAGGACTCGGTGAAACAGCTGCTATCAGCATTTGATTTGCCACAAGAGAGCTTGATTATTAAAAATGAAGTGCCCTTATCACTAAAGAATCTTTTTCTCGCGTATGATCTCCTTTCTGACGGCCAAGGCAATGGAAAACGATTTGAAACCTTGCTCACTCAGATTGACGGACTAAGGCTGGATAAATCAGACCTGGAAACGCTCGTCAAAATGCTTACTTCTGATCGGGGAGAAGTGGAAAAGTTACAGGAGTTAGCGGAGTGGGTAAAAAAGTCGATGCCTGAAAGTGAGATCGCCAGTGGTATAGAACGAGAAGTTTCGGTCATTAAGGAAACCATGACATTAACGAAGCCGCTCAATGATCAGCTTTTCTATATGCAGATGCCAATTAAGATTGAAGAGCGTTTGGAGCAGGTTGAAATTTATTATAAAAGAAATAAAAAGAAAGTGGATCCAGATGATATCACGTTACTGGTGGCCCTCAACACGAAGCATGTAGGTGAGGTACGATGCTTAATCAACAAGGTGAAAAATCAGTTTGCCCTTCAATTTACATTCGAAAATGAAGAAATAAAGGAATGGTTTGAAAATGCGTCAGAGACACTCGTAAATGCGCTGGTAAGATTTGACGACAGAAAGTTCAGTATCAGGTTTAGTGTGAAATCTGAAGAAGAGGTTGATTTGGATACGAGTCCGGTGTCACATTTCGGCTTCGATTATAAGGTGTGAGGAGGTGTAATCTTGACCGATTCTAAGCATAAAATTAAAATTGCCAATGCGTTGAAGTTCAATCCAGGTGAGGATGCTGCCCCACAATTAATCGCAAAAGGTGTTGGCCTCATCGCTGAAAACATCATAAAACGCGCTGAACAACACGACGTTCCAATCTATGAAGATGAGCGGTTGGCCAATCAATTGAAGCAGCTAGAAATCGGGGATCAGATTCCCTACGAGCTCTATGAGGTGGTTGCAGAGGTGCTTGTTTTTATCGGTGCAGTGGATCAAAAAAAGGCGAAGTAAAGGGGGAAACGTGAACAAACGGAAAATAGGAAACAAATATGAGAATGCTGGTCGACACTATCTTGAAGGTCTCGGTTACAAATGGGTGGGATCAAATCTATACACGCCCTATGGTGAGATTGACCTCCTGATGAAAGCGGGAGGGAGTTATTACTATGTTGAGGTAAAATACCGTGCAAACGATAAGTATGGCACGCCTCGGGAAGCGATAACGCCTCATAAAATAAAGCATATGATGAAGGCAGCATTTTCGTATGCTCATGAAAACGGCTTGGGTGGAAGTCATCTGAAATTGGCGTTTTTAGGTGTGGTTCCACTAGAAAACGGTCTAAGTTTTGATTTTATCGAGAATATTCTATCCGAATAAATCAACTTGGTTATAGTGGTTGTGTGTCCATGTGCGAAAAGCACTTTATTTTTGTCTCTAAATGGAATAAAATGGATAATATACAAAATAATAGTGGAATGGAGCGTGCCATGAAAAGTCGATATAGTAAAGTGATGACTTCTGTTTTCTGGGGAATTGAAGGGCATCCGGTGGAAATAGAAACACAAATCCTTGGTGGTCTTCCGTACCATACCATCGTGGGGCTTCCCAGTACGGTCATCAAAGAGTCCAAAGAACGCGTCAAAGCAGCCATTAAGTCCATCGGTATGAAATTTCCTGATGAGAAAATAGTGCAAAACATGTATCCAGCAAATCTAAAAAAGGAAGGATCACATCTGGATTTACCTATAGCCGTCGGTATTTTTTTAAGTCAATGCGAAGCGCTTAGTAAGCATTGGGAGTGTTATGGATTTATCGGGGAGTTGTCGCTGGATGGCAAGATTCAACCGGTTCAGGGCATACTAAGCTTAGTGGATGGATTAAAAGCACATGGTATCCGACATTTGATCATCCCTTATGAGAACTTACCAGAAGCGCAATATATCGAAGGCATTACTCTATACCCATACAAATCGCTGGGCGAGCTCTTCGACCATCTTAAAAGGGGTAAGGTCGTCAACACTGAGGTGAGCATCGCACCTTTCCATTTTGAAAAGGCTTACGATATTGATTTCAGCGAGGTGTGGGGGCAAGATTTAGCAATTAGAGCATTACAGGTAGCTGTTACAGGATTTCATAATGTGCTGATAATTGGACCTCCAGGCTGTGGGAAAAGCATGATCGCTGAGCGAATGAAGACCATTATGCCTGAAATGAGTCTTGCAGAGCAAATTGAAATCACTAAAATCTATGGGATCAGTAATGGAGAACAACCTAAGGGGATTTTAACGGAACGTCCATTTAGAGCACCCCATCATACGATTTCTCGAATTGGACTCGTCGGTGGCGGCAATCAAATTTCTCCAGGTGAGATATCTAGAGCTCACCGCGGTATCTTGTATCTCGATGAAATCGGAGAATTTCGGTCGGACGCGATTGAGTCTTTAAGAGAGCCACTGTCCAATAAAATGGTGAATTTAAGTAAGGGGGGGCGTGCATTGACCTTTCCGTCAGATTTTATGTTAGTGGCGACGATGAACCCATGCCCCTGTGGCCATTATTTATCGGACAGCGAAAGATGTACATGTTCGCACCTAGATGTACAGCGGTATTTCGGAAAACTGTCGTGGCCGATTCTCGACCGTTTTGACATGCTTATCTATATGAATCGTGTCACCATCGACGATCCACTTGAACAAATGAAAGGTCGAACGAAAAGTTCAAAACGCATTCGTGAAGAAATCATCAGCGCCATTAATAAACGGAGCACTATTAATGATGAGATTTCACCTGATGAGATTTCACCTGATGAGATTTCACCTGATGCTGAAGCGCTCATTTTGAAATATCATCAATCGGGTAAGTTAAGCATGCGTGGCTATGAAAAGCTGGTGAAGCTCGCCAGAACGATTGCTGCGTTAGAAGGTGTGGTTAATATATCGAGCCGACATGTGCTTGAAGCCGTGCGTTATCACACGGGGATTCAGATTGACCGATTTTTTAAATAAAGGGGAAAGCCGATGGAGAAAGTGCTGAAAAACTATATTATATTAGAAGGATTATTAAAGAGGCATTCCATATCAAGGACAAAAATTCTTAGGCATTTTAAAGGATATGCAGGCATAAACTGGAAGTATGTTTATGAAAATCCATCGTTGTTTGATGCGGAGAACTTACCACCTCATAAACAACTCATGAGTGACGTACAAAATGAAATCCATAGAATCAGTGATTGTGGTATTCATTCAGTTGATAACACCAGTATGTTTTTTCCAGATGAACTAAAGCAAATAAAACCTGAAGTCCATCTCCTCTTTACGAAAGGGCAGCAAAGCTTACTTACGCTTCCGAAAAAGGTAGCCATCGTCGGTAGTCGTAAACCCACAGCTTATGGGAGAAAGGTTGCTTATGATTTAGGGTATTATTTGGGTAAGCGCGGTGTCGTGGTCGTTAGCGGCATGGCGCTAGGGATTGATGCACAAGCACACAAGGGGTGTATAGAGAGTGGGGGAAACACCATTGCTGTTTTAGCGTCTGGTGTGAATAAAATCTATCCATCGTCTAATGAAAAGCTTTATGCAGGTATTTTGTCTTCTGGAGGACTAGTGATATCCGAGCAAATGATTGATGAGGAACCGCTAAGACATCATTTTCCATTAAGAAATAGAATTATTAGTGCTCTGGCAGATGTCGTCGTCATCATTGAAGCGGGTGAGAAAAGTGGCTCACTTATAACAGCTATGCACGGCATCGAACAGGGGAAGACTGTTTTTGCCCTTCCAGGCAACATCTATTCGCCACAATCTGAAGGTTCGAACAAACTCCTATATGAGGGTGCATTTCCGCTGATCAAGTTTGAACATATACTGATGCATTTAAATTTAGAAGAGGAAAACATAACCTCTTTGGGTGCAAACCAAGCGCATCTTTCACCAGTAGCGAACCTTATTTTTAATTTTTTAATGCAGAACAAAAGAGCTGGCTTAGAGGAAATAGGAGCATGTGTTCAGATTGAATATTCTGAAATTTATGATGCGGTAAGCGAGTTGATTTTAAATGATTTGTGTGAATTTGTCACATTAAACGAAGTTCAACTGCTCTAAAAAAGTCTTGACAAGTACTTTTTTTATATATAAATTTATTAAGTACACTTAGAAGCAAGTAAAAATGGAAAAGCTAAATGAGGTTTAGCGATCTAAAAAGAGATGGAGCTTATTGAATGTCAAATACTTTGGTTATTGTAGAATCGCCAGCTAAGGCGAAGACGATAGAAAAATTCTTAGGAAAAAACTTTAAAGTCGTCGCTTCAATCGGACATGTTAGGGACTTGCCGAAAAGTACCATGGGTGTAGATTTGGAGCATGATTTTGATCCGAAGTACATTAATATTAGAGGAAAAGGCGATTTGATTAAATCGCTTAAGAATGCTGCAAAAAAGGCGGATAAAGTTTACCTCGCAACTGACCCCGACCGCGAAGGTGAAGCGATCGCATGGCATCTGGCATATATCCTCGGAATCGATATCCAGACACCTTGTCGTGTGACTTTTCACGAGATTACGAAGGATGCTATTAAAACAGCTGTAAAAACGCCTCGACCGATCGATTTAAATCTGGTAGATGCGCAACAAGCCCGTAGGGTACTCGATCGTCTTGTGGGGTATTCTATTAGTCCGATTCTTTGGCGAAAAGTTAAGAAAGGACTAAGTGCAGGACGTGTCCAGTCGGTGGCAACGAAGTTAATCTGTGACCGTGAACGTGAAATAATGGGATTTGTTCCACAAGAGTACTGGAAAATAGAAGCAAGCGAAGATGCTTTTAAACTAGATTTCTACGGAAATGCCGAAGGGCGTATCGCATTGCCCAATCGCGCTGCAGTTGATGAAATTCTCAAAGCGGTCGATCAACAAAAGGCGGTAGTTACCGATGTTGAAAAGAAGAAAAAGAACCGCAACCCTAATCCGCCGTTTATAACGAGTTCACTTCAGCAAGAAGCTTCAAACCGTTTTGGGTTTACGACTAAAAAAACCATGATTGTGGCGCAGCAATTATATGAAGGAATTGCCATTAAAGGTCATGGAACCGTTGGTTTAATCACATACATGAGAACTGATTCCACAAGAATTTCTGAAGTGGCTAAAACAGCAGTCCGCCAGATGATTAGTGAGCAGTTTGGCGAAGAGTGGTTAGGCGTGGTAGAAAAAAAGCAAAAGACTGGAAAAAATGCACAAGATGCGCATGAAGCCATTCGCCCTACGATGCTGGAACTTTCGCCTGAAGCATGTGAAGAATCGCTTTCAAAGGACCAAATGAAACTCTACGAACTTATATGGTCAAGATTCGTTGCCAGTGAAATGGCACCGGCCGTTTATGAATCTCATAGTATTGAAGTGACAATCGGCGATTATTTGTTTAAAGCCGTGGGAAGCAAAATGCTATTTGAAGGATTCCTGAGAGTTTATAATCCTGGCCAGCAAGCGGATCGTATCATGCCTGAGTTTAAAATCGGAGATGTAATAAACATCGGTCATTTTGATCCGACGCAGCATTTCACACAACCACCGGCACGCTTTACTGAGGCGTCATTAGTAAAGGAAATGGAAGATAAGGGGATTGGAAGACCAAGTACCTACGCGCCAACCATTACGACGATTCTCAGTCGTGGTTACGTTGAAAAGGATAAAAAGAGCTTAAAGCCAACAGAGCTTGGATTTATAATTGATGAGATTATGCAGGAGTATTTCAAAAATGTCGTCGAAGTAGCGTTCACAGCTGATATGGAGCAAAAATTCGATAACATTGAAGAAGGTGAAGTGGCATGGAAAGTGATTATCAGAGATTTCTATAGCCCATTCTTGGATATGATTTCTAAAGCAGATCAAGAGATTGAAAAAGTTGATTTAACTGAAGAGACGGATATCGACTGTGAGAAATGCGGCAAAAAGATGCTGATACGTCACGGTAGATATGGGAAATTCCTAGCTTGCTCAGATTATCCAACCTGTGATAACACCAAACCGATTTTAAAGAAATTAGACATCAAATGTCCAGACTGCGAAACAGGCGAAATTATCGAACGTAAGTCGAAAAAACTTAAGGTCTTTTATGGCTGTTCGGAATTTCCTAAGTGCAACTTCGTCTCATGGGACATGCCAATCAATAGAAAATGCCCTATTTGCGGCGATTTACTGGTAATAAAGAAATCGAAGAAGCAAGAAGTGATCAAGTGCCACCGTTCAACATGTGATTACGTTGAAAACCAATAGGAGGATAAATTGGAGAGCGCAATATTAAGCAAAATGAGGAAACTGAACACCATTTTACAGACATCTGGAGCAACACATCTTTCTTTTAAGGATTTGTGTACGACGATCATGAATATATTGGATTCCAATGTTTATGTCGTCAGCAAAAAGGGAAAAATTTTAGGCGTTAGTTTGTATGACCGCGACGATAGTGCGGTCGTATTGACGGATGGCGGCGAACATTTCTACAATTCAGAAGAACAAGCACAGCTTTTAAAAATTAATGAAACGCTCTTTAATATCACGGAAGACAAACTAATCGAGATTTTTAAAAACGATTTGGGAAGCTATTCGAAATTTGTGACGATTGTCCCAGTTATCGGAAATGCGCAACGTCTCGCGACCTTCATCATCGCCAGAAGAGACCATAGTTATCTCGAAGAAGATCTCATCTTAGCAGAATATGCAGCAACCATTATCGGGCTCGAAATTATTAGGGCTAAGAATGATGCGCAAGAAGAGGTAATTCGTAAGAAGGCCGTGGTTCAAATGGCCATCAGTACTTTATCCTACTCGGAGTTCGAGGCTGTCATTCATATTTTTGATGAGCTTAACGGCGATGAAGGACTACTGATTGCAAGTAAGATTGCTGATAAAGCAGGAATTACGCGTTCGGTTATCGTAAATGCCCTTAGAAAGTTTGAGAGTGCCGGTGTAATTGAAACGCGATCACTTGGAATGAAGGGCACCTATATCAAGGTTTTAAACGAGCATTTATTAGATGAACTCGCAAAAATTAAGAATTAGTTAACTTAAAAGTTTAGCGTGATTACGTGAATCTTATCAGATTCTGAATCACGCTTCTTTTTTTAGTGAGAAAATCCATTAAATTCCTTCAAAATAGGCGGTTTCACTTAAAAACTCTTTATTTTCTACAATATATAGTTTAAAATATAGGTTAGGAAAGTATATCTAGTGTTTGTTAATTTGATTCATGTGTTTGTAACGAAAATCGATGTTTATTCATCAAATTGGATGATTTAACCGATATATTACAAAACAGGATCGAATGGAGGTGTTTTTGATGTTAAAAAACTCATTTAGAAATATAGATTTTATGGGAAAAGCACTTAGTGGGTCGTGGCTGAAAAATAGCGCCATCGCCAATAATATCGCGAATGTGAATACGCCTGGCTATAAACGACAGACTGTGAATTTTCAAGAGGTTCTTCAAAATCAAATTGATTTGAATCAATCGGTCAAGATGACCAAAACAAACGTGAAGCATATGGATGCCAATGTGCCATCTGAAATCAGTGTCGAAACCATGGGGCAAAACAGCTATCGCGTAGATGATAATAACGTGGACATCGATGTTGAGAACGCTGAAATGGCTAAAAATACGATATATTATAATACAGTAGTCAATCAAGTCAATGGTCAGTTTGCCAGAATTAAAGCATCCTTTAACATCAATAAATAAGGAGGCATCACATGAGCTTTTTTAATTCGATTAACGTAAGCGCCACGGGGTTAACAGCAGAGCGCCTTAGAATGGATTTGATTTCCGAAAATATCGCAAATGCCAACGTAACTAGAACGGCAAGTGGTACGCCCTATAGAAGAAAAGTTGCCGTTTTTAGAGCACAAGAAGCAGATTCGTTTCAGCAAATGCTAGAGGTAGCAAAGGGGGCTAGAGGGCTTGGTAACGGCGTAGAAGTAGCCGGTATCGTGGAAGATCAATCTCCCTTTAAGAAAGAATATAATCCAAACCACCCTGATGCAGATGAAGAAGGGTATGTTAGCTTACCAAACGTAGAAGTCGTTAACGAGATGATCAATATGATTTCTGCATCGCGTGCGTATGAAGCAAATATTACGGCTGTCAATACGACTAAAGCCATGGCGATGAAGGCACTTGAAATAGGTAAATAGTCTAGGCGTTTTTTTGAACGAATTCATGTATACTAGTGGTTATAACGCATTAATAGTGGGGTGGTGACGAGATGAAGATTGATCAGTTGCATAACTCGATCCTCGTAAAAGATAAAAAATTGATGGAAATCAATAAGGGCCTAGAATCGGAAGCGGTAAACTTCTCTGAACTCCTGACCAAATCCATTCAAAAGGTGAGCGATGATCAATTGTATGCCGAGAAGATGGACAATTTGTTCTCCATCGGTGCCATCGACAACATCTCCGATGTGACCATCGCCGCCATGAAAGCGGATTTATCTATCAATTTAGCCGTAGAAGTGACCAACAAAGTCCTAGCAGCCTATAACGAAATCATGAGATTACAATTATAAACCCCATAAGAGGTATTTAGATGGCAAATCTATTCAATCAACTGCGCGAGAGACTTTTAACATTTTTTAATGGACTGACGAGAAATAGAAAAATCCTATTGATTGCTGGTTTGGTCGGCGCAGTTTTACTTTTGACCGTTGGTATTTTGATGGTCACTAGAACTGAATATGTCGAAATTGCTCGTGGACTCACGGCAATAGAAGCGCAGGAGATTACTGCAAAACTTGATGAGCTCGGCATTGAATGGCGTGACAGTAATGACACGACCGTGATTTCCGTGCCAGAAGCTGACGTTTCTAAAGCGCGCATGGAGCTTGCTGTATCTGTTGAGGCGGGTAATTTTGGATGGGATGATGTCTTTAGCAGCGAGTCTATTACCATGACCTCACAAACGCGTGAGCAGATGTATATCCAGGCGCAGGCAGCTAAGGTCGAGCAATCCATCGAAACCATCACCGCTGTTGAAAATGCCACTGTTATTTTGCAAATTCCGAAAGAGAGCAATTATTTCGTCAATGACGAAGTCGAATCAAAAGCCTCTGTCGTTCTGAGTTTAAAACGTGGTCAAACGCTCAGCCCTGAGCAGGTGAGCGGCATCGTGAATTTAATCGTCTATTCCGTTAAAAACTTGAATGCTGAAAATGTTACAGTTCTTGATGCGACAGGTATTCAGCTTAATAATCAAGAAGATTCTGGCGAGTTTTCGGCGAATACGCAGTATGATTTGCAACAACGCGTTCAGAAACAGCTACAGCAAGATTTGACGACATTCTTAGAAAAAATTTACGGTGTAGGCAATGTTGAAGTCCAGCCAAATCTTACACTGGATTTTAACCAGCAGACAGAAACGCAAAAGCTTTTTAGCCCACCGGTTGAAGGTGAGATTCAAGGCATGGTCAGAAGCGCGACCACCATAAAAGAGAATGTTTTGAACGACGCAGGCGCAACCGGTGTCGCCGGAACAGATTCCAATACCGGTGAAGCGACTTCAGTCACTGAAGGGGACCAATCGGGTTCTTCTTATGAAAAAGCCAGTGAAACCTTAAATTATGAATTAAACGAAACCTATAGAGAAATCGTAAAAGCACAGGGTGAAATAAAGACGTTGTCCATAGGGGTCCTTCTCAATTCGAAAGCACTAGTGGACGGTCAGATGACCGATGAGCATAAAAATGAGCTCGTTAAACTGATTGCCATGTCTGCGGGAACTGTAGACAATAGCATTCAGGTTCTCGTTCAAGAGTTCCCAGATCCAATGGAGTTTTATGATGTTTATACAGGTCAAGACACCGCCGGTACTTTGTTCGGGGTTCCGATCATCGTGATCGTCATCGTCAGCCTCGTGACGGTGGTTGCCGTTATAGCCACAGTACTTCTCCTCAGCAGAAGGAAGAAGAAGAGAGAAGAAGCTGAGCGTGCTGCGATGCAAGTGGCCGAGGAAGAACGCACACTTGATGAAATTGAAGCCTTCCAAGAAGATAAAGGCAGTCCAAAATATCATATTGAAAAATTCGTTGATACGAATCCAGAAGCCGCTTCTGCATTATTAAGAGCGTGGCTAAACGATAACTAGGAGGCAAAATGGCGACTAAAAAGGGCAAATTGACCGGAAAGACCAAAGCGGCGATATTGTTAATCGCGTTAGGTCCTGAACGTTCTGCAGCATTGTTTAGCCATATGCATGATGATGAAATTGAAGAGTTGACATTGGAGATTGCCAATGTCAACCGCATCACACCAGAAGAACGCGAAGCGGTACTTGAAGAGTTTTACCAAGTCTGCCTTGCTCAAGAATTTATATCTGAGGGTGGTATCAATTACGCTAAGGAAGTTCTCGAGAAGGCCATGGGATCTCAAAAGGCGCTTGAAATCATCAATAAGCTAACCTCATCATTGCAAGTCAAGCCATTTGACTTCGTCAAAAAGACGGATGCCAACCAGCTTTTGAACTTTATTCAAAATGAGCATCCACAAACGCTAGCGCTCATCCTATCCTATTTGAACCCAAACCAATCCGCACAAGTGCTTTCTGCCTTGCCTCAGGAAAAGCAGGCAGATGTCGCTCAGAGAATCGCAACCATGGGCAGTACCTCGCCTGAAATCATAAAAGAAGTTGAGCTCGTATTAGAGCGAAAGCTATCCTCCATGGTTACTCAGGATTACTCGGCCACAGGTGGCATCCAGTGTATCGTGGATATCCTCAACTCTGTTGACCGTGGTACTGAAAAATATATACTTGAAACATTGGAAATTCAGAATGCTGAATTGGTTGAGGAGATTCGTAAGAAAATGTTCGTTTTCGAGGATATCGTCAATCTCGACAGTGTGGGTATCCAAAGGTTTATCCGCGAAGTGGACAACAGCGACCTTGCTATTGCGCTTAAGGGTGCAACGGATGAGGTGAAGGAGATGATCTTCGCCAATATGTCAAAACGTATGGCGGAAATGTTACGCGAGGATATGGACTTTATGGGACCTGTTCGTTTGCGTGATGTTGAAGAAGCACAACAAAAAATCGTTAATATCATTAGAAAGCTCGAAGAGGCTAATGAAATCATAATCGCCAGAGGCGGAGGAGATGAGTTAATTGTCTAAGATCTTCAAATCTTCCAGAGTCGTACTAGATGATAAAACTTTCGTACTTTCAACTAAATTAAATGAGCATCTTTCCGTGGGAGAGATGGTAGAAATGGCTGCCTCAGAAGAGATTAACGCTTCAGAGGCAGCCAATCAATTAATTGAGTCTGCAAAACGTGAAGCCATGAGCATTCTAGAAGAGGCCGATGCTGAGTACGAAAATAAGATGGCTGCGGCTCAAAATAGTAGTGATGCCATTATATCGGACGCTTATGATCAAGCGAAGGGCATCATGGAACAGTCGAAAGCAGAAGGCTATCAAGATGGCTATAACAGAGGCATAGAAGATAGTCAGGTCATCGGGAAGCAAATAATCGACGAAGCACTCAACATTAAAAGCGAGTGGCAGCAGATGCGAGAAAACCTGATGCGCTCCGCTGAAGCCGAGATGATCGAACTCGTCGTGGATGCGATTGAAAAAGTACTGGATTATAAAGTAGAGACAGATATGACCTTAATTGAAACCTTGATTAAGCAAGGAATTGGTCGCGTGACAAAATCACATCTGGTCTCTATTCGCGTTTCTAATGAAGACTATAACCATGCGCTTTCCATAAAGCCCATGGTGATTGCTTCCAGTGATAAAATCGAGGACATCGAGATCAAACGCGATCCGACACTTCCCAACGGTTCGTGCATCATCGATACGGATTCTGGGAGCATAGACAGTAGCATACAGACTCAAATGAGTCAGATTAAGGCCCTGTTTGAAGATCTGTTAAAGGGTGAGTAATATGCTGGAAAAATATAGAAGTGCCATCAAAGAAAACAACCTGCTGAAATTTAGCGGTCGCGTGTCTAAAATAATCGGCTTAATGATAGAATCCATCGGACCTGCAGTCGAAATCGGTGAAGTGTGCGATATTTATCCCATCAAGAATATTCAGCCCCTCAAGGGTGAAGTGGTTGGATTTAATCAGGATAAGGTACTGATCATGCCGCTAGGTGACATGACGGGGATTGGTCCAGGAAGTCGTGTGGTGGCCACAGGTCATGCGCTTCAGGTAGACGTATCCGAGGAGCTTTTGGGGAGAATACTGGACGGTTTGGGCAACCCTATTGATGAACTCGGTAAACCCAGTGTCGATCGAAAATACCCTGCAAATAACGATCCGCCAAACCCATTGTTCCGCGACAAAATAGTGGAACCGATTCCGCTGGGAATCCGGACGCTTGATGCCCTACTGACCTGTGGTCGTGGACAAAGAATCGGTATTTTTGCCGGTTCTGGCGTCGGTAAAAGTACCTTGTTAGGCATGATCGCCAAGTACACGACTGCCGATGTAAACGTTATCGCACTCGTCGGTGAGAGGGGACGTGAGGTCCGTGAGTTCATCGAAAATGACTTAGGTGAAGAAGGCTTAAAACGGTCTGTGGTGGTGGTCGCCACATCTGACAAACCAGCGCTTGTCCGTGTGAAAGCTGCGTTAATCGCCACTTCCATCGCTGAATACTTTAGAGATAAGGGCAAGAACGTCATCCTCATGATGGATTCGGTAACACGATTTTCCATGGCTCAGCGGGAAATTGGTCTCGCCATAGGTGAACCACCAGTTACTAGAGGCTATACGCCATCTGTATTTGCAGTGCTCCCGAGACTTCTAGAGCGTGCGGGCAACTCAGCAGTTGGATCAATCACGGGGCTATATACGGTCTTAGTTGATGGTGATGATTTTAACGAACCAATTTCTGATGCGGTACGCGGTATTCTAGATGGCCATATCATTTTAACGAGACGTTTGGCGGCACTAGGTCATTATCCGGCGATAGATGTTCTGGACAGTGCAAGTCGTGTCATGCCAAACATTGTCGACGAGGAACATTTGCTGGCCGCTTTAAGGTTTAAAGAAATTTTAGCGACGTATCGCAACTCTGAGGATTTGATCAATATAGGCGCTTATGCGAAGGGAACAAATCCCCATATCGATTTGGCCATCACCAAAATCGACTTCTTCAATAAGTTTTTAAAGCAAAGAACCACGGAATGTGCGACCTTTGAAGAAAGCCTGGAAAATTTAAAAAAGATTATCCAATAAATAAACGTGTTTGGTTCAGGCAAATAAATGGTGAGGATTCATGAAAAAATTCAAGTTTAGGTACGAGAGTGTTTTAAAAATGCGAATCGATCATGAGGATCGCGTCAAAAATGAACTGGCCAAATTGATTGCTGAAAAGCAACGTCTGGATGATCGACTAGCGGAACTACGTGAAGGTGCACAGCAGTATGATCAACATATTGAAACCTTGATGACTGAAGGGGATACCTATCATGAACGGTTCCAAATCAATCAGGGCAAACGATATTATAAAGATCAAATTCAAGCGGTTCTAGAGCAAATTCAACAGGTTACCCATGAAATCCAAAAGGTGCAAGTTAAACTGGTTGAAGCGATGAAAGAAAGAAAAATCATGGAAAAGCTGAAAGAGAAGGCTTTTCAAGAGTTTGTCCAGGCGATCAATGATGCGGACTTCAAACTGATAGAAGAAGTGGTCAACTTTTCAAATAACAAACGGGATGGAGAATAAGACATGGCTGAGAAGAAACCGGCAGGTCAAAAACCAGAATCAACAGAGGCATCTAAAAAGTCAAAGGGAAAAGGTGGCTGTCTAGTCATCCTGCTCATACTGTTCCTGACGCCATTATTGGCATTGGGAACGCTCTATTTTTTGAATAAGGATTTTAAACTGAATGTCAATGGCATCATGTCTAACATGCCTGGTGTAGTGGGGGACTATTTTGAGAAGTTTCCGACGCGTGCTGAAGAGGTCGAGCAAATCCGAATGGTTTCTGACTATATGCTTAAGCTTGACGCGTCAAGGGCAGTGGATAAACTATTGATTCTCCAAAAGGACGATGCGCGCGCGTATGATGACGTGATTAAGGACATGCTCAGAATCAACCCGAATAAGACCAAAAATATTCTTGAGGCTATTAGAGAGGCGACGGTAAATAAGGATGCACTCAGCAATACGGTTCAGGGAATCTCAGAAGAGCAAGCTGAGGATTTAAAGGCCAAGGCGGCATACATCTCCGGATTGCCATTAACTGCTGCTGTGACTGAAGTTGAAGCGATTATCGCAGATAGCATCAACGGGCATAAGAATGCGGCTGAAATCTTCGAATTCATCGAGGACGATGTCGCCGTCAGCATATTGTATCAGCTCAGTCAAGTCGACCGAGAAAAGATTTTCGCCGCACTTAGCGATGAAAAAGCGGCTTCCATAAGAAACGCTTATAGCGCTAATCAGAGGAGAATTGCGGACCTAGTTCAGATTTCAGACTTATACAGCTCGGAAAATGCAAGCTCACTGGTGGATACCATCGGAAATTTGTCGTCATACACCATTGAGGATTTAGCCGTCATCTTCAAAAATATCGGGCCTAGAAAGGCCGGAGAGGTCCTTGCAAAGGTTAAAGACGAGACATTTGTATTTGATTTGATCGCGAAAATCAAAGCGAACGAGCTATTAAATGAAGGTGAAGATTTATTGACGCCAGATATCTTAAAATCGCTAAAGATATACCGTGAATTTGACGATAACGTGTTAGAGCTTATCGAGGTCTATCAGGAGATGGAGATGAATAAGGTCGTACAAATCGTCAGAAACATGATGCTCAACGCGTCGCCTTCAAAGGTTTATGAGCTCAATAACGGCGAGACGATCACCATATCCGATGAGGATTTGATTCTAGAAATTTTAACCAGTTTTCCGCAGGAAAAAATTGCTAGTATCTTATCCGCACTGGATCAGACCCTATCTTCCGAACTGACGAGAAAGCTCGCATTACCGCAGAATTAGGAGGTGGACATGCAATTAAGAGAACTTATTAAATCCCAAAAAGTTCTCACACCGATGATTTCCGCACAAGTAAACAATCCAAATTCAGAATGGGATGCATTTAGTCAAATTTTGGCTAAAAAAAGTGAGGCGCCCGCAGGTATCGCGAAAAAGGAACTTGCTTCACGCGAACCATCACAACTGCTCAAACCAAAAAGTGAGGTTGACACGGAACGCGTTAGACCAGAGATTAAGGTCTCTGATAGAACGGTTTCTTCTCCGGTCTCCAATGAAGACCAAGTGTCATCACAAAACAAATTTTCCAAAAATAATGAGGTTTCATCAAAGGAGCGAGTCGTCGATCGCGAGGATCGTCCAAAAGATGAAAAAGAAACTGAAAAGGTAACAGAAACTGAAACAGAGGCAGCAAAAAAACTGAAAGAGGCTTTGAAAAATAAGCTGAAAAAGAACGTCAAGTTAGATGATGGTGAAATCGAAGCCATGCTTCAAAGCTTAAATTTGAGCTTACCTGCACTTGAACAATTGGTAAACGGTGGTGAAGAAGCGCTGACGGTTATAGCAAACCTAATGGAAACACTAGATTCGCTGGAAATCGATGCGGCGCTAGAGCAAACGTTAAGCAGTGCTGAGCTAAAGCAAATTGAAGGGCAGATTTCTCAATTGATGCAGACGCTAACGAAGCTATCTGAAGCCACTTCAAAGGCGAACGAGTCTTCTGCTGAAACGGGTGGTAAAGCACATGAACAGCAGGTGATTCAACAACTGAGTAAACTACTCGTCGTTTTGAATCAAGGTGAAGACGTTAAGCCAGGAGCACTTAGAAAATCAATTCTCGAAGCGCTTGAAGGAAAAACAGCTGAACCTGGAATGCAACCTTCTGAACTTGAAAAAGGTGTCACTGATATGCCGTCGGAAGCGAAGGTGCCTGATGTGGCACAGAGTAAAGGAATCGCGAAGGCATTGGAACAAATGGGTAAAAGTGAACCCGTTCCCACAGAGCCAAAGGTGGATCTTTCAAAGCAAATAGAAACGGCAAATGTGGTCGTCGCTAGAAATAGCGAATCACCGGCTATGAAGCAAGCGACTTCAGGTGAAACGACTGAAAGTGGTGAACCAGAGGTTAAGACAGTGGATAACAAATTCATGAGTGCACATCAGTTGTTGATGAAGCAGGGAAACACATTAACCACTCCCGTGAATCAACAGGTTCAGCAACTTAAACAAGAAGTGTTTTCACAAATCCTTGAGGCGATGAAAGGTCAAATCAAGCTTACCGATCAAGGCGCATCAATGTTAGTCAAACTCCAGCCTGAGCAACTGGGGAATGTCGAATTAAAATTGAATATTCAAAAAGGGATTGTACTTGCAGAAATCAAGGTAGAGAACGAAATCGTCAAGGCGGCAATCGAATCGAATTTGGATGACCTTAGACAGTCATTAAATAACAAAGGTTATTCCGTCGATCAAATCAACGTCAATATCGATAGCGGCAAAAAAGATCAGCAAGAGGCGTTCAACTTTTTAAACCAGGAACATAACGGTAAAAAAGGAAGCAATGGACATTCGGCTGAAAAGACAGTTCAAACAGAGCAAGTAGAGACACTTAGTCGATACATTATCGATGAACTGGAAGGAACGACTTTCAATTATTATGGATAGGAGGTAAAGATGGCTTTTTCAATTAGCGGTTCATTTACGGAAGATCAGATTAAAAAACTCAACGCCATATCAAATGATAAAGCGAATGAAACCCGCAAAAAGAGTCAGGTTTTGGACAAAGACGCATTTTTGAAACTCATGATGACGCAGCTCCAGAATCAAAATCCACTTAATCCGACGGACAATACTGAGTACATGAATCAGATGGCGCAATTTTCTTCGGTGGAGCAGCTGTCCAACATCGCATCTTCCCAAGAGAAAACCAACCAACTCAATTCACTGATTTCTAAACAACTGGAAGACATGGCTAAGGCGATGGAAAAGCTTTCGGGTGGTACCAGCGAATCAAAGGAAATGGTGGCGAAGCAAAACGAAATTATCGCCCAGAACGCGAAAATTCTCGAACAGCTCGTAAAAATGAACGCTATGCTCGCAGGCTATGTGGGAAGTAGTGAATCAAATTCAGTGTCTGATGATGAGGTATTCTCGTTATTAGGTTTATAGGGAGTGATTCTTAAATGAGTGACTTAAAAAACATGAATAACGACTACATGATCAGGCGGTCACAGGTTGTAAAGCCAGGAACCGAAGTTTCCAAGCCGCAAAGCAATGTTACAGGTCCTTCTTTCAATGACGTGCTGAATAAAATTCAAAGTGGTGAAGGCGTTAAATTTTCAAAGCATGCCATCGACCGTTTGAATTCTAGAAATATCGCACTTTCTGAAGAGGAGCTCGGTAGGATTTCTAATGGTATGGACAAAGCAAAAAGCAAAGGGGTCAGAGACGCACTGATCATGATGGACAATAAAGTCTTCGTCGCGAGTGTATCGAATAAAACGATCATTACCGCTGCGATGGATGAACAACTCAAGGAAAATGTTTTTACGAATATAGATGGCGCAGTAATCGTATAGCTGGACCTTTTAAGGAAGCTATAGGGGAGAGTCCGATTGACGATCCCCACCGTCATTAGGAGGTTAATTTTATGATGAGATCAATGTTTTCTGGTGTTTCTTCTTTAAGAGCACACCAGTTAAGAATGGACGTAATCGGTAACAATATCGCAAACGTCAATACAGTCGGTTTTAAAGCATCTTCTGTTGCTTTCGCCGAAATTTACAGCCAAACACTAAAGGGCGCAAGCTCTTCAACTGATGCACGTGGGGGTACAAACCCGATGCAGGTTGGACTCGGAACAAACACCGCTGCAATCGCAGTGAATCACACTAAGGGCTCTATCCAGAGAACGGATGTGGCCACTGACCTGATGATCGATGGTTCTGGATTTTTTATCGTGACCAACGATGCTAACGCACAAAACAAGTACTACACGCGTGCAGGTAACTTTTCTATGGATGAACAAGGTTTTATGGTTACAACCGAGGGTTTAAAAGTATTAGACGTCAACATGAAACCCATCCAAGTTAACATGTCAGACACTAAAAATGCCACTGCAACGACGAATCTCACGATCAATGGTAACCTCAACTTTACCGATGAAGATTATACGACCACAGTGGATTTATACGACTCATTAGGGGACGTTCACACCGTAAATGTGAACTTCGTTGATACCCCATATGTCACAACCGTTAAGAAAACAGTAGATCCACTTGATCCTAAATACGATCCTGCTACACCAGCAGCTGTATATAACTATTCCTATAGAGAAATGACCATTTCAAATGCCACTGGTACACAAATGGTGCCAGATCCTGCAGCAGCAGCACCTAACAATCACTGGTATGTAAAGTTTAATGAATCCGGCGAAGTGGTGGACATCGTCACTTTAGCAACGGCTGGTGATGCTAACTCTGCTGAAACTTCAGTAGCTGGAACGTTAGTCATGGCTGTTCCTGGTGCTTCTGATATTACTGTACCTGTTGATCGATCCATGTTCTTCGCCAATGCGGATGTGGCAGGCGGCGTCAGAATTTTTACCCAAGTATCTAAAGAATCAGATGCAAAAGGTGTTCAGCTTAATGGTAACTCTGCTGGTTCTATCGATACGTTCAATATTTCTTCTAAAGGTGAAGTCATCGGGATCTATACCAACGGCGAAAGAAAAGTGCTTCAAACCATCGGATTAGTCGATTTTGATAACCCAGCGGGTCTTGAGAAAATCGGTGCTAACCTTTTTCAAAATACACCTAACTCAGGTACACCTAAATATGGTGCGCCTTCCACAGGAAGTTTCGGATCAGTTACACCAGGAGCCCTTGAAATGAGTAACGTCGACTTAGCAGCACAGTTCACTGATATGATTACAACTCAGAGGGGCTTCCAAGCGAACTCGAGAGTCATCACGACGAGTGATGAAATTTTACAAGAACTCGTCAACTTGAAACGATAATGATTTTAAGTACCCGTGGCATTAGCGACGGGTACTTTTGATGGTTTATGCAGGTTATTGATTTAGAAAGGATGCTAAATAATGATAAAGGTTACTAGGCTTAATGGCGAACCCATCTATCTGAATGCCAATTTGATTGAATTTATTGAAGCGACACCTGATACCATGATTACACTCACGACGGGTAAAAAAGTGATTATAAAAGAAAATATTGAGTATGTAATTGAAAGAATTGTTGAATATCAGTTAAAAATCAGTCAAACTATAAATAAAGTCTAAAAAACGCAAACTAAAGATAAGAGGTGTTCAGTTTGGATATTACAACTATATTAGGCTTAGTGCTCGGTGCTGGATTTATCGTATGGTCAATATTGCTTGGCGGGGACTTGATTTGGTATTTTGATGCCCCTTCAGTTGTCGTCGTTATCGGAGGGATGATCGGCGGATTCCTCGTGGGTTTCCCTTTAAAAGAAGTACTTACCTTAGGTAAGGTGTTAGGTAAGACCATCAAGAATAACGAGTTTGATATTGACCAAATCATCACAAAAATTATTGAGCTAGCCAACGTAGCAAGGCGCGAAGGTCTACTTGCGCTTGAAGAAGCAGTATCAGAAATCAAGGATGACTTTTTGCAAAAGGGCGTTATGCTCATCGTAGATGGTACAGATCCCGAGTTAGTAAAGAATATATTAGAAACTGAAATTGAAAATTTATCTTCTAGGCATGGAAAGTCAAAATCGATGCTTGATCTTATGGGGTCTCTTGGACCTGCTTTTGGTATGATTGGTACACTCATCGGTTTGGTTGCCATGCTACAGAACTTATCAGATCCATCTTCAATCGGTCCTGCAATGGCGGTTGCCTTATTAACCACATTTTATGGTTCGATACTGGCAAACTTAGTATTTATTCCGATGTCCAACAAATTGGCTTTAAAAAGTAATGAAGAGGTCTTGATTAGAAGTGTCATGATTGAAGGCCTTCTCTCAATTCAAGCAGGCGAAAATCCTAGAATCATCGAAGAAAAACTCAAAGTATTCCTTCCACCATCCGTAAGAAAACGTGTGGGCACACAGGAGGCGAAATCAGACAATGGCTAAGGATAAATGTCCCGAATGTAAAGCAGGTGCTCCCGAGTGGATGGCCACTTATGGTGACCTTGTAACCCTTCTCATGTGTTTCTTCGTTCTTCTATTTGCATTTTCATCGATTGACGCTCAGAAGTTTCAAGCAGTGATGCAGTCCTTTCAAGGGTCAGCCGGTATCTTATCAGGGGGGAAGTCGCTTTCGGAAGCACCGCTGGTGTTTGACGGTATGCCTGAAAGCCAGACGTCATCACAACAGGTCATAGAGCAGAATAAGCTAGAAAACTTAAAGGAACAAGTCGAAGAGTTTCTAGATAAGAATCAAATGGGCGGCATGGTTGATGTTGAGCTTGAAGATCGGGGTCTGGTTATCCGATTTAAGGATAATGTCTTATTCGATTCAGGTAGTGCAACCATAAAAGAAGGCGCAAAGCCAATACTCGTTTTTATGAGTCAAGTATTGACAGCGCCGGACCTGATTAACGAAGAAATACGTATTGAAGGCCATACCGATAATATTCCGAACATCTCGACGCTCTATCCAACCAATTGGGAGCTTTCAACTGCGCGTGCCACCAACGTCGTTAAGTACTTCGTCGAAGAATCGGGTTTTATACCAAGCAGGCTATCTGCTGCAGGTTATAGTGAGTACCACCCGATCGCGACAAATGACACTGCTGAAGGACGTTCAGCGAATCGTAGGGTAGATATCGTCATAATTAAAAGTGAAACACCAGAAACCACTAATAGCGAATCGGAAAATACGGGAGGGAACCCATGAATAAAAAGTTGTTGATTATCATCGCCGCAGTTGTACTTGTTTTAGTAATCGGAGGCGGGATCGTCGTTTTCTTACTCACACGTGAACCTAAAGAAGAGCCTATCGTTTATTTTGAGTATACATTTGCGGAAGAATATTCGAATTTAGCGGATCAGGACAGTAAAAAAATCGTTAAATATCAAGTGACCATCGAGTATACAAACGAAGAAATGTTAGCAACCTTAGATGCGAACAAGACCAAAATTAGAAACAATGTTGATGAGATCATGCGGGCGACACTTTCTGAAGATATCGAGAAAACAAACGGCAAACAGCGCTTAAGGGATAGAATCCTTCAAATGGTGATAGAAGTACTTGAATCTGATGAAGAAACCATTACGAATATTTATTTACAGCCATTTGTTATTCAAGGTTAAGTTTTTATAAGGTTTTGCCGATACTTATCTTGATAAATTATCTGTGTCTTTAGAAGTAAAGGGGGTGAAATCGTGCCTGATGTATTGTCCCAAAACGAGATAGACGAGCTACTAGCGGCGCTTAGCACCGGTGAGGTAGACGTCAGTGAGATAGAAGAAGAGAAGAAGGAAAAGAAGGTTCGCAAGTACGATTTTAGCCGACCAGACAAATTCGCTAAAGATCAGCTTAGAACCTTAGAAATTATTCATGAGAACTTTTCGAGATTGCTGAACAACTTCTTATCCGGGTATTTGAGAACTTATATTGAAGTCGATGTGATTTCAGTCCAAAGTTTGATTTATACGGAGTTTAGTAACTCCATATCGAATCCAGCCATTCTGGGAATCGTTGATTTTGCGCCATTCAGTGGTCAAATAATCATCGATGTCTCTGCAGATATCGCGAATGCCATGATCGAACGTGTCTTAGGCGGTACTGGTAAAGCCGTGGGTGCTTCTAAAGAAAATCGTTCACTTACGGAAATTGAGATGACCTTACTGAGAAATATTCTCATAAAATTCATCAACTTGCTAAAAGAACCATGGGGAAATATCGTTGAACTTAGGCCTAAACTTGAAAACATCGAGACAAATGCACAGTTCGCACAAATCGTATCGCCTTCAGAATCGGTTGCGCTAATCACCTTTAACTTGCACATCGGTGATAATGAAGGGATGGTAAATATTTGTATCCCTCATTTTGTTATTGAACCTATTTTACCGAGTTTAAGTTCCCGTTTGTGGTTTGCAACCAGTAATAAACGAGAGATGACAGAGAGTGAGCGTACGGCACTCGAAACGGGTATCAGCAAATCTAAGATCAATTTGACGGCAGTGGTTGGAAAATCGACTATTTCTGTTTCTGAACTTATGAATTTGCAGCGTGGCGACATCATTTTACTGAACAAAAACGTTGAAGAATCCCTCGAAGTATTCGTTGAGGACCAGCTTAAATTTAAAGCTAAACCTGGTATCAAAAAGAAAAACGTCGCAATTATGGTAACAGAAGTAGTTGAGGAAGGAGATGAGCGAGATGAGTGATATGCTTTCGCAAGAGGAAATAGATGCATTGTTAGGCGGTGGAGGACCATCACTTGCCAAGGCTCAAGTCGAGAGCCTCACTGAAGAGGAAAAAGACGCCATCGGTGAAATTGGAAACATCAGCATGGGAACAGCTGCGACGACATTGTTCACACTCCTTAATAAAAAAGTTACGATAACGACACCTCGCGTTTCTGAAACGACGATGGAAGCGCTGGCTGAGGAGTTTAAAGATCCATCAGTGCTCATCAATATAACCTATAAAGTGGGGATAGAAGGGGTTAATTTTTTAATTTTGCATGAGCAAGATGTGAAGATTATCACCGATTTAATGATGGGTGGGGATGGCACGAAGACTTCGTCTGAGCTGAATGACCTGCACCTTAGTGCCATTAGTGAGGCCATGAACCAAATGATTGGTTCGTCTTCAACCTCACTTTCAGAAATGTTGGGTAAAAAAATTGACATTTCGCCTCCAGAGGCATACCATGATCAAATTTCTGAGTTAGATTATGCGCAGTTTGGCGTCACGAAACAGGATCAAGTGGTTAAGATTTCCTTTAGAATGACAGTTGGCGATTTGATCGACAGCGAAATCATGCAGGTGCTTCCTGTCCAGGTGGCAAAACAGATGGTGTCTACATTATTTAGCGGTAAAAAGGCACCGGAGCCTGCTCCTGCTCAAAGCGCACCTAAAGCGCAAAAATCGGATGCGAAACCCGTCGAAGAAAAACCAGCAGCTAAACCAGCACCACAACAAGGCGCGTATTATTATGAAGAAGAGAACAGCCGTTCTAGTGTATCTGCAGAAAAAGTAAATGCGGTGCCGTTACAATTTGAAAATTTTGATAGCAATTCTTCTCAAATGTATTATAATAATGATATAGATTTAATCAGAGATGTACCACTTGAAATCACAGTAGAGTTGGGTAAGACAGGCAAAAAAATCAACGAAATTCTCGATTTTGGCGTGGGTACTGTGATTGAGTTGGACCGCTTAGTAGGAGAGCCTTTAGACGTGCTTGCTAATGGCAAGCGTATCGCGAAAGGTGAAGTAGTGGTCGTCGATGAAAATTATGGAATAAGAATTACAGATATTATAATACCTAGACGGGTAAGTGAATAACTAAGGAGGATAATATGGCTAATACAATATTAGTAGTCGATGATGCAGCATTTATGAGGATGATGATCAAAGATGTCTTGACAAAAAACGGCTATGAAGTTGTTGGAGAGGCTGAAAATGGCCAAAAGGCGATTGAAAAATACAAGGAACTTAAACCAGAACTGGTTATTATGGATATAACGATGCCAGAAGTTGATGGCATTCAAGCTGTTAAAGAAATTAAGTCCTTTGATCCCTCTGCTAAAGTTGTAATGTGCTCTGCGATGGGGCAGCAAGCCATGGTTATCGAATCGATTCAAGCGGGTGCTAGAGATTTTATCGTTAAACCGTTTCAAGCAGACCGTGTTATTGAAGCTGTCAAAAAAGTATTGGGATAGGTGATTATGTGATGAACATATTCACCTTAACCATCCTAGGTGTGATAAACCGTTCAACTGACACTTGGTTCACGATAAAATATGTCGTTGTGGCCACAGTGTTTTTGTTGTTATTATGGGGGTTGTCACGATATGTAACCAATCGACATTCAGTGATTGTTAGAGAAAAAAATATCAAGGTCATTGAACGCGTCGCCATATCAAATGAGAAGTCCATTTACTTGTTCTTGTTGGATGGTATTTATTATTTGGTAGCCAGTGATAAATCAGGTATGACTTTACTTGATAAAAGGGAGCATCTCAATCTCGAGCCTTCAAAGAAAATTGAACCTCAGTCAGGTGCTTTTTTTGAGCAGTTAAAATCGGCTTTGATTAAAAACGAGAAGCAAAAAGAAAAAGAAATAGAAATAGAAAACCATTCGAAGGAACGGGAAGATGAATAAATTTGGGGGATTATTTAAAAGACTTTTATTTGTTTGCCTAATGTTTTTATTGGTTCTTCCAAGTGGTGTGGATTTTGCAGCGACAACCATCGAAATTCCAGACATTAACATCACGATTGATGGCCAAGACGGCGACATACAAATCGCAAATAGCATTCAAATTTTAGTTTTACTGACAATTTTATCTTTAGCACCGTCCATTCTCATTATGATGACTTCCTTTACCAGAATGATCATCGTATTAGGGTTTGTTCGTCGTGCGCTGTCATTACAAGCGACCCCACCAAATCAAACACTGATTGGTCTGGCGCTTTTTTTAACGTTTTTTGTTATGGCACCTGTGTTTACAGATGTATACGAAACGGCTTATGTGCCCTTACAAGAAGGGACCATTACCATGGAACAGGCTGTTGATCTGGGGTCTGAGCCTTTTAAAGAGTTTATGCTTAAGCAAGTCAGATCGAAGGACTTAGCATTGTTTTTAAATATTGCTGGGATAGATGAAGTGGCTTCAAATGAGGACATCACCATGACAGTCCTGATTCCTGCCTTTATTTTAAGTGAACTAAAGCTCAGCTTTGAAATAGGATTTTTAATTTTCATGCCATTTATCGTCATCGACATGATAGTAGCATCCACATTAATGGCGCTTGGTATGATGATGCTTCCGCCAGTTATGATTTCCATGCCGATTAAAATTCTTCTCTTTATTTTGGTAGATGGTTGGCATTTGATCGTGGAAAAGCTCATTTTGAGCATTAGATAAAGCGAGGTCAAGTATGAGCGAAGAAGTCATTATCGATTTATTTACCGAATCCATTAAAATTATCCTCGTTTTATCTGCACCGATGCTAATCAGTGGCATGATCATCGGTCTCATTATCGCTATTTTCCAGGCGACCACTCAAATCCAAGAATCCACGTTACAATTTGTACCCAAAATGATTGTGGTTTTCGTGGTCATGATGATTACTGGATCATGGATGATACGTTCGTTAGTTGAGTATACTGAATATGTACTCAGCTTAATAGACGTCATTATCTATTAGGTGAACTTATGGAAGTTTCGATACCTTTATTGAATTTATTTTTAGTGGCAGGCCGGATGGGTGGAATGATTTTCACTGCCCCTATTTTTGGAAGCAGAAACTATCCAGTGCCAATGAAAATCGGATTGATTTTTTTCACCACTGTGCTCGTCTATCCATTTGTGAATGCCACAGTGACCTATGATGTATCCACTTTTTTGGGTTTTGGACTCCTGCTTATGAATGAACTGATGATTGGTTTGTTCATCGGCTTGCTGATTTCTGTTTTTTTCAACTTTATTTATTTCGCTGGCGACATTATCGACCATCAGGTAGGTTTCTCGATTATCAGTGTCGTAAATCCATTAGACGAATCACAGATTCCAATTACTGCAAATGTTTTCTATGTATTTTCAACACTCATCTTTTTACAGCTCAATCTACATCATGAGCTCATCACTGCCTTGGTGTATTCCTATACGCGAATTGCGCTCGGTTCATTTTTTAATGCAGCAGATTCCCTTAGAATGATGGTGGATATCGTTCAGCAATCGTTTATTATCGGACTTCAGATCGCAGCACCGTTTATGATCACGATATTGATTTCCGACATTATTTTGGGATTACTCTCAAAAGCGATGCCAGGACTTAATATTTTCGTTATCGGGATGCCTTTTAAGGTCTTCTTTGGTTTACTGCTCTTTATCGTCCTTATGCCCTATTTATATGAGATTTTCGCGGAGATTTTAGATTCTGTGTTTTATTATTTAAAAGCTTACTTTGAACTTTATTCACCATAAATCTTTAAGCAAATTGGGGTGCCCTTATGTTAAAATACTTTGATTTGCAACTGTTTTCAGAGGAGAAAACAGAACAGCCGACGTTTAAAAAAATTAAGGATGCCAGAGATAAAGGGCAGGTTCCTCAGTCCAAAGATTTAAACGGTGCTGTGACTTTGCTATCGGTTTTTCTGGCACTTTCCGCATTTAGTGGTTATTTTGTTGACCAGATGATTGGCTACTACTACTTTGTAATGGATCTGACCACAGAGACAGCGACGCTTTATTCAGCAAATGGGATAGGACTCTTTTTTAATGAATCCATCATTCTTATTATGAAGCTCTCACTGCCATTGCTTTTGGTGGCGCTTGTTACAGGGATTTTTTCATCTTATATCCAGGTCGGTTTTTTATTCACCACAGAGACCTTAAAACCAAAACTCGATAAGATTAACCCTTTAAAGGGCTTTAAAAATATGTTTTCGATGCAATCGCTTGTCGAATTGGCGAAAGCGCTTCTAAAGGCTACTTTGTTACTTTACATCTCATTCGCATATTTAAGAGACCATTTGATGGAATTGTTAATCACCTTGGAGCTTGATTTCGGGTCAATCGTTTCTGTCATGTGGGAACTCATTTTCGGTGTCGTCATCCGTTGTTCAGTGCTTTTGTTTGTCATCGCCGTGTTTGATTTCGCCTTTAAAAAATGGAAGAATAAAAAAGAGTTGATGATGTCGAAGCAAGAAATTAAGGAAGAGTATAAACAAAGCGAAGGCGATCCACAGCTTAAAGCTAAAATTAAAGAAAAACAACGTTCCATGGCCATGAGCCGTATGATGCAGGAAGTACCTAAGGCGGATGTCATCATCACGAACCCGACGCATTTTGCGGTTGCGCTGAGGTATGATCCTGCTTTAGGAGATGCGCCGCTAGTGACAGCTAAGGGACAAGACTTGATAGCACAGAATATCAAGCGAATCGCCACTGAAAATGATGTCCCCATCGTAGAAAACAAGCCATTGGCACAAACGCTCTATAAGTCGGTTGAAATTGGAAGCCGTATTCCGACTGACCTGTTCGAAGCAGTTGCAGAAGTTCTTGCATATGTGTATTCCATAAAGAAAAAATCCTAGGAGGATTGCTAAATGCGTTTTAGTGACGTCATCGTAGCGATATTAGTCGTAACCATTATCGTATTGATTATAGTTCCTGTACCGCTGGGATTACTGGACTTTTTTCTCGCGCTTAACATTTCCTTGTCATTGATTATATTGATCCTTTCCATGTTTGTTAAGGAACCACTTGAATTTAGTGTATTCCCATCGATGCTGTTAGTGACTACCTTGTTTCGTTTGGCCCTGAACATACGATCGACCATGAGTATTCTTTCCACTGGAGAAGCGGGTGAAGTCATCGCTTCATTTGGTTCATTCGTTATCGGCGGAAATGCAGTCGTAGGCTTTATCATCTTTTTAATTATCGTCATTATCCAATTTTTGGTTATCACCAAAGGGTCTGAGCGTGTGTCCGAAGTTGCTGCCCGTTTTACACTGGATGCGATGCCGGGAAAACAAATGGCCATCGATGCCGATTTAAACTCTGGACTGATTACTGAAGGGGATGCTAAAGTAAGACGTAAAAAAATACAGCGTGAAGCTGACTTTTATGGTGCTATGGATGGTGCCAGCAAGTTTGTAAAAGGGGATGCAATAGCAGGAATCCTAATCACCGTTATCAACATATTAGCTGGCTTTATTATCGGCGCTTTGATGATGGGGATGCCTTTACTGGATGCGGTTCAAACCTTTACACTTTTAACGGTAGGTGACGGGCTTGTAAGCCAATTGCCAGCACTCATGATATCTGTAGCGACAGGTATCATCGTCACGCGTGCCGCTTCTGAAAACAACTTAGGCAGCGATGTTGTGAGTCAGTTATTTGCTCAAAGCAAAGTGTTATTCATCGTCGGGATAGTCGTCATATTATTAGGTGCGGTGACGCCACTTCCTAATTTTCCATTTCTCCTTATAGGTGCCTCCATTTTATTTGCTGGTTACACGACGATGAATCGTAAAAAGCAAGAAGAGATCGAGCAAGTTGCAGAAGAAATGGCACCTGAACCAGGTCGTGATGACATGCGACGTCCTGAGAATATCATGCCGCTTCTTCAGGTAGATCCCATCGAACTGGAGTTTGGTTATGGTATCATACCGCTAGCCGATCCAAATCAAGGCGGTGACTTGTTTGACCGCTTGGTTATGATCAGGCGTCAAATTGCACTTGAACTGGGATTAATCGTTCCGATTATTCGACTGAGAGATAATATACAGCTCGATTCAAATCAATACCTCATCAAGATTAAAGGCAACGACATGGCTAAAGGGAATATCGTATTCGACCATTATTTGGCCATGAGTCCTGGGTCTGTTGAAGGAGAAATCGAAGGCATCGACACGATTGAGCCTGCATTTGGGTTACCTGCAAAGTGGATTCGCTCTGATTTGAGAGAGAAAGCGGAGCTTTTAGGCTACACAGTGGTTGACCCTTCTTCAGTCATTTCAACGCACTTGACCGAAGTCATCAAGAAGTATAGTTATGAGTTGTTAAGCCGAGAGGATGTGAAGCAACTGATCGATAATGCGAAAGAGACGCATCCTTCATTAGTTGATGAGTTATTACCAGGGCTGATGGGGATTGGCGATGTTCAAAAGGTGTTATCCAATCTTCTCAGCGAGGGCGTTTCCATACGTAATCTCGTGTCGATACTCGAAGCGCTGGCTGACCATGCTAGATCTACACGTGATATCAATATTCTGACAGAGTATGCCAGACAAAAGCTTTCACGGCAATTATCCAAGGCCTACTTTCCGTTTGGTCAAGCGAAAGTGGTTACATTGGAACAAAGCTTAGAAAACTTTTTAATGGAAGCCATCGACCAAAATGAAAACGGAACCTATCTGTCCATCGACCCGATGAAGACGCAGGCCATACTTGCCAGTTTAGCCAGTGAGATCAGAAAGCTGATGCAGATGGGCGAACTGCCGATCGTCGTCACGGCACCTATCGTGAGGCTTTATTTTAAGCGTATGTCCGCACAAGCAATTCCGGACTTAATCGTCTTATCCTATAATGAAATTGAATCAGACATCGACATACAATCTGCTGGGATGGTGAGCATAACATGAAAGTAAAACGCTATATTGTCAACGACATGAATGAAGCTATGGTCAAAATTAAAAGCGAGCTCGGTATCGATGCGGTTATCTTAAATACCCGTAAAATTAAGACCGGTGGTTTATTTCGATTTTTTAAAAAGCCCCTTTTGGAGGTGGTCGCTGCGGTGGATGAGCCGATAACCACACCACCTAAGAAAGTGGTTCAACCTGAACCTGCGATTCAGCCTGCTCAGCCAGTGGTTCAAACACCGGCCTATCAACCGATTACCAGCCAGCCTGCTAATGGTCAAAATCTCGAGGTGATGAAAAATATTCAAGAATCGAATCACGAGATACAAGAGCTCAAGCAAATGGTAACGAGCCTAATAAAAAAAGTGGAACGGATCGAGAATATTACCCCAAATGTACCCACACAGACACCTGAGGATAAATATGTTGAGCTTCTAAAAGGTCTGGATATCCAAGAATCCATCGCGAAAAAAATCATGGAAATCGTCCAAAGACAGATTAATATTAATGAAAAGAACCACGAGACGATCATCAATGCCATGAAAGTGATTGCGCGTGAGTATTTAGGGGATATTAAGACCATCGATACCGATGTGGCGACGAAGCCTACTACGTATATGTTTTTAGGCCCGACGGGCGTGGGCAAAACCACCACACTAGCAAAAATAGCGGCACGGTTAGCGCTCGTGGAAAACAAAAAAATCGGGCTTATTACGGCAGACACTTACAGAATTGCGGCTGTGGAGCAGCTTAAAACCTATAGTGAAATTTTAGGGATTCCACTGGAAGTCGTGTATGAAGCAGACGAATTAGTCGAGGCTTTAAACAAGTTTAAGGATAAAGACTATATTCTCATCGATACAGCTGGAAGAAGCCATAAAAGCAAGGAACTTAAATCGGATTATGATGAGCTGACGCGTTCGATTCGAGACGTGAAAGTATTCTTAGTGCTTAGCATGACCACTAGTTTTAAGGACCTTAAAAGCATAATCGAGTCCTATTCATTCCTCAAGGATTTCCGTTTGCTCTTTACGAAACTCGATGAGGCGACCTCCTTTGGGAACATCTTAAACATGCGCGTGTTAACGGGTAAACCACTTTCTTACTTCACTATCGGCCAGAGTGTTCCTGATGACATCGAGGTTGCCGATAAAGAAAGAATTATGCAGTATATCTTTGAACAACTGAAATAGCCGGGGGAATTGTGATGGATCAAGCACAACGTTTAAGAGATATAATTGGCGATGCACAGGTCGAAGGGCCTGATGCCAGAATCATAACTGTTTCCAGCGGTAAAGGTGGCGTCGGCAAGACGAATTTCACTGTCAATCTGGGAATTGCCCTAGCTAAGCTGGGGAAGAAAGTGACGATCATCGACGCAGACCTTGGTCTTGCTAATGTGGATGTCCTTTTCGGCATTGTTACGAAGTATAATTTGTCCAATGTCATTAAAGGCGAGTCGGAAGTACAGGACATTATTGTCAAGGGACCTTATGACATCAACATCATCTCAGGTGGTTCCGGCATTATGGACCTGATCGATCTCGATCAAAATGAACTTGAAAAGCTCATACATACGCTGAGCTATTTCAATACCATATCTGATTACATCCTTATCGATACAGGCGCTGGACTTAGCAAGTCAGTATTATCTTTCGTCGATGCGGCATCGGATGTCATTTTAGTGATTACACCTGATCCTACTTCTATTACGGATGCTTATGCGCTAATAAAAAACATTATCAAAGATGACCAAAAGAAAATTAAACTCATCATCAACCGAATTGAAAACAACGAAGAAGGCGATGAGGTTTTTAACAAATTAGAGCAAGCGGTATCAAAATTCCTGAGTAGGGAACTGGAAAATTTGGGGTATATATTCGAGGATAACAATTTAAAGCGTGCAGTAAGAAAGCAAATTCCGCTATTAGAAGCTTATCCGAGGGCGATTGCCAGCAAAGGAATCGAAAATATCGCGTATAACCTGGAGAACAATCATCGCTATGCAAAAAGTAATCATAGTTTCAAAGCTTTTATCAACAAGTTGATGAATAAGATTTGAAGACCTGAGGGAGCGTTATGGAGGGATTCACCAAGTATCTCAATATTGCAGATGAAATTGATATCATGATATTTTTGAATAATAATCAATCATTGACATTAAAGGCATTTGTATATGAAGTGACCAGTGATTTAAGAATCGTTTTATCAAATCCGATTCATGAGGGCAACTTGTATCCCTTAGAAAAAAGCTATACCTATTACTTCAGATTCTATATAGAGAATTCTGGCATGTTTCTCTTTAAGGGAATACTGATAGACCGAATCAAGTATGATAATCTGCCGAGTATATTAATTCAACTCGAGTCGGATATCAAGCGGGTACAGCGAAGGAAATTCTATCGTGTAAATTTTATGTCTGACGGTCATTTTATCGATTATAAGCAGCTAACGGATGATGAAAAAAACGCCATACGCGAAAGGATGCTCAAAAAATATAAAACCGATGCCGAGTTTATCGTTGATGAGTACACTGAGATAAAGACCCCTTTTTCTACGTTGGATTTAAGTGGAGGCGGCATAAGAGTCGTTACGAGCCAAAGCTACGAAATGGGTGATTTTCTAGAAGGTGAGTTTAAAATCAGCGATTCTTATGTAAAATTTAAAGGCGAAATCACTAGAATAGATAAAAAAGATGTGAATCGCTATGAAGTGGGTATTAAATTCCTAGAACTCGATGCAAATACACAGTCAAAGATTGTCGCTTATGTTTTTGAGGTTGAAAGAAATCTAATTAAAAAGGGTTTGATGTGATGAAAATTAAAGTTCTAGTGGTTGATGATTCTGCATTTATGCGGAAGGTCATCGCAGATATGATTACAAGTGATCCGAATATGGAAGTGGTAGGCGTCGCAAAAAATGGTGAGGAAGCGCTGCAAATGATTGTGAGCACCAAACCGGATGTAGTGACCATGGATGTTGAAATGCCGAAGATGGACGGTCTGGCAGCACTTAAGCAAATCATGGAAGTCAGTCCGATACCAGTAATCATGCTCAGCAGTTTAACGACCAACGGCGCAGTTGAAACGTTAAAAGCGCTGGATTATGGTGCGTTTGACTTCATTACCAAACCGACGTCGTTAATTAAGGTATCGACGCCAGAGGTGCGCGAAGAGCTACTTTCAAAAATTCGAATCGCCAGTCGGACTAAAGTGAATAAGCCTTTGGTCATGAATAGGCAACCACGACCAGTCGTATCGGTTGTAAAAGAGGATTTGCCTAAGGCCAAAATGGCTGCAGGAAGAACTAAATTTAAAAAGTTGATCGCCATCGGCACGTCCACTGGCGGACCACGTGCATTACAAGACGTAATTCCCTTTTTACCAAGTGATATCGACGCTGGTATCCTGATCGTACAGCATATGCCTCCTGGCTTCACCAAATCGCTTGCAGAACGACTCGATAGCATGAGCCAAATCCGAGTGAAAGAAGCGGAGGATGGCGATGTCATCGTCGCTGGAGTCGCATATTTAGCACCAGGAGATAGCCACATAAAAGTGACTAAACAAGCAGGTCAATTTGTGTTAAAATTAGATAATGGTGAACGTGTAAGTGGACATAAACCTTCAGTAGATGCATTGATGTATTCCATCGTCGAACTGAATGACCGAAATGTAATAGGGGTCATCATGACAGGAATGGGTGCAGATGGTGCTGACGGACTTAGTAAAGTCAAAGCAAACAAGGGATTCGTCATTGCACAGGATGAAGAAAGTTGTGTGGTATTCGGCATGCCAAAATCGACCATTAAGCTTGGTGTCGTTGATAAGGTAGTCAGTCTCAACAATATTGCAAATGAAATAGTAAAAGCCATGGAGGTGTAATGCATATGGATATGAGTCAATATTTAGAAATATTTATCGATGAATCAAAAGAACATTTGCAAACGATGAATGAGATTCTTTTGATCCTTGAGGGTGACGTCGATAACCTTTCACATTTGGGTGAAATTTTCCGAATCGCACATACAATTAAAGGCATGTCAGGTACGATGGGATTCACTAAAGTAGCAGATCTTACGCATAAGATGGAGAACGTTTTGGATTTGGTTCGTAACGGCAACCTAAAAGTGGATAGCACGATCGTCGATATTTTGTTTGAATGCTTCGACGCGCTGGAAGAATACATTGACAACTTAGAAAAAACAGGAAAAGAAGGCGATCTGGATTCTTCTGAACTCGTAAAAAAACTGACGATTATCGCAGAAAATAAAGGAACCGCTGGAACAACCTCGAAGAAAAGTGAAGCAAAGAAAACCATAAAGGAAGAATCGCCAAAAGCAGAAAAGGTTGAAGCTGGCGATGTGGATTTCCACATTCAGCTTAATGACATTGATAGCATCATCAATAAAGCGGTGGAACTCGGCGTGAAATCCTACTTGATTAAAGTGACGGTAGATGCGGGTTGCATGCTTAAGGCTGCGCGTGCCTTTATCGTATTTAATACGTTAGAGCGTTTTGGTGAGATTTTAAAATCCTATCCGCTTGCTGAAGAGATTGAAGACGAGCGATTTGATGAATCGTTTGAAATTCTCTATTTTTCTAAGCTTGATGAGCATTATATTCAAACGGAGCTGATGCGTATTTCTGAAATTGCTTCTGTCTATGTTAGAACATTGAACGAGAGTGAAATGGCCATTGAAGAGAAGAAAGAAGATGTGGAAATTGATCTCAATCACATCGAGTCTAAAGAGACTGATGTTAAGGCGAAAGAAGAAAGCCAAAGCAAAGGTGATAAAGGAAAGACCTCAAAAACTGTTCGTGTAGAAATCGGTCGTTTGGATAACCTGATGAACCTGGTCAGTGAGTTAATTATCATTAAAACCCGTCTTGAAGATTTGGACACAACCAACCACCGTTCAAATGATCAAGGCAGTAAAAATAATATGAATGAAGCCATCGAATACCTCGAAAGAATCACGACGAGCTTGCATGATGCTGTCATGAAAGTCAGAATGGTTCCTGTGGAGCGTACGTTTAACCGTTTCCCTAGACTGGTGAGAGACTTATCTAAGGAATTGGGTAAGAATATTCGATTATTTATGTCCGGAGAAGAAACGGAAGTGGATAGAACGGTTATCGATGAAATAGGCGATCCATTAATTCACCTTATTAGAAATTCATTGGATCACGGTATTGAGTCGCCAGCTGATCGTATGAAAGCTGGAAAGGATGAAACTGGATTCGTTGCACTACGCGCTTATCCAGACGGCAATACAGTCGTAATCGAAGTTGAGGATGACGGTAAAGGCATCAATCCTGAAATTATCAAGCGCAAAGCAGTTGAGAAGAAGATCGTCAGCAAGGAAGAGGCTGACCTCATGTCTGATAAAGACTTGATCAATTTATTGTTTAGAGCTGGTTTCAGTACAGTGGATAAAGTGACTGATTTATCAGGACGCGGCGTCGGACTGGATGTGGTTAAATCTAAAATTGAAGCCATCAACGGTACAGTAGAAGTGGTTTCTATTTTAGGTCAAGGAAGCAAGTTTATCATCAGATTACCACTCACATTAGCAATCATCCAAGCGTTGATGGTCAACTTGAATGAAGAAAAATTTGCGATTCCATTAAATAACATTAAAGAAATCACCACGATTGAAACGAGCAAAATCACTATGGTTCAGGATCAAGAAGTGGTACTTTATCGAAATAAAACGCTTCCAATTATCCGCATGAAGGACGTTTTAGAGATTGAATACGCACCTGAGACGCTTGACGAATTAATCGTCGTCATCGTTAAGAAGGGGGATGTCGAAGCAGGTTTGGTAGTTGACAGCTTAATCGGTCAACAAGAAATCGTCATCAAGTCACTTGGCAAGTACTTAACTGGTATTAAAGCAATCGCTGGAGCGACTATACTCGGAAATGGTTCCGTGGCATTAATCGTCGATCCAAACCAATTATTCTAACAAAGAGGTGGCAAGATGAGTGATATGAGAGAGTTTGTAACATTCCGCCTTAATCAAGAGTATTATGGCATCAACATACAAAATGTTGAAAACATTGAAAAGGTACTACCCATCACACGTATTCCATATACTTTAAATTATGTTAAAGGCGTCATCAATTTACGCGGAATAATCGTACCAGTGGTGGATTTACGTGCGCGATTTGGTTTAGAAAAGCGTACGACCACGGATGAATCACGCATCATCATCGTAAACTTAGAGGATAATAAAATCGGCATGCTGGTGGATTCATCTTCTGAAGTGCTTCAAATTTCAGAGGACGATATTGATGCTGCACCTAATGTAAGAAGAGAGTTTAATAACGAATTTATCAAAAATATCGGCAAGAAAAATGGCAGAATCATCATGCTCATCGACTTGCATAAGGTGCTCAATATTGAGCACGTTGAATAGGAGTAACACATGGGAATTCAGTTTGACAGCATGAACAATATTGTACTTGATGTTCTTAGGGAGATAGGAAATATTGGCGCAGGTAATGCGGCAACTTCACTCGCAAAAATGATCGACAAAAAAGTCGATATGAAAGTGCCTGTCGTTAAGTTGCTTGATTTTGATCAAGTTCCTGACTTGCTCGGAGGACCTGAGCAAGTTGTTTGTGGTATTTTTTTCAAAATTGAAGGCGATATGACTGGAAGTATAATGTTTGTTCTGGATCAAACATCTGCGTTTAATTTAGTGGATTTATTGATGCCTCGTGAGAATGCCGAATTTGATGAATTTACCGTTTCCGCACTCAAGGAAATCGGTAATATTCTCGCAGGCTCCTATATAGCATCACTTTCAGGTCTCACAAATTTAAAAATCAAGATTTCGATTCCGGCGCTAGCAATTGATATGGCAGGAGCTATTTTAAGTGTCCCTGCAATTCATTTTGGACAGGTGAGCGACAATGTATTGATTATTCAGAATGAGTTTATCGAAGTCCTAGAGGCAAAAAGTGTCGATGGTTACTTTTTCCTGATCCCGGACTTAGACTCATATGAGATTCTACTTGGAAGTCTGGGAGTGACACTATGAGCACCATGATAAAAGTTGGTATGGCTGATTTAAAAGTTGTGTCTTATCCGGATGCACTCACGACTCTCGGTCTTGGCTCTTGCGTGGGTATCTGTTTATATGATGCGACGACACGCGTTACTGGGATGGCACACATCATGTTGCCATCCAGTAAGGCGATTCGAAAAAATGAGAATGTGGCCAAGTTTGCTGATACGGCTATCGATGAGTTGATCGTACAGATGGAAAAATTGGGAGCTAAAAAATCCCGGTTTACTGCGAAAATAGCAGGTGGCGCGCAGATGTTCTCATTTTCATCGCAAAATGAATCGATGAAAATTGGGGAGCGAAATGCTGAAGCGGTTCGCGATATTTTGAAGCAATATGGTATCCCTATAAAGGCTGATGACACAGGAGGAAACTTCGGTAGAACGATTGAATTTTTCAGTGAAAATGGGAAACTGCTCATAAAAACAGCAGGAAAGGGCATTAAAGAAGTATAAATTGAAGGTGTTGACGATGACTGATCAGCTTTGGATTCAATATAAAGAACATAACAGTAAAGAAGCGAAAGATGCGTTAATCGTCCAATATGTAGCCCTCGTAAAAATCATCGCGGGAAGACTTTATTCAAGTTATAATGCACATGTTGAATTCGACGATTTATTAGGCTATGGTATCATCGGACTAATTGATGCTGTGGAAAAATTTGATCATAAAAAGCAGATTAAGTTTGAAACGTATGCCAATATTCGGATTCGTGGTGCAATTATCGATCAAATTAGACACATGGATTGGATTCCCCGTAGTACTAGGCAAAAATATAAACGCGTCGAAGAAGCGATTGCCAAACTTCAAAAACAGTATGGTAGCGAACTCACAGATGAGCATATCGCCGCTGAACTCGAAGTATCCATGGAAGAGTATTCAAAGATGATCGGTGAGGTAACCACTTACTCCATCGTTTCTCTAGAAGAAAAACTCGAGGATAATTCTAATTTTGATGTGCCGTCCGAGTCCATCGAGTTTCAACCTGAAGCGCAGTACGCCGATAGGGAAGTCAAACGAATCCTTGCGGAGACCATTGAGCATTTACCTGAAAAAGAAAAGAAAGTAATGCAGCTTTATTATTATTCTGAGCTTACGTATAAAGAAATTGCCTTTATACTTGAAATTTCTGAATCGAGGGTCTCCCAGATTCATACGAATGCGATCGCCAAACTTAAAATTGCACTAAACGACTTATACTAAGCACATCTATAGCCTAGAAAGGCCTTCGATGTGTTTTGTTTTTATAACTATTTTAGTTATGTTGTAAAATATGTTATAATTCTGTTATATAAGTGACGTGAAATGCCGATAATTATAATAAGATATGCTGTTTGATCGTTTTTGTGATGATGTAAGGGGGATGTAATGAGCGAAGAAAAAGGAAAATTTGATATCGCAGTAAAAATATCAGATGACTACTACAAAGCCTATCTATCAATAGAATTTAATTCAAATGCTAGTGTCAAGTCTGAAGAGATTATTAAATTGCTTAAAGACAAAAATATTATCTTTGGTTTAAAATACAATATCATCGAAGAAGTATGCAAAAATTCAAAAACGGTGTTTAATGAGTTGATTGCTGAGGGACTACCACATGAGAACGGCTTAGATGCGAAAATTGATTTCACTGTCAGTAAGGAGCACCGGGCTAAGCCACAGCTTCTTGAAGATGGTCGCGTCGACTTTAAAAACATGGGGTTTGTTGAAGCGGTTAAGGCAGGCGATGTGCTCGCCATTAAAACGCCTGCCACTAAAGGAAAAAATGGAACGACTGTGACAGGAAAAGTCATCAGGGCTAAAGATGGTAAAGAAGCTGTTTTTAAAATCGGTAAAAATATGCGTCTCTCTGCTGATGGCCTTCAAGCGATCGCAGAGGTAGATGGCACGATTCTTTTTGATAATGATAAAATTTCAGTTATTCAAATGTTGGAAATTAAGGGTGATGTCGGTGTAGAAACGGGCAATATCAACTTTCAAGGTCAGGTTATTATCAACGGCAACGTCACCAGTGGTTATTCCATCGAATGTGATGGCGATTTGGTGATCAATGGCGTCGTAGAAGGGGCAACACTTAGAACCAACGGGAGCTTAGTGATTTCTAGAGGCATTCAAGGTCATGATAATGCAAATATCTATTGCGAAGGTAATTTGACCAGCAACTTCATCAATAGCGCAACTGTTTTCTCCAGGGGGGATATAGAAACAGGTGCCATCATGAATAGCATCGTCAAGTCTGATGGAAAAATCACAGTAAAAGGAAAAAAGGGATTAATCGTCGGCGGCGATATTACCAGTAAAAGCGATATCGAGGCTAATGTCGTGGGTTCAGAGATGGGAATCATCACGTCAATCAAGCTTGGGGTCGATATTGAAGTAATCGAGGAGTTAAAGGCGTTAACGACTGAGGTTAAAGAGAAGATGGAAATGCACGACAAGCTCGACAAGTCCATTAAACTGCTCAAGGTAAAAGTTTCTCAAAATCCAGAGGATGAGCGTTCCTTGTTCATGTTAAACAAATACGGCGTGAGCTTCACAGAGCTGGATGAACAGTTAAATGAAAAACGTATGCGCCTAAAAATGTTAAATGAACTGGTTAACAATATCAGAGGTGCGCAATTGAAAGCGCGCACGATTTATCCAGGAACGCGCGTCAAAATCGGTAGTACCAGTTATTATGTAAAATATGAGATGACCCATACGATTATTACCAAAGATCGAGGCGAAATCGTAGCGATCGGCTTCTAGAAATGAGGTGAGTGCGATGTCCATTAGACCTGTAGATATGCAGATTGTCGTTCAAAAAACACAGGAGGTTCACCACGCAAAGCAAACCGTCGTGAGCAAACTTGATAATGAGCTTCTACAGGCACAGTCACGCGTACGTGAAGACAATGTCAAGCGTCAGCATACGGTGAACCAGATGGAGCGCTCTGAGCTCAAGCAAGTGAAAAATGACAGAGAAGATGAAGAGAACAAGCGAAAGCGGCGCTATAAGCCCGGACAGAGCAATCGTGAATCGGAGGAAGAAGAAGCACTAAACAAGAAGGTTAGTGTTTCGGGCACTCATTTTGATATGAAGGTGTAAGGCATGTATATTATTAGTTTTACTATCGGACTGATCATCGTTATCAGTTCCATTTTTTTGATAAGAAAAGAAGTGAATCGTGCGGTGAGAAGTCAATCCTTGTTATTGGAACAGTCGAGGATTTATAAAGACGCAGATTTGTTTGATTTGTTAGAGTCGCTACAACAATCAGTCGATGAAATGAATCGTGCGTTTTACGATATTGCCGGTGATCTCGAAGGCAAATACAGTGTTCATGAAAAAGAGATTCAAATGATTAACGACAAGCTTGATTTGATGAAAAATGGGTTTGAACCTAAAGTCTGTACTAAAGAGTTGGTTCAAAAAATGGATCAGATGAACAGTGAGAAGCGAGAACCCGAGTTAAGAACCAATTTAACCCATGAAGAGGTTGGGCAAGTTGAGGGACCTATCATAAATGATGATCAAGCTTTAATCGAAAAAATAATCGAGCTCAGAAGTAAAGGGAAATCCTTAACCCAAATCGCAAAGGAGTTGGGTATCGGGATGGGTGAAATTCAATTGTTGTTGGCATTAAAAAAGTAATTAAAGTGTTGTACTTTAATTTTCACTATGGTATAATATCCAAGGTAATTAAATCACACCTGCTTGAATTACGGTAGTGTTGCCTACGGGTCCTAACGCGAGATGAAAAGCAGGGAGGTAACTAAAAAAACAAGGAGGAATCACATGTCAGTAATTTCAATGAAAGAATTACTTGAAGCTGGTGTACACTTTGGTCACCAGACAAGAAGATGGAACCCTAAAATGGCTGAGTACATCTTCACAGAAAGAAACGGAATCTACATCATCGACCTTCAAAAAACGGTTGGTAAAGTAGAAGATGCTTATGCATTTATTAAGAGTGTAGTTGATGAAAACGGTACAATCCTTTTCGTCGGTACTAAGAAACAAGCTCAAGAAGCAATCGAATCTGAAGCGAGAAGAGCTGGAATGTACTTCGTTAACCAAAGATGGTTAGGCGGTATGTTAACAAACTATAAAACAATCAAGAAAAGAATCGATCTTCTTTTCAAACTAGAAAAAATGGAAATTGATGGTACGTTTGAAGCACTTCCTAAAAAAGAAGTCATCAAACTTAGAGCTGATAAAGAAAAACTCGAAAAATTCTTAGGCGGTATCAAAGACATGCACAAGCTTCCAAGCGCTATGTTCGTCGTTGATCCTAAGAAGGAAAGAATCGCAATCAAAGAAGCGAAGACATTAGGTATCCCAGTTGTCGCGATCGTCGATACTAACTGTGATCCAGATGAAGTGGATTACGTTATTCCAGGTAACGATGACGCGATCCGTGCTGTAAAATTAATCGCTGGTAAAATGGCTGATGCTATCATCGAAGCTAGACAAGGCGAGCAATTAACAGAAGCTGTTGAGCCTTCAGTAGAAGAATAATCCCATCAAAATTAAGAGGTAAGAGTGCAACTCTTGCCTTTTTTAAAGAGAACAAAGGAGGAATACTATGGAAATTACTGCTTTAATGGTAAAAGAACTTAGAGAAACTACTGGTGCTGGTATGATGGATTGTAAGAAAGCACTTGTTGAGACGAACGGCAACATCGAAGAAGCTGTTAAATATTTAAGAGAAAAAGGCATTGCGAAGGCTGCTAAGAAGATGGATCGTATAGCATCTGAAGGCATCATCGCTTCATATATTCACGGAGGAAGAATCGGCGTTATCGTTGAAATCAACAGTGAAACAGATTTCGTTGCTAAAAATGCTGATTTCCAAGAGTTTGGTAAAGATGTAGCGATGCAAGTTGCTGCTGCGAACCCTCTTTATGTTAGAGTTGAAGACGTACCTGCTGAAGCGATTGAAAAGGAAAAAGAAATCCTTAGAAATCAAGCGTTAAACGAAGGTAAACCAGCTCAAATCGTAGATAAAATGGTTGAAGGCAGAATTGCTAAATACTATAAAGAAGTATGCTTACTTGAGCAACCTTTCATCAAAGATCCTGATAAAACAGTTGATCAATTATTGAAAGAAAAAATCGCTATCATCGGCGAAAATCTTTCTATCAGAAGATTTGCGCGTTTCGAAGTTGGCGAAGGTCTTGAGAAGAAACAAGAGAACTTTGCAGAAGAAGTGGCAAAACAACTCCAAGGCTAATTACGATACTAAGAGAACACAGTGCTGTGTTCTCTTTTTTAAGGAAAAAATATTTGAATGGCAATATGAATTGCTGTAGAATAAGATTAAACGGGGGTTGTTCGCGTGGAACTTAAATACAAACGTGTCATATTAAAATTGAGCGGAGAAGTGCTCGCAGGAAAAAAAGGATTCGGCATTGACGATGATGTGGTTGCTGATGTTGCCGGATATGTGAAAAAACTTGCTGATTCGGGTGTTGAAGTAGGCGTTGTCATCGGTGCAGGTAACTTTTGGCGCGGTAGAAGCAATAAACGCATGGCGCGTACCACTGCTGATTACATGGGCATGATGGGTACCGTTATGAACTCGCTGGCCATGTCAGATGCACTTAAGTACCAAGGTGTAGCGAATCGCATGATGAGTGCGATCTCCATGACGCCTCTGGCTGAATGCTATAATCGCGAGAAAGCAGTAGGCTATCTTGAAGCAGGCGAAGTCGTCATCTTTGCTGCTGGGACAGGGAGCCCATTCTTTTCCACTGATACCACAGCGGCACTACGTGCTGCCGAAATGGATGCTGAGTTGATATTGTTAGCCAAGCGGGTTGATGGTGTCTATGATAGTGACCCTGCGACCAATCCTAATGCAAAAAAATATGAGTCGCTTTCTTATAGTGAAGTACTAAGCAAAAAACTGGGTGTCATGGATTTTACTGCGATCACACTATGTATGGATAACAATATCCCTATCGCAGTCTTTGACTTAAATAAGCCTGAAAATATTCTCAAAGCATGTGCTGGCGATAATGTAGGCACTATCGTTTATGGAGATTAAATCGCTGAAAGTTTAGGAGGAGAACATGAGAAATCTAGTGCATGAAACATTAAACGAAAAAATGGAAAAGACGATGAGTGTCCTCAGGGATGAGCTCGGGCACATTCGTGCTGGCCGTGCAAATCCATTAATTCTAGATAAAGTAAAAGTAAACTATTATGGTTCGGATACCCCCATTAAGCAGTTAGCGGCAATATCTGTTCCAGAGCCAAGAATACTTCAAATACAGCCTTATGATGCCTCCATATTGAATGAGATTGTAAAGGCGATTCAAGTGGCGGATCTCGGTATAAACCCAAGTAATGACGGTAAAGTGATTCGTTTGATTATTCCGATGTTGACTGAAGAGCGTCGTAAGGATTTACAAAAGAACATCAAAAAGCTTGGTGAGGACGCAAAGGTCGCTGTTCGAAATGAACGCAGAGATGCAATAGAGCACCTTAAGAAAATGGAGAAATCAAAAGAAATTACGGAAGACGATTTGACTTCAGGTGAAAAAGAGATTCAAAAAATGGTAGATGATGTGATCGTTAAAATTGATCAAATGGTCACCAAAAAAAGTGAAGAAATCATGGAAGTATAATTTAAAATGGTGCCCTCCGATTAGGAGGGCACCCATTTGAGGTGCATATGCCTTTTTTTAATAAGCGAAAAATCAATTTAGATCTTAATAATATGCCGAAACACGTCGCATTCATCATGGATGGCAATGGGCGCTGGGCGAAAAAAAGAGGGTTACCTAGGTTAGTCGGGCACAATGCGGGAACGGAAACACTTAAACGTATTGTAAAAGAAAGTAAAAAACTCGGCATTCCTTACGTGACCTTTTACGCGTTTTCAACGGAAAATTGGAAGCGTCCAAGTGATGAAGTAAACGGCCTTATGAATATTCTCGTTAAATTCATTCAATCAGAAATCAATGAAATTCACGAGAACAACATTAAGGTCAATATTCTAGGAGATATCGACCGCTTACCGGATTTTGCGAAGGAACAGGTGCACTTTGCACTTGAGCTGACGGCACATAATACAGAAATGCAATTCAATATTGCTCTCAACTACGGAGGGCGTGATGAAATCATAAGAGGCATCAAGTTGATTCATCAGGATTTGTTGGATGGCAAGATTCTTCCAGATCAGATTGATGAAGCGTTATTCTCAAACTATCTTTATACAAGTGGTATGCCTGACCCAGACCTTTTGATTAGGACGAGTGGTGAAGTACGCCTCAGTAACTTCTTGCTATGGCAGCTTGCCTATTCTGAATTTTCTTTTGAAAAGGTGCTATGGCCAGATTTTGATGAAATGGCTTTTAGAAATGCAATTTATGAATATCAGAAGAGAAACCGACGGTTCGGTTCGGTTTAGGAGCAGCCATGTTAAAAAGGACAATTTCTGCCATTATCGCTTTACCCTTATTATTTTATATTTTGCTCACGGGTGGTCCGGTACTTAAAATTGCCACCTTTGTCGTCAGTATCATCGGCCTTTTCGAGTTTTATCGCGCATTTTCTAAAAAAGAAAAGCCCATTTCATGGGTTGGCTATGCCATGACGATTCTACTGTTTCTAGGGTTTTTTGGCGACTTTTCCAAGGACTATTTTACATTCGTGGTTTCGCTCGGACTGTTTACGCTGTTGGGTTTGGTGGTGTTTTCAAAAGGGTCTCTAAACGGTGCCATGATAACGTTTACGGGTTTTTTCTATGTGGCGTTTTCATTGTCACATATGATCTTGATATCAGATCTCGATGATAATTTCTTTATTTGGTATCCATTTATCATCGCCTTTCTATCGGACACGTTTGCTTATTTGACCGGTAAACTATTAGGGAAGACTAAGCTGATTCCATCTGTTAGCCCGAATAAAACAGTGGAAGGCTCACTTGGTGGCGTCATAGGGAGCGTCCTTTTCAGCTTTTTATTTGCCATGGTCTTTAAACCTGAATTTCAATTCTATGCCATTATCATGGGTTTGACGGGGAGTATCCTCTCACAAATCGGGGATTTGATTGCCTCTAAAATCAAACGTCTATATGATATTAAGGATTTTGGTAATATTATGCCGGGACATGGTGGTGTTTTGGATCGATTTGACAGTGTCATCGTCACGCTGCCTTTAGTGTATTATTTTATGATTCTGTTTCACGAAATAAATAGCAAGCTCGTATGATTGTGAGCGATTTAACAAGTAAACCATGAGCATAGAAATATGCTCGTTTTTATATATGGAGAATAAAGCATGCAAAAGAGAAAAATTAGTATTCTAGGATCTACGGGGTCTATAGGAACCCAAGCACTTGACATCATCGAAAGCAGCGGCCGTTACGAACTGTTTGCTTTAACCTGTAATAGCCGTATCGATGACATCGTCAGGCAAACAGAAAAGTTTTCCCCCAGGTTTGTGGTGGTAAGTGACGAAACAAAATATAGCGCATTAAAATCGGCTTTGAGCCATACGACGACTAAAGTCCTTTCAGGAATGAGTGGGTTGGTGGAGGTGGTTACCCATCCAGAGGTAGACATCGTATTGACCTCTGTCGTCGGTAACATCGGGCTGGTTCCTACGATAGAAGCCATTAAGGCAGGGAAAATAATCGCACTGGCCAATAAAGAAACATTAGTGACCGCAGGTGAAATTATTATGCCGCTTGCGAGAGCACACGGAAGCACTATTTTACCCGTTGATTCTGAGCATAGCGCCATTTTTCAGTGCCTTAATGGAGAATCTGGCGATACGGTGGATAAAATCTTACTTACCGCCTCAGGTGGTGCGTTTAGGGATTTTACGCGTGAAGAGATCACGCATAAAAAAGCAATCGAAGCACTGAAGCATCCCAACTGGTCTATGGGGCAGAAGATTACCATCGATTCTGCGACATTGATGAACAAGGGACTAGAATTTATCGAAGCCAAGTGGTTGTTCGATGTCGCCATCGATCAAATCGAAGTGTTGGTGCATCCTCAAAGCATTATTCACTCGATGGTTCAGTTCAAGGATCACTCCATTATGGCGCAACTCGGCGTACCGGATATGCGTGTTCCGATCATTTATGCGCTCGATTACCCGAAAAGATTTCCTAATAATGTAAAGCCGTTAGATTTTATGACGCTGAATGCTCTGACCTTCTCGAAGCCGGATTTGAGCCGATTTCCATGTTTGGGAATTGCCATTGATTCACTTAGAAAAGGCGGTGTGGCGCCTACCGTCATGAATGCAGCAAATGAAGTGTTGGTTGATGCGTATTTAAAGGACCAAATCGGTTTTTATGATATTTCAGACTCGATTCAAAAAGTCATGGCTGAATTTGAAACGATAAGCCATCCGAATATCGAACAGATATTATGGGCAGATCAAGAGACGCGCGAACGGGTTTCTCACCTGTTAAAGCGCTAAAAGGAAAGGAAGGACAGTATGTTGTTGACATTTATAAGTTTTGTATTTGTTTTTGGTTTAATTGTTTTTGCACACGAGCTTGGTCACTTCGCCACAGCTAAAATGAATGGCATAATGGTCCATGAGTTTGCACTTGGTATGGGCCCTGCAATCTTTAAAAAGCAGGGGCGTGAAACGTTATATTCACTTCGTATTTTTCCTATCGGCGGATATGTGAAAATGGAAGGTGAAGATGAAGCGTCAGATGATCCTAGAAGCTTTTCCAGTAAAAAGCCTTTACAGCGATTACTCGTTTTGGCAGCGGGCGCATTAATGAACTTCGTTTTAGCCTATCTGTTACTCGTAATCATCATGTTTTCCATCGGCGCTCCAACCAATGTGGTCGGCGCACTTGTGGAGGATATGCCAGCGGCAGCGGCGGGGATACTTCCTGATGACGAGATCGTCGCTATAAATGAAACGAAAATCAAGACTTGGGATGATGTGATCTCAAGTATCAATGGCAGTGGTGGCGATGTGTTAGCTCTGGAAGTGATGCGAGACGGAGAGTCGGTTATCATCGATGTCCTTCCCGTTGAGAAGGAAGCTGGCGTCTACCAAATCGGCATTCAAACGAAATTTGTGAAGCAGTTGGATCAAGCGTTTATAATGGCTGGGGACCAGTTCGTCAGCTTCTTTACCGATATTTTCAAGTTCTTTTCACAAATGGGAAAAGGTGAAGTAGAAGGTGAAATCGTTGGCCCAGTAGGACTGGTGAATATCGTCGGTCAGGTATCAAAGACAGGCTTTATGAACCTGCTTATGCTGGCAGCCTACATTTCCATCAACCTTGGCATCGTGAATCTCCTTCCATTTCCAGCACTTGATGGCGGCAGAATTATCTTCGTGCTCATCGAAATCGTGATGGGCAAGCCGATCAACCGTGAAAAAGAGGGCTATGTTCATTTCATCGGTTTTGCCATATTAATGGCATTGATGGTGTTCTTAGTGATTAAGGACATCACCAGATTATAGGAGGCCACATGAGAGCACGTGTCGTTAGAGTCGGGAACAAGCACATCGGTGGAGGCTTTCCCATCGCCATCCAATCCATGTGCAACACCAAAACTGAAAATGTGAATGCGACCGTCGAGCAAATTCTTCGGCTCGAGGCAGAGGGCTGTGAAATCGTCAGAGTCGCTGTCCCTAATATGGAAGCGGCCGAAGCAATCGCCAAAATCAAACCTCAAATTCATATTCCGCTTGTTGCGGATATTCACTTCGACTATCGATTAGCCATGGAAGCCATGAAAAATGGCGTGGATAAAATTAGACTGAATCCGGGAAACATCGGTAGCCGCGACCGTGTCGCTGAAGTAGTGGCCATGGCGAAGGATAAGGGCATCCCTATTCGTATTGGTGTCAATGGCGGTTCACTGGAGAAAGAACTTTATCAAAAGTACCAAGGCATCACACCAGAGGCTTTGGTGGAAAGCGCCATGAGACATGTGGCAATTTTAGACGAAATGAACTTTTCTGACATCGTGATTTCACTGAAAGCTTCTGATATCAAATTGACGGTGGATTCCTATCGCTTATTGAGCCAAACAGTCGATTATCCCCTTCACTTAGGAATCACAGAGGCTGGAACACAGTTCACAGGTACCGTTAAATCAGCTATCGGTATCGGCATCCTCTTGTTTGATGGCATCGGCAGTACCATTCGTGTATCACTTACTGACGATCCAGTACAAGAAATCAAAGTGGCTAAAAAAATATTGGAAGTCATGGAGCTACGCCATTTCGGAATTAAGATGGTTTCCTGTCCGACATGTGGTCGTACAGAGGTAGACCTGGTTGGAATCGCGAAGAAGCTTGAAGAGCGGATCCAAGGGATTGATAAAAACATCACTTTAGCCGTTATGGGATGTGCCGTAAATGGTCCTGGTGAAGCCAAAGAAGCAGACATCGGGATTGCTGGCGGTAAAAACGAGTTCCTTTTATTTAAAAAGGGTGTCGTGGTTAAAAAGTTGAAAGAAGATGAGGTAATTGAAGCGGTTATGGCTGAAATTGCCGAAATGGAATAAAAACGAAAGGCGATTCAATGAATAAAACACCTTTTAATCAGTTGATTCAGGAGCATCTCCCGAACGATGACATAGAGATAAAGAAAATTGAATATAGACGTGAAGAATCCGTTCTTAGCATACGCCTTAGATCGAATAAATACGTGGCAGGCCATCAACTAGATGGTTTAAAAAACATTCTTAAAACGCACCTTGCCTTTGTAAACGACTTTGAAATAGAGGTTGAAACACCAGAGGACCACCAGCCTATAAACACCAGCCCTTCCACACCTCAAGCGAATCAAGACACTGGTTTTATGGAAAACTGGGATAATATCCTCATGGTCATCCGCAGAAAGAATCCTGCGGTGGCCAGTATTTTGAAACGCTCAAAAATCGCATTCAATCATGGTAAAATTCACATCATCTTCGATGACAAAGGTCTGGAGAACACCTTTTATCAGTATAAAACGGACGAAATGATTCAGATGATCTGTGATCGCAACTTGGGCAAGACCTTTGAGCTACAAACCGAATCGCTCAAGGATGAAGTAGATGGGTATGAAGATTTTGATCGTATGCAGGATGAGACGATCGAATCCATCGTCGCAATGGCCACAAACGGTTTTAGTGAAGAGGCCATCAGACAATCCGCCCAAAAGAAGGAAGAATCCGTCAAATCGGTGAAATCCAATGCACCGGAAGTGCTTTATAGGAACAAAATCAAACGTTCGACTACCAAAATCATCGATATCAACCAAGAAGAAGAAACCTATGCGATTGAAGGTAAACTGGTGAACTTCGAGGCACGTGAGCTTAAGGGTGGAAAATTCCTTTTGAAGCTCTATTTGTCAGATTTATCAAATGCAGTTGCCTGTAAGCAATTTTTAAAGAAAAAAGAATACGAGGATTTGCTTCCAAGCTTAAAACAAGGCAAATGGTACATCGTCGAAGGCATCAATCGCTATGACCAGTTCGATAAAGAATCGGTGCTACTTATTACAGCCATCAACGTCGGTAAGGAAGAGATTCCTCGCGTTGACCTAGCTGAAGAAAAGAGAGTAGAGCTCCATCTTCATACGAATATGAGCGAGATGGATGGAATTGCGCCCGTTAAGAAAATCATCCAGACGGCCATCGATTGGGGACACCCAGCCATCGCCATCACCGATCACGGCGTCCTTCAAGCATTCCCGGATGCCGCATCAGCTGCAGGCGATAAAATCAAGGTCATCTACGGACTAGAAGGGTACCTGATTGATGATGAGGTGGATTTAATCGTAGGCGCCACTGACTACGGCTTAGATGAGACCTTTGTGGTCTTTGATATTGAAACCACAGGTTTTTCATACCATAAAGATACCATTATCGAAATCGGTGCTGTAAAAGTGGAAAAAGGTGTGGTCACCGAGCGGTTTAGTCAGCTCATTAACCCATTAAGACCGATTCCGCCTGAAATATCTGAACTCACTGGAATTTCTGAGGACATGGTAAGTGATCAGCCGTCACTTGAGGAAGTACTTCCGAGATTTATGGCTTTCATAGAGGGTGCCCCTGTCGTCGCGCATAATGCGAACTTCGACTGCTCGTTCATCCGTTACTACTGTGAAAAGCTCGCACTCCCATTTACCTCATTAATCGTAGATACGCTCGCATTAAGCCGTTTGTTATTAACGGACATTAAAAAGCATAACCTCAAAGCGGTCACTAAGTACTTGAAAATCGTTTTGAATGATCACCATAGAGCGGTTGCGGATGCTGAAGCGACAGCACGCGTTTTCGTTAAATTCACTGAAATGCTAAATGAACGCGAGGTCTTTACGCTAAAAGCCATTAATCGCTATTTTGTTACCAATTTCGATTTTACTCAACTTGAGATGTCACACGTGATTTTGCTTGCCCAAACACAGCCAGGACTTAGGAATCTTTACGAAATCGTTTCTCATAGCAACCTGAATACGTATTATAGAAAGCCGAGAATACCGAAGAGCTTATTGCGTTCTAAACGCGAGGGACTCCTGATCGGTAGTGCATGTGAAGCTGGCGAGCTCTATAAAGCCATCATGAGCAACCAAACGCCTGAGCGGGTATTGGAAATCGCAGATTTTTATGATTATTTGGAAATTCAACCGGCTGATAATAACGCGTTCATGCTAGAGTCGGGTAAAATCAAGCATATCGATGAAATCAAGACCATTAATCGCCATATTCTCCATTTAGGGGATAAGCTTGGCAAAACAGTCGTAGCCACAGGAGATGTGCACTTCATCAATCCTGAAGACGAGGTCTATAGGCGAATTCTCATGGCGGGTAATGGCTATAACGATGCGGATAATCAAGCGCCGCTTTATTTTAGGACGACGAACGAAATGCTCGAAGCATTTGATTACTTAGGGGACCGTGCCCGAGAGGTGGTCATCGATAATCCTAAAAAACTGGCAGACGCGTGTGAAATGGTTCGCCCGGTACCGAAGGGAACCTTCCCGCCAGTTATAGAAGGCGCGGATGAGGAGTTTCGGGAGATGTGTATGGCGAAAGCGAAGCGCATTTATGGCGACGACCTCCCTGAAATCGTCGAAAAGCGTCTGTTAAGAGAGCTCAATTCCATTATTGGCAATGGCTACGCCGTCATGTATATCATCGCGCAAAAGCTAGTGACGAAATCGTTAGAAGATGGGTTCCTGGTAGGTTCCAGAGGCTCTGTTGGTTCTTCCTTAGCTGCAACCATGAGTGACATTACGGAAGTTAACCCGTTACCGCCGCATTATATCTGTAAGAACTGTAAGCATTCAGAGTTCTTCACCGATGGCAAATACGGCGCTGGTGTGGATATGCCAGACAAGATTTGCCCTGAGTGCGGTACGAAGTATTTTAAAGATGGCTACGATATTCCTTTCGAAACCTTCTTGGGCTTTGATGGCGATAAAGAGCCAGATATCGACCTTAACTTCGCGGGTATCTATCAAGCCAATGCACATAAGTATTGTGAAGTGTTGTTCGGAAAAGGAAAGACCTTCAAAGCGGGAACGATCGGTACCATCGCGGATAAAACCGCTTACGGCTATGTGAAAAAGTACTTTGAAGAGCGCCAGATTGACATGCACCGTTACGAAATTGAACGTCTTGCACAGGGATTGACGGGTGTTAAACGGACTTCAGGCCAGCATCCTGGTGGTATCATGGTCGTGCCTGCTGATAGGGATATCCATGAGTTTTGTCCGATTCAATATCCTGCCAACGATGTGACCTCAGATGTCATCACGACGCATTTCGACTACCATTCCATAAGTGGACGTTTACTGAAGCTCGATATCCTCGGACACGACGTTCCCACCATCATCAAATACTTGGAAGAACTAACAGGACTCAATGTTTTCGATATACCGCTTGATGACGCCGCGACGATGAAAATATTTACGTCAGCAGATCCACTGGGGATTAAGGACGCGTCATACAGCTTAGATATCGGAAGCTTAGGAATTCCTGAGTTCGGTACTAAGTTCGTCAGACAGATGCTTAGAGATACCAACCCTCAGACATTTTCTGACCTCGTGCGGATTTCTGGACTCTCCCATGGTACAGATGTATGGGTCAACAATGCGCAGGATCTCGTAAGAAATAATACGGTAACCATTAAAGAAGTTATCGCCACGCGCGACGACATCATGAACTATTTGATTCAAATGAAGCTTGAACCACTAACTGCGTTTAAGATCATGGAAAACGTTCGTAAGGGTAAAGGCCTAAAAGAAGATGAAATCAAAGTCATGAAGGAAAACAATGTTCCTGACTGGTACATCAACTCTTGTCAAACAATCCAGTACATGTTCCCTAAAGCACATGCGGTCGCTTATGTAATGATGTCAGTGAGAATCGCGTACTTTAAGGTACACCAGCCACTGGCGTTTTATGCCACTTATTTCACGACGAAGGTGGACGACTTCGATGCCGAACTGATTTGCAAGGGTAACGAAGTGGTCAGAGCGAAGATGAAAGAAATTGACGGGATTGAGAAACCGACCAAAAAAGAACAAGACCTCCAAGGCATTTTGGAAATCGTCGATGAGATGTACAGCAGGGGATTTGGCTTTAAAAAGGTAAGCCTCATGGAGTCTGATGCGGAATCCTTTAAAATAGTCGATGGTAAAATTCTACCACCATTCTTAGCTTTACAAGGTGTAGGCGCTTCTGCAGCACAGAGTATAGCCGCAATTAGGGATGAACATCGGGAATTTTTATCAGTGGAAGACTTCCAACGACTTACAAAAGTATCCAAGACGGTTATTGAAGCCATGAAAGTTCATGGGTGTTTTGATGAACTCCCTGATGACAACCAATTGACATTATTCTCGTTTGCATAAATTGCGCATTTGTGCTATAATTAATCAGTAAATAGGTTTTTGACAGCAAGAGTGGGTTTTCCCACTCTTTGTTATTGAGCGGGACTATGAGCGATATCACTATGGGTGATTATGATAAGTTTTGAAAGCAGGTGAAAAAATGAAAAAGAAAAAAGTGGTAGATGTGGTGGAAGAAATTTTAACACCCTTCGTAAAAACACAGGATATGGAAATCGTCGACATCGAGTTTGTCAAGGAAGGTCCTTATCGATACTTAAGAGTCATCATCGACAAAGAAGCGCCGGTAACACTTGATGATTGCCAGTTAGTCAGTCAGTTTTTAAATTCGAAGTTAGATACCTTAGATCCGATTGAGGAGCAGTATTTCTTAGAGGTGTCATCACCAGGTGTTGAGCGCGTTCTTAAAAAAGATAAAGAATTTGAAAAGTTCAAAGGGCATCTTGTTCAACTCAAACTCTTCCAAGCCTTTGAAGGACAAAAGGCCATTACAGGCACTTTAGTCGGTTTGATTGATGATCATATCGTCATCGAAAACGCTCAAATGGGCAAAGTGGAAATACCGAAAAGTAAAGTATCTGTGACGAAATTAGTCGTCGAGTTCGAATAGGAGGAATGCGTGTGAAAACTGAATTATTACTTGCACTTGAACAACTTGAAAAAGAAAAAGGACTTGCTTTGGAAATGTTGTTTGACGTGATTGAAGATGCGGTGGTTAAGGCTTATAAAAACAATTTTGGTGCAAATCATAATGTGGAAGTAGAGTTAAACCGCAATACGGGTGAGTTCAACGTCTATTCAGTGCGTGTTGTTGCCGATGAAGTGATCGATGATGTGACACAAATCTCTGTTGAAGAGGCGAGAAAAATCGATCCGTTATTTCAAAATGGCGATGTGGTAAAAGAGAAAGTCATTCCTAAAGACTTTGGTCGAATTGCTGCACAATCGGCAAAACAAGTGGTGGTACAGAAAATTAGAGAAGCTGAACGCGGTGTGATTTACGATGAATATAGTAGCCGTGAAACGGAAATCGTCAATGGCGTAATCCATAGAGTTTCAAAGGGAATCGTGTATATCAGCTTAGGAAGGACAGAAGCGTTAATGCAACCAAACGAGCAGATCCCTAATGAAGAGTATATTCAAGGTGAGCGTATTAAGACGGTCATCACGGAAGTAAAGAATTCCACTAAGGGACCTCAGATTTTCGTTTCCAGAACCCATCCAGGTTTAGTGAAGCGTTTGTTTGAACTGGAAGTCCCAGAAATTTATGACGGTGAAGTAGAAATCAAGAACATTTCTAGAGAACCAGGCTCGAGAACTAAAATCGCGGTGTACTCTCCAAACCCGGATCTTGATCCAGTCGGCGCATGTGTCGGCCAAAAGGGACATCGTGTCCAAAATATCGTCGAAGAGCTTCAAGGCGAGAAAATTGATGTTATCGAGTGGAATGAAAACCCAGCAATTCTTATTTCAAACGCTCTCAGCCCAGCAAAAGTCATGCGTGTAGAAGTAGATGAAGACGATAACTCAGCACTTGTAGTGGTTCCGGATTATCAGTTATCATTGGCCATCGGTAAAGAAGGTCAAAATGCGAGACTTGCCGCTAAGTTGACAGGATGGAAAATCGACATTAAGAACGAAACCCAATATATCGCTTATCTTAAAGAGATTGGCGAGTATGAAGAAGTTTATGGAGATGAAGAATAAGTATGAAAAAAATCCCTATGAGAAAATGCATTGCCTGTGGTGTACAGAAACCTAAAAAGGAATTGATTAGGGTCGTAAAAAACAAAGACGATGAAGTTTTTGTGGATTTCACAGGCAAGGCCAATGGTAGAGGCGCATATATCTGCAATGATAAAAGCTGCTTCGATTTGGCCATCAAGAAAAATGCGTTTAATCGTGCTTTAGAGACGAAAATCGAAGACGAAGTCTTTGAAAAGTTAAAAGAAAGGTTAGATGTAAATGAATAATGTTTTATCACTCTTAGGATTCGCAAGGAAAGCTGGTCATTTGGTGCCAGGTGAAACACTTTGCGAACAAGGCGTTAAAAGCAAGAAAATTTCATTGCTCATCATAGCAGAAGACATGAACGAATCAACGCGAGATAGGATGATGAGATTGTGTGAATCCGAAGGTGTGGCTTATAGAGTTTTTTCAAACAAGACGTCTTTGTCAAATGCAATTGGTAAGGACAACTATGGATTGTTCGGCGTAACAAACAAGAAATTTTCACGGGCATTAATTGAGAAGATTGACGCTCTATTACCGGAGGTGAAGCAATGTCAAAAACCCGAATCCATGAATTAGCAAAGGAAATAAACGTATCTACAAAGGACTTAATTGATTCAGCACATACGCTCGGATATGATGTGAAGAATCACATGAGTACTTTAGAAGATCAAGAAATAAAACAACTTAAAGGAAAATTTATGAAGAATGCTTCTGAGGGAGCCAAACAAAACGAAACAAAACCAGCTGAACAAAAGGCAGAACAATCTGAAGTAAAATCAGCGGAAGTAAAATCAGCTGATCAAAAACCAGAAAAACATCACAAGATCATCTATGACCGCACGAAGGAGATTCGTGAAGAGGAAAATCGTCGCGCCCAAAACAGAGGCGGATATGATAAGAATCGCCCTAGACAAGGACAAGATCAACGCGATAATCGCCAAGGTCATGGACAGTCACAGGGACATGGCCAGTCTCAAGTCCAAAGCCAGCCACAAGCTCAAGGTCAACCACAAGCTCAAGGTCAACCACAAGGACAAAGCCAGGGTCAAGAGTATAGCAGACCACCACGCCCACAGGGTGACCAACAACAAAGACCACACAGTCCAAATTACAAAGGCAATAAGCCTTATGACAACCGTCCATATGACGGGAATAGACCAGCTGGCGAAGGCAGACCAACAGATGGATCAAAGCCACCTTACGAAAAAAGACCTTATGATCCCAACCGTCCGCCATATGAGAAAAAGCCATACGATCCAAATCGTCCAGCTTATGAGAAGAAACCATATGATCCAAATCGCCCACCCTATGAGAAAAAACCATATGATCCAAATCGACCACCATATGAGAAAAAGCCATATGATCCTAACCGTCCACCAAGACCATATGATCCAAATCGACCACCTTATGAGAAAAAGCCATATGATCCTAACCGTCCACCAAGACCAGTAGGTCCAGATGGAAAACCGGTCTATGAAAATCGTTCTGGTGGCTATCAAGGTAATAGACCAGCAGGTCAAGGCGGCCAAGGTGGCTATAATAGAGGACCTCAAGGTAGCAAGCCTTACGGTAGTGGCGGCTACGGCGGTGGATTCAACAAAGACAAAGATAAAGATTATTCACCATCACAAGGTAAGAAAACAGATTCAAAAGCATCTGCTTTTCCTTCGTCAGAAATCGCTGAAAAAACACCATCAAATCGTAAGAAATTCAATAAAGATAAAGTGGTGGTTACACGTGATGCTGACAAGTTAGAAACGAAATCGAAGAAGGCAAAAAAACTTCTTAAAGAAGAGATTATCGTCAGCGAAGTAGATCCGAGAAGAGAGTTCGACTTTGGAAAGAAAACCAAGCAAAAAAGTGGTAAGTACAAAGAGAAGACTGAAAAAGAAAAAACTGAAAAGTTAAATGAATATTTATTAAATGAAACCGTTTACGTACCAGCAGAAATGACGGTTAAAGAGTTTGCTGAGATCATCAATAAGGCCCCAAATGAGATTATCGTTAAACTTATGGGATTGGGCAATATGGCGACGATCAATAAAGCAATCGACTATGAGACGGCAGCATTAATCGCACTGGACTATAACATTTCACTTGAGCAAGAAGAAGAAGTTGAAGAAAATCAGTTTGAAGCATTTGACCTAGACGCGCCAGATAATCCAGCTGATTTAAGAAAACGTGCACCAGTTGTTACGGTTATGGGTCACGTCGACCATGGTAAAACATCCCTTCTTGATGCCATTAGAAATACAGGTGTTGCTGACGGAGAATCTGGTGGTATTACGCAACATATCGGCGCTTCTGAAGTTATGCACCGTGGTGAGAAAATCGTGTTCTTAGATACACCGGGCCATGAAGCCTTTACTTCGTTAAGAGCGCGTGGTGCAAAGGTAACTGATATCGCGATTCTCGTCGTCGCTGCTGATGATGGCGTCATGCCGCAAACGATTGAAGCCATCGACCACGTTAAGGCAGCAAATGTACCGATTATCGTGGCCATCAATAAAATGGATAAGCCAAATGCTAATCCAGACAGGGTTAAGCAAGAGCTTTCTGACCGAGGCGTTTTAATAGAAGAGTGGGGTGGCGATGTCATCGCAGTACCAGTCTCAGCTAAAACGGGCCAAGGATTAGAGACTTTATTGGAAATGGTACTTTTAGTTTCAGAAATGCTCGATTTAAAAGCAAATCCGACACGTCCTGGTGTTGGAACGGTTATCGATGCTAAGGTCATTAAAGGTCGCGGAACAGTTACTACGATTATCCTGGAAAAAGGCACCATGTCTGTGGGGGATCCTGTGGTTGCTGGAACGACATTTGGTAAAGTAAAAGCCCTTTATAACGATAAAGGTAAGAAAGTCAAATCCATCGGACCTTCAACATCGGTTGAAATCGACGGACTTGGCGATATTCCGCAAGCGGGCGAAAAAATTTATGTAACGCCAGATGAAAAAGTAGCACGTACGATTGCAGAACGTCACGCGGTCATTTACCGTGAGAAGACGCTTAATAAAAACCCAGGTGTTACACTTGAAGATATCTTCTCGAGAATCAAAGATGGCGGCATGAAAGAGCTCAACATCATCATCAAAGCTGACGTTCAAGGTTCAGTTGAAGCCATCAAGCAATCGCTTCTTAAGCTTTCAAACGAAGAAGTGCGCGTGAATATCATCCGTGGAGACGTAGGTGCGATTTCTGAATCGGATGTCATCCTCGCTTCTGCTTCAAGTGCGATTATCATCGGTTTCAATGTAAGACCATCTGCCCTCGTATCGTCAACTGCTGAAAGAGAAGGCGTCGATATCCGCACATATCAAATTATTTACAACGCGATCAATGACGTTGAAACGGCACTTAAAGGGATGCTCGATCCTATTTATAAGGAAGTCATCTTAGGTAGAGTACAGGTTAGAGCAACATTCAAGATTCCTTCTGGTGTAATTGCAGGTGCCTATGTTACTTCAGGTAAAGTTGCAAGAAATTCACAAGTTAGGGTTATCAGAGAAGGCATTGTCATCTTTGAAGGAAAATTAAGTTCACTCAAGCGTTTTAAAGATGACGCTAAAGAAGTGGCACAAGGCTATGAATGTGGTATCGGCATCGAAAAATTCAATGATCTGAAAGAGAATGATGAAATCGAAGCTTATATCATGGAAGAAGTAAAAAGATAGTCGTGATGTCATATAGGAAAGGTGGTAACGAGGATGTCTGTTTCAAGAAATAAAAAAATTGCTGAAGAGATTAAAAAAATTGTCAGCCATATCATGATGTTTGAAATAAAAGATCCTCGTGTCTCAAAATTGTCATCGGTCACCTATGTTGAAGTGACCAATGATTTGCGATATGCGACGATCTACATCAGTGTATTTGATCCAAAACACAACCCAGAAGTTCATATTGAAGGTTTATCCAGTGCGAAAGGTTTTATTCGCAAAGAGATTGGTAAAAAATTAAAGCTTCACTATACACCAGAGCCAATTTTCAAGATGGACCATTCTGTAGAACACGGCATGCACATAAATGAAATTTTAGGCAAACTCGACATCAAACACGATGAACCAGAAGTGGATGAGGACGATGAGAGCATCGAAGATGATGATCTCTTTGAAGACGAAGATGAAAACGAGGATGAAGAAAATTAAAAGGAGTGCGTATGAATCCTATTCAAGAATTCAAGGCGCTGTTACACGATTCGCATATTGAAAATGTGTTGATTATACCACACAATATGCCTGATGGTGATACTTTGGGCTCATGTATCGGACTCTACTTTCTAATGAAGCATTTCAACAAAAAAGGGTATATCGTCTTAAACGACGATATACCCTCAAATTTATCATTTTTGTTGGAGCCACCCATAAGGATTTTTAAGAGTCATGAAGTTGAATCAGTGAAATTTCACATGGGCATCGCGGTTGATTGTGGTGAGACTAAACTTTTTGAAGATCGTATCGAATTGTTTAAATCCACTGGAATAACAGTGAATATCGATCATCATAAGACCAATAGCTATTTTGCATCAGTGAACATCGTTGAAGTTGAAGCGTCATCCACTGGAGAACTGGTATTTTTAATCAGTGATCTTTATGGATTTTCTTTTGATGCAGTGGCCGCCCAAGCACTTTATGCGGCGATTGTCACCGACACAGGTAGCTTTAGGTATTCCAACACTAGGCCAGAGACTTTCTCGGTCTGTCGAACACTCAAAGAGACAGGATTCGATTTTAATCGATTGAACGTCGAAATATTTCAGAATAAACCGCTTGAGAAGGTTTTATTACTCAACCGCGTCTTCGAAACCCTGAAATTATATTCAGAGGGTAGATGTGCGGTCATAAAGCTGACCCGTCAAATGATGGAAGAATTAAACATGTCCACCTACGACACCGATGGGATCGTGGAATTCATTAGAGATATTTCAGGCGTGGAAGTCGTGGTATTTATTCGGCATTTGTATGACTTGGCGCATAAAGTCTCCATGCGTTCGAAATATGAACTGGATGTGAGCGCAATCGCACAGCAACTGGGTGGCGGTGGACACACGAAAGCCGCTGGTTTTAAGATGGATGCGGAAGCTGAGTCGATAGAAGCGATTGTCGTGAAAGCCATAGAAGGCGCAATTTAGGAGTGATGAATTTTGGAACTAAACGGCGTTATAGTGATTAATAAACCACAGGATATGACCTCTCACGATGTGGTGGCTATTTTACGTAAAAAATTGAAAACAAAAAAAGTGGGCCATACAGGGACACTGGATCCCATGGCAACAGGTGTGCTTCCGGTGTGTATCGGAAGAGCCACTAAATTAGTCGATTTTCTAATGGATCAAAAGAAGGGGTATAGATGTGAAATGGTACTAGGCATTGAAACAGACACACAAGATCGCTGGGGGACTCCTATCAATCGATGCGATGGTTTCGATGTATCCGAAGCACAAATCCTGAGTGTGATTCAGTCCTTTATCGGCGAAATTGATCAAATTCCTCCCATGTATTCTGCATTAAAAGTTGGGGGAGAAAAACTGGTTGATCTGGCGAGAAAAGGGATCGTTATTGAAAGAGAAGCACGAAAAAGAGTGATTTATAGCATTACCGACATCGCTGTCAGACATCATACAATATCATTTGATGTAAGTTGCTCAAAGGGCACCTACATTCGAACACTTTGCCATGATATCGGTTTAAAGTTAGGATGCTATGGTCACATGACAAAACTCGAACGCATTTATACTGAACCATTTGTTATTGATCAAGCGGTTACCTTAGAGCAACTGACTTTAGAAAATGCTGCTGAGTATATGATCGATGTTGAAACGGCCATAAGCTATATGCCCATGATCAATATAAACGGTAACGAAGCGTTGATTCGTGCGGTGTCTAATGGCCATCGAATCAACTTTGCTAGAGATAGTAACCTAACGCTTGATGCACCTTTTTATAGGCTTCATATTAATCAGGTTTTTTGGGGAATCGGTGAACGGTCACCTGAAGGCTTGTTTATGAAAAAGGTCTTTAAGGATTAAGCTTAAATATGAGGCGTTTTGTTAGTTAATAAAGGTGAAAAAATGAAGATATTTTTTGAATTGGAAGAAGTGGATGAACAAATTGGCGATACTTCAGTGGCGCTTGGAACATTTGACGGCTTGCATATCGGCCACGTGGAAGTGTTAGAGCTCATGAAAGTAGCCGCTAAAGAGAAGGGGTTGAAATCCTTCGTCTATACGTTTTCAAACCATCCAAAGGAAATTCTAGCACCAGATGCCGTACCGCCTAAAATAATGGATATCGATGAAAAGGTACAGATTTTCACGCGAATAGATGTGGATTATTTGGCATTGATTCGATTTGATGAAAGTCAGACACATTATGAACCCGAGGATTTCGTCAGCGAAGTATTGATTGGTAAGCTTCATATGAAGCATTTGACAGTGGGTTATGATTATCGGTTCGGAAAAATGGCTCAAGGTAATACGGAGCTGTTGATTGAACTGTCATCGAAATATGGTTATACCTACGAAATTGTTCCGCCGATCATGAGAAATGATGTAAGGGTGTCATCATCTCTTATACGTGAGCTGTTGATGGAGGGGCGCATAGAGGAAGCCAACTTTTACCTAGGAAGACATCACTTCATAAAAGGGACCGTCGTACGCGGCAAAGGGGTTGGGCATACACTTGGATTTCCAACCGCCAACTTAAGAATTAAAGATAATATTAGTACCATTAAGCCAGGCGTGTATATAACGGAAACACTATGGCTTGGTAAAAAATATCCGAGTGTGACCAATATCGGGTTTAATCCGACCTTTGAGCAAACGGGTATCCATCTTGAAACGTATATTATCGGGATTGATCGCGCGATGTATGATGAAGTGATCGAAGTTCAGTTCATTAAGCGATTACGTGACGAGAAGAAGTTCAATCGTTTAGAAGACCTCGTCGTCGAAATGAATGGCGATTTAGCGAAAACAAAGGCTTATTTCAATCTATAAGACGATAACCATCTGATATTGATAAAAGCCTTTACTATAAGTCGGATAAGTGATATAATTCTAATGTTGTTTACCATTTGCTTCGTTTATCGTGTCTCCCACGACTTACGCAGCTGATGGCGCATATAAAAATTTAGGAGGTTTAACATGATTACTAAAGACAAAAAGAATGAAATTATCGAGAAGTTCAAAACACACGCAACTGACACTGGTTCACCAGAGGTTCAAATCGCTTTATTGACATTTAGAATCAATGATCTTAATGAGCACTTAACAGCTCATAAAAAAGATCACCACTCAAGAAGAGGTCTTCTTAAAATGGTTGGTAAGAGAAGAAACTTACTCAACTACTTAAAAGACACTAACCTTGAGAAGTACAGAGCATTAGTTGCTGAGCTTGGCTTAAGAAAATAAGACAGTGAAGGGAGTATTTCAAATTTATTTGGGATACTCCCTTATTGCATATCAAGCAAATATCTCTTTCTATTTGAGGTTGTTTTTAGTATAATAGAGATGATGTAAACGATTATAACGATTGCCATTAGTGGGATTTATCTTAACATCCTACTTATTTGAAGTGAACGACATTTTCTGTCGCTGACTTGAAATAAGTAGGATAAATTCCAACCGTTGGCTAGAAAAACTAGGAGGCTTTATGAGTCAAGTAACAGGTTGCCAAGCATTAGGCGGCGACAAAATTAAAGAAGTAAGAACATTTGAAACAACAATTGCAGGAAGACCCTTCAAAGTGGAAATTGGCAAATTGGCTAATTTGGCTAACGGATCAGCTTTGATCTCTTATGGTGAAACCATGGTGCTCGTCACTGCTGTTGCATCGAGAAAACCAAAGCCAGGGATCGATTTTTTCCCACTTACGGTTGAGTTTGAAGAAAAATTATACTCTGTCGGTAAAATCCCAGGCGGCTTTATCAAAAGAGAGGGTAGACCTTCAGAAAGAGCGATTTTAACGGCGCGTCTCATCGATAGACCGATTCGTCCGCTTTTTCCAGATGGACTTAAAAATGAGGTTCAAGTAGTTGCAACGGTATTGTCAGTGGATCAAGATTGCACCCCTGATACAGTGGCGATGAATGGTGCGTCGATTGCACTTGGCATTTCTGATATTCCTTTTAATGGCCCGGCAGGCGCAGTTACAGTGGGCTATGTCGATGGCAAATACGTAATCAACCCAACCATCACTGAGAAGGAAAATTCGAAACTCAACTTGGTTGTTGCAGGTACTGAAGAAGCGGTGGTCATGGTTGAGGCTGGTGCAGATATCCTTTCAGAGGAAATCATGTTAGGCGCAATCATGTATGGACATGATGCCATTAAAGAAATTTGTGCATTTATCAATCACATTAATGCAGAGATGGGTAAAGCCAAATTTGATATCGTCCTTCCAGAGGTTGATGAAGCGTTCCAGTCTGCGATTGAAGCCTTCTTAGCTGAAAAGATGAACCAAATGGTGAGAATTACAGACAAGCATGATCGAAATGCAGCGCTTGAAGATTTCGAGTTAGAGCTTTTAGAGCATTTTGCAGCTGATTACCCAGGTAAAGAAGATTACCTGAAGGCGCAGTTTAAAGAAATCGAAAGAACGACTATGAGAAAAATGATCGTTCACGAACGCGTAAGACCAGATGGTCGTGTGCCTTCTGAAATTAGACAGATTACTTGTGAGGTAGGTCTTCTCCCAAGAACACACGGTTCAGGCCTCTTTACCAGAGGTTTAACACAAGCATTAACGATTACGACTTTAGGTGCGCTTGGCGAATCACAGCGCATCGATGGTCTCGATTTAGAAGATACAAAGCGCTACATGCACCATTACAACTTCCCACCATTCTCAGTAGGTGAAGTGGGTATGAGCCGTGTGAACAGAAGAGCGGTTGGTCACGGTGCATTAGGTGAAAGAGCATTATTGCCGGTTATCCCTTCAGAGTCAGATTTTCCATATACCATCCGTCTGGTTTCAGAAGTTGTAACGTGTAACGGATCAAGCTCACAAGCAAGTATTTGTGGTAGCACATTGTCCTTGCTCGATGCAGGGGTACCGATTAAAGATTCGGTTGCTGGTATTGCCATGGGTCTTATCCAAGAAGATGGCAAAATCGAAATTCTAAGCGATATTCAAGGCATGGAAGACGCACTTGGCGATATGGACTTTAAAGTGGCGGGTACAAAAGATGGTATTACTGCCCTTCAAATGGACATCAAGGTTGATGGTCTTAACAGAGAATTACTTGAAAAGGCCATGGATCAAGCACGTGCAGGCAGATTACACATCCTTGAAAAAATGAATGCGGTCATTAGCCAGCCGAGAGCTGAAATGTCACCATATGCGCCTAGAGTGTTCCAAATCAAAATCAATCCTGATAAAATCAGAGACGTTATTGGACCAGGTGGAAAAGTCATTACACGCATCACAGCGATGTATAATGTTAAAATTGATATCGAGGACGATGGTTCTGTATTAATCACAGCAAACGATGGCATCGGTGGCGAAAAGGCACTTGCAGAAATCGAAGGCATCGTAAAAGTGCCTGAGGTTGGCCAAGTTTATACTGGAAAAGTAACACGTATCCTTAAGTTTGGCGCATTCGTCGAATTGGGTCATGGTAAGGAAGGCCTTTGCCATATTTCTCAACTGGATCAAAAGCGCATCGCTAAAGTAGAGGATGTCGTTAATATCGGAGATGTGATTACCGTAAAGATTATCGAAATCGATGATCAAGGCAGAATCAACGTTTCTAGAAAAGTAATGATGGAAGAAAGTAAGTAATTCAGGACTTCATTTAAACCCTAGGTTTTATTGACCTAGGGTTTGATGTGTCTTAATCATAAGATTTATGAGGTGAAAATTTGCATAAAAAGATGCAATTAAGTAATGGATTAACAGTCGTTTACCAAAAACTAGAAGGGTATAAGTCTATTTCTATAGGCGTTTGGGTTAAAACCGGCTCGGCTCATGAGACAGAGACCAATAATGGGATCTCTCACTTTATAGAGCATATGCTATTTAAAGGTACTTCGCGGCGTTCTGCAAAAGATATGGCAAGTATAATCGATGGCATCGGTGGCGAAATCAATGCGTTTACTGCAAAAGAATGCACTTGTTTTTATACGAAAACGTTGAGTATGGACTTTGAAGTGGCATTAGATGTGTTGTCAGACATGATTCTTAGACCCACCTTTTTAGATGCGCATATAGAGACGGAGAAGACGGTCATCATTGATGAAATCAACATGTATGAAGACTCAGGCGAAGAAATGGTCATCGATATTTTAAATGAGATAACCTTTGCTGGACATCCGCTTGCGCTACCGATTCTAGGAACGAAAACATCTGTTATGGGCATTAATCGAGATAAAATTGTCGAGTACTATAGGCGTTATTATAATGCGGCAAACATGGTGATCAGCGTCGCGGGCGATTTTGATGAGACAGAGCTACTGACGAAAATCGATCACTACTTTGAAGGACTTGAACCTGGAGAGCTTCGGTATAAAAGCATCGATGCCACTGACTACCAGTGGAATTATGCCTCACGTAAAAAGGATTTTGAGCAGATCCAAGTGGCCATCAACTTTCCTGGAATTTGCTTTGATCATGAACTCAGCTATGAAATGATGGTACTCAGCAATATTCTCGGGGGAACCAATAGTTCAAGACTATTTCAGAGCATCCGCGAGGAGAAGGGCTTAACGTATTCCATATATTCTGAACCGAATTTTTATGATCAGATGGGCACGTTTACGATAGCTTTCGGTGTATCTAAAGAAAATTTACAGGAAACCATGGATTTGATCGCGGATGAGATTATCCGGTTCAAAGCCCATGAGATATCCGATGACGCATTGGAACACGCAAAGAATCATCTAAGAGGGAGCTTTTTCCTCAATTTGGAGGGAAGCGACAACTACATGGACATGATCGGTAGAATCGAATTATTTGCACATCGGGAAAAGAACATCGACGAAATGCTGGGAAAAATCAACAATATCCAGCGTGAAGGTGTTATAAGGCTGGTGGATCAGTGCTTGAATACGGATAAAATCGCGCTTGCAATCGTAGGTGATATCGAAAGACACGAAACGCAAGCACTATATAACCGATTCATCAACCAATTAAGTGAAAAACATTAAAGAGATTATAGAGAAAATAGGGGTGAACCATGAAAATCAAAATCGTGAATACTTCAAATAATCCATTACCGGAATATAAGACATTAGGCGCTTCTGGGATGGATTTGCTCGCAAATAACGAACAGCCCATCACGTTAAAGCCGATGGAGCGTACTTTGGTGCCGACAGGACTATTTTTAGAGATTCCACTTGGGTATGAAGGTCAAGTTAGGGCTAGAAGTGGCCTTTCCATTAAAAATGGGATCACACTGGTGAATTGCGTGGGGACCATCGATAGTGACTATCGTGGTGAACTTAAGATCCCCGTCATCAACTTAGGTGACGAAGCTTTTGAAATTAAATGCGGAGACCGGATTGCACAGTTGATCATCGCCAAGTACGAATGGTGTGAGTGGGAAACGGTGGATTCGGTAGAAGAATCACATCGAGGAACAGGTGGATTTGGTTCTACAGGCGTGTAAATGAGGTGATGGTGTGCCGAAAAAAAATACAAAGCAGTCGAAATCAACGAAAACATCCCAGTCGTCAAAATCCGGCAGCAAAGGCAAAGCCGCTAATGCCAAGGATATTGAACGGGCATATAAAATTAAATATGAACTTAAGATGATTGCGCTTGCAGCATTTACCCTCTTTATGATGCTTAGCCTATATACGCCAGCAGTGGGCTTATTAGGTAAAACCATAACGGAGATGATGCTGGGCTTATTTTCATTTGTGGCATTTGCCATCCCAATCGTTTTTTTTATCATCACATTTGTACATCTTAATCCTAATTTTAGGCCTGCGAAGCTTCGTGTGACGGTTGCCATGAGCTTAATCATCGTAGGGTTGCTCCTTTTATCGACACTACTGGCATATGAAGGGATTGAACGCGATAAACTGATTTTACGTGATGATTATCTTACTGCTCAGGGCATAAAATATGCGTATTCTTTAGGGGAAACGCGCCTAGGTGGTGGGGTTTTCGGAGATACCTTGACGATCGGTCTGATCAAACTCATCGGGGTACTGGGCACCTATATCCTCATTATCGTCGCGTTTCTGGCAGGCTTCATTATCTTTACCAGAATTTCCATGCAGGATTTATGGGAGCTTAAACGTAAGGCAACAGATGACCGCAAACAGCAAAAGCTTCAAAATTTACAAATTGAAGAAGCCTTGTTTCAGAAAAAGCCGAAGGCTGAAAAGCGGATGGCCCCGATTCCTGAAGGGCCTATCAAAGCAGAGCAGTCTGAGCCTGGTTTTATCCACGATTTAGAGCGGATGCGTAAAACCCAAAGAAAAAAGGACCCTAAGGCCTATGATTCTGATTCTTATGAAATGCCAGATGATTCGTCTAATCCAGTCATCCCGGTTCCGCTTACCGCTGCGACACCACAGATAGGTCTAAAACCGGCTGCGGTTAAAACGAACGACACGATGCATGACGTTGCCTTTTTTGATCATGCTGAAATGAGCCGAACAGCTAATCGGCCTGCGGAGGTTAAACCTTCAGTCGAGAAGCCAAACAGTTTGAAGAATGGAAAACCTGCTACTGAAAAGATGACTGGTGAACCATCTACCGAAAAAATCAAAGAGTCGGATATTGATCCTCAGACCAGACAAATGGTCAATGATGAAATCAGACAGAATGCGCAAAAGACGATTGAAAGCTACCAGTTGCCTCCAGTGGAGCTTTTACGTGTAGAAAGCGCCCCACAGCATACCGAAGATAAAAACGAGTATATTGAGATGGCGAAACTTTTGGAAGAGACCTTAAACAACTTCAATGTAGATGCAAAAGTGGTTTCTGTTAAGAGAGGACCTTCCATTACCATGTTTGAAGTGCAGCCAAGCCCTGGCGTCAAGGTGAGTAAAATCGTGGGATTAAGCGATGATATCGCCTTAAATCTCGCGACGAGCCATGTTAGAATCGCACCGATTCCAGGAAAAGTGGCGATCGGTATAGAGGTGCCAAACAAAGTCACGTCCATGGTAACCATCAAGGAAGTGATCACTTCACCTGACTTTAAGAAGCAAAAATCCAAATTGACCATCGGACTCGGCAAAGACATCTCTGGCAATCCCATCATCGGCGATTTAGCGAACATGCCGCATTTATTAATCGCTGGTGCCACCGGATCAGGTAAGTCGGTTTGTGTTAATACCATCATTTCCAGTATTTTGTTCAATGCAAAACCGGACGAAGTGAAGTTTTTGATGATCGATCCAAAGGTAGTTGAGCTTAGCAATTACAACGGTATTCCACATTTGATCCTGCCTGTGGTCACCGATCCTAAAAAAGCCTCTATCGCTCTAAACTGGGCAGTAAACGAAATGACGCGCCGTTATAAGCTGTTTGCAGAGCAGGTTGTTAGAGACATGAAAAGCTATAATAGAAAAGCTGAAATCAATGGTCTCGAGGCACTCCCTCAAATCGTCGTCATCATCGATGAGCTCGCTGATTTGATGATGGTTGCGCCTAACCAGGTGGAGGATGCCATCTGCCGTCTAGCGCAAATGGCACGTGCAGCGGGTATCCACTTAATCGTGGCAACACAAAGGCCATCTGTAGATGTCATCACGGGTCTCATTAAGGCGAATATTCCCTCGAGAATTGCCTTTTCAGTGTCTTCTGCCATCGATTCGAGAACCATCATCGATATGGGGGGTGCAGAAAAGCTACTGGGTAAAGGGGATATGCTCTATTATCCTGTAGGGGCATCGAAACCTAAACGTGCTCAGGGGGCCTTTATGTCCGATGAAGAGGTTGAGGCACTTGTGGACTTTATTAAGAACCAAAATCATGAAGTGACATATAATGAAGAAATTTTAGATGACGTTCAAAGCTTCGGAACAAACATGGAAGACGTGGATGAGTATTTGGAGGAGGCCATCGCATTTGTGGTGGAAACTGGCCAAGCATCTGCTTCGCTTATGCAAAGAAGGTTCCGAGTGGGATACAACCGTGCTGCTCGGCTAGTGGATGCTATGGAAGAGCGTGGCATTATTGGACCAACTAGAGGGAGTAAACCAAGAGAGGTTCTGATTAGCGCAGAAGAGTTCAGATCCATTAACGGCCAACCTGAGTTCGATGAAGTTAGTTATGAAACCGAAGATCATGAGGTAATTGAGGATTACTAAGAGAGGAAAAAATGAAAAAAGTTTATATTGAAACATTAGGCTGCTCAAAAAACACGACCGATAGCGAAATCATGTTAGGCATATTAGACGATCAATACGAGTTATGTGATGACGTGCTCGACGCTGAGGTCATAATCGTCAACACTTGCTCGTTTATCCACGATGCTAAGGAAGAATCGATTCAAACCATTCTAGAGCTGGGCAAGCTCAAGCAGGCGGCGAACTGTGAGAAATTGATCGTTACCGGTTGTCTCTCGCAGCGGTATCCTGAGGCGTTAATCGATGAAATACCTGAAATCGACGCGATCATCGGAACCAGCAGTTTTTATGAAATTGCCGATGTCATCGATTCCACCTATAAGCACCCCGCACAAAAATTGTTTATGAAACATGTGGATTTGGAAATACCGGAAGCTTTACCGCGTATACTGACCACACCGAAGCATTACGCTTATATCAAAATTGCAGAAGGCTGTGACAACCGTTGTACTTACTGCATTATTCCTAAGCTTCGCGGCAAGTACCGCTCTAGAAAAATCGAAGACATCGTAGAAGAAGCGCGTGATTTCGTCCAGATGGGCGTAGAAGAGCTAATGATCATCGCTCAGGACACGACGCGATATGGCATCGATCTCTATGGTAAACCGAGACTGGATGAACTACTCGATGCGCTTTCTAAGATAGAGGGCGTCAGATGGATACGCGTTCACTACTCATATCCTGATATCCTAGATGACGCGTTGCTCGACGGTTATTTCAGAAACGATAAGGTCGTAAACTATTTTGATATTCCGATTCAGCATGCTTCAGATAAAATTCTAAAACTCATGAACCGAAGAACCTCTAATGCAGACATCATTAGAATCGTGGATAAAATTCGCGCAAAGGATCCTACCGCTGTTATCAGGACCACTGTTATCGTCGGGTTCCCAGGCGAAACAGAGGAGGATTTCGAAAAGTTGATGACGCTTGTGCAAACCGTCAAGTTTGACCGATTAGGGGCATTCGAGTATTCTGATGAAGAGGACACACCGGCGATGCTTCTACCGAATAAGGTGGACGAGGAGACCAAGCAATCGCGCAAAGAGCGCTTGATGGAATCACAGATGATCATCTCTGAACAGCTTTCTTACGCAAAAATTGGAAGAGTATATGAAGTCGTTATCGAAGAAGTGGCAGAAGAAGGAAAGATTCTCGTAGGTAGAACGGCTTTCGATGCACCTGATATAGACGGTGTGGTTTATGTGCATACAGATCTTCCTCTGGAATATGGAACCTTTGTCAAAGTGAAAATTACCGATGCACTAGAATACGATTTGATCGGAGTGATCGCATGAAGATGAATATAGCTAACCAATTGACTTTATTGAGAGTGGTCATGATCCCGTTTTTTATTTTTCTTCAGCTTGAGGGATATGACATTTGGGCGTTTGTGGTGTTTTCGCTAGCGTCTTTCACCGATTTCCTGGATGGATTCCTCGCGAGAAAATACAACCTCATTACCAACTTCGGTAAGTTCATGGATCCGCTGGCAGACAAACTGCTGGTGACCTCAGCGCTAGTCGGGTTTGTACAGCTTGGAAAGCTAAACGCATGGGTAGTCATCATCATTTTGTCCCGTGAGTTTATCGTCAGTATTTTTAGAGCCATCGCAGCCGCTGAGGGGATCGTCATCGCAGCAAGCTGGTGGGGAAAGGCCAAAACCATCGTTCAGATGATCATGGTCATCGTTCTTTTATTAAACAACTATCCATTTGAATGGATTAACTTCCCAGCCGATCAGATTTTAATCGTCGCGGCAACCGCATTGACGATCATATCAGGTGTGGATTATATTGTTAAAAATAAGCAAGTATTGAAAGATTAGGAAAATGGTTGACGTAATTATATTATGTCAACCATTTTGCAAATAGTGGGAATTATAATGGAGGATCAATGAAAGCAGCCATTTTAGCCATCGGTACAGAACTATTAATGGGGCAAACCGTCAACACCAACGCCACCACCCTCAGTAAAGCCTTAGGTGAAATCGGGATTGGGGTTTATTATCATATGACAGTGGGGGATAACCCGCAGCGTATCAAGGAAACGCTACTAAAGCTCCTTGAAGAGTGCGATCTCATCATAACCACTGGCGGTCTGGGACCAACTCTGGACGACATCACTAAGGAAGTGATCGCAGAGGCACTTCATCTAGAAATGGTTTTAGATCACAGAAGTTTCGACATCATCAAAGAACGCTTTCGAATGTTCAACAGAAACATGCCCGAAAATAACATCAGACAAGCTTATTTTCCTAAAGGTGCCATTATTCTCGATAACGAAAAGGGGACTGCACCCGGCTGTATCGTCGAACTGGAAAATACGAACCAGTCCATCATCGTACTTCCAGGACCGCCTAGAGAACTGAAACACCTCTATGATACACATGTAAAGGCTTATCTTCTTGAACGTCACCACTTGTCCATGGTTTCAAAATACCTTAGCGTTTATGATTATGGCGAGTCGGCTGTTGAGGAGCGCTTGGTTGATCTTATTGAATCACAGCAAAATCCCACACTCGCCACATACGCTGGAGATGGTAAAGTCCTCCTGAGAATTACAGCATCTGGCCCATCACCCGATGAGAACCATCGGTTAGTTGAGGGGGTAGTGAGCGAAGTCTACCGCAGAATGGGGGATTATATCGTCTCTGACCAGGGCAAGGACATCGATGAAGTGATCGTGAGCTTGTTGTTGAATAAGAAGCTAACGCTGGCAATGGCTGAGTCTTGCACAGGCGGAAAGCTAGCCAGTGCTTTGATTAAACACCCCGGCACCTCTGAGGTCATCGATTCTTCGTTAGTGACCTATTCAAACGCATCAAAAATGCGTCTTTTGGATGTCAAACCAGAAACACTTCAGGTATATGGCGCAGTTAGCCATCAGACCTGCGGTGAAATGGTAAAAGGCGCTGTTAAGCATTCAAATGCGGACATCGGCATCAGCATCACAGGGATTGCAGGACCAACGGGTGGAACTGATGAAAAACCGGTGGGGTTGGTATATATCGGCTTAAGCATTTTCGGTGAAGTGTATACGTTTGAAAATAAATTTACGGGTGACCGCGAATTGATTCAGCAGCGTGCTGTCATCAAGGCATTAAAGCTTCTATATGACTATCTGAAATAAAACGGATATTAATTTCCATATATTGACAATTTCTAAAAGAACCCTTATACTAAGTTAAAGAAATTGTTTTCAACAGAAGCGTGATGTGATATAATAAAACAGAACAAACGTTCTAATAATGAAAGCAGGTGTATCAGACGATGAGTGAAAGACAAAAGGCTTTGGATAACGTCCTTGGACAGATTGAAAAACAATTTGGTAAAGGCTCGATAATGAAACTGGGTGATGAATCAGCAAGAATGAACGTTGAAAGTACACCAACCGGTTCTATCGATTTAGATATTGCACTGGGAATAGGCGGTATTCCTAAAGGACGTATCGTGGAAATCTTTGGGCCTGAATCATCAGGTAAGACCACTGTAACGCTACACATGATCGCAGAAGTTCAAAAACGTGGTGGCACAGCTGCATTTATCGATGCTGAGCACGCTTTAGACCCCGTATATGCAAAAGCAATCGGTGTCAATATCGATGAACTTATCGTTTCGCAACCGGATACAGGTGAACAAGCGCTTGAAATTGTCGATGCACTTGTTAGAAGTGGTGCGGTAGACATTGTTGTCGTTGACTCTGTTGCTGCCCTTGTTCCAAAGGCTGAAATCACTGGAGAGATGGGAGATTCCCATATGGGACTTCAGGCGCGATTAATGTCGCAAGCGCTTAGAAAGCTCACAGCGATCATTAATAAGTCTCACTGTTCCGTTATTTTCATCAACCAATTGCGTATGAAAATTGGGGTAATGTTCGGTAACCCTGAAACAACCACTGGTGGTAATGCACTTAAATTCTATGCTTCCATTCGATTGGATGTCAGAAAAATTGATTCGATCAAGAAAGACGCTGATGTCGTGGGAAATAGAACACGCGTAAAAGTCGTGAAGAATAAAGTAGCACCACCCTTCAAACAAGCTGAGTTCGATATCATGTACGGCGAAGGTATCTCTAAAGAAGGTAGTATCCTAGATGTCGCTTGTAATGCAGATATCATTAAAAAATCGGGTTCTTGGTACAGTTATGAAGGCAACAAAATTGGACAAGGCAGAGAAAACGCAAAAGAATATTTAATTCAAAATCCTGTGATTTGTGATGAAATAGAACAAGCCGTGAGAAAGTTTTTTAATTTACAAGTAGAACCTACGGCGCAATAGCATGAAAAGACCGTGAAATGAGGGCAGTTTGCCCTCATTTTTTTATTTTCATAAGGATTATACGCGTGAGAAGCGCTTAAGATTAAGCAATATAGGCATTTGAAGGGGTTGAAGCCTTGACATTTTTTGATAAAGATTATAAAATAAAGTGTATGAGTGTATTCTAAAATATACACTTATGTTGAGACCAGCAATATCGGTCTACTAATTTATGTAAGGGGGTGAACGACATAAACGTGCCATTGATAGTAACAATACTTATTGCTTTAGTCGCAGCAGCGATTGCTTTTGGGATTGGATATCTCGTAAGAAAAAACACTGCGGAAAAAGAAATTTTAAGTGCCGAATTTAAGGCGAAAGAAATTGTTGCAGAGGCAGCTAAGGCTGCAGAATCTGTGAAAAAAGAGAAAGTATTGGAAGCAAAAGAAGAAGCGCATCAAATTCGTAAAGAAATTGATCGTGAAACAAAGGACCGTCGCGCAGAGATTCAAAAGCTTGAGCGTAGAAACCTTCAAAAGGAAGAAGCACTCGATAAGAAAGCGTTGAATCTTGAAGCCAAAGAGGATAAGCTGGCTCAAAAGTTAAGACAAGTAGAGCAAAAAGAAGCTGAAGCGGAAGAACTCTATGAACAACAAATCAAAGAGCTGGAACGCATTTCTCAGTTAACGATTGAAGAAGCAAAAGGCCAGTTATTGGCTGATGTGGAAAAAGAAGTTAAACACGACACTGTGGTCCTCATCAAAGACTTGGAAAATAAAGCGCGTGAAGAGGCGAACAAAAAAGCGAAAGACATCTTGGCGTATGCAATTCAAAAATGTGCTGCAGATTATGTAGCTGAGAGCACAGTTTCACTAGTGAATTTGCCAAACGATGAGATGAAGGGTAGAATTATCGGTAGAGAAGGACGAAATATTCGTGCTTTAGAAACACTGACCGGTGTAGATTTAATCATTGATGACACTCCAGAAGCGGTTATCTTGTCCTCTTTTGATCCGATCAGAAGAGAAGTTGCAAGAATGGCGCTTGAAAAGTTAATCATTGATGGTCGTATCCACCCAGCTCGTATTGAAGAAATGGTTGAAAAATCAAAGAAAGAAATCGAGCAAATCATTAAAACAGAAGGTGAAAACGCAACCTTTGAAGTGGGCATCCACAATTTACATCCTGAACTTATTAGGCTTGTTGGACGCTTGAAATACAGAACGAGCTACGGTCAGAACGTATTAAAGCATTCGATTGAAGTAGCCCATCTAGCAGGTCTCATGGCATCAGAAATTGGTGCAGATGTAAAAGTAGCGAAACGTGCAGGTTTACTTCATGATATTGGTAAAGCAGTTGACCACGATCTAGAAGGGACACATATCGAGTTAGGTATGCAAATTCTGCGTAAGTACAGAGAGTCAAAAGCGGTCATCCATGCGATGAGTACACATCACGGCGATTATGAACCAGAATCGATTGAAGCGATTCTCGTTACAGCTGCAGATGCACTTTCAGCAGCAAGACCAGGTGCAAGAAGAGAAACCCTTGACACGTATATTAAGCGTTTAGAAGCGCTTGAGGGAATCGCAAACAGCTATGAAGGCGTTGAAAAATCATTTGCTATTCAAGCGGGTAGAGAAGTCAGAGTCGTGGTTCTTCCAGATAAGATCAGCGATGATGACATGTTCTTATTAGCGAGAGACATTAGCAAGAAAATTGAATCGGATTTGGATTATCCAGGTCAGATCAAGGTTCATGTTATTAGAGAGTCTAGGGTAACCGATTTTGCTAAGTAATTAGATTTGAATAAAGTTATTAAGAAAATTAGAAGAATTCACTTGTGAATTCTTCTTTTTAATTTTTGAGGACGGTTGTTTATGGATAAAAATGAAGGGTATATACTTGACATCTATGATTAGCCAATCGCAGTAAGGAGGGTCGTAAGGATGGAAGTACTCAAAGTAGCAACGAGTTCAAATCCAAATTCAGTAGCAGGGGCGCTTGCAGGCATTGTTCGTGAGCACGGTCATGCTGAGATTCAAGCGGTAGGTGCAGGAGCAATCAACCAAGCGATCAAGGCCATCGCTATCGCGAGAGGATTTGTCGCACCAAGTGGAATTGATTTAGTATTTATTCCAGCGTTCACAGAAGTGGATATTAATGGTGAAGAACGAACCGCCATTAAACTCATTATCCAAAAACATAATATTTAGTGATGGAGGTCCTAAAATGGAAGTATTAAAGGTGTCATCAAAATCAAATCCAAATTCTGTTGCAGGAGCTTTAGCTGGCGTCATCAGAGAGCACGGAAGCGCAGAGATTCAAGCTGTAGGTGCAGGTGCAATCAACCAATCGATTAAGGCCATCGCCATTGCAAGAGGATTTGTTTCTCCTTCTGGAATTGACCTTATTTGCATTCCAGCCTTTTCGGATATAACCATAGACGGTGAAGAGCGTACAGCGATTAAATTGATTGTTCAACCGCGTTAGTGGTATCGCGTTATATGAAGTAAATTTAACGTTTAAGAGAGCCTGTTTTAATCAAAATAGGCTCTTTTCATTTGAATAATAGCGCAAATTGGTTTATAATAGTACAGAAAGTGTATATTAAGAAAGAATATTTAGAAAATGTTCGTAATTAATCCGTTTACGTGAAACCAATAGGAGGATATAATGTCGGAGTTTTATCAAAATCCATTAATCGAACGCTATTCAAGTGAGGAAATGCTGAAAATTTTTTCTCCCATCAACAAATTTTCAAACTGGAGAAAACTTTGGATTGCACTTGCTGAGTGTGAAAAAGCGCTAGGCCTTAACATTACGGAAGAGCAAATCGATGAGATGAAAGCGCATATCTACGATATCGACTTTGATCGTGCAGCAGCTTTAGAAAAAGAAGTAAGGCACGATGTGATGGCGCACGTTCATGCATTTGGAGAGCAATGCCCAAAAGCGATGCCGATTATACACTTAGGTGCAACAAGTGCTTATGTGGGTGATAATACCGATTTGATCGTTATGAGAGAGGGACTACTCCTGATTCAAGAAAAACTGGCGATATTAATCGATAAGTTGGCGACTTTTGCAGATGAAACGAAAGACATTCCAACCTTGGGCTTCACACATTTCCAACCAGCACAGCTCACAACTGTCGGAAAACGTGCGACACTTTGGATTTTAGATTTAGTAATGGATTACGAAGATATAGAAGTGCTATTAGGACAGTTTAAAATGAGAGGTGTTAAAGGCACCACTGGTACTCAAGCGTCATTTTTAAGCTTATTTGACGGGGATCATGATAAGGTTGAGCAGCTCGATAAAATGGTCGCAGAGAAAATGGGCTTTAAACGTTCACTTTCAGTAACGGGTCAGACCTATACGCGAAAGATTGATGCTAAAGTGGTCGGTTTATTAAACAATATCGCGCTTTCGCTTCATAAAATGACCAATGACCTTCGCCTGTTACAATCACTTAAAGAAGTTGAAGAACCGTTCGAGAAGAAACAGATTGGCTCTTCGGCGATGGCTTATAAACGTAACCCGATGAGAAGTGAACGCATTTCATCGCTATGTAAGTACGTCATGTCGTTAAATGTTAGTCCACAATTAGTAGCAGCTACCCAGTGGTTTGAACGGACATTAGATGATAGTGCAAATAAAAGATTAGCAGTCTCAGAAGCGTTTTTAGCGATGGATGCATGCTTAGACATCGCAAACAACGTTGCTTCCGGTTTGGTCGTCTATGAAAAGGTCATCGAAAAACATGTACTTGCAGAGCTTCCTTTTATGGCCACTGAGAACATCATTATGGAATCTGTAAAAAAAGGTGGCGACCGTCAGAAGTTACATGAAGCGATTAGAGTGCACTCTATGGAAGCAGGAAAAACGGTTAAAATTGAAGGTAAGGAAAATGATTTGTTAGATCGCATTAAAGCGGATCCCATCTTCAACCTTTCTGAGACCGATATGAACAGCTTGCTAAATCCAAAAGACTATGTGGGAAGATCGCCAGAACAAGTCGTCGCGTTCATCCGTGATGAAGTGACGCCGATTAGAGAAAAGCATAAGGAAATTTTAGGTAAAGAAGTCTCTTTAAAAGTATAAATATTTGCTTCAAATTTTAAAAAGTGGTTATATTAGTATTAATAGAAATGGAGGTTCGTATGAGATTACTCAGTCAGGAAGCTTTTGAATCCGCTTCAAGGTATATTCTTAATAACGGTCGATATCTCGAGAAACTACTATTTAGCCACTTTTTTATCGAACCCTGTCCTGAAAAGATTATTAAAGCATACCAAATGTATCAAAATAGGGACGGTGGATATGGAAACGGTCTCGAACCTGATTTCAGAATGCCTTACTCGTCACCAATGGCGACAACTACAGCGTTACAGAAATTAAGTCAGTTTAAGCATGAACCAGGCGTATTAGAGCAAGTGGAGAAGGCGATCCATTACTTAGTCGATACCTACGATCCATCGATAAATGGTTGGGAAGCGACATCAAAAATGGTAAATCTTTATCCCCATGCACCCTGGTGGAAATACCAAGAAGGCGTGAAGAATTTTTCGCTTAATCCGACAGCTGAGATTATTGGTTACTTAATGGAGTTCAACCAATTCGCATCAGGTGTAAATGTAGAGCAGCTAAAGAATGATGTTATAGAAGCCATTAATACCAAGAGCGCGCTTGAAGAACATGAACTGTATTGTGTAATAAGGTTCTATAATAGGTTGTCAGACATCGAACAACTACTGATTATTGATAAGATTAAGGCTTCCTATGATGATTTAGTGGTCTATGATCCACTGAGCTGGGACCAATATGTTCCATATCCCTTAAAGTTTTCGGAAATCGATGATTTTGATTTGCTTGGCCTCTTGAAGAGTGATTTAGATAACAATATCAACTATTTAATCGATAAAATTACACTGGTCGGTCACTTGGCGCCTACATGGCAGTGGGGCGGTTATTTAGAAGAGTGGGAAATCGCCAAGCGTGAATGGTCTGGTGTTCTTACATTAGATGCGTTGTTGCAGTTAGATCGATTTAATGCTTTGTTTAATAGTTACAAAAAACAATAGTTTGCTTGTAACCAGAACAGAATGTGTTATAATAAACAAGTCTCAAAAGTGTTTCCTTGGAACCCACTTAAAAAATCAAGGGGTCTGTAGGAGTATTATGACCCTTTGCGCTTATGCAAAGGGTTTTTTTATGCTTTGAGACGCGAAATGACAGTTCGCAACCATCCTGTCATAAAACAAAACTATGGAGGAACAATGAACAAAAATGTTAAGTACTTGGCAAATGCGAGCGTAATCGCAGCGCTTTACGTCGTCTTGGTGATGGTTTTTAGCTTTTGGAGTTTTGGTCCGATTCAATTTAGGATTGCAGAAGCTTTAACAATCTTACCGTTTTTTACCAGTGCCGCGATCCCGGGTTTATTTATCGGATGTTTAATCGCTAACATCGTCGGAGGTGCTATCATATGGGATGTCATTTTCGGGAGCTTAGCGACATTGGTAGCTGCATATTTGTCTTACAAACTGCGCAAGAAGGCTTGGTTAGTACCGGTGCCACCAATCATCGTAAATAGTATTGTGGTGGGAATTTTGCTGAAGTTTGCATACGGCATTCCTGATGGCTTGTTGATTTTGATGGGAAGCGTATTTTTAGGACAACTGGTAGCTGTATATGGATTTGGCATGGTAATAATGAAAGCCTTAAAGCCATTTGCAAAAATGTTTGGTGATCAGTAAAAGTATATGATTATAGTGGTAATTTGATTTGATCGTCATTAAAATGTAGTGCATCATTTGCGCTGCATTTTTTATTTGGAAAGTGGTTAAAACGCTGGAAATGTGTCTTCAGCTGTGTTATAATCATATTAGTAACTATTCCTCAAATGTATATTTAGGGAATAGTTGCATTCTATAAAAATGGAGGTTCAAATGGCCCGTCAAAAACTCACTCCCCCTTCAAATCCTCATGAAAACGCCACTGGAAATAGTGACAATGCCCGTACCAAACGAACCGTCATTCATAATAAATCTGATAAACCTGATAACATCGTATTAAAGCAAAATGAAATGACACAAAAATGCATGTTAATAGAATCTACTTTACCATCGTTTATGAAGGACTATTTCCTTTATCTTAAAAATGCAGTTGCACTTAGCACGCGTTTGGCTTACTTAAGCGATATCTTGTTTTTCTGTAATTACCTCGTTAACGAATTAAACTTCTCATCTGCACAAATACCTGCGGATATCAAAAAAGATGATTTCATGAAGCTCACCGCTAAAGACATCAATCTGTATCTCGGTGATTACTGCACCCGTTATATCGTAGAAACCGAACATGCAGACTATATCATGGAAAATCATAACAGATCTTTGGCGAGAAAACGCTCATCTCTCAGTGTCATGTTTAAGTTCTTCTACCGTGACCAATTAATGGAAAAAAATATCGTGGAAGGATTTAATCCCATAAAACTACCTAAACCTCAACCGGATGCAATTAAACGACTTGAAATTGAAGAAGTTGATGCCATGATCAAAGCGGTTGATAATGGCGACGGTTTAACTGAAAAAGAACGACAATATTGGGAAAAAACCAAACGTCGCGATAAAGCGATGCTCGTCCTGCTCGTTACTTATGGCTTGCGTGTGAGTGAGATTCAGCAGCTAAATCTCAGCTCGTTTAATTATACCCGTGGTGAGTTTAAAATATATCGAAAACGTGGTAAAGAAGTCGATATGCCGCTCAATCGCTCTGCTATTGAAGTCATAAACGAATACATCACACTGGAAAGACCAGAAACCATCGAACAAGATGATCCGCTCTTTGTATCTTTACAAGGCACGCGCATGACGGTTCGCGCCATTCGTGACCTCGTTAAAAAGTATACGTCAATCGCCATGAAAACATCTCGTGATAAAGGCTATAGTCCTCACAAGCTAAGAGCGACAGCAGCATCCTCTCTGATACAGTACGGTTTTTCAATCTATGATGTACAAAACCTATTAGACCATGAGAATGTAACCACCACGCAGCTCTACTCAGCACATAAGAAAAATGCGAAGCGTGATGTGATCAATCAGTATGAAATTTTAGATCAATATAACAAAATTAAGAAGGAATAAATCCAATTCAGATTACTAAAGATCGCTTATGGGGCGAAATTAGAGACGATTACATCCTAGCTTACTTGTTAGAGAGCGGAACGACCAGCATCTCCCCTGCTATTAACTGACCATCTTCAAGGTGGTTGTAAGCTTTGATTCTATGGATGACTTCTCTAATGTCTTCGTTATAAAAATTGAATTTGGAAGCGATGTCCCATAAAGTGTCCCCCGGTACGATTTCGATGGAAATCAGCTCTTTTTCGGAAAAAGCTTCAGACATCCATGCGCCAGAAAGAATGGAAAAAAGTGTGCTGATAACAAATAATAAGAGTAAAGAAGCAAATACAAAACGACGCTTATTAACGACTACTAAACGTTTATGTTTTCTCTTTTGCGCATTTTTTCTTCCATTTTGAGTATCCATAATCTCCATCCTTTCTTAAGGTGCCTTACCACTCCGTGTGCAAACATACGTTCTTTTAAGGTAATTATAACCGAACGTGCGTTCTTTGTAAAGACAAAAACAGAACTAATGTTTGATTTTTTTTTAAGGTTATGCTATAATCACTTTAAATAGTAACCAGTTGAGCTACTAAGCGTATTAAGGGGGTATTTATGGGCACTTCAATTTCTAAGAAACAACAAATGATCCTAAATTTCTTAAAAGAGGAAGTATCGAAGAAAGGATATCCACCTTCAGTGAGAGAAATTTGCCAGGCAGTAGGCTTAAAATCGACTTCTACAGTACACACGCATTTGACGCGCTTAGAAGAACTGGGGATGATTCGTAGAGATCCTACGAAGCCTAGGGCGATTGAAATTTACGATTTAGATCATGAACCTGTCAATAACGTGGTTTCTCTTGCCAGAGATACCCGGTTTGTTCCTATCGTCGGTGAAATAACGGCTGGTCAACCGATACTTGCAGTGGAATCTATAGAGGAAACCTTCCCTATCCCTTCCGATTTTGTGGATGAGGGCATTTACTTCATGCTTAAAGTTAAAGGCGATAGCATGATTGAAGCTGGAATTTTCAATAAAGATTTAGTACTCGTCAAAAAACAAAACGATGCAACCAGTGGTGATATCGTCGTGGCGATGATCGATGATAGTGCAACTGTAAAGACGTTCTATAAAGAGAAAAATCGCGTGAGATTGCAGCCTGAAAACGCATCCATGTCCCCCATTTATGTGGAGGACGTTCAGATTTTAGGTAAAGTAAAAGGCGTATTTAGAAAAATGTAATACCTTAAAAAATCGTCTGTTAAAAAGTGAATTTACAGTCTGTTATGCAAAAGAAGAGGTTTTTAACCTCTTCTTTTTTTAGTGAAGTGACGCCATATTTTTAGTGAAGTGACGCCATATTATTAGTGAATTGACCCCATATTTTTGGTGAGGTGAAATTTTTTGCTCGCAAAGGCTACATCTTACTAAAATTAATAAAAAAGACATAAAAAAATATATAAAGTGTGTTTTTATTTGAAAGTTTTTACGTATAATTAATATATTGGTATTTAATTGAAATGATGGAGGTTTCTATGCAATATATCCAAGAGGTGATCGCAGCAGTCAAGGCAAAAAATAGCCATGAACTCGAGTTTATTCAAGCGGTTGAAGAAGTACTTGAGTCGCTTGAGCCTGTAATTGAAAAGCATCCAGAGTTCATGAAGGCAAACATTGTTGAACGGCTTTGTGAACCAGAAAGACAGATTTCCTTCAGAGTCACATGGGTTGATGATCAAGGTCAAGTTAAGGTAAATAGAGGCTTTCGGGTGCAGTTTAATGGTGCAATTGGTCCCTATAAAGGCGGATTGCGTTTTCACCCTTCTGTTTATATTGGCATCATCAAGTTTTTAGGGTTTGAGCAAATTTTCAAAAATGCCCTTACGGGTCTGCCGATTGGCGGCGGTAAAGGTGGCTCCGACTTCGATCCAAAAGGAAAGTCCGATGACGAAATCATGCGTTTCTGCCAATCCTTTATGACAGAGCTTTACCGACATATCGGTCCGGATATCGATGTTCCCGCTGGCGATATCGGTGTAGGCGGACGAGAAAACGGCTATTTATATGGTCAATACCGCAGAATTAGAGGCGCATTCGAAAATGGCGTCTTAACTGGCAAGGGGCTATCTTATGGCGGTTCTTTAGTTAGAACGGAAGCAACCGGCTATGGCTTAGTGTATTTCTTAGAAGAAATGCTCAAACATAATAAAATCGACTTATCTGGAAAGCGAATTGTCATTTCGGGATCTGGTAACGTGGCGATTTATGCCCTTCAAAAGGTCGTTCAATTAGGCGGTAAGGTTGTGGCCATGTCTGATTCCGAAGGCTATATTATCGATGAAAACGGTGTTGATTTCGCGACGATTAAAGAGCTGAAAGAAGCAAAAAGAGAGCGTATTCATAAGTACACAGAATTGCATGAAACTGCCGTTTATTACGAAGGACAACCAGGGATCTGGTCGATTCCATGTGATATTGCCCTCCCCTGCGCCACACAAAACGATATTGATTTGTCGTCAGCTGAGGCTTTGGTTAAAAACGGTGTCATCGCCATCGGTGAAGGTGCCAACATGCCATGTACCAACGATGCTGTGAAATACTTCATTTCAAAAGGCATACTGGTTGCACCAGCGAAGGCTGCAAATGCAGGTGGTGTCGCTACTTCGGCACTGGAAATGAGCCAAAATTCATCCAGATATCACTGGACATTCGAAACGGTTGATGCGAAGTTAAAGGATATTATGATCAATATCCATAAAAATGCTGCAAAAGCCTCTGAAGAATACGGCTATGGTTATAACCTTGTGGCAGGCGCAAATATTGCAGGCTTCTTAAAAGTTGCTGAAGCCATGATGGCGCAAGGTGTGTTCTAGGTTTCTTCAGCAGTATGTTTTAAATGTAATGTTTTAAAGGTAATGTTTTAAATGTGATGTTAAAATAACTAACTAAAAAAAGGTCTATTTGTCTCCCCTGGTTCGGGATGCAAATAGACCTTTTTAGTGCTGTTTAGGGTCAACCGTTATTTTATTCTCGCAACGCCAGAATCGATGGCTGCTTGATAAACAGCTTTCGCCACGACGTCACCGATGGTCTTATTAAGTGCAGATGGGATGATAAAAGTTGGTGAAAGCTGCTCCTCTGTTACGAGGCCTGCGATGGCATGAACAGCAGCGATTTTCATCGCATCATTGATATCACTTGCCCGTGCATCAAGTGCGCCCCTAAAGACACCTGGAAAAGCCAGTACATTATTGATCTGATTTGCAAAATCTGATCGGCCAGTACCGACGATACAGGCCCCAGCAGCCAATGCTTCATCAGGCATGATTTCAGGATCTGGATTCGCCATGGCGAACACGATTGCATTCGTGTTCATACGTCTCACCATGTCTTGTGTGACAGCGCCTTTTGATGAGACCCCTATAAAAACATCAGCCCCTTCCATAGCATCTGCAAGCTGCCCCTCAGCTAGTAAAGGGTTAGTAATTTGAGCGATTTCATCCTGAACCCAGTTTTTCTGAGGGTGGTTGCGATTGATGATGCCTTTACGATCGCAGGAAATAATATTATAGGCACCGATATCCACCAGCATTCTAGCGATGGCATTCCCAGCGGATCCTGCACCGTTGATGACGATTTTTATGTCAGCGATATTTTTTCTGACGATTTTTAGTGCGTTCATCAAGGCAGCACAAACGACGATGGCAGTGCCGTGCTGATCGTCATGAAAAATGGGGATATTTAATCGCTCTTTTAGTAATCTTTCTACCTCGACGCATCTAGGAGATGAGATGTCTTCTAAATTGATGCCCCCGAAAACAGGTGCAATCTGAACGACTGTTTCGACGATGGTGTCAACCTCTTGTGAAGAAATACAAATCGGAAAAGCGTCGACGCCAGCAAATGATTTAAAGAGAATGGCCTTCCCTTCCATAACAGGAATCGCTGCCTCAGCACCGATATTGCCCAGACCGAGAACCGCTGAACCGTCTGAAACGATGGCAACCAGATTGCTTTTTGCTGTGTAGGTATAGACATCATCAGGATTCGCTGCAATTTTTCTACAGGGTTCAGCGACACCAGGTGTATACGCCGTGCTGAGGTCTTCTCGCGTCTCTAATGGCACTTTGCTGATAACCTCGATTTTTCCCTTATGATCCGCATGAAGCTTTAACGCAAGTTGGTTGTAATCCATGTTATTCTCCTCTTTTCGGAATAGTAATCAACTGATTTGTGTAGAGCGCGTTGAGTGATTTAATGACGCCGAACTTTGAGTGTTCATAAGTTAATCCGCCCTGGAAGTATGCGATATAGGGAGGCCTGATGGGGGCGTCTGCACTCAGCTCGATGGATGATCCCTGAACAAAAGCGCCAGCGGCCATGATGACATCACTGCTATAACCAGGCATTGCCCATGGCTCCGGTGTGACGTAGCTGTCTATCGGTGAAGCGGATTGAATTCCCTGGCAAAACTTGATGACCTTTTCTGCATCTCCAAATTCAATCGCCTGGATGATGTCGCTGCGAACGTCATTGGGCTCTGGATTAACGCGATATCCTAAACGACGGTAACTCTCTGCGCAAAGAATGGCCCCTTTAAGTGCGCCGGAAACCACTTTAGGCGCGATGAACAGCCCTTGAAGCATGGTTCGTGTTTGACCAAACGTCAAACCACATTCTTTACCGATCCCAGGAGATGTCAGACGTCCGGCAACCTGTTCAATTAGGTGTTCCTTTCCGACAATATACCCGCCGCTTAACGCCAGTCCGCCTCCGGGATTTTTAATGAGGCTTCCTGCCATGAGATCGGCACCTACGTCGGTCGGTTCAAGCACTTCCAAAAACTCGCCGTAGCAATTATCCACCATGACGATACAATTTGGTTGTTTTGATTTGACCAGTGTGATAATATCGCCGATTTCTGAGATGGTCAGTCCCTTACGCCAGCTATAGCCTGCAGAACGCTGAATGTAGATGACTTCAACTGGGAAATCAAGTGCTTCACTAATTTTTTCCACATCAAATCGTCCAGATGCTGTTAATGGGATTTCTGAATATTTGACGCCGATATCCTTTAGCGACATGGCGTTTGAAGGTGAAATTCCGATGACCTTTTCGAGCGTATCATATGGCCGTCCTGTGATGCTAACCATATGATGGCCGGGTCTTAAAACGCCTGTGAGCATCAGCGTGAGTGCATGTGTTCCAGAAACGATAATCGGCCTGACGATTGCATCCTCGGTATTGAAAACCGTTCTATAAACGTTCTCTACGGCATCTCTACCGATGTCGTCATAGCCATAACCAGTATTCCAGTTAAAATGGATGTCAGACAGCTTGTTTAGCTGCATGGCGTGAAGGACTTTGAGCTGATTGTATTCAGCGACGTCATCAATTTGGTTAAATTTGTCGCTAACGACCTTTTCTCCTTCTTCAACAAAACGTACGACCTCAGCGAGAACGCCAAGTTTTTCGTAGTAATCGTACTTATTAAGCATGAATCCTCCTATTTAAGTGCATTGATGGCATTGATAATCATCGGAATAATTTGTTTCTTCCTAGAAACCAGAGAATCGATGAAGGTTCCCTGCTCTACAACCTTTCCAAATGCCATATTGAGCAAGCGTTCATGACGGCTTTCAAATAGCGTATAGGATCCTTCCTTGATAATGTCGGTTACCAGCATTAGGGTCAAATAATGGTCCCGCGATTCATGAATGGATTGAATGAGCTTTAGATAACCGTCTTGATTTGCGGCAATTTCATCAAAGTTAAGGGTAAAAACTTGAGAAATCCCAATTTTATAGCCTTCAAGAACAAACTCCTTAAAATCGTTAAAGAATACGTCCGACTCTGAACGACCATCCAATGAGGTGCCGCTTTTAAACATTTCCATCGCGTAATTTTGGAGGTCGATCTGAGCGATGTCTTTTAAGGTGTTGACAGCGTGTTCATCAAAATAGGTGGTGGTCGGCGATTTTAAAAAGAGGGTGTCAGACACGATTCCTGACAGCATCAAACCAGCGATCGATTTCGGAATATCGACTTTAGACTCCTTATAAAGCTGGAAAATGATGGTGTTGGTGCTCCCCACTGGCATATTTCGGAAGGTGATCGGTAGCGCTGTATTGATATCGCCGATTTTATGGTGATCGATGATCTCTAAAACCTCCGCCTCATTTAAGCCTTCAGCGGATTGAGCGTACTCGTTATGATCCACGAGGATGACATTTTTTTTGGTTGGGTTTAAAAAGTGCGTCCGGCCGATAAACCCTAAGTATTTGCCTTGGCCGTCTACTATCGGGAACTTTGAATGCTTTGAGGATTGGATGACTTCCTTACAGTTCTCTAAATACTCGTCGACTTTAAACTTCATGATGCGCTCAGATTGCATGATGGTGCTAATAAAGTTCGTCTGGTTGATGAGCTTAGAGGTGGAATAAGTGTCATAATGGGTTCTGATGACGTTTACGCCACTCACCTTCGCCTTTTCTATCAGCAGCTCTGGAATCTCTAAATCACCTGTGACGATGATTAACTGAACCTTAACGAGAATGGCGTGTTCGATAATGTCGAATCGGTCGCCTGTGATGACGATGGAATCCGGTTCGATGCGCTGTTGCTTGATAATGGTGCTGTCGTGAAAGGCGGTAATGACGATGTGGCCGTTAATATCACTGTGGCCATAATTTAGGATCTCCCCATTTAAATCACTGCGGATATTATTGAAGGTCGTATGAATGGAATGGTAATCGCCGTTGATGGCGTTCATGGCGATGTCCTTCATGGTTGCAATACCAATAAGATACCCCTCTGGATCGACGATGGGTAATGTTCTGATCTTATGGGCATTCATATGGTTGTAGGCCTTGAGAATTGAATTGGATGGCTCAAGCGGGATTATTTTATCATAATCCAAATCCTTAAGCTGAATTTTCACATTGTCCAGTAGACGTGGTTCTTCTTTCCCGAAGTAATTTAAGACAAAAGCCGCTTCTTTGGGAATTTCACCTAGCATGCAGGGCTCGGTGTTAAACCCTTGAGCATTTTTGAGATATGAGTAAGCGATTGCGGAGGTGATGCTGTCTGTGTCTGGATTTTTGTGTCCGAATATTAGAACTTTGTCTTCCATTTCAATTGCTCCTTTCACTTTATCATCCATCATTATAACACAAAAAAGGATGCCGAGGCATCCTTCTATTTTGTAACATCCGTTTACTGCTGAATCTTTTCATGGGCTGTACTGAGCATGAGCTTGATTCGATTGACTTGATTAACCTCGCTTGCGCCTGGATCATAATCGATGGCGACGATGTTCGAGGAAGGATAGCTGCTCTTAAGCTCTTTAATCATGCCCTTACCGGTGATGTGATTTGGTAAGCAGGCAAAAGGCTGCATACAGACGATGTTATCGACCCCGCTATGAATCAGTTCGATCATCTCAGCAGTTAAAAACCACCCTTCACCTGTTTGGTTACAGAGTGATAAATGCGGCTTAGCAAGCTCTCCCAGGGCTTTGATGGATTTTGGCGGTTCGAAACGTTTACTATTTTCTAGGGCTTTCACCATTGGGCTTCTGTAATGATTAATCAGTGCGATTAGGACCTCGCTGGTGAGCCGCCCTTTCATTGACCCGGATAGATATTTGTTTTTAATGACGCTATTATAGGCAGTATAGGCGAAAAAATCCACCAGATCTGGCATAACCGCTTCAGCACCCTCGCGTTCGATCAGATCAACGATGTTGTTATTAGCAGTCGGATGAAACTTGACGAGGATTTCGCCGACCAATCCCACCTTAGGCTTGCTTATTTCCTTAAGGGGTAAGGCGTCAAAATCGTTTACGATCTGCTTTACATTTAGTGAAAATGTTCTGCGGTCTCCTTTGACCAGCGCGGCTTTGCAGCGCTCAACCCAGGTTTCATATAACTGGTTTGCAGAACCTGCTTCTAGCTCATAGGGTCTGGTTTTATAAAGAACGCGCATAAACAGATCGCCGTAAAGCATGCTCTGTACGAGTTTCTCCACTAATGGCTTCGTGAGCTTGAAGCCAGGGTTTGATTCCAGGCCAAGTGCATTTAAGCTGATTACCGGCACATGCTCCATATTTGCGCTCTTCAGCGCTTGACGGATAAAAGCGATGTAGTTGGTCGCACGACAGCCGCCGCCGGTCTGGGTGATGATTAAGGCCGTTTTATCAAGGTCGTATTTACCAGAGTTTAATGCTTTCATCATTTGGCCCACGACAAGGATGGATGGATAGCAAGCATCGTTGTTCACGTACTTGAGCCCTTCGTCGATGGCATGTGTATCCACTGCGGGAAGCACCTCGAAGTGATAGCCTTCAGGTCTTAGTGCAGATTCGATGAACTGAAAATGGATGGGTGACATTTGAGGGACTAATATCGTGTGCGTTTTACGCATTTCTTCTGTGAATATGACCCGATTTGCTTTTACCTCGGCAATTTCAGGTATAAAGCAGCGCTTATCGCGTTCGGCGATGGCAGCAATCAATGATCTGATGCGAATTCTAATGGCACCTAAGTTATTGATTTCGTCGATTTTAATGAGTGTGCTGATCTTACCGGAGCGTTCAAGTATTTCTTTCACTTGATCGGAGGTCACCGCATCCAGACCGCACCCAAAAGAGTTGAGCTGTACCAGCTCTAGATGGGTTCGTTTTGAAACAAACTGCGCAGCCGCATAAAGCCGTGTATGGTATACCCATTGATCAACGACGCGTAATGGTCGGTCGATGACGTCGAGATGCGCGATGGCATCTTCGGAAATTACTGCGAAGCCGTACGACTTTATGAGTTCAGGGATTCCGTGATTAATCTCAGGATCGATATGATAAGGTCGGCCTGCTAATACGATTCCCTTTACACCGTGCTGTTCAAGGTACTTAAGCGCCATTTCTCCTTGATGTCTGACATCAGACTTGTATGCTGATAATGCCTGATAGCCCTTCTCCACTGCCGCGTAGACTTCTTTTTGAGTCAGACCCCATGAGGACAGTTCTTCAAAGAGTCTTTTCTTCATACGCTCAGGGGCATCGATCGGTAAAAATGGATGGTGATAGTGGACCTGTTTATTCTTGATGTGATCGACGTTGACGTGGATGGTTTCAGGATAAGAAGTCACTACAGGGCAATTATAGTGATTATTTGCCCCTTGGTCTTCCCTGGTATTATAAGGAATGCAAGGATAGAAAATTCGGTCAACCTTGCGTTTTATAAGGTCTTCGATGTGGCCATGTACCAGCTTTGCTGGATAGCAAACGCTCTCCGAAGGGATGGTTTCCATGCCCAGCTCATAGATTTTTCGAGAGGAACGGGTCGATAGCTCCACACGATACCCCAAATCTGTAAAAAATGCTGCCCAGAAAGGATAATCCTCATAGAGGTTCAGCACTCTAGGAATGCCGATCACACCACGCTTGGCTTCAGCTCTTGATAATACAGGGAAATCAAAAACTCTACCGAGTTTATAATCGTAGAGGTTTGGAAGCGTGTTTTCAGACACTTCAATCCCCGCACCCCGTTCGCATCGATTTCCGGTGATGTATTGACGATCATCAGAAAAATGGTTTAAGGTGAGCTGACAATGATTGCCGCATAATGTACATCGTTTCGTGCTGGTCGAAGATGAAAACCGCTGAAGGGCTTCTGGTGAAAGCATCGCTGTTTGATAGCCTTCGGTGTAACGCTCTAGCGAAATCAGTGCCGCGCCAAAAGCCCCCATGATGCCTGCGATATCGGGGCGCACCACTTCTCTCCCTGTAAGGATTTCCAGCGCACGTAAAACGGCATCGTTATAGAAGGTTCCGCCTTGAACGACTATCTTTTCACCTAAATCACTGGCTGAACGCATGCGAATGACTTTAAACAGGGCGTTTTTAACCACGGACATGGAAATGCCCGCTGAGATGTCCCCTACTGTGGCGCCTTCTTTTTGAGCCTGCTTGACGCGCGAGTTCATAAAGACTGTGCAACGCGTGCCTAAATCCACGGGATTATCAGACATCAACCCGAGTTTAGAGAAATCTTGAACCGTATGATTCACAGACTGGGCAAAGGTTTCGATAAATGAACCACAGCCTGAGGAACAGGCTTCGTTGAGCATGATTGAATGGATGACCCCTTCGTTGACGCGAAGGCTTTTCATGTCCTGTCCACCGATGTCGAGTATCGAATCTACGCCAGGTAAAAAGTAATCAGCCCCTTTATAGTGTGCGACCGTTTCGATTTCACCATGATCCAGTTTTAATGCCGCTTTAATAAGACTTTCGCCATAGCCGGTCACCGTACTGAAAACGATTTCAGCGTCCGGGTTTTTCATGTCATAAAATTTTTGAAGGGCCTTGATGGTCGTACTGAGCGGGTTTCCTTCATTGGAACCATAATGGGAAAAGACCAACTCCTTTTGGCTGTTGATGACGGCGATTTTCGTCGTAGTGGAGCCAGCATCGATGCCGAGATATAGGTTCCCGGTAGTCTCTGATAGTTCGGCTGTTTGCACGCGGTGCTGGCTGTGCCTATGTTTGAAGGCGGTATAGTCCTCATCGGTTTCGAACAGTCTATCTAATTTTTCCTTCGAATCAGGGCTTTCGCAATAGATATTGGGCATGCGATCATAAAGACATTGGGGTTCGAAGGCTTCAGATTCTGTGGATGACAGTGCCGCACCTATGGCGACGAAGTATTGGGTATGGTCTAGTCTGACGATTTCGTCATCAGTAAGGTTCAAGGTGATTTCAAATCGTTTTTTCAGCTCTGGCAGAAACGATAATGGTCCACCTAAAAAAGCCACCTTACCGCGGATGGGTTTACCACAGGCGAGGCCGCTTATCGTTTGGTTCACCACAGCCTGAAGTACAGAAGCTGCAATGTCTTCGCGAGAAGCTCCTTCGTTGAGAAGGGGCTGAATATCGGTTTTTGCAAATACGCCACACCTGGAAGCGATGGGGTAAATCTCTTTATGGTCTCTGGCAAGGGCATTAAGACCGTCGGCATCCGTTTTTAACAAAGAGGACATTTGGTCGATGAAGGAGCCAGTACCTCCGGCACAGGTGCCATTCATACGCTGCTCCACTGCGTTACCAAAATACATGATTTTTGCGTCTTCCCCACCGAGCTCGATGGCGACGTCCGTTTGTGGTGCCAGTTTCTTAATCGCTTTTGAACACGCGATGACTTCTTGAATGAAGCTTATATTTAGGCTTTCAGCGAGACCTAGTCCTGCAGACCCCGTAATCATCATTTTTAAAGTCGCGTTTGACAGCATGGCTCGAGCATCCTCGAACAACATTTTCACCGTGTTTTTCACATCGGAAAAGTGGCGGCGATAATCCTTGAATACAATGTGGCCATCCTCATCGAGAATGACCATCTTAACGGTGGTGGATCCCACGTCCACACCCACATTATACGTTTGCTTCATATGACACCTCAGGTCAATTCAAATTATGCAGTGAACAAACTAATATTATTATAGACCTTTTTGTAAAAAAAGAAAAGAAGGAATTTTATTAAAAATTTTGTAATAAAAAAGGACCTTTCACATAAGTGAAGGCCCTAATAAATCAAGCTATCCGATGTTTTTTTCGATGCGCTGTGCAAGGACGCTAAGCGCATTTTGGCGTGGATCAATCTCATTTGGTAAATTGATGAACTCAATCTCATATGCAAATTCATCGATCCCTTTTTCAGTAAAATATTGCTCGCAAAGGTTATTGAAAAACTCGATGACCACAGGTTTTGCATGCATGTTTTTCCGATGCATGACGATGACATAGCCATTATTACCGTGGGCGTACACTTCATCATCAAAGTTTAATGAACCCTCAATTTCTCTAAATAATCCCTTTAAGAGCGTAATATCCCTAACGTTGTTTGCCGATTGCGCTGGGTTCTTTTTATTATAGACGATAAGTAAGCCGATTAAAAGCTCGTGGTTTTCACGTACCGCCTTTTTAACCGCATTATAAATCGATGTGTCGATTTGCTTTTGAGAAGCGCCTGGTGACAATGCCTTCGCATCATTGATCAATTTGATGTGTTGAAGCAGTTTCCCCCTGAGATAGTCATCCTCAAATGGCTTTAAGATATAATCGGCAGCACCAACCCTAATGGCACGCACAAACGACTTTCGGGTATTTAAACTCGTGACGATGATCACCATGATGTTAGGATTAATGTCTTTCAACTTGGCAATCAGCTCATAACCATCTTCAGGACCAAGATTTACATCGATAATAACCATGTCCAGCGTGGACTGGAGATTACCAGCACGGTTGATGGACTCGAAGATGGTAGTCGTGGTGATGATTTCCACAGGAATGCCTTCCAGGAGTTTTTTAATTCTAAATGAAGTGGTAGCATTAATATCGGTGACCATGATATGCGTCATAATACGCTCCTTATGATGGTTTTTTTCGCATGTGTTTCGTTACTTTTGTTTTCATTTGATCCGTTTCTAGACCTTCATAACCCTTCGCGGATAGTTTTTTATGAACATCCTCTTCGATTAGCGTTTTAATCAGTACACAAGCTGGTACGCCTAAAAACATGCCTAGAACACCAAACGCAGCGCCCCCTACTGTAACGGAGACGATAATCCAAAAGGCGCTGACGCCGATGGAGTCACCTAAGATAAAGGGGCCTATCACTAATCCGTCCAGCTGCTGAATCGCAAATATTAATAAGAGCATGTAGAAGACATCTATTGGGTGGCTCGGATTGGCAATCAAGGTGATTATGGCGGCAGGAACAGCGCCGATAAAAGGTCCAAAATAAGGAATCATATTTGTGATGCCCACGATCAAAGCGATCAAGACAGCATACTCGAAGTCAAATATCGCGAAAAGAAAATACGATAAGAAGCCTATAATCGTACTATCGATGAACTTACCGATGACGAAGTCCTTAAATAATCGGTTGGCAAGATGAGACACATAATAGACCGTATGAACCTGTCGATCGTTTAAATAAGCATAGGCGGTTCGCTTAATCCGTGCCAGTAAATCACGCTTTTCACCTAACATATAGATGGCGATCACGAATGAAACGATAAATGAAATAATGCCGGATGTAATCTTTTGAAGCTCCGTCACCACCACGAGCACAGCTGTCCCGGTAAAATTCGTCGCCTTTTGTAAAATCGGGGCAATCGTGTCGATGATGCTTTGCTGGAACTGTTTAAGGTAAGCATTATCGAAGTCGATATTTTGAATGCCTGTGACTTCTATCAGGGCCTTCATATCGATATTTGAAATCGCTTTAATTAGAGAGCTGACAGCATCTATAATGCTTGGAATTACGATAATGCCTAATGTAAAAATCAATGCTAAAAAAATGATCACAGAAATCAGGATGGCGAATGGACGCGGTATTTTGAATTTGGCCATAAAGAATCGCACCATATAATCCAGCGTATACGCCAACACCAAGGAAACGATGATCGGAGAAATCCCCGCTTCAATCGTTTGCCAAATCGGCGTACGCGTCATTATGAGTATGATAAGTGTCGCCAGGATGACATATTTCGAAAAAACGGGAAGTTTTAAGTCTTTAAGGTTCATGCTTAGTGCCACCTCATGTCCGGTCTTAACACTATTATATAGACAAATGGCTTGATTTGGAAGTCAGAGAGTGAAATAAAAAACTCGGGTTAACATAATATGATTATGCAAACCCGAGTTTATTTTAATAATCTGAAGTACTACTTTTACTCTTTAAAACGATGTCGACAGATGCAGATGCACCGATTCTAGTAGCCCCTGCTTCAATCATTTTTTTAGCGGTTTCAAAGTCACGAACGCCACCTGATGCTTTTACTTCTAGCGCATCACCAACCGTTTGCTTCATCAATCTTACGTCTTCTTCGGTAGCACCACCTGTGCTGAAACCGGTAGATGTTTTAACGAAATTCGCGCCAGCAGCTTTTGATAACTCAGATGCCTTAACAATTTCGTCTTTTGTGAGTAAACAGGTTTCGAGAATGACTTTTAAAATGGCTTTTCCAGCGATGGCATCTACAACTGCCTTTATATCGCTTTGTACGAAATCGTATTTGCCATCCTTTAATGCGGAGACATTGATGACCATGTCGATTTCGTTAGCGCCATCTTCTACAGCTTGCTTTGCCTCAGCGGCTTTGATGATCGATGTGTTCGCTCCGAGCGGAAATCCGATCACTGAAGTAACCTTTACATCGCTCCCCTTTAACTGTTCAGCCACAAGTGGTACGAAATAGGGATTGACACATACGGAAAAGAAACCGTATTCTTTTGCTTCGTCACACACTTTGATGACTTCAGCATCGGTGACATTTGGTTTTAAAATCGTATGATCGATGGTTTTTGCAATATTCATTATTTCACCTCTTTTTATTTGTCAGTTTCATCATAATGGATTGATACCCAATCGTCAAATTAGAAACCGAATTTTTATAAAGAGTATACAATAAGGCACTGAGTGATTATTTACTATAAACACTTTCCTTTAAGGTTGCAATGTAAGGTAAGTTTCTATAACGCTCAGCATAATCGATGCCATATCCCACGATGAACTCGTCTGGAATTTGAAAACCAGTGTATTTTACTTCCAGATGTGCAATCCTGCGTTCGGGTTTATCAAGTAATGTACAGATTTCAAGGCTTTTAGGCTGACGTGATTTGAAATTTTCAATCAAGTATTTCAAAGTAAGTCCAGTATCGATGATGTCTTCTACGATGATCACATGCTTACCTTCAATGCTGTAATCCAAATCTTTGATGATTTTAACGACGCCTGAGCTTTCTGTTGAATGTCCATAACTGGAAGCGGCAATAAAATCGATTTGAATGGGAAATGTGATTTCTCTCATCAAGTCGCACATGAAAACATTGGCACCCTTTAATACACCAATCAATAAGAGTTCCTTGTCTGCATAATCTTCAGAAATGCGTTTTGCAAGCTCTTCAACCTTTGACTTAATAACGCTTTCAGAGTAAAGAACATTTTTAACATCGTTTTTCATTTTTAAACTCCTCGCTATTTAGGGCACGTCTGCGCCTGACTTTTGCAATTACCTTAATATAATATCACAAAAGTTAGCGTATAAAAATGAATTCTTTGTCACCTAATTGGAGGATATCTCCATTGACAAGCAGCGTTTTATGGTCGATTCGGACTCCATTTATATAGGTGCCATTCGTGGATGCGGTGTCAGTGATATAAAAGGAATCTTCTATGCGATGAATTACCGCGTGGAATCGGCTGATGGAAGCGTCATATAACTTTATGGCACACTTTTCATCTCGGCCAATTTCGGTGTATTCGTACTGAAATGGGTAAGATTGCTCTGGTGCACTTCGATTGACCAGCATGGAATGCGTCTTCTGATAAGAGGTTTTATTTTCATTAACCGGATTTCGGTATCCTTCATCGAAAGGCTTTTTCTTCTTAAAAAATGAAAATGGCTTATGCTTTGAATAAGCGGTCTCCGGTTTGCTGTTAATGGCATCAAGTAGGCTTTTCAAATGGCTCAGTGTCATGTTTTGTTCAGTTGATGCCATTAGGTGCCGCAGTTCACCCGTGTGCCATAAAACCTCTCTGATGAGCTGGTTAAGGGACATGTGACTTTCATAGTCATGAAGAGGCCAGTAACGCCACTGATATTCGTGTGCTTCAAAATCATAATCGATGGTAGCGGGTGAAAAATCAATTTTTTTTATGTCCAACAGATAATCTAGGCAATACTGGTGAAGAAGGATCAGGCTTTCAATAAGTTCAACCACTTGAGCATTTGACCAATTGCCCTCATTCATCTTCGAATTAAGCGTAACGGAAGATACCTTTCGAGTATATTTTAAATAGTAACAGCTGGAATGGGGATCGATAAAGCTGTCGAACGACTGAAAACAATGATTCTTTAAGTGTTTTAGCATATCCGCTTCAAAAGAAATCAACTGTTGTTTAGTGACAATCCGTTCAAAATAGCGCATGTTGGTTTACCACCATCAGGGTGAATTGAATAAATCATCGATTTGATTGTTGTTTCTGATTCCCGCAGTGAGTTCGGTGAAAAACTCCATGGCAAATGTACGAAACAAAAATGCAAGTCCGATCAGAACTGCGATGATAATGACGATTTCTATAGTCCCCATTCCCTCTTCTTCACCCGATAGTTTTTTTAGCGTTATTTGAATATACTGTATTCCTGTTTTAATCTTGTAAATGAAATGTTGCATGTCAACCTCCTAATTATGATTAATAGTCTTAATAAGTGTCCGCTTTCCTTTAGAACGGTATTACCTTAAGAACAGGATCACTGGGGTTATAGAAACCACGATGACACTGATTAATGAGAGCATCAGTAAAAAGGTCAATTGTACGGTGACAACCTCTGACTTCTTGCGAATCGCCAGCAATTTATTCTGCCATAATTCATCGTGAAGCCTCTCAATGGCCTGAATCGTAGTGGTACTGCCTGTAATCTGGTATTGATTGACCAGCCTTACGAATCGCCATACCTCTTTTCGGTCAATCAATAACGCATAATCATTCAGTGCTTCAATGGCAGTTGTTGAGGCATTGATTAATCGCATGAGTGTTTGATCGTTGCTTACTTTTTCAAGTGTGCTCCTAAGCGCTTGATCCAGAGTCAAACCTGCACCGAAGGCGATTAGAAATTCCTGAAGAATGTTATGGAGTTCTTTTTCAAATGTGCAATCCCTTTTATCAGCAGGTCTTATGCCATAGGCATGTAATTTTTCTTCGATAATTCGGTTGTATTCATCGAATAGCCTCATCCCCTGGTTTTTCCTCCTAAACTATTTTCTCTACTTAGCGCTCAAATTTGACGATTTTTTCAGCGATAAGCTTCATCATGATGACCAAAGCAAGGGCAAAGATCATCATGATTCTCCCGATCAACGTGACGTACAAGACATTTAAATAATCTGGTGCTGCGGAATGAATGAACAGGATGATGAGGATGGGCGATAGCGTTAAAATATTCATCTCGAGTTGTTTTTGAAACAAAATGCCTTCAACCTCTTGCTGTATACGATACTTTAAATACAGTTTATCGAGAGTGACGTAGGCAATGTTTGATGGGTTTGCACCACTCTCCTTACTTAAGGTCATCAATCGGGTAAATAGTGCGGTTTCTTTTATGGGAAAACGCTGATAGAGTGACGCTAGGATGTCTTGACTTCCAACACCGAATTTGATGGCATTTGATAGCTGTTGGATGGTTTGTGACGCTAAAGTATCGTGACGTTTTTGATTTTCACTGCAGGTCACAATCGCAGATTCAAAACCGAGGCCGATTGCCATGTTTGAGTTTATATAGTTCAGAAAATCGATTAACCCATCTAGATAGACCTGTGTGATGTCTTTCTGATAACGTGTGGTTTTAGAGGCGATGAGAATCATAATGCCCACCGTAATTCCTGCCAGAAATAGGCTGTGAAAATAAGCGATCATGGCCAAAGCGTAGAAGAGCACATCAAACCCCCATCTGGGGAGATCAACTGTATTTAACAGATGAAGAGGAACAACCTTGCTAAACTTTCTCATCGCTTGAAAACCTCTTCAACCTTTCATCCTGCTTTATGTGACCTTTTAAAGTGGCAGTGGAAGCTGGTGCAGCGCTGGCATATTCATAGAGCGGAAATAAAACATAATCGCTAGCCGTTTTGTCCACTTCTTGGATTTTCGTAACCCTTCTCTGACCATCTGGCAGCTTTTCCACGAAAATGATGAAGTCGATCGCCGAGATGATTTGGCGTCTTATAAGAGAATGGTGGATGTCAGTATGACTGGAGGCGATTACTTCAAGCCGCGTTAACATATCCAGTGGCGTGTTGCTATGTCCAGTAGACATGGAGCCATCGTGCCCTGTGTTCATGGCTTGAAGCATATCGATGACCTCTTCTCCCCTTACCTCGCCGACGATGATACGATCAGGACGCATGCGTAGTGCATTTTTGATCAAATGACTCATATCGATATCAAACGTGCCTGAATGGCCCTTTCTCGTCTCCAGTGAAACGATATTTTTTCGCGTCGGTAAGTTGATTTCGGCAGCATCCTCGATGGTGATAATCCGTTCATCTTCAGGCACTAAGCCTGCGATGCAGTTTAGCAACGTGGTTTTTCCGGAGCCAGTTCCCCCGGCGATGAACAGGTTGTATTTACAGTATGCAAGTACTTCGAATAGCTTCAGGATGTTTATGTCAAACATGCCAGTTTGCATCAACTCCCCAGCAGAGTTAAAATTCTTTTTGAATTTTCGGATAGTGACATGCGGACCGGTTAATGCCACAGGATCGAGGATGATATTTACTCTTGAACCATCCTTCAATCTAGCATCTAGCGTCGGGTTACCTAGGTTCACTTCTCTCCCCGTTTCATTACTTATTTTATGAATCAGCTGCATGAGCTGTGTTTTGGATTCAAAAGTAATGGCGGTTTGATGGAGTTTCCCCTTTTTTTCGATAAAAATAGGTGTTAATCCATTGATCATGATTTCTGTGACAGATGGGTCGTCTAAATAGGGCTGAATGACATCGTAACCGAGAATGGCATGATTAAGTTCGCGATGCATCGTCTTTTTCTCTTCTGTGCTGAGTGATGACATCGCACTAACCACGGCTGTGATTTCCCGCTGAATGGCAGGGATATCGAATGCGCCGATTTTAGTTAGGATCTCCTTCTTAAGCTGTTCTTTGCTTGCGTGCGTAGGTTCAAAGTTCTCCATCTGTCAACTCCTGAAAATGTGCTTAATGGATTCTTCAAGCTGCAGTAAGTCTGGGCTATTCGAAATGTCGATAACCTTAAAATGGAGTGAGGGTTTAATGGTGGTTAATGATGCGATAAATTCGGAGGCCTTATTCACTTTCAGAAAGATCACTGCATCACACAACTCCATGATTGCGAGATCGAGCGCCCCCTTTAAAGGTGTACTTAGTACCACCGTTCTCCCTTTTTCGGATAACGAATACAGCATACTGGTAATGTCACTGATAGGAGGCTTCAGGTAATCCTTAAGCGTTTGACAGACATCGAGCCTATTCTTGAGCAGTTCCTTAGAAGGAAGCGCCACTAGAAAACTAAATAAATCAAAAGGTTTTTGTGGAGGATAATTCGTCGATACCGTGTATTCGACTTCGACAACTCTGGAAATAACGCTTAGAATCGATTCGATATGGGGTACATTTGCATCAGATGTGACCAATAGGATAGGATGTCTTGCCCTTTGTAAGGCCGACTGAATCTTTTTGGCAGGCTGATACTTGGAGATCGTGCGATAGGTGCCATAAAGTGGGCTGTTTTCACCGAAGACGATCACTTCTTTCGGCGTTTTACCAGATGCCATGTAATGCACCCAATCGTTTTCGTCGAGCACGAGTGTGTCATCTTCGCTTATTCCGCTGATTTTGTCGTGCTTAAGTAAGGTAAGGTCTGGACAAGCAGCCCCTATTTGGGCATATAAGCGCTGTGTATAGTCATTTTCTAATAGATACCGCATCGCACCTCCTGTAAATAAATGGTAAAACCATTATATATCCATAATTTACCAAAATCAATAACAAATGGTAAATAATTGGAAATAAAAAAACAGAACCGCGATGAAGCGATTCTGTTTCAACATAATAATCTATGCTTTAGTTTTTCTACCATAGGGGTATTTTTTTAGGAAAATCTTTTCATTTCGGTTCCATAGCACCATCCCGTAGGCGATTCCAAACAGGATAAAGAATATGAAAGCGATCACAGCTTGATATAGATCGTATTTGTAACTCTCTTTCAAGAAAAAGTTCATGACCAGCATAATGACGGTGTAGACGAAAAATGTGGGAATTCCCCAGGTAAATGCTCCGAACCGAAGGGCATATTTGAAACGCCCCATTTCGTGATTGAATTGCCAGTTTTCATACACCATTTTTTCGTTTTCCAGTGCGCGTTGCTTTTTAACCTCTTCTCGACTGAGTTTGGGTTTCTTCTGCATAGTGCCTCCAATTGTGAATTAAACAGGATGTGTCTTCTCGTCTATGTTCACTAAATCGGAGTCAATTTTATATTTCTGAGCTCGACGGAACTTGAAATATTCTTCAGCCACATTAGGGAACAAGATGTAGGATAAAACATCCTCTTCCTCTTCAATATACTCTTTAATCTTCTCGCTTTCAATAGCTAAAAGTGGTGGAAGCAGGTCAGCTGGGCGGCAAGTAATCACTTCTTGGTCGCCAATAATCTTCTCTACAATTTCACGTTTGATCGGCACAGCAGGTCTTCCGTACATGCCTTTTACGTATTCTTTGATTTCTTTAGGCACCATTTTATACCGCTCTCCCATTACGACGTTGAGAACGGCCTGTGTCCCCACCATTTGACTCGTCGGTGTCACCAGTGGCGGATAGCCCAGATCTTCACGGACTCTTGGGACTTCTTTTAGCACCTCATCGTATTTATCCAGTGCATTTTGCGCTTTGAGCTGTGAAACGAGATTGGAAAGCATGCCACCAGGTACCTGATAAACGAGGGCATTGATATCAACCCCTAACATTTTCGGGTCAAGGAGTCCAGAGTCGATGGCTTTCTCTCTGATCGGAGTAAAATATTCGGTAACTTTATCGAGGACATCCAAATCAAGCCCCGTATCGTATGGTGTGCCCTTTAATGTAGCCACCATCGGCTCGGTTGCAGGCTGAGAGGTTCCCAGTGCAAATGGCGAAATCGCTGTATCGATAATATCCACGCCTGCTTCAATCGCTTTTAAATACGACATGCTCGCCAGACCACTGGTATAATGCGAGTGCAGCTCAAGCGGTACGGAAATGTTCGCTTTTAAAGCTTTCACGAGTTTTTCTGCTTCAAATGGCGTCAGCAAACCAGACATGTCTTTTATACAGATGGAATCAGCACCCATGGACTGCATGTCCTTCGCGAGCTGGACGTAATTCTCTATGGTATGAACAGGGCTGATGGTGTAAGAAATCGCCGCTTGTGCATGTGCGCCTTCTTTTTTTGTGGTATTGACAGCCAATTCGATATTTCTAAGGTCATTAAGTGCATCAAAAATTCTAACGATGTCGATGCCGTTCGCGATAGCGCGCTTGATAAAGGCTTCCACCACATCATCTGGATAATGCTTATAGCCCAGAATATTTTGACCCCTCAATAACATCTGTAGTTTTGTATTCTTAACGTTTTTACGAATGAGTCTTAAGCGTTCCCATGGGTTTTCACTGAGATATCGCAGTGAAGCATCAAATGTCGCACCACCCCAGCACTCGAGTGCATGGTATCCGACCGCATCCATGGTTTCTAATATGGGAATCATTTCATTGGTCGTTAATCGCGTGGCAATTAAAGATTGATGGGCATCTCTTAATATGGTTTCAGTTATTTTGATAGCGGACATCGCTAACCTCCTAGATAGGCTAATTACAACAAAAGTTTATCATTTGCACATATTTGTGTACAGAGATAACCAAAAGTGATAGACTTTACTTAGTTTAATAAATAAATCAATTTGATAATTAACTTAATTTAATTAGGGAGAAAATCATGGATTCAACAGATATTCGCATTTTAAAAATCCTTCAGCAGGACGGACGGATTTCCATGAAGGAGCTTGGCCAACGTGTAAATCTAACCTCTCCAGCCGTTTCGGAACGCATTAGACGCCTCGAAGAAGCAGGCGTTATCGAAGGCTATGCAGCCATCGTCAACCCTAAAAAACTAAAGTTACATGTGGAAGCCATCGTCCATGTGGCGATGAAAGTCAGCTCCCATGACCGGTTTAAAAAAATGGCGGGTGAAGAGCGGGAAATCATCGAGTGCTATCACGTCACTGGCGAAGATTGTATGACGGTAAAGGTCGTTTGCGAGGACACTAAACGCCTTGAAGAGATCATCGATAAAATTCAGGCACTGGGCGATACGAGAACAGCCATCATCCTATCGACCCCACTGAAGCGCAAACCGATTCTGCCACCCGATGTGGACGAAAAAATCTAAAAAAAAAGCCTCTAGCTATACTAGAGGAAATAGGGGGGAAATATATAATAGACTATGAAGAAATCGTCTTCCTAAGTCTAGTCGTTATATACCCTCCCCTTTTTATTTTACTCAAATAAATTATTACAATTTTTTTACAGTTCAACATGAAATCCCGTGAAGGCGTAATACACCTTTTGCGGGAATTTTAATTTTAGTCTGAAATACCCGTCGATTCCTGTACAGTGGTTGACATAGAGCCCCTCGATTCCGAAACGCTTGAACTGCATCAGGTACTGGTCTAAATGCCTTAATAACGCCCCGCTGAAATGCATGCCGCCAAACACATAATTTAAGCGCTGATGGCCATTTTTTTCGTAAGCGGTCTTCAGGATGTTGAGGATCCCTTTATGCGAGCAGCCAGTAAAGATAAAACGGCGCTGCCCTTCAGTGATGACCATGAATAGCTCATCGGAAAAAGGATCCTGTACCAAGTTCATGGTGTCCCTGACAAAAAAACGTGACGTGTCCACGAGATCATGCGTATAAGTGTGAATGTCGCCGATGAGGTGAATCCCTTCAGCAATCTCCATATCACCTTCAACGAACACGAACTCGTTAGGATAAGTTTCAATCGGCTTTTTTAATTTGAAGCCCACAAAGTGCTGGACATTATCCTGCATGGAAATTTTTTCGCCGAAGGCTTTTGGTTTTAAGAAAATCTTAGCCGTATGGTTAACTGATAAAAACGCCTCAAGTCCCCCACAATGGTCGTAGTGCCCATGGCTTAACACGACGAAATCCACATCGTGAAGCTCTTCAGCGAGATAATTGGCATTAGATAATATCGCCTGTGTTTGACCTGTATCAAAAAGAATTTTAACACCCTTTGATTTGATTAGAAACGAGGATCCATGTTCGCCGACGAGCCCTTCTCCGTAAACGACGTTATCCACTAAGGTTACCAGTTCCATAGCCTACTCCCTCATGTAAATTTTTTGTCGTGGAAATAAAAGAAATGATGCCATCTATTTAGTCAGTAAAAACATCAATAATCTTCCAAGTTAAAGTATTGTTTTGATCAAAAGCATATTCTAAAAGTGCATAGCCTAAAATATGGCCATCTTCAAAATAGCCGAATACATATTTTTCATTTAGAACCACAGAATACGAAGGCCACCACTTCATGGTGCCACCTAAAACCCCCTTGATGGGAATCAGGTCGTTTTGCGTGGACAATGTTTCAAGGAATTGCTTCACATCGGCATAACCGTGAGTTTTTAACCCTGTCAGCACATAATCGGGTACAGTGAAGCTATTATTAAGCTGCTTCTCCAGAACGGCCATGGCTTCCTTCTGAGCGGCCATCTGTGCATCGTTCTCAGCGGCGGTCTGTGCGATTTTTTTGATTAACGCTTCCTTTTCCGCTGTTAATGCATCAATCGTTTCTGTTTTTGCGGATAGCTCTCGATTTTGCTGTTCATTTAGCGATTCTAATGTCTTAATGCGAACGGACAGGTTTGAATTTATGATGAATAATGTGATGATCGTAACCAGTGCAATGGTCATGGCGACCAGCAGTGTCATCACATGGTTTTTAAGAAATTCTATGAACTGTTTCATGATAAACCTCCTCATGCTACTATAGACCTAGTTTATCACAAACGGTTTATAAAAAACTTTTTTACATGAGGATGTAACATAGATTTAATCGTGGTAACCAGGCGCACGGCGCTTTAACCTATCGCCCCTCAGATTTAGGATCTAGCGCATCACGGAGGCCTTCGCCGAGTAGATTGATGCTGATGATGGTTAAGGAAATAAAGCTGACGGGGTAAAACCATAACCAGGAGTGTCCACTAGTGACCATGTTGTCTCCGCGGATGTTCGGGATTAAATTGCCCCAGGTTGGTGTCGGTGGCGGAAAGCCCATGCCCACGAACGATAACGTGAGTTCAAGTAAAATGGCGTTTGCGATAATTTGTGCAGAGGATGCGATGACCACGCCCATGACGTTTGGCATGAGATGCTTGAACATCTTAGAAAATTTTGAGACGCCTAGAAGCTCTGCAGCCCTCATGAACTCCTGATTTTTTAAGGTTAAAATCTCACCGCGAATGAGCCTAGCCAGGCTGGGAAAATTGAGAAAACCAAACACGATCATGGTGATGAGCATCCGCTCAAGCGGTGGCATTCTAAATGCCATAAGCGCCGTAAAGGCAATTAGCATGGGCAGTAATGGTAAAACGTAGACGAATTCAGTAAATCTCATGAGAAGGCCATCGATCCATTTACCAAAGTAGCCTGAAACCACACCGATAAGTGTGCCGAAAATAATGGTAACTGTGGCTGACAGAATCGCAAATGCAAGCGACAGACGTCCGCCGATCATTACCTGTGTCATTAAATCTTGGCCAAGCATATCGGTGCCGAACGGATGAAGCCATGTAGGTGGCTTATATCTTAACTTAACATCGATGACCGTGATATCATAAGGTGAAAATAATGGGCCTATAAAGGTAAAGAGCATGATGAGCACGAGTAGGACTCCGCCGAATACGGCGATTTTATTATTTAGTAATCGACGGGACGCCAGCGCCCAAGGACCGCCTGATTGTTCATGTTTTTCCATCATTCGTTAATCACTCCTCCACTTTGATTCTCGGGTCGGCAAGACCGTACAGAAGGTCAGCCATGAGGTTTCCCATGACCGAGGCGACAGAGAAGAACAGGATAATCAGCGAAAGCATGGCATTATCACGGCGGTAGATGGTGTATAAAAACTCCAGTCCGATTCCTGGCCATGCAAAAATCGCTTCCACGAAAATATTACCGACGAATATGGTGGGAAGCATCACACCGATCAGCGAAATTATCGGTATAAACGCGTTTCTAAATGCGTGTCGGTAGATGACCATACGTTCGGTGAGGCCTTTCGAACGCGCTGTTCGGATGTAATCTTGATTGATGACTTCGATGACTGCGTTCCGTACATACCGGGCTACTACCCCGACACCAGCCAGTGTCAGCGTCAGTACTGGTAGGACCATGTGTCTGACGATATCCGATATTTCGGCAGCTTTAGAGGGATAACCCTTCACCACTGAGATTACGGAGCGCATTCCCGTGGCGGGTAAGATCCCTAAATCAACCGCGAATAAACGCATAAGATACAGACCGATAAAAAATGTGGGAAGTGAGATAAAAACCAAAGTAGTGGTGGAAATCGTACGGTCAAATAGACCATTTTTTTTTGCAGCGGAACGTACCCCGATGGGAACGGCTAGGATAAACGTGAGCAGCATCGCCACGGAATTGATCATAACGGTCTTCCAGATGATGGTACCGATAACATCAGCAGCTGGTCTGCGATAATGAAGCGACGTGCCGAAGTCGCCACGAAGAACATCGCCAAGCCACTCGAGATAGCGGACTGGCCATGGGCGATCAAGTCCTAAGACAGATCGCATTTGAGCGATTTGAGCCTGTGTAGGCCGTGGGTCTCCCTCTGGAATGGTATTTATGTACGCTGTCAGTTCATCGCCAGGCATGGCATCTATTAAGAAGAAAACCACGAGCGTGACAGCGAGGAGTAACGGAATGGTATGAAGAATGCGTTTAAAAGTGTATTTAAGCATAGTTGTCCTCCTATTTGCATGCGTGACACGAAGGGGTAATGCCCAACCTTTGATTATTTACGTTGAAATCCGATGAGGTCCTTGATGACTTCCCCAGCGATGATTAATCCCACCACCGATGGAACAAAGGCGATACTACCTGGCACTTGTCTTTTCGCACTACAGTTTCTTTGGACATCCTTTGGGCAAACACAGTTGCTTTTGCAGCTGATGCTCTCCCGCTCCATGGGTTTCATGGCAGGCTCCTTAGAATAGACCACTTTCAGTTTTTTTATGCCACGATTCTTCAGTTCCTTTCTCATGACCTTTGCTAGTGGGCAGACAGAGGTTTTATGGATGTCCGTCACTTCAAACTGAGTGGGATCCATTTTATTACCAGCGCCCATGCTACTGATGATCGGAACGTTTACAGCTTCGGCACATTCTACCAAAAGGAGCTTTGAGGACACGGTATCGATGGCATCTACCACGTAATCAAACTTTGAAAAGTCGATGTCTTTAGCTGTCTCCGCACCGAAAAAACAACGGTTCGCTTCGACGATGGCATTCGGATTGATTTCGAGTATGCGCGCCTTCATCACCTCGACCTTTACTTGGCCCACAGTTTTGCGTGTTGCGATTAGCTGACGGTTGATGTTGGTAAGACAGACTTTATCGTCATCATATAGGTAGAATTGACCAACACCACTACGCGCAAGCGCTTCAACAGTGAATGACCCTACGCCACCAACACCAAAAATTGCCACTGAGGCGTTTTCTAATTTTTTTACGCCTTCTTCCCCTATTAATAATTCTGTTCTTGAAAATTGTGTTAACACTGATTTCCTCCTAAAAAAAGACCCTCATTTTGAGGGCCTCTGCTATTATCCTTACGTATGAATACGCAATTTTTCTATTCGATTGCGATCGACCTCTTCTACGACGAATTTTATGCCTTCGTACTCGATGGATTCATTGACCTCGGGAATGTATCCAAACTCTCCGACAATAAATCCGCCTATGGTATCGAAATCCTCGGATTCGATATTAACGCCGATCAAATCGTTTAGTTCATCGATACGTGTACTTCCCTCAACGATGTATTCATCTTCCTTTACCACTTCAATGTCCTTTTCATGATCATCGTACTCATCCCTGATATCGCCGACGATTTCTTCGATCAAATCCTCCACGGTGACGATTCCAGCGGTACCGCCATACTCGTCAAGGACGATGGCCATGGGGATGCGTTTAGCTCTGAGCTCTTGAAAAAGTTCAGTGGTTTTCTTAAATTCAAACGTGAAAAATGGTTCACGCATGTAATTGTGAATGTCAAAGACCGCATTTTCTGTCGACTTAAAAATTAAATCTTTAATATAGAGAATACCGACGATATTGTCAGTGGTTTCTTGGTAGATAGGAATTCTAGAAAATTGCTCTTCCCTGAACGTTTCGATGATTTTTTCGTAAGTCACACCAATTTCCAGTGCAATCATGTCGGTACGTGGCGTCATGATGTCCTTCACTTGGGTATCTCCAAATTCAAATACGTTATAAATCATCTGTTTTTCTTCACCCTCGAGAACCCCTTCCTCATGGCTGACATTCACCATGGTCTTGAGCTCATCCTCTGTGATGAACGGCTGTGCCTTTCCAGGCTTACCGCCGAGTAAGCGAATTAGAAGATTCGTGACAACCAACAGGATTGATACAATAGGACCAAACACTGTAACGATGAACGTAATCAACCGGGCAATTCTCAAAGAAATAAATTCCGAATGTTGCGCAGCAAGTGATTTTGGTGTGATTTCACCAAAGATGAGTACCAACAACGTCATGACGCCAGTCGCGATTCCTACACCGGCGTTGCCGAGGTATTGGATGGCCAAAGACGTTGCCAGTGCAGATGCACCGATATTGACGATGTTATTGCCGACGAGGATTGCTCCCAGCAATCGGTTTGGATTTTCAACCAGCTTACTGACTGCTTCGGCGCCTCTGACGCGTTCGTCCACGAGATGCCGTATTCTGATTTTACTGAGTGACATTAATGCTGTTTCTGATGCTGAGAAAAATGCGGACATTCCAATCAACACCGCCAATAGTATAAACTGCCAACTCGCGCCTGCTTCCAAAAAAAACCACACTCCTATAATTTTCATAATTTTAGACTTGCCTGCCAACGATTGGAAGACATCATGAGTCTTATACGTATAGATTATAGCACATGGATGCGGCTGACTGCAACAAATTCCCATGAACTCCATCGGTATACGGCCAAAATACGACTGTTCAGAGATCAATATTTAAATAAAATCCATTTGCAATTATCCATTTCATACTTGATGACCACGGTTCGCATGGCGCTTTGAATCATACACTGGCAGGTAAAAACGAACATTTTATTCCCTGCCAGTTTTTCAAACTCACGCGTGATGACTTTATCTATTTTGATGACGAGACTTTCGCCTGACTCATCCACCAACCTGAACCGTACAGGATTTGGATACCCCTGATGATCAAACCAACAGAGCATATCAATATCTTTTCTAACGACCTTCATACCCAATCACACCTTTACTAACATATATAAAATACTGCTATAAAATACTACTATAAAATACTGCTCATCAACGGAAAATCGTCCTCTCCCACACCGCCTGTGAGCGGCTTTATACCGCTGCCTACAAATGCGCCGCGCATGATGACCTTCGGATCAAAGCGCCCCCTCAGCTCGTCGATGACGCGGTCGAGGCGCTGTTTTCGCTCATCTGTGGAGGAATCAAACAGATGAAGCTGAATGAAGTCGTTTTCACAAAATTCCGCCACGCGCACCCCAAGATGTCTAAGTGGGGTCCCATCCCATAGCTCGTCAAATAGCTCACATGCCACACGATAAATCTCAGAGGTATGGTCGGTGGGAATCTCAAATTTGCGCTGATGTCCACTGCTGTTGAACAGATGGGTTTTAAAGCTGACACTCACCAGACGTGCCAAGTACTGGCTATCTCGTAACCGCATGCCCACCATTTCACTCAGGCTTAAAAGCATCAGATGTGCCTCTTTTCGATTATCGATGTCAAATGGAATCGTAGAGGAATTTCCGATGCTTTTGATGGCGAGACGGTTACTTTTTTTGACCTGTGAGTCTTCACGCCCATTGGCGTAGTTCCAGATAAGGACACCTTGAGATTTAAGAGATCCCTTTAGCACCTCGAGATCGTAATTTGCCAAATCGCCAATGGTCTCAATCCCTAGAAAATGAAGCTTAGGGGCAGTGGCGCGCCCCACCATAAAAAGCTCCTCCACAGGTAGTGGCCACATTTTGGTGGGGATCTCCTCTGGAAATAGCGTCGTCACTGCATCTGGCTTTTTAAGGTCGCTGGCGATTTTCGCGAGGAGCTTGTTACTGGAGATGCCAATGCTTACTGTAAAGCCAAGCTCTTTTTTGATGCGCTTTCGAATCACATGCGCCGTTTCCACGGGATCGCCATAGAGCATTACCATATCGGTGAAATCCACAAAGCACTCATCGATGCTATAACGCTGAATATGGGCGGAATAGTCGCTAATGAGCTCGATGAGGGCATTACTGGATTTTAGATAGAGCTCATACCGTGGTGGTACCACTGTCAGGTGCGGACATTTCTGAAAAGCGGCCATGAGACTCTCGCCGGTTTGTATTTTATAAGGCTTGGCTGGTAAGCTTTTCGCTAAAATGATGCCATGCCGTTTAACGGGATCGCCACCCACTGCCGACGGAATGGTGCGAAGGTCTAGTGCTTCACCGTGCTGTAGTCTGTAGACGGCCTCCCAAGAGAGATAAGCGCTGTTCACATCGATGTGGAAAATGATTCTGGACATCGCATGCCTCCTAACCGCAATCTAAAAAAAGCAGAACATATGTTTGGTTTAATTATACAGAACAATTGTTCGGTTGTAAATAGGATGAAGGGCATCAAAAAAAATAAAACACCGCCCTTAGGCGATGCTTTGATTTTTAAGCTAATTAGCGTGTTAACTCTTCGACGTATGCATTTTAATACGAGGCTTATCGTCGTCGTCGTGACCGCCTTCCATTTTGTTTTGCTGCTCGAGTTTAAAGCGGCAGCGATCACAATACTTACCAAAGCTGATGCGTGTACCGCAGCGTTGACAGTGGTTGCCATCCTTGACAGTGTTCAGTGAAAGCCTACCCTCATCGACGTATTTCATAATTTCTCTGATGGTGATTTCCACGCCCATGTCCGACATGATGTCGATAATGCCTTGGGGTGAAATGTCAGGGTTTTCATAGACGATGTCGCGGGTCATGACGAATTTATCGCGCTCTGGATCACCAGTGCTTTTAAAGCCCTTAGAAGACATGCGGCATGCGCTACAAACCGTTTGCCCCTCATCTCCAAAGAAGCGACCACATTTTTCACATTTCTTGAGCATTGCATTTCCTCCTGCAAAAAAACCAAATCTTTCTTATTATATTATAACTGAAATTTCAAAAATAGTGAAATGGTTTCCAAAATTTTACCACTTTTCGAAGTGGACGCGTTCTTCTATAAAACGCTCTGGAACCTCTCTGGTCTCATCTGGGTAACCAAGTGCAACCACAGCTGTAGGAATCACATGCTCAGGGAGCGATAGCATTTCCTTTACGCGGCTGACGAAGTCTGCATTAGGGTAAAGACCGCACCAACAGGTGCCAAGGCCGATATTTTCCGCCTCCAGCATAAGGTTTTGAATAGCCGCAGACATATCCTGAATCCAGAACATGCCGTCGTATTTTACCGCGCTGGTATCCGCGCAAGTGACGATGGCCACAGGCGCCTCTTTGAGCATTTGCGTGAAGGGATGAAAGGTCGGAAAAGCGTTTAGCGTCTCGCGGTTTTGAATGACGATGAAATGCCAAGGCCTTTCATTGCCAGCGGATGGCGCATATGAGGCTGCTCTGATGACCTGTTTGATCTGTGTTTCTTCCACAGGGGTGGATTTGTATTTGCGGATGCTACGGCGTGAATAGATGGCGTTCATAAAGTCCTCCTCTTTTATAATAAATCGTTACGAATCGACGAAGTTGCGATGAAATCTGAGATGGCTGCCGGGATATCGATGACGGCTGAAGTGAAAATATCGTGTCCCGTGTCAGTGACCCGTAAAATCTGAGCGTTTGATCTAGCAGTCAAGTAATCTGATACCCCCTCTTCAGTGAGTATCGCGCTACGTCCCTCCCCTTTGAAGATGAGTAGCGGCCACTTGGTTTGAGACAAGTCGTCTAAAAATGAGACCTCTACGGACTCTTTTTGGATTTGTGTGATGGCGTGTAGCGGCATACGCTGAAGGGCAGTTTTACCGCGCCATGGGGGCAGTGCGGTAAAATAATCCACGAAGCTTTCGGGAAGCCGGGTATGTCTAGCGGGGTAATCCCCTAGAATTAGGCCAGCGATCTGCTCTGAATGTTTAAGTGCATAACCCAGCGCATAGGAGGCACCACGTGAGAAGCCAAAGAGAATAAAAGCGCCTATGCCCAAATCTTGGACGACGGCTTCGATATCGCTCATGTGATCCGCCAGTGTATAGCCGATAACTGGCGCGTCACTGGCACCTCTGCCCCTAAGCGAAATGGCGATGGATGTTTTAGGGAGTAGACGGCGCATCAGCTCGGAATAATCCGAGGCATCCTCGGTGAATCCAGGGACGATGATTAGCGGCAGTGCATCTTTAGATGATTTGGAGGACGGATTGATGGTGGTGGTATAGTGGATTTTAATGCCGTGATGTGCGATGTGATGTTCATAAATCATAAGAGCCCTCCTTAATAAATAGATGCCTATGGAAATACTATAACATAATTAGGGTGCATTAAAAAACCCGCTTCTGTGAGAGGCGGGTGCTTTAATGAGTAAATCTATAAGCCGAGTTCTGTATTCGATGATCATCTATCTAGGCGCAATGTTACCATTACGCTCATGCGACCTACCACTGGGAGAGACGAGCAGCCTCTTTTTTACACCCTACTTGGTCTTGCTCCAGATGGGGTTTACAGAGCCACATAGTCGCCTATGCGCTGGTGAGCTCTTACCTCACCTTTCCATCCTTACCTCTTGCGAGGCGGTCTATTTCTGTTGCACTTTCCTTGGAGTCGCCTCCACTGGGTATTACCCAGCACCCTGCTCTGCGGAGCTCGGACTTTCCTCATGCCGAAGCACGCGATCATCTGATTTACTCTTCGTTATTATAGATGAAAAATCGCCCTTTGTAAAGGGCGATGTGGGTTTAGCTTATCCTTGATGCTCAGAGTCATCAGGTTTAGATGGATTTGCCATGTAGTTCGTTTTCGTAATGTTAGTCGGAATAATCATTTTTGTGGATTTACCGTTTGCAACCTTGGCCAGTGTTTCGAAGCTTTTAAGTGCGAGCACGGAATCGTCCACGTCGATTTCCTTGATCATCTCAAGCCCTTTAGCCGTGGCGAACTGAACGGTTCTAATGGCCTCAGCTTCACCATCTGCTTCGGTGATTTTCTGAATTTTACGGCCCTCAGCATAGAGAATGGCCGATTGCTTTTCTGCTTCTGCGGCGAGGATGACGCTGGTCTTTTGACCTTCGGCGATGAGGATGGCCGATTGCTTCTCCCCTTCTGCAAGTAAGATGGATTCGCGGCGTTCACGTTCTGCACGCATCTGTTTCTCCATGGCTTCTTGGATTTCCTTAGGCGGGAGAATATTTTTAAGCTCCACGCGGTTAACCTTGATGCCCCATGGATCAGTGGCTTCATCCAGGATGCTACGCATCAGCCCGTTGACATGGTCTCTAGAGGAGAGCGACTCGTCCAGTTCGAGGTTACCGATGATATTTCTAAGCGTGGTGGCTGTAATGCTTTCGATGGCAAATAAAGGCTGCGCCGTTCCGTAGGTAAAGAGTTTCGGGTCGGTAATTTGAAAGAAGATGATGGTATCGATCTTCATGGTGACGTTATCCTTCGTAATCACTGCTTGTGGCTGGAAGTCTGCGACGATTTCCTTGAGGGATACCTTTTTAGCGATACGATCGATGAGCGGAATCTTAAAGTGAAGTCCAGTACCCCATGTGGTGAGATAGGCGCCAAGTCTTTCGATGACATAGGCTTCAGATTGCGGAACGATGCGAATATTTGAAGTGATTAAAAGTAAGAGCAAAAGGCCCAATACTGCAAAGATGATATATTCCATAACGACCTCCTTAAGGTTGTTTCCTTAGTTAATATGATTCTATCATATTATAGAGGGAAATCCTCCTTAAGAAACCATTAAATCGCAGGTGGGTAAGCACATTAAAAATTAAGAAATCATAAGAAGAAAAAGACAGTCCTGTTTAAAATCAGGACTGTCCGCATTTGGGAGTTTTTGAGTCACATTAGAGGGGAAGTTCTTCAGCGGCCCAAAGGGTTTTAAAGTGAGGATAGAGCTTTGCAAATTTGTGGTATTTTTTATCGTAAAGGATGACATTTTCTGGATTCGGCATAAAGGCCTCTGTGGTCATAATGAGCTGGTCGCACGCCTCTGTCACCGATTTGAACGCACCTGCGCCTACTGCTGCCAGAATGGCGGCTCCATAAGCGGGACCCGCATCGGTAGCCAGTCTTACTACCCTCGTGTCAAGCACATCTGCGATCATCTGACACCAGAAATCGTTTTTAGAGCCACCGCCGTTGATGCGAATCTCATCCACGGGCTGTCCGAGGGCTTTTATGATTTCAAAGGAATCTCTTAGCGCGAAGGAAACGCCTTCCACCACGGAACGGGTCATATCGCCCTGCGTGTGTGTCAGATTGAGTCCCCAGAAAACGCCGCGGGCATTTGGATCATTATGCGGGCTTCTCTCCCCCATCAAATAAGGAAGGAAGAATAAATCGTTTTCGATGACGGCGTCGCTGGCTTCATCCATGATGTGTGTATAGTCCACGCCCTTTAGGATGCCCTCAACCCACCATTTAAGCGAGCCTGCAGCTGAGAGCATACAGCCCATGAGGTGATAAGCGCCATTTGCATGGCAGAAGGCATGAAGGCCATCGTTTGGATCCTTTATAAACGTATCGCTATGGACGAAAACCACGCCAGAGGTTCCTAGGGAAAGGGCACACCTACCAGGAGACACCACGCCGCCACCCACAGCGGCGCACGCTTGGTCGCCGCTACCGATCACCACGGCGACATCATGTGTCAGGCCTAAAAAGGCTTTCACTTCTTCACTGAGGGTGCCGATCGGTTCGTAGGCTTCATAAAGTGCAGGCAACTGAGAAGCGTCGATATCGAGGATGCTCAGCATCTGTTCAGACCATTTTCTGCCTGCGACATCGAGGTAAAGTGCACCTGAAGCATCCGCATAATCCGTGGCAAAAGCACCGGAAAGCTTATAGGCTAAATAATCCTTAGGGAGCATGATTTTTTTAAGCCGGCTAAAATGCTCGGGTTCATGGTGTTTGAGCCAGAGGAGCTTAGGCGCTGTAAAGCCTGGAAATGCAATGTTTCCAGTATAACGTGTCAGCGCGTCACGTCCAATTTCCTCATTTAAATAATCTGTCTCTGTGGTGCTTCTCTGATCATTCCATAAAATGGCGGGTCTGATGACATTATCATGTGCATCGAGGCCTACCAGCCCGTGCATCTGGCCGCTAAAGCTAATCGCCTTGATTTTCGAGGCGTCCAGCTCCGAAATGGCCTCTTTAATCCCCAGTAATGACTGCTCGAGCCAGTCCTGGGGATTTTGTTCTGACCATAATGGCTTGGGAAAATAAAGAGGATAATCCTTCGTCACGGTTTTTTGAATGTGTCCGCTTTGGTCCATGACGAGGATCTTAACTGAGGAAGTGCCTAAATCCACACCGATAAAGAACATGGGGCCTCCGATTATTTTTTGACTTTGATGACGGCTTTCACCACATCTACGGGATTTTTTGCGACGAAGTCGAAGGCTTCACCGATTTGATCAAAATCGAACTCATGGGTGACGATACTCTTCACGTCGATGGTGCCACTGCTGATGGCGTTAATCGCCACAGGATAGAGGTTGCGGTATCTGAAGATGGTCTTAAGCGTCCCCTCTTTGCCCATGAGCTTCATAAAGTCGTAAGAAGTCTCAGGCTTGACAGTCATGCCGACGAGTACCACCGTTCCTGCTTTGCGCACCACGCTAGCGGTTTGCTGTACCGTAATCGGTGCGCCAGCGGTTTCGATGACCACATGAGCGCCTTTTCCGTCAGTGAGTTCTGCCACGCGGCTGATCACATCTTCCTCCATGGCGTTGATGACATCTGTGGCACCTAACTTTTTAGCGAACGCGAGGCGTTTTTCGATGATGTCTACGACGATGACCTTCGATGCGCCACGTGCTTTACTCGCTAGCATGGACACGAGGCCGATACAGCCTGAGCCGAAGACCACGACTGTGTCGCCGAGCTTGACGTCGCCTTGCGACGCCGCGTGAAGCCCAACTGCCAGTGGCTCGACCAGTGCGCCTTCAGCGTTAGATACGTTTTCTGGGAGCTTGAAGCACAGGTTTTCGGGGTGCTTCACGTAATTCGCGAAAACGCCGTGGTATGGTGGTGTGGCGAAGAATTCCACGTGTTCGCAAAGGTTGTATTTTCCTGAAAGGCATTGCTCGCATTTGCCACAGACCACACCGGGTTCTAATGCCACGCGATCGCCCACTTTTAAGGATTTGACGCCACTGCCGATGGCAGCCACGTAGCCAGCACTTTCGTGACCGAGGATAAAATCCCCTTCCACGACGAAATCACCGATATTGCCGTGTTGGTAATAGTGCCCATCAGAGCCGCAAATGCCGACGACGTCCACTTCGATGAGCACTTCGTGTGATTCGAGGGTTGGCATGGGAATTTCTTTAAAGATCATATGGTTTGTACCTGACATAAATGCTGCTTTATTAGTCATATGGATGGCCTCCTAGATGAAATTTCATGAAAAGACGCCCAGACTGTGACTGACGTCTTTGGGCATCTTCCTATGTATGAGGAGAAGGAGCGATGAATTGAGAGCTCCTTCCCCATGAACGCAAGTCTATTGGGAGATTATTGGATTGCGCCAGCTTTTTTGTGCATTTCGATAAATTCATCAACGTTATCGATGGTAATGAGTGGGCAGTCGATGTCGATATCGATTTGTGTTTCTTCGCCAGTAAGAAGCTTGTGGCTAGTAGAAAGAAGTGCTTCTGCAAGTGCATATGCTGATTGTAAGCTTGTAGAAGTCATTTTGCCGTCTTTGATGAGGAGTACGGCTTCAGCTGTACCGTCAACACCATAAGAAAGGATGTTTGCAAAGTTAGGGTTATCTTTGATAACTTCAAGTGCGCCAGCAGCCATGTTATCGTTCATAGCGATGATTGCATCGATTTTATCATTTGCTTGTACCCAAGTTTCCATGTAGTTCATGGCTTCATCTTTGTTCCAGTTTGCGATTTCTTCGCCTACGATTTTAACGTCAGGACGTTTTGCAAAGAACTCATTTTCCCAGCTTTCACGTCTTGCATCTGCATGGAAGTTTCCTGGAGGGCCTTTAAGAACGACGACGTTAGCGCCTTGTGGAATTTGCTCTACAGCAGCATCCGCGTTGACTTTTGCTTGGAGGTATGGATCAGCATCTACTGAAGATGCGCCTTCGATACCAGAAATTCTAGCGTTGGTCGTAATGGTTACGATGCCAGCAGCAACTGCTTTTTCTACGTAAGGTCTTTGCGCTTCACCGTTGTTTGGTTGTACGATGATCGCATCGTATTTATTCGTGATTGCATTTTCAATCAAAGCGTTTTCTGTATCGTCATTTGCTTGACCATCAAATACGTCTACAGTGATGTCATCATACTTATCAGCTTCTTCCATAACAGCGTTAGCAAGCCATGCTGCAAATGAATCCGCTTGCGCTCTAGCGATGTACGCTACTCTGTAAGTGCCATCTGATTCGCCAGCTACAGCAGCTGTTGTTTCTGCAGCCGCTTCAGTGGTTTCTGCAGAAGGTGTGCTACAACCCGCCAGCATCCCCACTGCCAGCATCAATACCAATAATAATGCTAAAACCTTTTTCATATTTCTCCTCCTGTGATTCTAATATGTTAATCCAGCGATGCTGGGATCAACCGTGAATGGTTACCCTTTTGATGCCTTAAGTTTTTTACGCGTGGTCTTGAAGTAGATGTCGTAGATAACCGCCAATGCGATAATGGCACCTCTGACGATTTGTTGGAGATAGGAGTTGACCCCTACGAGTACCATGATGTTATCGAGGAAGCCGACGATAAAGGCGCCAGCCAATGTGCCAGAAGCAGTTCCTACCCCTCCTGAGAATGAGGTGCCGCCGATAACGGCTGCAGTGAGTGCTTTGAATTCGTAGCCACCAGCACCGTTTGGAAGACCGCCGTTGACACGCGACATGAAGATGATGCCAGCGAGTCCGACGAAGATGCCGTTGATGATGTAAGAGCGCATTTTAATTTTATTCACGTTGATACCGGAAGCGTTTGCCGCTTCTTCGTTTCCACCGATGGCATATACAGATCTACCGAAGGTCGTGTGATTCAGTAGATACCAGGTGATGGCCATGGTGATGATCAGGAACCAAACCGGGTTGGGAATCCCGATGAAGCTTCCCTGTCCAAAGACGATATAATCGCCGATCTGGTAGATGTTTTGACCGTTTGTATAAAGGAGTGCTGCACCTCTGGCCATGGCCATCATCGCCAGTGTGGCGATAAAGGGCGGTGTTTTAAACTTCGTGACCATGAGGCCGTTTAAGATGTTGCAGAATACGGCGACGCCGATACCGACGATGAATGAGATGAGGAGTGAGCCTGTTTTCAAATAAGCGTCTACTGAAAGGACACCCGCCAGCGCCAGTACGGAGCCAGAGGATAAGTCCAGCATGCCGTTGATGATCAAAATCGTTTGTCCGAAGGCTAAGATCGTTCCCACGGCAATCTGACGCGAGATGTTCGAGAGGTTCCCCACTGTGGCGAAGTTTTCGTTCGCCATCATGCTGATGAGGAATAGGGCTAATAGCACGAAATAGATACTGAAGGTGCCCATTAGATTGGATTTTTTTAATTTATCAAAAGTTGTTTTCATCGCTTTACTCCTAATGGTTTTGTTTGGTGCCTGTGGCCAGGCGCATGATGTTCTCTTGCGTGAAGTCCTCTTTTGTTAAGACGCCCATGATTTCGCCTTTGGCCATGACGTAGATGCGGTCACACATCCCGATGAGCTCTGGCAGCTCCGAGGAGACCATGATGACGCTTTTACCCTCGATGACGAGGTCGGAAATCAGTCTATAAATCTCATATTTCGCACCGACATCGATGCCACGTGTGGGTTCATCGACGATAAAGACCTCGGGATCGGTGATGAGCCATTTGGCTAAGAGAACCTTTTGCTGGTTACCACCGCTAAGAGAGGCGATGTTGGTTTCATAGGTTGGGGTTTTGACCTTCATTTTATCGCAGTAGTACTTGACGGTTTCTATCTCTTCCTTGCTGTGGAGGCGCCCTTTCTTGATGAATCTGGAAAGGTTGGTGATGCTGATGTTTTCTCTGACGCTTCTCACGGGCAGGATGCCGTAACGCCTTCTATCCTCCGAGAGCATGACCACCTTCTGGTCGATGCTGTCTTTCACCTTCTTGATTTTGACGGGCTTGCCATTGATGGCGATTTCGCCACTGTGGATAGGGTCGAGGCCGAAAATCGCACGCATGACCTCTGTTCTTCCTGCTCCCATAAGTCCAGCAAATCCTACGATTTCCCCTTTTTTAACTTCAAAGTGGACATCTTTGAACTTCTCACCGTTCAGTGCCGTGATCTTCATGATGGGCTCGCCGATGGGAACCTCGACTTTAGGAAAGTCATTTCCCAGTTTACGGCCTACCATGAGGGCGATGACCGTTTCGATGTCTAACGCTTCCTTCGGTTTTGAATCGATGACCTTTCCATCTCTAAAGACGGTGATGTCGTCGGCGATCCGGAAGATTTCATCCATCTTGTGGGAGATGTAGATGATGGCGGCGCCTCTGGCCTTGAGCTCGAAGATTTTTTTAAAGAGCACTTCCACTTCCTTGTTGGTGATGGCCGAAGTGGGCTCATCCATGATGATGATGTCCGATTGGTATGAAATCGCTTTAAGAATCTCTAGCATCTGGATGTCGGATACCGTGAGGTCCTTCAGCTTCATATCCGGTTTGTAGTCCAGATTTTCTGCTTTTAAAAGTGCCAATGTCCGGCGACGAATTTCTGGCCAGTCCACTTTGCCGAATCGGTCCTTAGGCCAGTTTCCGACGAATAGACTTTCTTCGATGGTCATTTCCGGGATGTAATTAAGCTCCTGAAAAATCATGGCGATGCCGTGTTCTCTAGCTTGAATCGGGTTCTTGATTTTAACTTCCACACCATCTATTAAGATTTGACCAGAATCCGGCTGGTAGATGCCATTGATGATTTTCATCAACGTGGACTTCCCAGCGCCATTCTCGCCGCAAAGTACGTGAACAGTCCCTTTTCGCACCGAAAACTCGATTTTGTCTAAGGCCTTTACGCCAGGAAACGATTTTTCGATGTTTAAGACTTTAAGCTTCACTTCGTGATTCATGACGAATGCCTCCTTGTGCCTGTTTCGCATGACCTTATAATAAAACAAAATCGAGGGACAAATAATGCCCTCGATTAACAAGTTTTAATACTTTATTCACGATTTTTTTGAAAGTGTCCAAAATTACAGCAAGCTTTTGGACGATATTAAGATGATTTTGTACTATTTTCACGTAGCCATTCCGTGGTGGTCATCCCGGTGATCTTTTTAAATACCCTTGTGAAATACTGTTGATTCGAAAAGCCCACCTGCGCATAGATTTCCTTATGACTGTTCGTGGGGTTTTGTAACAATACCTTCGCGTGATCGATACGCACCTGATTGATATAGGTGGAGAGGTTCTGTCCAGTATCTTTTTTAAAGAGACTACACACATACTGCTTTGATAGGTTCAGCTCTTTTGCCACATCGTCCAGAGAGATGTCCTCGTGATAATGGTGGTCCACGTAATTAATGGCGCGATGCACGAGGTGCTTCGATTGATGAATGCGGATGGCGCCCAAAGTGCGAATCAGCTCCGTGAGAAGTGACACGATCAAATCCCGTAGGCCGTCCACATGAGTGGTCCGTGTGATGGCATCATGGAAGCTACTGAAGGAGAAGCTGAACTCAGGAGAGCTAAATGCAAAGTCATAAGCACTATGAAGATCACTGATGAGCTGGGTCATAAGGAGCTTTAATAGCTGCGGCGAGTGATGCTCTGACTGGTGAAGTCCGATTATTTCATCCATCAGTGTGGTGGCACCTGTCAGGTCTTCTCTGCCGACGAGCGGAACAAGCTTTGAAATATATAGGGATTTAAGCGCCCCAGTTTTCACCGGCGTGACCTTGATATGCTCCACATTTTCCACCAGGGATTCGTTTTTGGGAATGTAGAAGAAAATATCCGTTCGCGCCATGAGGCGCTCATACTGACTGTTTAAATCGGAAAGTGCCGGAAAGGCGTTCGTATAAAGGATGTTGACAGCGATTCCGAAGTATTGGTTCACCCCATTTTGAATCGTCGTGGCGATGCGATGCATTAAGGTCAGCGATAAATCAGGGTGAGAAATCAGAAAAAGGTGTTCCTCGGTATAACCGTTTAGGAGGTAGGAAATGCCCCGTTCGTTAAACAGGTCCACCACCAGTCCCATGATGGTTTCACTAATGGTTTTCGAACTAGCCGCCTCAGCGCGTTTGACCTCTAAGGTCAAAAAGGCATATTTGGTATCGACACTCTTAAAATGCTGGTCTTCAAATCGCTTGAAGAGCTTCTCATCAAACTGGAACCGCATTTTAATGAGGTCGTTAAGCAGTGAGCGTTTGATGGCACTTAGGTTGATTTCAGGCGTACTGGAGAGAGTCGCGTTGCCCCCTTCCTCATCCAGTGCCTCCCGGAATTTTTTCATAAGTGCGATGAGCTCGTCGTCCACGATTTCAGATTTGAGCATATAGTCAGTTGCCCCATTTTTCAGGGCGGTACGCGCGTACTGGAATTCATCATAGCAGGTTAAAACCAGGATTTTCGTGCGTTTCGAATCCCGGTGGATTTTATCGGTAAGCCAGAGGCCATCTTGTTTGGGCATCTTGATGTCGGTGATGACCACATCGGGTGAAAGCTTTAAAAACTGTGCGTAGCCCTGTTCTCCGTTTGAGGCCTCACCCACCACAGTAAAGCCGATGGATTCCCAATCGATAGTGTTTTTTAGACCGATTCTGACGAGGACTTCATCGTCCACGATCAGCACTTTATACATAGTTTACCTCCAAAGAGCGGTTAAAGGTTTTCTTGAGATGCTTTTACAGGGAGTCTAACCACTACAGTAGTCCCCTCACCTTCTTTTGTCAATAGCTCGAGTCCAAAGGCGTCCCCACAATAGAGTTTGATACGCTGACTGACATTGTTAAGTCCCGCTTTGCTGAGGGCATTGACTGACGTGAGTGCGGCCATGATCTGGCTGACTTTTTGATCGGACATGCCAGCGCCATTGTCAGAAACCTGGAGAATCAACTGATCACGCTCTAAGTGGGCAGTGACGCGTATCGTAAGCGACTCGGTCTCATCCATGCCATGAATTAAACTGTTTTCGATGATGGGCTGTAGGATGAGCTTCGGAATTTGAAGTGTATAGAGATCATCTGGTACATCGACGACGATTTCAAAGCTTTCGTTAAAGCGAAGCTTCTGAATGACCACATAATTTCGGATGTACTCGATTTCTTCGCCCAGCGAGATAAAGTCGGTGCTGATATTGATACTGACACGTAGTAGCTTCACTAGGGAGACGATAGCGCTTGCGACGGTGTCAGCACCTTGTATTTTCGCCATCCATTTGATGGTGTTTAGCGTGTTATATAAAAAGTGCGGGTTAATTTGGGCGTGTAAAGCTTCCAGCTCTACCTCTCGTTTCTGCCGTTCTTCCTTTATAAGTCGGTCGATGAGGACCTCCATCTCAGCTATCATGTTATTCACCCCTTCGCCCAGCTGTCTGAGCTCGTTATTGGTGTGAACATCGGTACGGGCGGATAGGTCACCCTTTTCCACGCGTTTGAGGTCCTTGATGATGCCGATCATGGGGTCCGTGTATTGGACTGACATCCCCAAAAGGAGGATGATCATTAAAACGGAATAGATGAGACCGCCTAGGAGAAAGATCGCCTGAATGCGGTCGATTTCACCGTATAGGGCATCCTTCGAGATGGTTTTAACGATTAACCAATCGTTCGTTTCGATTTTACTATAAAACGCAAAGTAATCTTCATTGTCAATGGCATAGTTGAGTTGACCATAGGGGGTTCGCCATAGGCTCAGTCCGTCGAAAAGCGTCTCGGCGTATGCAGCGGTTTCAAGCGTGGTGCCGATTTTCAAAGGGTCGTGATGGCTGATGATCTGCCCGTCAGAGGTGGCGATGAACACGTCACCCCCTGTTGAGGATAGATTTTCATAGGCTTGACGCAGAAGCACCTCCTCCACATCCACCACAAGTGTGCCGTAATTTTCAAGTGTGTTGAAATCGATGATGTTACGCACCAGAGAAAAGTAATATCGCGTTGAGATGCCAGAAAGAATTTTGATGTTCTGCTGCATCGTGGGCAGCCAAATGGGTTCGCTGTCGTTACGATCCTTGGTCATCTGCTGTATGGAAATCAGTGGAGTGGTTTTGTTAGTGCCGATGGAAAAGGTCCCCAGCTGATTGATGAGCGAAATGCCATCGATGTCGCTTCTTGAGGCAAGATAGCCCCTAAGCGCTTCATCCATGGCTTTATCGGTTGTTTTGCTCGATGAGGCCAGACTCAAAAAGCTTCTGCTCGCCAGCATACTGGTGGTATAGTCCGTGACATCCTCGAGGATATAATTGATTTTATCACTGGTTTCCCTGACGGACTGTAGCGTTACATCGCTGTATTTTTCGATAAAAATATCTTGGACAGTGTTGGCCAGTAAGGTTCCGATAAGACCTACGGGTATGATGATCATAAATAGCACGATCATGGAAAGCTGAAATTTCAGACTGTGATAGAATTTGATTCGCGTCATGTCTACCTCTCTTCCAAAATATTGCGGTAGAGGGTGAGTGCAACCTCATTTGGATCGAGGTCATCTCGGACCATGGTGTGGAGCGCTTCGATGATGTGCTGCTCAATCGTATAGAAGTTTTCGAGTTTAGGTCTTAAGTAGATATTTTCAGGTGCCCATGCTTTGAGTACCGTGTCGATTTGAGGATGGGAAGCCCTAAAATCGGGATCGATGGCGTCGTAAGCTGATTGTATCGTAGGGAGCGCGCCACCTGTGGGCTCAGTGAGAATCCTGAGCTGCATGTCTTTAGAGGATGCCCATGTGATGAAGAACCAGGCGGCCTCCTTCTCCTCTTCTGATGCGTATTTGTTGATGCCGATGCCAGAGCCGCCGTAAATATTCGCACTGCGCACTGTTCCATAGGGCAGGATGGCTGTGCCTACATTGCCTCTGACTCTGAAATTGCTGGAGTTATCCAGCTGTGCGTAATTCTCATCCCAGTTGAGCATCATGGCGATTTTACCTCGACTGAAGGCATCTGCCGCATCCTCCCATTTCCAGGTGAGTGATGCTGGTGCGGAAACATCGACGATGCGTTTATAGAGATCCAGTGAGCTCACGAACGCCGGACTCATGACATCGAGTTTATCAAAACTGCTTCGTCCCAGAGTCCCGATATTTTCATCTCTAAAGTAATCGCCTCCGTTGGAAGCGAGCACGTTTGAGAACTCGCAGAATATCGAGTTATGCGCCTGCGCCATTTGTCCACTGCCGAATTCTACGATTTCATTTGGGACATACGTGTCGATCCACTGGGCGACCTCGATGTAGCGTTCCCATGTGAAATCCTCAGTTCCTGGCGTCCAGTCATAACCCTTATCGCGCATAAAGGCATTCTTAAAGTCCTCGAATACATCCTTTCGATAATAGAGCACCATGGTGGTGGAATCGAATGGAATCGTATACAGGGCATCAGTGGTTTCAAAATAAGAGCATACCTCGAGCTGCGTTCTAAAGAAGTCGCTAATGGGAACCTGAAGCTTTGGAAGGTCTGGTGCCAGCATGTATTGATTCAGCACCTCAAGCCCATCGTGGAAGCGGTTGAGTGTTTGATAGGGATCGCTGTAAATCAGCTGGTAATCCCCCGCTTTCGATATGAAGTCGAGGTTGATCTTTTGAATAAAGGTATCATAATCCGTGGGTCTAATTTTTATATTGATGCCGGTAAGCTTCGTAAACTCTTCCGTTTCCAGAGAGAGGATGTTTGCACTCAGGTTGTTTTCCACGATGAAGTTCAGCGTTATGCCCTCGTACTTTCGAATATCGAACCCCTCAGGGAAAGTATAATTTTCAAATGAGGTCCCGGTTAAATCCACTTGTCTGACCACTGGCGTTTCTACGGATTGGTCGCCGATTAATAGCTGTCGTTGATTAAGAAACACGACGGTTAGAATGACCACGAGTATCATCAAGGCCATCAATGCCATGGAAGTTTTTTTCATCGCAATTCCCCCCTTTTTCACGGATTATCGTAACACATTTATTTGGGTTACGACAAACCTTATTTTTTTAGAGGGATATGGCATACCCTAAGTAAATTGCATAAAGCTTCAATTTTCGTCAGGGATAAGGACGATTTGAATTGCATGGGTACAGGCTTTGATATCACCCAGTGTCAGCTGCCAGTAATCTGCATGTGATGGACGATGTCTGATTTCCAAGAGTGGCATTTCGGACTTCATGGAAAGCTTGTTTTCAGATTTATAGCGTCTTGCGTCAGTGAGCGTTTCCTTGATTTCTTCACCAAACGCAAGTAAAGTCTCATCCACTTCACGAGAGGAAGGCCACTCTGTCAAATGGATGGAAATCGCTTCTTCATAGGCTACGAAATACGCCTGATAAAGAACCTCTGTCAGGTGGGGCATGTAGGGTGCATAGAGCTTTAAAATCCCTAATAATCCTTTGTAAAGCGCAACCCTTCCAGAAGCCTGCGCGTCATAGCCATGCTTCTCAGGCTGATAGAGGCGTTCTTTAGAGAGCTCTAGATAATGATCGCAAAAATCGCTAAGGAAGAAGGCGTCGATTTGGTGTCGCGCCAGACCGATTTCGTAGGCATCCAGTGACTTCTGCGCCCTTTCGATGGTTTCCTGAAGCCGTTCTAAAAGCCATGCATCCGCTGGTAGCAGCGTCGCATTCAAGTCTATCTTTTCTTCACCGAGCTGCTGAAAACAGAATTTAGCCGCATTCCAGAGTTTGTTGATGATTTTTTTAGACTGTGTGAGCTCCTCCGCGTCGAAAAACGTATCGGTTCCAAGCTTCGCCCCTGCTGCCCAGTACCTGATGGCATCCGCAGAATGCGCCTGGATGAGCTGCTGTGGCGAGCTTGATGCGTTATCCTTCGACTTGCTGATCTTCTCCCCTTTTTTAGCCAGTACGAACCCGCAAATCATCAGGTCTTTCCAAGGAAGTTTTCCCGTATGATAGAGGCTTTTTACGATGGTATAGAACGCCCATGTACGGATGATTTCATGTGCTTGGGTGCGCATGCCCATGGGGATTAGGGTGTCAGAGCCGTCTTCGGGTTCACCCCAGTGGGCGTTGATCTGTGGCGTCAGTGAGGAAGTCGCCCAGGTATCCAGTACGCCAGCTTCAGGGATAAAGTGTTCGCTACCGCAATCACATCGACCGATAAACGCTGTACTTAATGGATTGACAGGTAGCTGTTCATCTGCAGGCAGATGGACCTTACCGCAGTTTTCACAGTACCATACCGGTATCGGAACACCAAAATAGCGCTGTCTCGAGATGCACCAGTCCCATGAAAGGTTTTCTACCCAGTGGATGTAACGTGCCTTCATGGATTCCGGATACCAATTCAGTTCATCTGCCGCACTTAAATATCGGGTCTTATCAGTGAGAATGTCGATATACCACTGCTTTGAGCTTAGGAATTCAGTGGGCTTACCACAGCGCTCATGAATGCCGAGCCGGTGGCTAAGCGGCTGTTCTCCTATGATGTGGCCACCGTCATGAAGGGCAGAAATAATCGCCTGTCGCGCCTTGGCGATGGATAAACCGCCGATGATCGGTGTATCGTCAGTAAAGAACCCACTTGGTGTGATAACGTGTTTCGGTGTTAACCCATGGGTATCGATCCATGCAACATCTGTGGCGTCGCCATAGCTACAGCACATAACCAACCCCGTCCCCTTTTCGGGATCGACGGTCTCTTCTGCTAATATCGGTACCTGCTGACCGTATAAGGGAACGATGGCCATTTGCCCTAAAAGTGCTTTTGCACGTGGATCTTCGGGATGGATAAAAATCGAGAGACAGCTACTTAAAAGCTCTGGCCGAGTGGTGGCGATAGCCAGTGTCTCAGATGAACCGAAAAGCTCAAATGCAAGGGTGTAAAAGGTGGTGTTCTTTTCCAGCGTATCCAGCTCAGCCTGTGCAATAGAGGTTCTACACTCTGGACACCACAGAACGGGAGATTCTTTCATATAGGCTTTGCCTTTTCTATATAAGTCGATAAAGGAGCGCTGGGAAACGCGCTGTGCCAGTGGGCTGATGGTTTCGTACTGAAGTGACCAGTCGCAGGAAAAGCCTAGTGACTGCCAAAGTGCCTTAAAATCGGCTTCATACTGCTGAGTGGTTTCGAGACAGCTTGTGATGAAGTCCTCTCTAGGCATATCCCCTGCGCGTATGCCGAGTACCTTTTCAACCAGTCGCTCAGTTGGAAGGCCATTGTCATCAAATCCAAAGGGATAGTAGACATTAAAACCCTGCATGCGCTTATATCTGGCGATCATCTCGGCTTGGGTATAGGAAAAGATATGACCGATGTGAAGCTGTCCGTTTACTGTTGGGGGCGGTGTGTCGATGGCATAAAGGGGTTTTTCCGGTGATCTCGAAGCGTCGAAGGCATAAAGCTTCTCCTCTTCCCAAAATGCCTGCATTTTCTGTTCCATCGTGATGGCATCATAATGTTTTTGCATGTTATTCCTCCTCAAAATGTATAGGCAACAAACAAAAAAGCCCGCCTTAAGCTTTCGCTTAGGGCGGACATGCGTCCGTGGTACCACCTAAATTCAGAGCTGGGAAGCTCTGCACTTACTCTTTACGGGATGACTCCGATAAAGCTTCCGGGTAACGGTGGAAAACCGTCGAAGTCTACTGATGACTTTAAGAATCGTTAAGGATGCTCCTAATACGATGTCCTCGGTCAAGGTTCGATTCGATGCTCAAAGGCTACTTCCATCCAGGCTTCACGAAGATTTTCACCAACCATCTTCTCTCTAGGCATTCAACTGGTATGTACTCCTCCTCATCAACGCAAGGTTTTATGTTTGTTAGCATTATCTTAGTGCGTTTTTTATGCGCTGTCAAGTATCAATAATCATCTGTTTTAGATTATGCTGAATTAAAAATGCCATTCCAATACGTTCTCACTGTCGTCCGCATCGATGGTTTTTACTTCGATGCGCAGTTTAGGACCATAATCGGAATTGATGTCAGCGGTAAAGGTCGCTTCTGAAGTCGCCTGCCAAGCGAATAGCGTTTCATCAGCAAATTTTTGTGCTTCGAGAGGTCCCGTTTGAATCACCTCGTCATCATAATAAACCGTATAGGTGGCGCTTTTGATGGCCTTTAAAAAGGGATTTTCAAGGGCTTTAAACGACAATAAGGATTTATCGGTTAATGTGAAGTACTCTTGTGAGAGATCCTGAGGCGCCAATGTAATGGAACATTTGAAGCTGCCATGGTCGGGTGCCTTTACACCCAAATGGTTGTAGTCGACCTTTAGTGCATAGGCGTTATCAGACCAGTCGTAAAGTGGAATAATGCCGAGGACCTCACTATAGGTCTTATCGGGTGTGACGATGATCGCGGAGAGTTCGTAATTCTTTTCCACAGGAAGCACCAGCTCCGTGCTAAACTGCATCGGTGATATCGCGAGCAATTCAGTTTGGTGGGCTGGCGCGTATACGATTTCTGGAACGGATTCACCACTATAGTAAAGATATGGATTTTCATAATGCTGATCGGTAGATTTGATATCCAGTAGCACTTTTGCGTCCGAAGGAAGCTTCGAGAAGCCGATGCTCATATTGACAGTAACCACCCCTGCTGTCTTGGAAGTACTGACGTGCTTTGCTTCTATTGAATCCAGCAAATAATCCGCATTTTCACGCGCAATCGAGTTGATTTGAGCGTTTGTAGACGATTGTACCGACATGACCATCGAATTAAGGAGATTGATTTCGTTTTTTAAATTTTTAATACTGGATAGCATCAGTGTTTGTGAAACCAAAAGAGCGACGCAGAGGATGACGAGTGCTAATTTTGAGAGGGGTTTCATGATTATACTCCTTTAGGTTGATTTCTAATCGTATTATAGCGTATATTATCCAAATTTTGGTGGGTTTAATGATAATCTAATGTGATTTTAAGATTCGCGTTTGGGTATTATCCCACTGAGGTGACTAAAATGACGCAATTGACGCAAATGATGCAGCACATGCAACAGATGAAAAAACTGACCAAAGAGGATTATCTAAGATTAAAACCTTATTATGAAATGTATTCGTCAGAAATTCATGATTTGACATTTACCAACCAGATGATTTGGCGCGGAAAGCACAACCTGCATACACTTGAGCTGAGTGGTTATTTATGGTACGTCTATCATCCGGAGAACCCACTGGAAATGGCTTTTTCTGAGCCAGTTGGGTCCTATGAGGATTTGACTGCCCTCAGGAATGCACTGCATGCGTGGCGGGTATTCTGCGATCAATATGAGCTTCCACGGCGCATTAGACACTTTGGTAACGCCTTTAAGGATGGGTTGGTAAAACTGGAAATCCCCTTTTCTGCAGAAGAAATAAGTGACGATTTTGATTACGTCTATTTGACGGAGGAACTGGCAAATCTGTCTGGTAATCGCTTTCATAAAAAGAAAAACCATCTCAATCAATTTCACAAAAAATACGAAAATCGCTTCAAAATCGAAGCGATTTCAGAATTGAATGCGGAGGAAGCGCTTGCCGCTGCGAGAAGATGGTGCGTTCTGAACGGATGTGGTGAAAGTCTGGATCTTTGTCATGAATATCATGGTATTTTAGAAATACTGACGAACTGGCCTCTGATGGCTTCAAGAGGCTTAGAAGGTGTCCTTATCTACGTGGATGATGCGCCAGTGGCCATGTCCTTCGGTGAAATGATCAACGCGCAAACCTTTCTCGTTCATATCGAAAAAGCGGACCCTGAGGTTACGGGTGCCTTTACGGTGATCAATTACGCCATGGCGAATCAAGTGCTCGGTCGATGTGTCTTTATCAACCGTGAGCAGGACATGGGTTCTGAAGGAATTCGAAAAGCTAAACTCTCCTATCACCCACATCACCTCGTCGTAAAACAGGATGGCCTTATAGGTCCAAATTTTTAAGCTCACTTAAGAGCTTATAATCTCTAAGTGACACAAATTTTGCCATGTACTGAGAGCCTTTGTAAGCACTAATGGCTTCGAGGGCGTCTTCAAGTGATCGCCATACGGGCGTAAAGCCTTCTGAAACTTCATCTGCAGTGAACTGGGGAGCGACGAGCTCCCCTTTTAAATGGCAATAAAAGGTATAGGAAATCTGCAATTGCTCGAAAAATTCACGAAATTCCATAATAGCGCCTACAGGCTTAATAATTTCAATCGTTGCACCAATTTCTTCTCGTACCTCTCTTCGGAGGGCATCCAATATATCTTCATCAGCTTCGATGCCACCACCAGGTAGCTTATAGTAGCCTTCTTTTGCGACGTATAAAAGGGCTATTTCCCCTTTGCTGTTTTGAACGATAGCGCGTGCCGCTTTTCTCACCTCATACTTGATGACATCCTGTGCTTCAGTTTTGCTCGCTTCGATACCCAAGTCCTCGTGGTGAATCTCCATCAGTAACTTCATGGGAAAAAAGGCATTGTTTATGAAATTGATGGGCTCCAGTCGGCTATAGGTCTCTTCTTTAAACGGGTATAAAACCATTTTACAGATGGGATTTCCCAGTTTGTCCACTAAATCATTATTCACGTCCACGAAACCAAACTTGCGATAAACATGCTTAGCGGCGGCCCCTTTTGCATAGTCACTCCTAAACGTTTCGACTGAAATCTCCTTTGAACGGTCAAGTTCGTCAAGTGCTATTCGTAGCAGCTTGCTCCCTACCCCTTTGCCGCGCTGAATTTCATACACACCAAACCAGCTGATGCGATTATGGGTTCTGGAAAATCCGATTATACCGAGGCAGCTGCTGGTACTCATGTCGATGGCGATGAGTGCTTCATTTTTGCTGATTTTGGATTGAATATAGGCTAAAAACTCTGGGTCTCTGGCCATTTCAGGTGCTCTAAAAACAGAAGCGACATCGTCTGCAAGCCTGATCCATGCAGGAATATCAGAGGTAATGGCATATCTTATCAGCATAAACCCTCCAAGGTGTTCATTATAAATGCAAATCCCGTTTCGGATAAAACAGGAACGTTCCCATGATGCCTAAAAGGATGATCATCAAAGAGATGACGAGGCTACTCGTGCTTAATGAGCCCGTGGAAATCAACGTGCTTGATTCGAAAAATTTGAACGGGGTCACATATTTTAAGAATTCCAGTTTATCACTTAACGCCGCGATAATACTAAGAAAATACAGGACCATTAATATGGAGGTGGCGATTTTGCCTGAGTACTTATAACGCTTTAAAATGCTGGCGAGAAACAACCCGATGCTCAAAAAGAGCAACATGGTCAGTCCCATGGCGACACCCATCAGCCAAAGAAAATCAAAAAAATCGTTATCGAGGTCATAAGGGAGCATGGCCACCACAGTACTTCCCAGGACGACGAGTAGTAAAAGGACACTACAAGTCAGTGCTGCCAGTAGCTTATATAGGATTAGGCGCGTCCTTGAGATCGGCATGGTGAGCAAGTATTCAGCGGTCTTGTCGCGTTCTTCTTTTGAAAGAATACCACTGCCTAATAAAACGGCATATAACCCTCCCATTAAGTAAAAATAGAGCGCAACGATACTGATATATCCTACGGTCGTGGTTAAATTAGCGCCATCCATGGAAAATGCCTTCATGAGCGCTTCCGGCATGGACGACATGATATCCAGCATTTCTGGGTTCTCATAATACGCCGAGAATTCAGACGTCATCATAAAGATAATGACGATAAAAATCACAGACCAAATCAGCAGGGATTTTAGTTGTGCTTTCATTTCCCATAAAAAAACGTGCATAAGTCCCTCCTATAGCGAATGAATATCGCGTTTTGTATACAGCACGATGGTTGTCAGACAACTAATTAAGATGATGCTAATGGAGATCAGCGCCATGGACCAGTGAATTTTACCCGTTTCCAAAATCCGACCGGGTTCGAAATGGTAAAAGGGTGTTAATACGCCCAGTACTTCTCCACCTACGATGGCGCGCATGGCGTTTAAAATGTACATGCCAAAGGCTAGACCCAATGAAAAGGATAGGACACTACGGACCTTTTTCAAGATGACGGAGATTACCAGTCCCGTGGAGAAGAAAAATAACTGAAAAAATAAAGTTGAAACGATTAGCGTATTAAAAGCACTGACATCATAAGCGCTACCCTCTTTAAAAATTTCCATGGCCATATAGGACGAAATCCATATGAATAGGAATGAAAGCCATAAGCCTAAAAGTGCAGCTGAAGATTTAGCGATTAAAATAGCTTTTCTGGAAACAGGCTTCGACATGAGAAAATCAGCCGTAAATTCCCTTTCCTCCACTGACAGGATAGAAAAACCATAGTTGGCCGCTTGGATGGCGATGAAAAGTTGGGTTAAGGCAAATGTAAACGAAAAGAAGCCTAGCAAGGTGGCCAATGAAAGGCCGCTGCTCATGCCGAAAGCTTTTAGAAGCTCTTCTGGATAGTTTTCCATAATCTTATCGACCATGGCGACATCCGCACTAAAGGTTGGATAAAACACCATCATCATAAAAATGATGGAAAAATAGGTGGTTGCCCAAATTAAGAGTGAATTTCTCAGCATTTTAAACTCGTATTTAAAGACATTAAACATATGATCACCTACTTATAATAGTGCATGAAAATTTCTTCGAGTGTGGGCTCTTCGATGAGAACATCTTTAACGGTTTCATGGCTTATTTGCTTCAGAATTAAATTGATATCTCCTTTAAAGAAGAATCTGAGTTCATGCTGCCCGTTTTGGGAATGGGTCATGTTGGTGATGCCGTTAATTTCAAAATGCTGTGGATCTAAGCCTTCACCGCGTAAGGTGATTTTTTTATAATTGTCTTCACGCAGCGTTTTTATATCGTCGAGTTTGATGATGCCCCCGTCCTTGATGATCGCGACGCGGTTACAGAGGGCTTGTACCTCTGCTAGGATGTGGGATGAAAAGAAAACGGTGGCGCCTTTTTTATTCTCACCTTCGATGATATCGAAGAATTTTTTTTGCATCAGTGGATCGAGTCCGCTGGTCGGTTCGTCGAGAACGATGAGTTTTGGTGAGTGTAATAGCCCTTGAACGATGCCCACTTTCTTTTTATTTCCGTAGGATAAATCTTCAATTCTACGTTTCAGATCAAGCTCCATTAGATCTGCCAGCTCATGCATCCGTACGGTGCAATCCTTTTTATAAAAGCCTGCCGTATATTTCAGCAAATCGATGACGCGCATCTTATCATAATAGAAGACCTCAGATGGCAGATACCCCACCTCAGACCTGATTTTAGGTCCGTCCTTAAGAATATCCATGCCGAAAACTTCCGCAGATCCGCTGGTTGGAAAGATTAATCCCATCAAGGTTCTGATCGTGGTGGATTTACCAGCGCCATTAGGCCCGATGAAACCGAAAATTTCGCCTTCCTTAACGGACAAGGAAACGTTTTCAATTCCGCGTGCTTTCCCATAAAATTTTGTGAGCTGTTTCGTTTCGATAACGTTCATTTTACACCTCCAGTTTAGTACTTATGATGGTTTAGAATAATGGTGGCGATAAGAGACATTTGTGATTCCAAATTGCCTGAAAGTTGAATATAATGCATTTTTCTAATTTTTAGTTCACTGACCAGCTGCTGATGAAAGACGGATTCCTCCTCAGTGACACTCGGTAAAACGAAGAGCAGATCATAAGCATCACGCGTTTCACAAATTAGGGCCTCTATTTCGGGGTGATTATGAAAATGTGCATTTCTATATCGAACCTGCCACTGCAACGCAGGTGAATCGATAAAGAGAACCCCCCGCGCATCATGGATTTGATGATGAGTAAGGTGCTCGATATTTTTTGCATTATCGAGGGGGTCTTCAGATGGGTTTTCTAAAGAAGCATAGGCTGTATCGTAGTGAGTCGCCATTTTTTTGGCAAGCTGTTTTCGGTTAGATTCATTCGCGCCTAATATGCCGATCTTCGTAATAAACGAGGCATAGACGATAGGATCGAGATAGTCCCGATATTCATATACATTGGAACGGATTTGTGTGCCAGAAATACCGATCGTGCTTCGATCAGGATCAATGGGTCGATTAAAGCATTTCAGTGCTTTACTCATCCGAAATCCATAGGCTTCACTAGAGTAAAAGGCATAAAAGTTCATCCCCTTCACCTTGTTTAAGATGTATTCCTCATGTTTTTTTTGAATCTCCTCTGTCCAGCCTTCATCCTTAGGGACGCCCCATCCTTCGATGACCAAAACATCCGGATAAAGCTTACGAAGCCACTCGGCGCGAACAGTGAGGGGGATTTCAGTGTGCTCAGGTGCATCGTACACGATGATCACCAGTTCGTCCACTTCTTCAAGTGCTTTTTTTATCATAAAATCATGACCTTTGTGTAACGGTGCAAATTTGCCTACAGTCAGTCCTCTTTTAATCGGTTTGTTTGACATGGTATCAGATCCTTTACTAATCGTTGGAAATTTATCCTATTATAATTTTATATTACATGATTTTTAAACCAGCGATACAAGTTTTTTTAGTAAAATCGAAAAAAGTAAATTTCGTGCTAGAATATCACCTAAAAATTGATAAAAATACGTATAATATAGCAGAAAGAAAGAAGGTGAAGCCATGAACAAGGGATTAATTATCGATAAAAAAGAAAAGTATATCATCATTATGGATGATAAGGCTCACTATAAAAGGCTGAATAATAAAGTACATGCTGATATCGGACAAAAAATATATTTTACAGATAATGATATTTACGAAAATGTGCTGATTAGAAACCCTTTCATGAGGCATCTCGTAAGAATCAGTCTGACCATGTCTTTGCTGTTGGTTTTGTTGATTTCTAATGGGTTCTTTACCATCGATTTCGCCCCTACTCAACCCTTCGATAGCAAGGTTGCGACAGTAGTAACGATAGACATAAACCCAAGCGTAAAACTCTCTTTGAACAGTGAGGGCGTCGTCGTCGAAGCCAGGGCCATCAACCAAGATGCCAAATCACTTGACCTGAATCGTGTAATCGGGTTTGAGGTTGAAGCTGCCGTTGAATGGATCGTCACAGAGGCGCATATTAAAGGGTACATCAATACTGAAGATGAGATTGAAGATTATGTATTGGTCACTGCAGTAGATATCCTTGAAACGGATGATGAAGCAGTAGATGTAAACGATGATAAAAAAGATGAAGTGGATAAAGGCGGAAATTCTGACCAATTAATGGCGAGAATCGAAGAAAAAATAGCCAGTAGTAGCGAGCTTCAAAGCGTTAACGTGGCATTAATCAAAGCCACAAAGGTTGAAATGCGTGAAGCTGAAGGAAAAAAAGTTCCTGTAGGCCTTTATGTTGTACAGGGAGAAGTCGTTATCGATGAAGAAAGCATGACGGTTAAAGAATACTTCGCTGAGCAAGATAACATTGATGCTTTTAAAAATAAAGGGGATATCGTCTCCAGGTCTAAAGGAAAGGATAAGAAGTCTGCAGACGATGAGGCTGCGACAGAATCAACCACTTTGACCACCGAGCCTTCTACAGAAGCGATTACCGATGCGGATGACGAAAATATTGAGAATAATAACGGCAATAACAATAACAACAATGACAATAGTAATGGTAATGGTAATGACAACAATAATGGCAAAAGCAACAATGGCAATGGGAATAGTGGTAATAAAGGGAATAGTGGAAACGGAAATTAAATCATATAAAAAATGGGTTGTCATCAGACAACCCATTTTTTTTGAGGTAATGGTTTTTAATCACTTCTTACTCTTATAAACAACCTTTTCAACCTTTTTCTTTTTACGTGAAAGCGATAATCCACCTACACCACCACCGATGACGGCCATATAAAAGCCTAAATCATACCACCAGCCAGAATTGACGACCTCGTAGATGCGATATTCATGCTTAAAAATGCCCAGTATTAATGAAAAAGGTGCAATCCAACCATGCCAAATGCCAGAAAAAAATCCCGCTGGATCATCGGTTGTGTAAGACCCACCCCCAGGAACGCACCCAGTGAGCGTGAAAAGCATAAGGGCTATAAGTGCTGCAAATAAAATCATTTTTCGTTTCATCGTATCCCCCTTGAACCACTTTTATAGATTAGCCAACTTTATTATAAGTGATGCTGTTATTATATCATATCAAAGGGTATTCATAAAATCAGACTTTACATAGATTTTACATTGTAATGGATAGGTTATGTGATAGAATATGATTGGAATTTTTCGTGTATACAAAATCCAAAAGCTAAATTAGAAAAACAGGAGGCATTTTAAATGTCGATAGCAATTGGTATTATTGGAGGTTTAGGGCTGTTCCTTTTTGGGATGCAAATGATGGGTGCTGGTCTGCAAAAGGCAGCTGGTAAAAGGCTCGAAAGAATTATCGAAATATTAACGACCAACCGTTTGATGGGAGTTCTTGTAGGCGTCGTGGTAACAGGCGTTATTCAAAGCTCCAGTGCTACAACTGTAATGGTCGTCGGCTTCGTAAACGCAGGTATTATGAAGCTAAGTCAAGCAGTTGGTGTTATTTTAGGTGCAAATATCGGTACGACCGTTACCGGTCAAATCGTTTCCCTTTCAGTGGATCAAATCGCGCCAATCGCGGTGGGAATCGGTATGATCATGTGGATGCTTTCTAAAAAAGAAAGTACAAAGACTGTCGGAGAAATTTTTATCGGACTCGGTATCCTCTTCTTTGGCATGGAGTTCTTAAAGGATGCACTTAAGCCGTTAAGAGAAATGGAAGGCTTTAATACCATGATGACGACACTTAGTCATAATCCTATTTTAGGTGTTTTGGTAGGCTTTGGCTTGACGTTTATCGTTCAAAGCTCATCTGCGTCCATCGGTATGCTTATCGCATTGGCGTCTCAAGGTGCACTGCCACTGGCTGCAGCGCTACCGATTCTGTACGGCGATAACATTGGAACCTGTACGACAGCACTTATCTCAAGTATCGGTGCTAGCAAAAACGCAAAGCGTGCTGCAATCATCCACTTAGCATTTAACACAGTGGGTACTATACTATTCGTATTGGTTCTCTCAAATCCTATTACCAGAATCGTTACGAGCTTAGATCCATCAGATATAGGAAGACAAATCGCAAATGCGCATACCATCTTTAACCTTACAAACGTTGTGCTTCAGTTCCCATTTGCGTTTGTTCTAATTAAAATTGCCATGTGGATTATTCCAGATCGTGGCGAGGATGCAGAACCAAAGCTTACGAAATTTATTGATGCGCGTCTTCTTGAGACCCCTACTATCGCCATTAAGAGCGTTATTAATGAAACCATCAATATGGGAGAAGTGGCGCTTAACAGCTTAACGCATTCGATGGATGGCTTCTTCGAAGGCCAACTAGATAAGGTTAAAAAGACTTTCGTCCTTGAAAAGGATGTCAATAAACTCGAGACCATTATAACAGAGTTCTTAGTGGATTTATCGAACAAGGATATTCTTGAAACGGATCGTCGTTACCTCGACGGATTGTTCAACAGTGTAAATGATATTGAGCGCGTAGGTGACCATGCAGATAACATCGCTGAGCTTGTAGTGCTGATGGACGAAAAGAACATCGAATTAAGTGAGCAATCAAGACAAGCACTTCAAATTATGTATAATAAAACTAAAGACACGTATCAAAAGGCACTTCAGGTTTTAGATAAACCAAATCAGGAATTAATCGATGAGGTATTAAAGCTTGAAGAGGAAATGGATGTGCTTCAAAGAAATGCACGAAACGACCACTTTGCAAGACTCCATGCTAATGAGTGTAGCACAGAAGCCGGTGTTTATTACCTCGAAATCGTCAACAACCTCGAAAGGGTTTCTGACCTGTCGAGCAACCTTGTAAGACTCGTCGCAGATACAGTGACGATCTAAACAGTACCGGATCAATTAAATAAAAAAAGGAGAAGTTGTCAGATAAGCAACCTCTCCTTTTTATTTATGTTTATAAACGTTATTTTTGATACCAAAGTGGCTTGATAGCACTGAACCCTTTATATGCATCGCATACTAGCTGGATTTGCTGTTTCATGGTCTCCACTTCCCCGTCGCCGAATTCTATGGCCCATGGGATAGAGGAAATCATATTAGCACCGATATACAGCGCCTGCAGTGTAAAAAAGTGCTCGGGGATTTTACCGTCAAAATAGCCGTCGATTTGCCCTGTGGCAAACGCAGGACTTATATGGGCGGACCATGTGATGCGATTAAACTCTTCCCAAGGGTCGCCGATATCATGGCGATTAAAGTCGATGATCCCTAAATTTCCCTTTTGGTCGATGACCATATTACCCACATGAAAATCGCCATGCTGAAAGGTTACGGGACGCGTATCAAGTAAATCTAGATGTTGGTTTATGAAGTCGATAATGGTTTCAGCTTCCTGAAATTTAACGGGGCACTGGTGGTACTTTTCAACTTTGCGCATAATTTTATGGCGAAAATAGCGCCCCCAGTCCTTTTGCTGGCTTTCAGACACTGGTAGTGAATGAATGCACTTTAAGATATGACCAGCGCGATTTCCCAAACGGTATTGCTGCACAGGAGAAAAACGTGTTAACTTGTCGGTTGCTTCTTCCCCATCTAGCCAGGTGTATACGGTATAAATCGACTGCTCCCCCAAGCATATGCCGATATCCAGTGGTTTCGGCAAATGAAATGCCATTTGCTCAAGCTGACATAAAAGCTCAAACTCTGTTTTTTTCTGCTCGTAATCGCCAGCACTGGCGATACGAACCATTAGCTTTTCGCCTGTACATGTTTCTACATAATACTTCCGGTCGGATGACCAGCCTTTCGCAACAGGCTCAATCACCGTCCAATCATACGAACCTGGGATGGAAAGAAACTCAGCAATCATGATTATTCTCCAGATAGGATCAAATAGCGGTACTCATTGAAGCGATTTTTGCCTTCAATATAATCGACGTTGTAAAAAAGAATATAATCGCCCGTTTCAAGGCGCTTTCCTAAGGATACAGTAATCATTTTGATTCTTGCACTGTCATCCAGTTTATTTAAGTCGACCTTTTGAATATCCACGTTCGAGGCGACGACACCCCAAGAATGGCCATTCCACTTACCCATCAAGGTCTGCTCTTCTGATGCGAGCACCTCACCCTCATAATTAAGCGTTCCAGCAGCAGTTTCCACTTTTGATTCTGCAAGATTAAACGTGAATGTATTTAATGACAGGGTTTCATCTTCAAATGAAATTTCTATGGTTTGATCATCAAGCTTTTCGATTTTGACGGGTGGCTTGGAAACGGCGTCAAACGTCGTCAGCTCATTGATTTTAAGAAATTGATTATACTCTTCATCTGTGACACCGAATTTCTCATGGTAAGGTAATGGTTCGCCTGCTTTAAAATCCTTAGCGTACGTGTTAAACCACTCCGGATCAGCAGAAATCTGAGATTGAATTTTCTCTGCGATGACCAATAATGCTTCCGGTTGATTGATTTCATAAATTTCAGCACTTGGATTGGTTAGAGCAGTGATTTCGTTAAATAGGGTCTCAGTCGATAATGTGTCTTGCACTGTTTTTTCGGCTGGGCTGCATCCCGTGATGCTAAAGATAAGTAGTAAGGCTAAACTGATTAAAGTGACGCGTTTCATTAATAATCCTCCTGGTTGTCGAATACTTTGCTGTATATTAAACGGTCGTCAAATGCCCCCGTGCGCACATTATAGGCAACCTTTCTTAGATGCCCTTCCCTTTCATAACCACATTTTTCCGCAGTTTTTATAGAGGCGATGTTCTCTGGGTGGATAAGGAGCTCGATGCGAATAAAGCGATCTGTTCCTAATAAACGGTTTGTCATATCGTTTAATAAGGTACTAGCGATTCCTCTATGCCAATACGGCTCTGAGACGATATAACCAAATTGTGCGTGCTTGTTTCGGTAATCGATGTGATGAAGTGAAAAGACACCGATGACTTTACTAATCGGCAAATATTCGATGCCCCATCTTAGAAAATAGTGATTTTGTGCCCCCTTTTCGAGTACCGCCAGCATCTCATCAATTTGATCGAGAGAAGACATCACGTACTCTGACTGATACCTTACGCTTTCATAATTAGAGTAGATTTCCAGAAGGTCGTCCCGGTCGCTGTAAAAGAGCGGTCGCAATAGAAAGTCTCCTGTGCGAACGGTGCGATAGGCGGTAAATAGAAATTCACTATTCATGATGCCCCCTTGATTTGGTTCTAATATAACAAGTTTAATCCTGAATGCTTTTTTCTGCAATCATTAATTCATCCATTACGGGTAAATGTCCTTCCATGGTGAAGATATCGAGGCGATGCAAGGCACGCGTCATGGCCACATATAGGAGCTTGATTTCTAATGCACTAATGCCGTAGTAGGCGTCTAGTGCGGTTATGAGAACCACGTCAAACTCTAGCCCTTTTGCGAAATACGACGGAACCAATATCACGCCAGCGCTGTAGTGTTCCTCCTTCTCATCTAGAATCTTGATGTTCACGCTTCCCTTTAGAGATAAAAGGCGTTTTATGGCCTTACATTCGGAGAGGTCTTTACAAATGATGGCGATGGAACGATAGCCCTGATGGTGATAGCGAATGATTCTCTCATGAAGCTGTGAAATCATATGGTCTCGTTCTTCGTAGACGAAATAGTTCGGCACATCACCATGACGAATGACAGGCTGTGCATAAATAAGCCCAGGGTTTTTAAGTGATGCAAGCACACGATTCGCAAGATCCATGATTTCTACCGTGGTTCGATAGCTCTGTACCAGCGTCATGTAGCTTGGTTCATCGCCATCAAACACCTGTGTCATGACATCGTCCCAGTTTTGAATGCCACGATAATCATGGATGCCCTGAGACAAATCGCCTAATAGCGTCAGACGAGGTGTCTTTAGGACATGCTTTAGGACGAAAAACTGGAATAGGCTGAAATCTTGAGCCTCATCGATAACCAGTGTGGTCACTTCCACAGGTGATTCGAACCCCTGGATGCGATGTTTAATATAGAGAAGTGCGGCGAGATCTTCCAGTTCAAAGACTTTTCGCTTACTGAGAGATTCTGTCAGCGCAATATGATAGGCGATTTGTTCATCAGAGAGCGTGGATCCAAAATAGGTCTTTAACAAGTCGGCAGAATGGTTGAACGTATAATGTACCTGAAATGGATCATATACAGGAAATTTGGCCATGTAGCTTTTTACGGCAGTTTTATAGGCATGTGCCATTTTACCCAGCTGTGCATCGCGCTCATCCATTAGTGTGACCACTTGCGTCCTTCTTTCTTCGCCAGCGTCTTCCTTTTTTAGGATTCGATCGATTGCCAGATTATACCGTTCTGAAGTCTCATCAACCGTTTTTTTATAATGTGCCTTTAAACGAGTGGTGAGTAAGCGTTTGATTTCATGGATGCGTTTGTTAAAGGGTAGATAACTGAAATTCTCTAGAAACAATTGTCTAATTTCAACCCTAGAGGTTACCACTTCTCCGAAAAACTCGAAAGGCACGGATGGCGTCAGATTTTTCTCAAGGTGCTTAAGATAGCTTTCTATGCCCTCTTTGTAACCTAACGACCCTTTAAATGCAGTGTTAGAACGCATGGAAGCTGTTAGCGATGCATCATTTTCATGAACCAAGGCCATGAGTTTTTGATGACGGTCTAAAAGCTGGATTTTCTTCCCGATCAGTTCAGTCATGAAGTCGACAAATGTGGTCTGCTTCACCTTTTCTACCCCCAGTTCAGGGAGGACCTCGGAAATGTAGTTGATAAAAAGTCGATTTGGAGCGATGATCATAAACGATTCTGGTTTAAAGTGCTTTTCATAAGTATAGATAAAATAGGCAATTCGATGAAGCGCAATGGTGGTTTTACCCGAACCAGCGACCCCTTGAACGATCAGTGGCCTTCTCATGTTGGCACGGATCACGCGGTTTTGCTCTGCTTGTATCGTCGATGCAATGTCCTTTAAACGCTGGTCGGCACTGGCTTCGAGCGATGCTTGTAAAAAAGCGTCGTTCGTGGTGATGTCGACGTCGATGAAGTTCTCCAGTCGCCCATTTTCGATGGCGATCTGCCGTTTAAGTGACAGTTCACCTTTATAAACATCGCCTTCAGATTCATAGGAACACTCCCCTAATCGCCCCTCATAATAGAGTGAGGCAATCGGTGCTCTCCAGTCGATGACCATCGGCGTAAAGGACCCATCCTTTAAAAGTGAGGTCTTACCGATATAAAGTTTTTCGATTTTTTCGTTATCCTCTTGCTTGAAATCAATCCGGGCAAAGTAAGGCTTTTTTCTTGCGCGTAAAAGCTGGTCATAGTTGCGGTCGGCGATTTCCACGAATTGCGTGTTCATAAGGACATCGATATAGTTCGTTGAGCTTTCTTGATAATCCAGATTGGACATGGCGGATTTGATGTTGTCCTTATACTTTACTCTATAGTCTTCAACTGCAGTAATGGTGTGTTCAATATGGGTTATGGTTTCTTCGAGCCGCTGTGTTTCAAATTCAAAATCCGGATGTTTCATCGTCACCTCCACAAAAGAATAAGGATAGGTTATCGCTTTTGCGAATCCTACCCCTTTAAACTATTTTTTAAAATCGTCTGCAATTTTAAATTATAATCCTTATTGCTCGTATATTCAAGTGTCTTTAATATTTCTTGTGCTTTTAGAGGCTTTTCGTCCGTCTTGATACGGCTATAGCTCCCATCTGGATTAAGTTGCCAAGACTTCTCATGGTCAGCGAGATAGAGCTGCATGGTAAGCTGAATACGCTCTGCAATTTCAGGATCCTCTATGGGAAACAAAAGCTCAACCCGTCTGCTGAGATTACGCGTCATCCAGTCGGCGCTGGATAAAAAGACTTCTGGTTTGCGATGATTTTGAAAGATAAAAATACGGCTATGCTCTAAAAACTCACCCACGATACTGGTGACGACGATATTTTCACTCTGTCCGGCAACCCCAGGCACGAGTGTACATATCCCCCTGACGACCAGGTTTATTTTCACGCCAGCACGTGATGCCTCGTAGAGCTTTTCGATTATTTCCTGGTCGACAAGTGCATTCATTTTCGCCTCTATACGGGCCTCATGACCGTTTTTTGCATGATGGATTTCTCTATCGATTAAGTCATTAAACTTCTGCCTGAGGTTAAATGGGGCCACACTGAGGACGTTTGTGTTCACAGCGGTAACAAATCCGGAAACCATATTGAAAAACGTCGAAGCATCCGCCCCGAAACTTTCCCTACATGTGAGAATCCCCATATCGGTATAGACCTTCGCGGTTTGATCGTTATAATTTCCCGTCGATAAATGGAGATACCGTTTGATTTTATTTTTTTCGCGTCTGACCACTAAGGTAATTTTCGAATGCGTCTTTAATCCATAAATGCCATAGATGACATGAACGCCGCGTTGCTCCAGCTTTTTCGCCCAATTGATATTATTTTCCTCATCAAATCTGGCCCTTAGCTCGACTAAGACAGTGACCTGTTTTCCCTTTTCAGTCGCCTCAGCTAACGATTTGACGATTTGTGAATCGCCACTGACGCGGTAAAGGGTCTGTTTAATGGCTAAAACGTGTGGATCCTTGGTGGCTTGCTTGATAAAATCCACCACACCATCAAACGATTCATAGGGGTGATGAAAAAGAACATCCCCTTCTCTAATGGTTTTAAAGATGTTTTTCTTATCGATTTGCGGGAACCGCTTTGGCTTATAAGGGGCTCGACTCAGCTCTGACAATGTCTTCGGTGGCTTGATACGCATTAAGAATGTAAGGTCCAGTATACCATTCACATGAATAACCTGATGCGTTTCGAGCATTAATGCATCCTTTAATACCTTTAAAAGCCATGCGTCGGCCGCATGAGAAATTTCTAGACGAACAGTTTCTCCCCACTTTCTAAGCTTGACGGCTTCTTCGATGACCATCAGTAGATCCTCAGCCTCATCCTCGACGATGTTAAGGTCTCCATTACGCGTGGCTCTAAATTGACAGGTGGACATGACCTGATGCCCGATAAATAGCTTATCGATAAAGACTTCGATGACGTCCTCAAGCAGTGCATAGCTGACCACAGCATGGTCATCCACTACCTTGATGAGGCGATCAAGTACACTGGGGACTTGAACCAGTGCCAGTTTAGGCTCAAGGCCGATAAGCATTTTTACGCCGATGTACAGCTGTTTATTTGCGATGAGGGGAAATCGGCGACTGAAATCCACAGCCATTGGCGTCAGCACGGGGAAGATATCCAGTGTAAATCGCCTGACGAGCTGTTCCAGCATATCTGGCGTATAGGCTTCCTTTCTGACGATTCGGATACCCGATTTTTCAAGCTTTTTAAGCAGCTTAGTCGTCATCTGGTACTGCTTATCCACCATCTCAGATACGCGCTCGTTTATCGCGGTGAGTTTTTCGATGGCTGTATACCCTGAAGGGTCAACCTCGTCATAGCCTGAGCTGATTTGATTTTTTATGGCGGCGACGCGCACCATAAAAAACTCGTCTAGATTTGACGAAAAAATGGCGCTAAATTTAAGGCGCTCTAGCAATGGTGATTGGTCGTCCTCCATCTCCATCAAAACGCGTCTATTAAATTCGAGCCAGCTTAGCTCACGGTTAAAAAATGGCTTCATTCATCCACGTCCTTTAATTCAGGTATAATGCCGAAGGTGTTTGCAAAATTATCGATGGTGTATTCAAAGCTCCACTCCTCCAGCACGCAGGGGTCCGTCCGCTTAATCGCGATGATCAGTCGGGAGTCTGTAATCTCGGCATCCACGATTTCGATTCTTTGCTTCTTACTTTTATCCAGCGCATCCGCGATGGAGAGTATGGAAGCGAGCTTAAAAATTCTGAGCTGATCTTCAGAGGTGATGCCAGGGATGTTAGACTCATAGACCTTTTGCTCCGAGCTTGAGATTAGTCGACAGATATGGGCGATGAGCAGTGATTCCTCTCTTTTTACGCCAAAAATATCCAGGTTGCTAATTTTTTCATACGATGTGATCAGATAATCCCTCATTCGAGTGAATTTCCCGATTTCATGTAATATGGCAGCAAGTCTTAAGAGCATTTCATCTCTCGCATGAAACACATAATCGGCTTTAAGGGCTTTAAAAATGGAGATGGCTAACACTTCCATGTTTTTAAAATGGGCTTCCTCGCTTTTGTAGCGCTTGCTGATTTCATAGGCCAAATGGTAGACATCATTGTTAAAGCTTTTATAACGTGTTAAACCATAAGCATGTTCCACTTGCTCTGCTAGTATCCCATCTCTTAGAGAAACATTTGGCACCCAGATGTCATCAGAGTCGACGAGATCAGAGAAGACGTCATAGACGATTAATGTGGCTAAAAACTCATACCAGTTGCCACCCTCGCGCTCCACATGTTGCCTCAATTCAAAATCGTTATTGAGTGCGTCTTTACAAATTTTCTTAAACGCCTTCATGGGAATATGATCTTTTCCGTTAAAAAGACGGTCCTTAATTTGCTTTGCATCTCCCCCGATGGCGAGAAAATGGTTGAGCTTCTTCGCTTCGATATTCGGCCAGATATGTGAGGTGCGCGTTTCCACAAACTCCTTTAAAACGTGCGGATAGTTGACTGTTCGATTTTCGAAGTCCATCAGCATGTATTTCAAGCCTTTGATGCCCAGCTTTATTTCATCGTTTTTGATTAGCTTGTTTTGATAGTAAATGCTGATATCGCAGCTACCGGAATTGACCTCTACGATAAGCGCGCCTTTTCGGACATCCTTGTAATTGGGAACCTTATCGCGAATGGATTTATAAGTCAAATACTTTTCTATGGTGTCTTCCACAACTTCTACTTCAAGACCCGTCTTCATGCGTATGATTTCTACGATGTTCTTAGAGTTCTCCGCTTCTCGTAATGCGCTGGTTGCCACAGCCTTATAGTTGACGACGCCGTAGCTTTCCATAATCTTTTTAAAGTAATTGAGGGTTTCAATCGCTTCTTTCACTGTTTCGAGCTTGATCGTGTTGGATAAGAAGACCTCATCTCCCAACGGGATTTGAACAGAAAGGTCTTCAAGTGTTTCCATTTGTGCGGCATTCATCTGAATGATTTTAAGTTTGACGGCGTTTGATCCGAGATCGATTGCTGCAAAAAGCGAATCCATAACCTACTCCTCTTTTACTTCTTTTACTTTTTCTTTCACTTTTTCTTTTTCGTTTTCTGGTTCTCCCTTGAGTTTCTTTTTATCCACTTTTACCTTTAGCTTCTTCGGCTTACAGAGGTTCTCCTCATTATTTGCCACACGGCCACATTTTTTACAGACATAAGCCAGCTTGTTCACCAATTTAATGTAGCTTTTTAAATCGTCCTCCAATATATCGCTTCCGACGAGCTTGCATAATCTCTTAGACATAATAGGCTCCTTTTCTCTACACAGTACGGTTAGAATGGTTCTACCCTATCATATATATCCGATTATAAGCTAATTAAGCAAGAAAAGCACAGCATTAAATCGCTGTGCTTTTGTAAAGTTTAGGTTAAATTGTCTATAGGTATTGAAAGACAGGCTTTTCAGCCTTTGTAACACTGATGGGCATATGGAGATTCTCACCGGAAAGCGACTCCTCCAGTAAATCCTTAAAACGTTCCAAATAAAGAAACTCACTTTCGAAATGTCCCACGTCTACCAATGTCAATGCGGTTCCAATTACGCTTTGCGCTTCATGATATTTTAGGTCAGCCGTGACATAAAGATCTGCCCCTGAGCGAATGGCATCGCTTATAAAATCAGAAGATGCCCCACTGGAGATGCTAACGTTTTTTATCGGGCGTGGGTGGAGATTTGAGAACTTGATATAATCCGTTTTAAATATTGCCTTTGATTTGCCTGAAAACGCTTCGATGCTGATCGGTGTGTCGAAGCTACCGATGATGCCAAATCCATGATCTTCATTGAGCATTTTTACGTCCTTAAGCCCGTAAAGGTTTGCGATATGCCTGTTGATACCGTACTCAAAGGAACGATCCCAGTTCGTGTGAGCCGCGATTACCGAAACCCCATTTTCAATGAGTTTTAAAAGCAAGCGTCCTGTACGATCACTGGTCGTGACGGATTTTATACCACCGAAAATGATGGGATGGTGGGTGATGATTAAATTATAGGGACCTAAAAGGGCTTCGGTGATGACTTCCTCTGTGACATCTAGGGCAAGTAAAATCCCATTTACGGTGGCGTTCTGATCGCCTACAAGTAAGCCGACGTTATCCCAGCTTTCAGCAGTTTTAAAGGGTGCAAGACGATCGATCATCATGAGAATACCATTTACCGTTGCCATGTTAGACCTCCTTTGACAGTGATGTCAGAATGGTTTGGAGTTGCGCTAGCTTTGTATTGCACAGGGTTAATTTATCGTTATCGAGCAGGTTTGCTTCACCGGAGATCGCTTCGCGAATCAAAGTGTATTTTCGCGCTTTATGCGCTAAAAACGCCTTGTACTCCACCAAATTATCACGCCTGATCTTTCTACCGAATTCCATATCGCCATTAAATAATAAAAGTTTGTCTTCATAAAGCGTATTCAGCTCTGGAATGTCTTTTAGCGTGGTCACTAAAATCAATTCATAGTGCTTATTGAGATCTGTAAAAAATAGGTCCCATACAATCTCCAAACCTTGTTCTTCTAACCATTCCCTTAATCGGTCCTGTTCTGTCATGGGCTGTAAAAGAAAGTATTTAAAGCGCTTCGTCTTTGAAAGGTCATAACTGAGGATATCTCGAATAAGACCTCCGCCCATGCCTGCGATAACGACTAAATCCACTTCCGCGGGTTTTAGCGGGACCATACCGGATCCTAAACGAAATTCGCAATCTGCCTTTAATGACAAATGTTCAAAGGTCTTTTTAGCATTTTCCAGAGGGCCTTTATTGATGTCACATAATATGGAGCGTTTTACCGTACCGGTTTCATGTAAAAGAAAAGGAAGGTATCCATGGTCAGTGCCAATATCAGCCACTGAATGGATAAGACTTCCAATCTCGTTTATATGTGTCGCCATTTTTCGTATACGTTTTGAAGGATTGATCAGCGCCATTTTTACTCCAAATAATCCTTGAGTTTTTTACTTCTGCTAGGGTGCTTCAGCTTTCTAAGGGCTTTCGCTTCAATTTGTCTGATTCTTTCACGTGTAACATCAAACTCTTTTCCCACTTCTTCAAGTGTTCTAGCACGCCCGTCTTCTAATCCAAAGCGTAGCTTAAGAACCTTTTGCTCACGTGGTGTCAATGTCTCTAGGACTTCCATCAACTGTTCCTTCAACATGCTAAAAGCCGCAGCATCTGCTGGTGCTGGTGCATCGTTATCAGGAATGAAATCGCCGAGATGTGAATCTTCTTCTTCACCGATAGGCGTTTCTAAGGAAACGGGCTCCTGAGCAATCTTCAAAATTTCTCTAACCTTTTCTACGGTCATGTCCATTTCTCTTGCGATTTCTTCAGGCATCGGTTCTCTACCGTACTCCTGTAACAACTGACGCTGAACACGGATCAATTTATTGATGGTTTCCACCATATGCACAGGAATACGAATCGTTCGGGCTTGGTCGGCGATTGCTCGCGTAATGGCTTGTCTGATCCACCATGTGGCGTAGGTTGAAAACTTGAAACCTTTAGTCCAGTCAAACTTTTCGACAGCCTTAATCAATCCAAGATTACCTTCTTGAATCAGGTCTAAGAATAACATACCGCGACCGACGTATTTTTTAGCGATACTGACGACGAGTCTTAAATTGGCTTCGCACAGCTTCTTTTTAGCATCTTCATCACCCGTTGCCATACGTTTAGCAAGTTCTACCTCTTCATCGCCTGAAAGGAGTGCAACTTCACCGATTTCCTTAAGATACATTCTGACGGGGTCATCGATGTTGATGCCTTTCGGGATTGAGATGTCGATAATCTTATCATCCTCATCTTCATCCTCAGCAGGCTCAAGCTCATGAAGTCGATCAAGCGGATCAAGGGTATCAAGCCCGTCTATGTCGTCTAAATCTTCAATGTCATCGAGGTCATCAAGATCATCAAGTTCTTCGAGATCGATGTCCTCAAGTTCTGCCAAATCTTCTATGTCAATTGCTTCTTCTTCATCTTCATCTTCTGTGACGACCATAATATCCATAGCAGAGAACTGCTCGAAAATCTCATCGATTTGATCCTTATCGATTTCGATTTCTGAGAGTTTGTCTTGGATTTCACTGTAACTCAAACTACCGTTCTTCTTCCCTTTTTTAATTAAATTCTTGACGATTTCTAAGTGTTTGGCATTCAATTTTTCGCTCAATTGAAGGCCTCCTTTCAATTTTTTAATTTATGATTCCTCATTTTTAACGTAAGTGATTGTTTCTCGATTAACTTCTTTTGGATGGACTGTTGAACGGTAATCTTGTTATCAGCAGTTTTTAACTGCCCTCTTAAGTCCTCGATTTCTTCATCCAGCATTAATAGAGATAAATTGTTATACACATGGTCAAAGTTTGAACTTTCCAGTCCCTCCATGTGTGTGCCGATGATTTCGATAAGTCCGGTTGAAATACTAAGGTCAGCTTCTTCGATAATATGCTGTATGGAGAATTCTGAGTGTGAACGATAATAGGCCGTAAGATAATCCATTATTTCTTGATGTTCCCCTGAATATTGAAAATCGCAGATCAACTGTTTTTGAGCTTCATCAAGTGCTTCATGATGATGGACGTATAACGTAATCAACTGTTTTTCCAGATATTTTTTTCGGTCACTGGTGATCTTCGGTACGGACTCCACTGTCTTTGCCTTACTTCGGAAACCATACTGCGAACTGGGGGTATAATTTTCCTTAAAGACTTCCTTGGCGATCATTTCTCTGCTGACGCCCAGACGTTCAGATAGCTGGTCAACATAAAGATTTTTCTCAAAGGCGTTTGTTAGTTCTGAGATGATAACGGATGCCTTCGACAGGAACTCGACCTTTTCTTGATCATTATTTAGATTATACCCTTGCATCAAGTGGTTTAGTCGATATTCTGTTGCTGTGATGGCCGTTTCAATTTTTTCTTTGAATTTTTCTGCACCATATTTCTTAAGATAATCATCAGGATCTAGGTTTTCACCGAGCACGATGACTTTTATTTTCTCGATAATTCCTTGCAGGACGTCTAAGCTTCTTAACGTCGCCTTTTGACCTGCAAAATCGGAATCGTAGCAAATGATGACTTCGTCAGCATAGCGACGCATGAGGCGTCCGTGATCGACGGTTAGTGCAGTTCCTAAGGTGGCGACAGCGTTATTGAAGCCGTAGGTATGAAGTGCGATGACGTCCATATACCCTTCGGCGATGATCAATTGCTTTTTATCATGTAAATTATTTTTAGCCAAATTCAGCCCGTAAAGGGTCATGCTTTTATTAAACACCTCTGTTTCAGGTGAGTTGAGATATTTCGGTAGAGAATCATCCATCACCCTTCCACCAAATCCGATAATCTTTCCTTTAGGATTAATGATGGGAAACATGATGCGATTTCTAAACCGGTCATAATGGCTGGACCGATCTTTGTTAGGAATAATCAACCCGACGCTTTCAAGATCGATTAGGCTGTATTTAGAAGAGAGTGCTTTCAATAGTTCAGCCCAAGCGTCATTTGAGAAGCCTAATCCAAATTGCTTGATGACGTCGATATGGATGCCACGGCGCTCCAGATAAGCCATGGCTTCTGGATGAGCGCGAAGATTTTTATAGTAAAAAATAGCGGCGTCTCTTAATATATCATAGTATTTAGCGTGTTGACTAGTGTTTTTTTGTGAACCCTTTGCAAACTGAGAGATATCGATTCGGTATTTATCTGCTAAAAACTCCACTGCATCTATACTGTCCAAATTCTCGTATTGGGCAATAAATGTGATGACATTCCCTGCTGCGCCACATCCGAAGCAATGATAAAGCTGTTTTTCCTCTGAAATGATAAACGAGGCGGATTTTTCGTTATGAAATGGGCAAAGCGCTTTATAATTCTTGCCTGAACGCTCAACATGAATATAATCGGATATCACTTCAATCAAGTTCACATGATCGATTATATATTCAAATAAATTACCTTCGGTTCTGTTGCTCATTTCTCCACCTTTCAAATTTATAACGCGACTAAGAGTATTTCGACACTAAATGTAAAATTCCTTCTTTATTAAAGAAAGTTTATACATGACTTTATTAAGTGATAAAGCCCGTGCGTCTACACGGGCTAAATCTTAGTATAACCAGAATTTTGGAATGAAAAGTTCTTTATAGAGGTTGACCGCATAACGGTCTGACATGCTTGCCACATAATCTTTAACAGCCTCTATCCCATCGCCATGCTGATAATCCTCGAATCGCTCATCAGGCATTAGCTCAGGCTTGTTTTTATAATATTCATATAAGGATTCGACGATGTACTCGGCGCGCTCTTCTTCTTTTTTCGCTTCTTTGTTATAATAGACATTTTCAAACATGAAATCGCGTAAGGCGTTAAAGGCATCTTCTATATCAGCGCTCATGAGAATTTGATTTCCTTCTGTACTATGAAGGATAATGTCCATGATCATGGTATTGATGCGTTCACCATGTGTGCGACCAAGTATTTTCATCAGTTCTTCCGGTAACTGTATCGGCGTGAGCACATTGGCACGGATGGCGTCGTCGATATCGTGGTTCAAATAGGCGATGCGGTCGCATTTGCTGACGATTTGACCTTCTAAGGTCATAGGGGTTCCTTTTGAACCGTGATGGTAAATCCCGTCTCTTACCTCTTCCGTGAGGTTTAGCCCGAACCGGCTGTTTTTTCGCCGCTCGAGATAATCTACGACTCGCAGGCTTTGTTCATAGTGCTTAAAGCCAGTGGGGTGGATTTTATTTAGGCGTTCCTCGCCGCAGTGCCCAAACGGTGTATGGCCGAGATCATGGCCAAGCGCAATCGCTTCAGTCAAATCCTCATTGAGCCTAAGTGCTCTAGCGATGGTTCTAGCGATTTGAGCCACTTCAAGTGTATGGGTTAATCGGGTACGGTAATGATCCCCCTCTGGTGATAAAAATACCTGCGTTTTATGTTTAAGCCGCCTGAACGACTTGGAATGAATGATGCGATCACGGTCTCTTTGATAGTGCGTTCTAAGTGAACATGGCGTTTCGGGTGATCGACGTCCCAGTGAATCACTTGATTTCTGTGCACGCGGACTTAAGAATTCATGTTCAAACTTTTCTTGATATTCCCTATTGTTTATCATCGCTACGACCTTTCTTTAATGCCCAAATACTGGTAATTCTATTTTAATAAGTTTCTATGTATAAATCAAGACCCACTCTATTAAAGAATGAGTCTTGATGGTAAACCCTTTAACTATCTGTTTTTGATTGCGGCATGCGCTGCAGCCAATCTAGCGATTGGTACGCGATATGGAGAACATGAAACGTAGTTTAAGCCAGTCTTATGGCAGAACTCGATGGACTTAGGATCGCCACCGTGCTCACCACAGATACCGAGTTTAAGCGATGGATTGGTCTGTCTACCAAGCGAACAGGACATGCTAACGAGCTTGCCTACCCCATTTTGATCGATGGTTTCAAATGGATCCTTCTCGAAGACATTTTTCTTAAGGTATTCTGGTAAGAATTTGCCCGCATCATCACGCGAGAAGCCTAAGGTCATCTGCGTCAAGTCATTTGTACCAAATGAGAAGAATTCTGCTTCAGCAGCAATTTCATCAGCGATCAGAGCAGCTCTTGGCACTTCGATCATGGTACCGACCTTGTACTCAAGCTCGATGCCGCTTTCCTTAATGATTTGATCCGCGACATTTCTGACCAGTTTGTTAAGGTCAGTGTATTCTTTTAAATGACCCACGAGTGGAATCATGATTTCAGGCTTCACGTTGATGCCTAAATCCTTTTTACAATGGATAGCGGCTTCAATAATCGCGATGCATTGCATTTCATAGATTTCAGGATATGTGATCGCCAGACGACAGCCACGGTGACCTAACATCGGGTTGATCTCAGAAAGGCTCTCAATTTTATATTTCACAAACTCATAGGTTTGCTCTAAATCTTTTGCAAGCTGCTTGATTTCTTCATCTTTATGAGGCACAAACTCATGAAGCGGTGGATCTAAGAGTCTAACCGTAACAGGTCTCTCGCCCATGGCTTTGAAGATGCCGATAAAGTCTTCTCTTTGGTATGGAAGAAGTAGCTTAAGGGACTCAAGTCGCTCCTGTAATGTGCCGGAGAGGATCATTCTTCTGACGTTGAGGATACGCTCTTCGCTGAAGAACATGTGCTCTGTGCGGCATAAGCCGATACCTTCAGCGCCAAACTTCACTGCAGTTTCTGCGTCTCTAGGTGTATCAGCATTGGTTCTGATGCCCAGCTTACGAACGTCATCGGCCCAGGATAATAGCAGTGCGAAATCCCCAGTCAATGCCACTTCAACCGTTGCCAGTTTGTCTTTATAGACGACGCCATTGTTTCCGTCTAATGAGATCCAATCGCCTTCTTTAAAAATTTGATCCCCAACCTTAAAGTACTTGTCTTCCTCATCTACATAAATCTCGCTACATCCAGCGACACAGCATTTACCCATACCACGTGCAACGACGGCTGCATGCGATGTCATACCACCACGTGCTGTAAGAATTCCATTTGCAGAAACCATGCCTTCGATATCTTCTGGTGAGGTTTCAGTTCGTACGAGGATACTTTCTACGCCATTTTCTTTTTGTCTGACGACATCTTCAGAATGGAAGTACACGCGACCTGATGCAGCGCCTGGTGAAGCGGGTAGACCTTTTGCGATGGCCTGGGCATTTTTAAGGGCATCTGGGCTGAACATCGGATGTAGAAGTTGGTCGAGTTGTGATGGCTGAACACGCAATAAGGCTTCCTCTTTCGTGATGACACCTGCCTGTTCCATATCGACGGCTACTTTAACAGCTGCAAATGCAGTACGCTTACCAGTTCTGGTCTGAAGCATGTAGAGTTTTCCGCGCTCGACAGTGAACTCGATATCTTGCATGTCCTTATAGTGGGCTTCAAGTCTGTTGGCCACTTCGATAAACTGGTCATAAACTTCTGGGAGTGCATCTTTCAGTTCATCAATTTTTTGAGGGGTTCTGATGCCAGCAACAACGTCTTCGCCTTGTGCGTTGATCAAAAACTCACCGAATAAGAGATTCTCACCTGTCGATGGATTTCTCGTAAACGCAACACCTGTCCCTGAAGTATTTCCCATGTTTCCGAATACCATGGATTGAATATTAACGGCAGTACCTAAATTATGAGGAATATCATTATAATTTCTATAAACCCTTGCACGGTCGTTATTCCATGAGTTGAACACCGCTTCGATCGACATCATCATTTGGTCGACTGGATTCATTGGGAAATCAAATCCCTTTTCTTTTTTAACGATTTGTTTATACTCGCTGATGATATGTGTGAAATCTTCAACGGTAAGTTGTGTATCGAGTTCATACCCCATTTTTTCTTTTTGGCCATCAAGCACACGGTCAAATTTGTATTTAGGAATTTCGAGAACGACGTCGCCGAACATTTGGATGAATCTACGGTAACAGTCATAAGCAAAGCGTTTGTTTTCAGTGAGGTTTGCTAAGCCTTCTACAGATTGGTCGTTGAGTCCAAGGTTGAGAACTGTATCCATCATCCCTGGCATCGATACAACAGCACCTGAGCGAACAGAAACGAGCAATGGATCGTTAGTGTCACCGAGAATTTTACCAGTTTTTTTCTGCAGAAGCTCGAGATACTCAAGAATTTGAGCGCGAATTTCTTCAGAAATTTTCTTGCCGTCCACGTAGTACTGATTACATGCTTCTGTTGTGATGGTAAAGCCGTCAGGTACTGGTAAGCCGATTTTTTTCATCTCAGCTAAGTTTGCGCCTTTACCGCCCAAAACCGATTTCATTTCCTTTGCGCCTTCTTCGAAGGCGTACACAAATTTTTTCATCATAAAACCCTTCCCTCACAAAGAATTTTTATAAAAAACCCATAGTAAATCAAATGACTTACTATGGGTCAATTACCGTGATGCGCCGTCTATTTCAATTTAATGTTAAGTCCAGTAATTTCGAGGATAATGCTTGCGGTTTCCTCGATGGCTTTATTAGCGACATTGATTACAGGACAACCCAGTTGCTTATAGACTTTTTCAGCGTAGTCTAACTCATGAAGTATGCGATCAAAATTCGCGTATTCCACATCCGACGATAACCCTAATGCACGAAGGCGTTCGATTCGGATCTCGTTAAGCTTTTCAGGTGAATTGGTAAGTCCGATCAGTTTGTTTTTAGGAACTTGGAAGATTTCTTTGGCAACCTGAATTTCTGGTACTAATGGCACGTTGGCCACTTTTACATTTTTATGTGACAAGTACATACTGAGTGGTGTTTTTGAAGTTCTGGAAATTCCTAAAAGGACGATATCTGCGTATTTGAGTCCTCGTAGGTCTTTTCCGTCATCGTACTTTACAGCAAACTCGATTGCGGCCACTCTTTCAAAATAATCATCATCGAGTTTATACATGGTACCAGGTTTTCTAACAGGCGTATCGCCAAAGAATGAGGAAAACTGAGTAAGCACTGGCGATAAGATATCATGACACAGCACATTATGTTTTGCACATAAATCGAAGATCGTGTTGGTCAGTTCTTCTATTACGGTTGTAAACAACAATATGGATTTGTGCTTTGAGGCTTCCAGTACAATTTCTTCAACGGCGTCTGCATCGCGTACATAGTTGAATTTTTTTACCACGTAGTCCTTATTCAGAAACTGGTTCATGGCCGCTCGTGCTACATGTGATGCGGTCTCCCCCAATGAATCTGACAGAATGAAAATATAATAACGATTGTCCATCAGAACCTCCCACAAATTGCTACATCATATTTATTATAACCCAATAATCGTTTTATAACCTAGAAATATTCGGAATATTTAAAAAACTTTTTTTAGAATATTAAAATTTGAGTCTGGCATTGATAAACGGTATCAAATCTTCAATTTTTACGCGTTCTTGCTCCATGGAATCACGGTGACGAATAGTGACACTTTGATCCTCTTCTGATTCAAAATCGTAGGTGATACAGAAAGGCGTACCGATTTCATCATGGCGTCTATAACGCTTTCCGATCGATCCTGAATCGTCGAAATCCACATTGAAGTGTTCAGAAAGCATTTGGAACACGGATTCGGCACCTTCGTTCAGTTTCTTAGAGAGTGGGAACACAGCCGCTTTAAATGGTGCAAGTGCAGGATGGAATCTAAGTACGATTCTCGAAGTGCCATCTTCCAGTGCTTCTTCATCATAAGCGTCTACGAGGAAAGCCAATGTGACGCGGTCAGCACCTAATGAAGGTTCGATGCAGTATGGCACATATTTTTCGTTAGTAATAGGATCTTGATAAGACAGGTCAGTTTTTGCATGTGCCATATGCGCTTTCAGGTCGAAATCTGTTCTGTCAGCAATCCCCCAAAGCTCTCCCCAGCCAAATGGGAATCTATATTCGATATCCGTCGTTGCGTTAGAATAATGGGAAAGCTCTTCCGGATCGTGGTCTCTAAACTTGACGTTCTCTGGATTCATACCCAAACGGTGCAACCATCCCATACAAAACTCTTTCCAGTAAGCAAACCATTTCAGGTCTTCACCTGGTTCACAGAAGAATTCCAGCTCCATTTGCTCGAACTCACGGGTTCTGAACGTGAAGTTACCTGGTGTAATTTCGTTTCTGAACGATTTTCCGATTTGACCGATACCAAACGGGATTTTTTTTCTGGATGCCCGTTGAATGGCCTTGAAGTTTACGAAAATGCCTTGTGCAGTTTCAGGACGTAAGAAAATCTCGGTGGATGAATCCTCAACGACACCCTGGAAGGTTTTAAACATGAGGTTGAACTGGCGAATGTTGGTAAAATTGATAGCGCCACAGTTCGAACATTTAATGCCCTCATCAGCGATATATTTTTCCATTCTTTCATTGCCCCAAGCATCGATGGCTTCTGGCGTTTCACCTTTCGCCATCATGTGGGCCTCGATCAGTTGATCAGCACGGTATCTCGTTTTACATGATTTACAGTCCATCAATGGGTCGTTGAATCCACCCACGTGTCCCGAAGCAACCCAAACCTCTGGATTCATTAAAATGGCGCTATCAACGCCGACGTTTAGTGATGAGCCCTGGATGAATTTTTTCCACCACGCTTGCTTGACATTGTTTTTGAGCTCAACACCTAAAGGACCGTAATCCCATGTGTTGGCTAATCCACCGTAAATGTCCGATCCAGGGAAAATAAAACCTCTGGATTTTGAAAGTGAGACGACCTTTTCCATCGTCACTTTTTCTTTAACTGCTTTTTCTGAATTTGATTGTTCCATGTCTCCTCCTATATCATCGAAAATGATGTGTTTTAAGTGTTTACGGCAATAAAAAAATCTTCCATCCCTGGCAAGGGACGAAAGATTATTCCGCGGTTCCACCCTAGTTGGCAAAATTGCCCACTTGTGTTTGCATCGCTCAGAAGCGCCTTCAGTTTTTTTATCCATCGGTTTTCACCAACCACCGACTCTCTTGAGAACTAAAAAACCTACTTTTCTTCATCATCGCAGCACGACTATTTTTTTATGATTTTAACACAAATATCATGGGGTGTAAAGTTTCTATTTTACCTCATCATCATCAACAAAATAGTCTTCTTCAGATTCTTCAGGTTTTTTAGTTTCGTCAGCAGGAGGATTTTTCTTTTCCTTATTCAACTTGCCCATGAACTCGTCAAACTTTTCCTGTGTCATTTCGTTAAAGTTGATGGTTGCACCATCTTTCTTGATAATTTTAATTTCACATCCAGTAGCGATGGCAGCGATAATACCAGCAACGGTTGGTATCGTAAAGATTACAGCACTGACAGCACCTGCGACGATGGGAAGATCTAAGATGGTCTTACCATTTTTTTCGATAAGGATTTGGCTGACTAAGCCTTCATTGACGAGAACCTTTAGTTTTTCCACGATTTCTTGGCCGTTGATTTTTTTACCAGGCTTTGGTTCAGATTGCTCTTCCAAATAAACGATGGCTTTTAAAACGTCGCCTTCGTTAAGTTCTAAAGCTTCCTTTGCTGTCTTATAGTTCACGCCGGTTCTACCGATCACTTCATCGACCATTTCAAGTGTAATTCTCATATGCTTCACTCCTATCCAATAATTTTTGTTGACTACTTATGATGTATTATACCACTAAAATTTTCAAGAGCGTCGTTTTTTTCGGATTTATAGCCTGATTCTAATTGGATTCTAACAAAAAGGGAAGTGATGAACACTTCCCTTTTTGGATCTGTACGATTTATGATGTTTAAATCTTAAACTTGCTAATGTTTTCTTCCAGTTTGATAGCAAGCCCTCTGAGCTTATCAGCCGATGAAGCGACTTCTTCGACGATAGCCGTTTGCTCTTGCATGGAAGCGCTGACTTCTTCAGAGGCAGCAGCAGCTTCTTCTGAAATGCTTGCGATGCTGGAGATACTATCGAGAATTTCGATTTTACTGCTATCCAGAACTTCGATGTCTTTAGAAACCGAATCGATCACTTGCTGAATACTCGTAATGGCTTCGAAGATTGATTTGAAGGATTCATCAACCTTTTGTACTGCCAGATTTTGATCGTTTGAACGCGTTTTAACTTCTTGCATGATATTTACGGTATTCTTGCTACCTTGCTGAATACTGTTGACGATATTCTTGATCTCATCTGCTGCTTTGCTGGATTCTTCAGCAAGCTTTCTAATTTCATCTGCGACGACTGCGAAGCCCCTGCCATGTTCACCTGCACGAGCGGCTTCGATAGAAGCGTTTAATGCAAGGAGGTTCGTTTGCTCAGCGATGGTACTGATAGCCTGAACGATGCTGCCAATGGCTTGGGATTGATTTGCAAGCTGTTGAATTGCCTGTTCTGTCTTAAGTGTAGAATCGTTATTTTCAACGTTTCTTTGTCTTAAAACGCTAACTGCTTCCACACTGCTCTTATTGATTTCACTTGCTTTAGTAGTTTGAGCAATCATAGCGACGATGTTTTCAGTTAAAGTTTTAATGTTTTTGCCCATTTGTGTGGCAATCTTGCTGCTGGTTTCACTGTCTGCCGCTTGTTTAGATGCCCCCATGGCCACTTCTTCAACGGCATGTGCTACTTCTTTAGCGGCTTGAGTAGAACGTTCTGAGAGTCCAACCAAGTCGTTAGAGGACGATAAAACATTACCGGTGGCATCCGTAACATTTCTCATGAGGCCAGAAACATTATCGAGCATGTCATTTAGGTCATGTGACAGTTGACCGATTTCATCATTGGTTTTAATATCGATGCGTTTAGTGAAATCGCCCTTACTGACGATACTGATGTACTCGCTAATACGTTTGATATTTTTAAGAAGTACATTTGAAAAGACGATGGCAACTACGATGGCGATGGCAAGTAAAAGAGATGCAAAGCCAACTAAAGTGATGAGTAGTCCATGAGTTTGGTCAGCAATCTCTCTTTCATCAACTGCTGCGACGATTTTCCATCCCAGTTCATCAACCGTCGTAACGAACGCGATTTTCTTTACGCCGTTATACTCATATTCCACAGTACCAGAAGCGTTCGCTTCCACAAATGTTCTCAGCTCATCAACTTCGATCGGTTGGCCGATGACACTTGGATCTGGATGCGTAAATGGAATATTGTTTGCATCAAGTACCATGACATAGCCATTTTTCCCCACAGTAATGCTATTCATGGTTTCAGCAATTTTCGAAATGTTTAAGTCGATAGCCATAACGCCTTCGAAGCTACCTGAGATTCCTTTAACTGGCATGGCCGCAGAGATAACCACGACACCAGGATCAGTGGCATCACTATATGGTAGTGTCCAGATGAAGTCATCTTTATTAACCGCATCAGTATACCATGGTCTTCCCGTTGGATCATAATCGGAAGGAAGCTCAACTTCTGGCCAAATGTGGAAGGTTTTATCCTTATAACCGACATAAACGTTTTTCACTTCTGCATATTCGTTAATAAATGCCTGGAATGTTTTATACATCCATTCCTGATTTTCCACTAACGTACGGGCTGACTTGACGTTAGGGTCTTCTGCGATGAGACGAGTCGCCCTTTCATATATTTTCATGTAGTTCAGTGTGCTTGATTTAATTTGATTTGAAACCTCCAGTGTGGAAGCTTTCAGATTGTCGTAAAACGCATCTGTTGAGATTTTGTAAACGATACCGCTTAACAAAATCATCGGAATTGTTATTACGAGAACGAATGCTAAAATCAGTTTTGCTCTTAAGCTGAATTTCCTTTTCATATACCATCCTCCCCAAACTTTCAAATGATTAATGTATCTATACCCCTAACTGTTAAAAATATTAACATAAATTAACATAAAAAAAAAGAAAGTGTAAAACAACTTTCTTGTCAAGAATTATTCTTATAAAATTACCACTATTTTTTAAAGCTTGCTAAAAAATTGGCAGTCATGAAATCGACTCCAGAAAATCCTTCGATTTAATCTCCTTAATACCTAAATGATGGAGCACATAGGGTTCAAAAATTCTCATAAGATGAAGGATGTACCCTTCATGAATCTTCGTTTTAATGATGATTCTCAAATCCTTAAGCTGCAAGTACCGAATCAGCTGAATCAAGGTTTGATTGATTTTAATCGCATTCCTAGGGGCGCATTTTTCGCAGAGCAATCCACCGTGCTCGATGGAAAAAAATTTGACGTCAGTGGAACCGTGACATGCACTGCACATTTGCTCAAGTTCTGGCTGGTGGCCCGTCAAATGCGCCAACTTGATAAGGTAAGCCAGCCTGAGTAAAGGATAATCCAGGGACCTTTCCGGATTCCTTCTTGCAAGTATGCCGATTGCCTCTACGATCAACTGATAATGCTCATAATCGATGACACTAGGTGCTGTCGATAAATTACAGAGCTCAAGCAAATAATTCCCGTTTGCCAATGTCTCCAGCTGCTCAGTGATTCTGAAGTGAGAATCGTAAATATCGCATGACATCAGCTTCATGGTTTTGCCATGCGTGTTAATCATGAAATTGCCGAAAACAAACGGTTTTGAACAAGCCGCTAGCGGCGATTTGGAGCTTTTTGCACCATTGGCAACCACCTCGATTTTACCGCCCTTTCTTGAAAAAAGGGTTAAAAATAAGTCGTTGTTCATGGTTTTCGTTGCTTTCAGTACGATGGCATCCGTTTCAAAATACATCTTTCACCTCAGGTAGAGACGATCAGTAAGGTTGCTAATGTAAAGTAAATGGTGAGTCCAGTGAGGTCGATGGTGGTGGTGATAAATGGAGCACTTGCAACGGCTGGATCGATACCAATTTTCTTAAACACTAGTGGTACAACTGTGCCAATCGTCGCAGCTGTGGTCATGTTTACCCACATGGCAATCCCTACGATTAGAGCGATGTTCATTTCGGCATTCATGATAAGTGCTGCTGCTGCCACGAGACCAGAACATACGATACCGACGAATAATCCTACAGCGATTTCATGGATAAGCGTTCGCAATATCCCTACCCCTTCGATAACGTGAGTGGCGATGTTTCGGACGGTAATCGTTGAAGACTGTGTTCCTACATTTCCCCCCATACCTGTCAGTAAAGGCATGAACATCGCAAGTGTGGCATTGGCACTAATGGTTCCTTGAAAGTTTTCTAGTACCCGTGCGGATAATAAACCACCAAAAATGGTGACGATCAACCATGGAAGCCTAGATTTTATGGAGTTGCTTACACGCTCAAATAACGAGGTGTCGTTTTCATAAATTTCATATTCAGATGTACCGGCAAATTTGAAGATATCCTCAGTTGCTTCTTCTTCAACGATGTCGAGAACGTCGTCGATGGTGATGATCCCTCTTAGAATCCCCGCGTCATCGACGACAGGCACTGCTAAAAGGTCATATTTAGCAACGATTTTTGCGACATTTTCTTGATCGTCATTTATATTGACCGTGATTAGGTTTTCGTTCATGATGGCGTCAACAGCGCGGTTTGGAGGTGATATGATCAGCTGTCTTAAGGAGATGACGCCGACAAGTCGATCGAACTCGTCAGTGACGTAAACGTAATAGATTGTTTCAGCATCTGGTGCAGTGGCACGAAGCGTTTCGATGGCATAGTAGACAGAGTAATCCTTTCGGATTGAAACGAAGTCCTTCGTCATCAAACGCCCCGCGGTGCCTTCTTCAAAGATTAAGAGTTCCTTTACATCCGCCGCATCCTCAAAATCGAGATAGGCGATGATTTCTTTCTGTGTATTTTCAGGCAGCTCGCTTAATTTATCGACGATGTCGTCTTGGGACATGTTTTCAAGTAAGGTAACCTTTTTTTCATAGGTAAGGTCATTTAAAATAACGCTAAATTGCTCTGAGTTGATTTCCTCAAGGACTTCAGTGGCTTTTTCGTCAGATAGGAGGTTGAAGACATGCGACTGCTGTTCATCTTCAAGATTCTCCAGAACTTCAGCGATATCAGCGGCATGCATGTCTTCCAAATAGACGTGAAGTTCAAGGTCTTTTTTCTCTTCTAATAAAGATTCAACTTTTGATAAATATTCATAAAACATCAAGAGCCCCATGATGCCACCTCCTTTCATCTACAACATTAAGGGTAAGCTATTCACTTACCCTTAATGGCGTTTTTATGATGATCATTTCATTATTCTTTATAGCCTAAATTTTTCAGGAAATTCGAATTGTCGCGCCATCCTTCGCGGACCTTCACGAAAAGCTGTAGGTTGACGGGGGTATCGAGAAGCTTTTCGATATCCTGCCTAGCCGCTTTCCCGATGCCTTTGAGCTTTCGCCCTTCCTTGCCGATAATGATGCCTTTATGCGACTGCTTTTCGCAAACGATGTCCGCTTCGATATCGTAAAGCTCCTTACCGGGTCTCTTTTTAAAACTTTGAACCTCGACGGCAACCCCGTGCGGAATCTCATCGTCGATATAGAGGAGTACTTTCTCTCTGATAATCTCAGACGCGATGGTACGCTCCGTCTGATCGGTCATGTGATCCACAGGATAGAATGCTGGACCATCAGGAAGTTTTGACTTGATTGATTTTAGAAGCTCTTCAATTCCCTTTCCACCTATAGCGGAGAGGCCGAGGATTTCTTTTATAAAGGGGTATTTCGAGTAATTTTCGTAGATGGTTTTAAAGACATCGGGTGATATCAAATCCACTTTATTGACGACCAATATGACTTCCACATGTGCAGCTTCGATGAACTCAAGTAAATATTCATCTCCTGGACCGATTTTTGCAGAGTGATCCACCATTAAGATGACCACATCCACATCACTTACAGCATTTTTCGCTGCGTTTACCATATAGTCGCCGAGTTTACTTTTTGGTCGATGTATGCCGGGCGTATCCACAAAGACGATTTGACATGTGTCATCATTATAAACACCAGTGATTTTATGTCGGGTAGTCTGAGGTTTACTGGACATGATGGCGATTTTCTCGCCGATGATGCCGTTTAATAAAGTGGACTTTCCAACATTTGGCCTACCAATAATGGTGACAAAGCCAGATTTAAATTGCATTAACGCCTCCTAATTTACTTAAGGTCAATCTGTGTAAAAGATCGTGGTAACAGGTCGTCTATTTTATAGACTTCATAATCATAGTCTTTTGCGACGATGATGTCAATATCTTTGCCGAACTCCACGATGACCTGACGGCAGATGCCGCATGGAAACGTCAAATCATGGCTTGAAGAGACGATGGCTACGGCAGAAAATTCACGTTCGCCCTCAGAGATGGCTTTATAGATGGCTGTGCGTTCAGCGCAGTTGGTTGCGCCGAGAGACGCACTTTCCACGTTGCAACCGGTATATACTTTACCGGATTTCGTTAATAACGCAGCGCCTACTTTGAAATTTGAATACGGTGAATAAGAGTAGTTCATAGCTTCATAAGCTTTTTCGATTAACGATTGATAGTTCATTTGCTCACCTCGTTATTTGATTTTCTCAACCACACCAGTCTTCATGATTTGAAACCATGTGATACCAGGATTGAGTTTAATGGGATTTCCAGAAAGGTCGAAAAATTCAGTAGGTTCCTTAGCGGACGTTTTTTTCCATGTCACTTCCATCACTTTTCCAGCCGTGTAATATTTACCCTTACCTGAGGTGATTAAATCAACATCTAAGCGTCCTTCTTTATCGAGCACTTTCGTGTTTGCGTATTGAACGAGAATATTCGTACAGGTCAATTGATCGCCTGTGTTCTCATCCACATGTGCATCCCCATTAGTATAACGTGAATACAGTTTCGATACATCGTTATATCTATACGAAGTGAAATACCCTATCTTATCAGTTTCCACGGGTTCTTTGTAAATAAATGTAATCTCAACGGCGTCATCACCTTCGGGAACCGTAAAGGTTTCGAAGAAATTGAGGAATTGGACTGTCTTTTCAGCGTCATAGCCAAGTCGGTCCCCTTCTTTTACCAGTGCTTCAGCTGAGGTATACATATTATGTGGTGATTTTTTAAAGTTGACGCGATAAAAAGCACCACTAACAAGGCCATCCAAATCAGCCATCTGATAAGCTTTAATATCATTAAAGGCCTGAACAGATCCACCAACATGGACATAGTAAGGATCAAATTCCAGTGCCTTTTCTAAAAAGTATGGCCTTGCACTTCTCACAGGTCCGATGACTTCGGGTGCATTTTCATAAAAGACCGCCATATAGCGTGTGATTAATCCCTCGGCTAAAATTTCATATACGACATCCGCCTCCGAAAGAGCCGCTTGTGGCCGTGCGGCAAAATGATTATCCAGCATCACGACTATCGGACGCGACAACGCTATCCCATCTGATGTGGGCAACCCAGTCAACGGATTGATCGGACCATTAGCGACGGGTTCACTTGAAGTGGCCTCTGTGGCTTCGGTGGTCACGAGTTCAGAGGGAACTTCTATCGTATTCGTAGGATTTTCTGCAACCTCAGCAGAAGAATCGCCATTTTTCGAAAGGGCAATTCCGACGACGACAGAGCCGATGATGAGGATGAGAACTGCCACTAGAGCGATTTGCTTATTCATAACGCCTCCTGTATGGAGGTCCCTTTAAAGATTCGAAGTGAACTGAGAACCGACTTTTCTTTTGCGCGCATTTCAGTCTTTTCTTCATCCGTCATATGGTCATAGCCAAAAAGATGCAGCATCGAATGTACCGTAAGGTACACGATTTCTCTTTCTAAGGTATGCCCAAACTCCTCAGCCTGTCTTTTTGCTTGTTCCAATGAAATAACAACGTCGCCCAGATAAATGAAGGGATCACTTACCCCGTCATCCTTTATGGACTCGTACTGTGGAAATGATAGGACATCTGTAACCTCGTCCTTACCGCGATACTCGGCATTAAGTGCTTTCATACGCGCATCGTCTACGAAGAGGACACTTACCTCCCCCTCTACATCAAAATCCTCATATTCCAACACTTTATCAGTGGCTTTTACGATCAACTCTTGTAAATCATCCGCCAGTGTAATTTCAGTTTCATTTAAAATTTCTACCTGCATATTAAGACCCCTTTTCTTCGTTTTGATCAAACGCTGTTTTGTTAACTTGATTCAAGTTGACTTCTGGATAGGCAATTCTTTCGTGGAATATGCCGCTTAAAACACTCATAAAAGAAGCTTTGATGGCTTCAAGTTCCTTAAACGTCAAATCTGCATGCGAAAATTGGTTTTCAGCTATCTTCTGACCGATGATCTTATCGATGAGGCTGGAAATAGACTCCTGCGTCGGATCCTCAACACTTCTAACCGCAGCCTCGATAGAGTCTGCCAGCATGAGAATAACCGCTTCCTTTGAGTCTGGTTTAGGACCCGTATAAAGAAACTTGGAAATATCCACGTCAGGATTATTCACCTGTTCACGATGATAAAAATACTTGATCAACGACGTGCCATGATGGGCTTTAATCACATCGATAATTTCGTGAGGCAATTTATTTTTTTCTAAAAGCTCAATGCCATAAGACATATGATTCTTAATAAAATTTGCACTGACCTGAGGTGGCAGTTTATCGTGCGGATTTTCATGACCGACTTGGTTTTCTTTATAATAATAGGGCCTTTCCAGTTTACCAACATCGTGATAAAACGAAGCAACACGTGTTAACAGACTGTTTGCGCCGATATCATGAGCTGCCGTTTCAGCGAGATTACCTACTAAAATACTGTGATGATACGTACCGGGTGCTTCGATGAGTAGCCGCTTTAAAAGCGGTCTATTAGGATTAGAGAGCTCTAGAAGCTTAAACGGTGTGAGCACATCGAAGAAGCTTTCGAAAAATGGCATGATCCCGATACTGAGTATGGCACTTAGAACACCATTTGCCGCAGAAAACAAAATGTTATATGGCAACTGTTCGATGTCGGTTTTATTGATAAGTCCTTGTGTCACTGTAAAAAGTATAAAAATCAAAGACACATATAGTCCAATACCTGCCACCTGAGAACGCTGCTTAATGTTTTTAACGAGTCCACGGGTAATTAAAATGGCTAGCAGATAGGCAATCATGGTATAGGCATCCATACCAGTCCACATGGCGATCAAGATTAATAATCCTATTCCGAAATTGATGGCAACAGTAGGCGTAATCATGATACTGGCCAATATGCTAAATGCTGGGATGGGAATAAGATAAGGTGAAATTTCATGGAAAAATGAAGCGCTTAAGAAAAAAGTGATAAACAAGCTCATGAGTATCCCATAATTTTTAGTTGAAGACAGAACATCTTTTTCAAAAAAGGACAGATAGATATGAAGGACACTCCATAGGATCAGCAGCATAAGGACAAGGCCAAGCGTCATGGTGATGTTATCCCATTCATTATCAATGATGACGCCGCCATTTTTTAGTACTTCATATTGCTTATCCGTGAGTGTGGCACCTTTTGATAAAAATAGTGACCCCTTCTTATAAGTGACATCATCCACTTTCAATAGCTCATTTTCAACCTTTTGCGCGGTTTTTACCGTATCGATGCTTTCGTTTACCACCATAGCGCCTGAAATCAATTTGTTTAAAATCGTTTTTTCCAGGTCAGAAAGAGCCGTTTGACTGCTCACATATGTCTGCGTTTGAGTGAGTGCTGACACGAGAGCCGCTTGGTCAAGGCCAGTAGACATATATTCAACAGTGATATCAACAGCGTAATTCTGGAGGCTACTAATTTTTTCACTTGAAAAACCAGCGAGTGCGGTCAATTCAACTTCTGTAAGTCCATATTTGTTCTTTCGTTCGATGCCTGCATAGACGCGCTTCATCAGATCGGTGTCATCAGGGTACTCACTTTTTACCTCCGTTAACCTAGCAAAAAAATCAGTGAGCTCCATTTTTGATTCCACTTGTTTCGAATAATCGATACTGGTTACTGGCGTAATTTCAGCGGCTAACTTATCCTTCAAAATCTGAGTGGCTTCTTCATCCACCACGTCGTTCTGAAGATACAAATCTTCCTTTATGACACTCCCCGCCTTATAGTGATAAATGCCGAAGAAGCTGGAACTGTTTAGTGTAAAAAATACGATTAAAAAGCCGATCGCCATAACAGTAAAGTTGATAAGCAGATCTTTATTTTTAATTTTACGATGGAGTTTCCTTCTATTTCTGGTGGTTGTTTTCTTTATTGTCTTCCTGCTTTGCGCCATTTTTCACGTCCTTTTTGTCGCGTTCATAACGATCATAGCTGGTAATGATTTTCTTAACAAGTTCATGCCTTACCACATCTCGCTCAGTCAAGGTGACGAATCCGATTTCCTCAACATTTTTTAAAACATCGATGGCATGTATGAGACCGGATTTTTTTCCGGATGGTAAATCGATTTGGGTCATGTCACCATTGACGATGACTTTTGAATTGAATCCAAAACGCGTTAAAAACATTTTCATTTGCTCGCGTGTTGTATTTTGAGCTTCATCCAGAATGATGAATGCATTATCAAGCGTTCTTCCCCGCATGTAAGCTAATGGGGCAATTTCTATCAGTCCCCGTTCCTTATAACTATTAAAAGTCTCAGGTCCTAAAATATCAAAAAGAGCATCGTATAAGGGCCTTAAATAAGGATCGACCTTCATTTGTAAATCACCAGGCAAGAAGCCGAGATTCTCACCAGCTTCAACTGCAGGCCGCGTGATGATGATTTTCGCAACATCATTATTTTTAAATGCGCGAATGGCCATGGCCACTGCTAAATACGTTTTACCCGTTCCTGCTGGTCCGATACCGAAAACCAGATCTTTTTTCTGAATCGTCTTAATATACTGGTTTTGACCGAGTGTTTTGGGTTTGATCGCCTTTCCTCGAGCAGTCACGCAGATGAAGCTTTTGCTTAAATCATCAAGCTGATGGCTGTCACCTCCCGAAACTGTGTCGATAATGTAGTTCACGCGTTGGCGATCAACAACCTCGCCTGATTGAATATTTTTAATGAGTAACTTCAACGCTTCCTCCGCATTTGCCACATTTTCAACCTCACCGACGAGGCTAATTTCACCATCTCTTGAGGTTATGCCCACTTGGTAGGCTTTTTCAAGTCTTATGATGTTCTCATCAAGATTCCCAAATAGTAAATGAAATGCGTGAAAGTCATCTATCTTAAATTTCTTCGTAATACGTTCAGACATTAATTCCTCCAAGTTGTAAAGGTTACATTTATTTTAACATAATTTTAAAAGGGAGGACACCTAAAAAGAAAACCAAAAAAAATTAATGGCATATCGGATGATATGCCATTTAATTGTGGAAATTCCATTGCAATTTCCTTAATTCAATATTCACTTCTAAGCCTTTCCAGACAATGCTTTTTTCACCAAGTCAGCGACGAGTTTTCCATCAGCTTTGCCTTTAGTGGCATTCGTGACGATTCCCATGACTTTTCCCATATCCTTCATACTGGACGCACCAGTGGAAGTCATTGCCTCATCGACAATCTTCACGAGTTCATCTTCAGTAAGTTGCTCTGGTAAGTATTTCATGAGGAGTTCAATTTCCTTTTCCGTCAATTCAACAAGATCTTGACGGTCACCATTCTTGAACTCGACAATGGCGTTGTTCTTTTGTTTGATTTGTTTGGCTATAATATCAATAATGGCTTCATCGTCAAGTTCAATACGCTGATCGACCTCCACCTGTTTAACAGCGGCACGAAGCATCGTGATGACAGACTTACGAATCACATCCTTGTCTCTCATAGCAACTTTTAAATCATCCATGAGCAACTCTTTTAGTGACATGCATTCACCTCTTCACTAAAACTGCTTTTTCTTCTTCTTTCTAGCTGCTTCAGATTTTTTCTTACGCTTAACACTAGGCTTCTCGTAATGTCTTCTTTTCTTAATCTCAGCCATTACGCCTGCCTTAGATGTTTCTCTCTTAAATCTCTTTAAAGCACTATCAATACTTTCGTTTTCTCCAACTTTGATGCCCGACATTCACATTCCCTCCCTCCGTGATAAGATTCTTTAATAGTACAGAGGAATGTACCTAGAACATACTTTGTAATTATACACCATGTTTTGTCAAAAATCAATAATAATTATATTGAAATTTGAGCATGCAATCGTCTTAATTAGCCTGGTGGCCATTTGAGTTGACGACCGCCCAGCAGGTGATAATGCAGATGAAATACGCTCTGTCCTCCGTCTTTACCGATATTTGTAAGCAAACGGTAACCGCTTTGGCTGATGTCGTTCTCTTCTGCAATTTGCTTGGCCACTGAATGGATATGTCCAATCAGGGTATGGTGTGAATCGTCGATATGCGCTACTGATTCGATGTGAAGTTTTGGTACGATCAACACATGAACAGGCGCTTCAGGATTGATGTCTCTAAACGCATACACGAGCTCATCCTCGTAAACTTTGGTTGAGGGTATATCACCGTTTATGATCTTACAAAATATACAATCCATTTGTTAACACCTCCTTCCATGCGATAAAAGTACAGGTTAATTATATCAAAATTAAACGCAAGTAGCGATAATTTTTTCGCCATCATAGGATTGGATTTTAACATTTTGTAATGAACCTTGTGAAAGCGTTTTACCTTCCAAAACCAGAGACAGCTTTAGATAGTTCATGGTGTGCCCTGAATATTCATTTCCTTTACGCTCTTCGATAATAATCTCTGCATTTTCATCGATAAAACGGTTAATATACTGAAGCTGCTGCTTTTTCCCTAAAGCGATCAAACGTTCACTACGCGCTTTTTTGACAGAGGGATCAACCTGATCCTTCATAGTCGCTGCAGGTGTGCCCTCGCGTTTTGAAAATGGGAATACATGAATTTCACTAAAGCCTATTTTTTCGACGAAAGCGAAAGTCTCATCAAACTCACTGTCGGACTCGCCAGGAAAACCGACGATGATGTCCGTAGTAATAGAAGGACTACCGTAAAGGTCTTTAAGCTTTTGAACCGCTTCGAAATACTCATTTGCAGTGTATTTACGATTCATGCGCTTTAAAACGGTGTCAGAGCCACTTTGAAGGGAAAGATGGAAATGATCACAAAGCTTGGTTAATGGACGAATGCGTTTAATAAAAGCATCATTTATCAAACGAGGCTCGATGGAACCTAATCGTATACGTTTAACACCTTCAATGGCATGAATACGTTCTAAAAGGTCGATTAACCTTATATCATCGAAATCTAGACCATATGAACCGATGTGAATTCCAGTCAATACAAATTCCATATAGCCCTTTTCAGTCAAAGCATTTATTTCTGATAGGATATTTTCTGGTGTTCGACTACGTACCTGTCCTCGCGCGTACGGGATAATACAGTAAGAGCAATATTGATTACATCCCTCTTGAATTTTGATGAATGCCCTCGTATGCGTGGTGATGCTACTAACCGTCATTTCCTCGAAATTGGTGATTTTCATGATATCTTCCACGACGACATAAGGCTTATCGGTGTTTCCTGCGCGATACTGCTCGATGTAATGGATGACATTGCTTCTAGAATCGGTACCTATGACCACATCGACGCCTTCTATTGCGCTTACTTCGTCAGGTGAAATCTGTGCATAACAGCCGAGAACGACGACGGTGCCATCAGGATTACTTTTCTTGGCACGTCGTATCATTTGTCTTGATTTTTTATCGCTAACGTTGGTTACCGTACAGGTATTGATGACGTAAACATCTGCAAAATCATCAAAGTCGACGATTTCATAGCGATTTTTATAGAATAGATCCATTAACGCATCGGTTTCATATTGGTTGGTTTTACACCCAAGCGTTACGAATGCCACTTTATTCATTAAATGTTCTCCTTTATTCAAATGCCCCAAATTCATATTGGAGGCAAGAAACCGCCACAAATCCGGCTGTTTCAGTTCTTAATATCCTTTTTCCAAGGGTGGTGGATAAAGCGCCAGCTTCAGTTAACAAATTGACTTCTGAGGACTCAAAACCACCTTCAGGACCTACAAGTACCGCAATTTTTTTGCCTTCGAAGTGCTTTAATCGCGTCTTAATATCAGAAGCGCTTTCTTGTTCATAAAGAACCAGAAACAAATCATAATCTCCAATTTGCTGCAATACATTTTTAAGGGATGTAATGCCCTGAATCGATGGAATCCGGTCTCGCTTGGATTGCTTGGCTGCCTCTTTGATTATTTTAGAGAAACGCTCCATTTTCTTAGGGACATCTTTCTCTTTATAGTCGACAACACAACGCTTTGAGCTCACTAAAACAAAATGGTTTACACCGAGCTCCACATTCTTTTGTAAAATGAGCTCGAGCTTGTCACTTTTAGGCAAACATTGGTAGAGCGTAATTGAAACGCTGCTTTCATTTTCGTGTGATTTTTGCTCTAGAATGGATAGGACGACTTCTGTGCTGGAAATGGTCTCGATGGTACAAATATAAACTGAACTGATCGAGATCAGCTCTATCTTTTCATTGACCCTTGCCCTAAGGACCTTAACCAGATGATTGATGGTCTCGGGGTGTAATAAAGTGATGCTCCCCTCCGTTATACGGTCTTCTTGCTCTAAGAAAAAACGATGCATAGTATCCTCTTATAATTTTTTCTTGGAAACGACAACTGCCCACTCGCCTTTTTTCATCACTTCGATGATCTCGAATTGTCTCAGGGCGAGTTCCTCGATCACCCAGTCCACTTTGTTCATGATAAGACCAGAGCTGATGAAAAGCGCATCAGGCTTCAATATTTTATCGATATCATCTGATAACTTAACGATGATGTCTGCGATGATATTGGCGACCACGAGGTCAGCCTTTTCTGAGATGACACTAATCAAATCGCCATGTCTAACATCCGTGACCTCTGTCAAACCGTTTAAAGCGACGTTTTCCTTTGCGGTGTTAACGGCGTTTTCATCGATATCAACTGCGATGATGGACTTTGACCCTAATTTTCCTGCTGCGATGGCTAAAATGCCACTACCACAGCCGACATCTACGACGGTATCTGTTGTTTTCATATACTTTTCGATCATTTCGATACACATGGAAGTGGTTTCGTGAGTACCCGAGCCGAAGGCGTTTCCGGGATCGATTTCTATAACGAGATCGTCAGGTAGCGTTTCGAACGTTTCCCACGTGGGTTTGATAACGATGTGATTACCCAGTCTGAAGGGTTTAAAGTACTTTTTCCATTCGTTTTCCCAGTCAGAGGGGAAAATTTCCTTATAGTCGATTTCAGCTAGGCCTGTATCTATATCAAACGTAGCGAGCGCTGCAATCGATTCTTTGATCTCTTCACAGGTTTGAATAGGGTCGATTTCTTCAAAATACCCCGTTAACAGCGCACCCTCAAAATCAAGCGTTAAGTTTTGCGGATCATAATAATCCCACTTGCCCTCCTCTTGATTTGTAAAGTCCTCATCGAGAGGATTGTTGATCATTACTCCTGTGGAACCGAAATTGTAAAGTATGTTTGTAACGGCGTCTATGGCGGCAACAGAGGTCTTTATATGGATTTCAAAATATTTCATGCGGCGTTCTCCTATTATAGATAGTATAGGTAAGTGTAATCTAGACTTTTAATATATCATAATTGAATAATGTCGTCCAATCATGACGAAAGACAGGTGTTTGACACCTGTCTTAGTTCAACCTAGCTTAACGTATCTTTCAACTTGTCGAAGAAGTTTTTATCGTTTTTTTTTCCTTTGGTCGATTTTGATTCTTCAGGGACGGACGCAGGCGCTGCTTTTTTTCCTGTCATTTCCTCGTCGAAGGCCATTAATGCCTCTTTTTGCTTCTTATTAAGATTGAGTGGTATTTCAATATTGATTTTTACATACTGGTCACCACGACCGTAGCCATTTAACACAGGAACACCTTTACCTTTAAGCTTGAACTGCTTGCCGCTGGCTGTTCCCTCAGGTATTGTGAACTTGGCTTTCCCGTCCAGTGTAGGAACCATTACTTCAGCACCAAGAACAGCTTGTGTATAGGTAATCCATAGATCGTAATAAATATCGTTACCATCGCGTGTAAAATGCTTATGTGGTTTTACACGTAGGACGATAATCACATCACCACGTGGACCGCCATTTTGTCCCAGATCACCTTCACCGCGTAGCTGCATGTTTGCTCCGTGAAATACACCTGCAGGAATGTCGATGTCTTTCGCGTAACGTTTTTTTATGATGCCATGGCCTTTACATTGACGGCACGCTTGTTCAAAGGTTTCACCCTTTCCTTTACAGGTTGGGCATTGTTTGACGCTGATGGATTCACCAAAGAGTGAGCGCTGTGAATATCGAACTTCTCCGGTGCCATTACAAGTGTTACATTTATGGGTACTCGTACCTGGTTCGTTTCCTTCACCATGGCACACGTCACATTCCTCTGTTCTGAAAAACTCAATGCTCTGCTTCTTACCAAAGGCAGCTTCTTCGAACTCAAGGGTCAAATCTACGCGAATATCCTTGCCCTTACGTGCAGCATTTCGGTTACGTGATGATGAGCCGAAGCCCCCGAAACCGCCTCCAAACATTTCATTGATAATATCTTCAAACCCACCGAAACCCTCGAAACCTGAAAATCCACCGCCAGCGCCTGCATTTTGATTGACGCCCGCATGCCCGAACTGGTCATATAGACGTCTTTTTTCAGGATCGCTCAACACCTCATAGGCTTCATTGATTTCTTTAAACTTAGCCTCGGCATCTTTATTGTCTGGATTTCTGTCTGGGTGGTATTTCATCGCAAGTTTACGATAGGCTGTTTTGAGTTCGGCCTCATCGGCATTTCGCTGGACGCCTAACAACTCATAATAATCGCTTTTGCTCACTCTAATACCGCCTTTCTATTAATGAAAGGGCATCCTAAGATGCCCTCAGAATTGCTCTAGGATTTAGTCTACCACTTCGTAGTCTGCTTCGTCAACTGGTTCTTGATCACTTGGACCAGACTGTGCCGCCTGAGCTTGTTCTTTTGCGTAGAGTTTTTGAGCGATTGGTTGGAATGCATTGGTGAGGGCTTCAAAATCTTTTTTCATGGTTTCAATGCTATCAGAAGCCATAGAGGTTCTAAGTGTTGCGATTTTTGCATTGATGTCTTGTTTCTCGTTCTCAGAAATTTGATCACCTAACTCACCCATCGATTTCTCGATTTCATAAATCATGTTGTCTGCTTTGTTTCTTTCTTCGATGAGTTCTTTACGTTTTTTATCTTCTTCTGCGTGGAGTTCAGCTTCTTTTATTTTTTTCTCGATTTCTGCATCAGAAAGGTTGGTTGTGGCAGTGATGGTGATGTGCTGCGTTTTGCCTGTTCCTAAATCCTTTGCACTGACGTTGACGATACCATTGGCATCAATATCAAAGGTTACTTCTACCTGTGGAATCCCTCTTCTCGCTGGTGGGATACCATCGAGCTGGAAGCGGCCTAATGTCGTGTTATCAGATGCCATTTGACGTTCGCCTTGAAGAACATGGATATCAACTGCTGTTTGGTTATCTGCAGCTGTTGAGAATACTTGGCTCTTCTTGGTTGGAATCGTCGTATTTCTTTCGATCAATCGGGTAAATACACCGCCGAGGGTTTCGATACCTAATGAAAGTGGCGTAACGTCGAGTAACAAGACGTCTTTAACATCGCCAGAGAGAACGCCACCTTGGATAGCTGCGCCTAAAGCAACACATTCATCTGGGTTGACACCTTTATGTGGCTCTTTACCGATGAATTTCTTAACAGCGTCTTGAACGGCAGGTATACGGGTTGAGCCTCCGACGAGGATGACTTGCTCGATATCAGAAGGATTTAAACCAGCATCCTTTAAAGCTTTTTTGGTTGGTTCCATAGACATATCGACGAGGTGCTTCGTTAATTGCTCAAACTTCGCACGTGTGAGATCCATGTTCATGTGAAGCGGACCTTCTGCAGTTGCTGTGATGAAAGGAAGGTTGATATTGGTTGATTGTGTCGATGATAATTCCTTTTTCGCTTTCTCTGCAGCCTCTTTTAAACGTTGAAGCGCCATTTTGTCTTGTCTTAAATCGACACCATGCTCACTTTTGAAGGTGTCTGCCATATGGTCCATAACGATTTTATCAAAGTCGTCGCCACCTAAGTGGTTATTACCATTTGTGGCGAGTACTTCGAATACGCCATCGCCGATTTCGAGGATCGATACGTCGAATGTTCCACCGCCAAGGTCGAATACCATGATTTTATGTTGTTTATCTGTCTTGTCGAGCCCGTAAGAAAGCGATGCTGCCGTTGGCTCGTTGATAATACGCTTAACTTCTAAGCCTGCGATTCTACCGGCATCCTTAGTCGCTTGTCTTTGAGCGTCTGTAAAGTATGCTGGAACGGTGATAACAGCTTCTGTAACCGTTTCGCCTAAGTAGCTCTCTGCATCTGCTTTTAATTTTTGAAGAATCATCGCTGAGATTTCTTGTGGTGAGTAGACTTTATCATCAATTCTGATTTTATGGTCTGTTCCCATTTCGCGTTTAATGGAGATGATCGTTCTATCTGGGTTGGTGATGGCTTGTCTTTTCGCTGTTTCGCCTACGAGTCTTTCCCCGCTTTTGGTAAATGCCACGACGGAAGGTGTGGTTCTGTTACCTTCTGCGTTAGGGATTACGACGGCTTCTCCGCCTTCTAATACTGATACACATGAGTTGGTGGTACCGAGGTCGATACCGATAATTTTAGCCATATATTGCCTCCTTATTATTGTCCTAAATTAGTGGGAAACCTTAACCATACAAGGTCTGATGACTTTGTCGTTTAATACATAACCGTGCTGGAATACTTCGATAACCAGATCCTTTTCATCGGTTTCGCTTTCGACTGTCATAACTGCATGGTGTTTTATGGGATCAAAGGGCTGATTAAGCGCCTCGATTTTCTTTACGCCATTCTTTTCAAAGAACTCATCCAGTGATTTCTTGATCATGATAACGCCTTCGATAATTTTATTATTGCTACCCTCTTGATCAGAAGCGCTTATCGCACGTTCAAAGTTGTCCATGATCGGCAACATTTCAACGAACATTTTTTCGCTGCCGTACTTAAAGATATCTGTCTTCTCTTTTTCGACGCGTTTACGATAGTTTTGGAACTCGGCATTTAAACGAAGGTATTTATCATTTAATTGGTTTATTTCTTCTTTTAATTGATCCATCGTTGGTTCGGAAGCTGCCGTACCGTCCTGCTCTGAAGACTTTTGCTGCTCTTCAGACACTAGGGTTTCCTTTTCTACCGTTTCTTTGTTTTCATGTGATTTCTTTTTACTCATGTCCTATTCTGCCTTTTCATAATATTGGTGGATCACTACAGGTTATAAATATATGCCTGAAAATACGTCAGATAAAGTATTGCTGATATAATTGATGGTAGACACCACTGCGCCATAGTCCATACGCTTTGGTCCGAGAATCAAAATTCGACCGGCGTTATTCCCATCAACTTTATATGAAGAAGCGATGATACTACAATCATCTAACGCATCAATACCGATTTCTGAACCGATTTTAATAGAAAGCTGATTAGTAGGAACCTGTTCGATGAGCTGTTCAAGTGCTTGTTGGTCTTTTATGAACTCGAAAATGTGACGCGCTTTTTCCGTGTCGGAAAACTCGTAAGTGGAAAGCAGATGTGAGATGCCATCCACATGCATTTCGGTTCCGTTTAAGCTTTTTAAAGCGTCCCTTAAAATCGGAATCAAGTAATCGACGACATCCCCTAGGGATTTAAGTTTTTCTTTTATTCTAGAAATAGCTCTGACGTCAATATTCTCTATCGTCTCACCCATCAGATGGTCCACCATGGTATCTGATATACGGTCAAGCACAAATTGCTCGGTGTTGGATAATGCGAGTTGAATGTTTTTTACGATTCCGGTGTCAGTGACGAGAATCAACAGCACTTTCGAATCAGAAACTTTCACCAGCTTTAGATTTGCTAATCGACATTTGTTGAATTTGGGAATTGAGACAATCGCCACCAATTTGGTGAATTCAGAAAGTAACTTTACAGCTTGTTTCGCAAGGTCACCCGCTTCGATGATTTTGTTTAGTAGTAGTGACTGAATAATTTCTTTATCCCTAGGTGAGATGGAATATTCCCTGACCAAAGAATCCACATAAAGACGATAGCCTAAATCCGAAGGAATTCGACCAGCGGATGTATGGGGTTGAAACAGATAGCCCAGTTCCTCCAAATCTGCCATTTCATTTCTGATGGTGGCAGAGCTAATACCCAATGGGTATTTTTTAGAAATGGTTCTCGAACCGACAGGTTGGGCGGATTCGATAAAATCACTAATGATGGCTTCAAGTATTTTTAACTGTCGATCTGAAATCATACAATCACCTTCTTTTGTTAGCACTCAATAATAACGAGTGCTAATTCTATAAATAATATACCTTTCTGGTTATTATTTGTCAAGATTCTATTTGAGATTTTCAAAACGTTTACAAAAAAGACGCTATTCGTTAACTCCGAAAGCGTCTTTAAAGATAAACCCGAATTTAAAGCATAAATGTTAAAGCATAAATGTTAAAGCATAAATCGTAAGAACACTTGGTTTGCCAAATCTCTGCCGAGTTCAGTGAGTTTGATCGTGTTTCCTTCTCTTATGATGAGGTGATCCTGTATGAGTGAACTCAGGACTTTCTCATAGCGGGCTTCGAAGTCGATGGCATACCGTTCATTAAGCAGGTCAATTTGAATCCCCTTATTTAATCGAAGTCCTAGAATGATGCTTTCAAACAAGTCTTCCTCGGCATCTATTGGTTCGGAATCGATAATCACCGATTCCCCCTTTTGAATGCTATCCATATATTCATGAATGTTGGAAGTGTTCGAAAATCTTACGTCGTCAAGTTTTGAATGTGATGACACACCGACGCCTAAGTAAGGCTTATTTTCCCAGTAAACCGTGTTATGTTTGGATTCCCAGCCGGGCAGCGCGTAGTTGGAAAGCTCATATTGATAAATGCCCAGTTCACGAAGCTTACTGTTGATGCGATGGTACATTTCACGTTCTAATTCTTCACTAGGTAGCTGGACGCTTCCTTTTTCATAAGCATCGAATAAGGGGGTTCCCTCTTCGATTTTCAAACTGTAAGCAGACACATGCTGCGGTTTTAGCTGATCGATGAGCTTAATCGCTCGGTCGATGTCACTTAATGTTTGTCCAGGAAGTCCAAACATCAGATCAAGACTTATATTATTAAACCCAGCATCTCTTAGGGCGTGATATGACGTGATAAAATCGTTCGTTGAATGGATTCGCCCGATGGTTTCCAGGAGTTGATCATTTGTGGTTTGAAGTCCCATGCTGACGCGGTTGATGCCAGCGGCTTTATAATGATTTAGCTTATCATTTGTCAACGTGCCTGGATTGACTTCTATGGTTATTTCAGCGTCGTTAGTGACGTTTAAGCTTGCACGTATCATGTTTAATAAATCGTGTATCAAACGCCCATCAACAGCACTCGGTGTGCCGCCACCTAAATAGATAGTCGCAACCTTATAGGTTGAAAGTTTCTCTTTATAGCGGATCAGCTCTTGCTTGATTGCTTCAAAATAGCGGTTAATACCGTGATTTTCTTCGAAGGGCTTCGCACTGTACGAAACGAAGTCACAATACGAACATTTGCGAACACAAAATGGAATATGCAAATAGATACTGATGGACTTCATAGGACCTCCACATGTCAGTTTAAAAAAGGGCAATCAAATTGATCGCCCATTTAAATAATATTAATTTTCGTCGAATTTTAGGACAGATAAGAAAGCTTGCTGTGGAACCTCAACGCTACCTAACTGTCTCATTTTCTTTTTACCCTCTTTTTGCTTTTCTAAGAGCTTTTTCTTTCTGGAGATATCGCCACCATAGCATTTTGCTAAAACGTCTTTACGAAGTGCGCTGATCGTTTCACGGGCGATGACCTTCGAACCGACAGCCGCTTGAATCGGGATAACGAACATCTGTCTAGGAATAACTTCCTTTAAACGCTCGCAGATGATACGACCACGTGATTCAGCTTTGGTTTTATGAACGATGATAGAAAAGGCATCGATCAACTCTTTATTGAGTAAGATATCCATTTTTACCAGCTCAGAAGGTCGATATTCGTAAAACTCGTAGTCAAGTGATCCGTATCCTCTCGTCTTGCTCTTTAAGGCGTCGAAGAAATCGTAGATAACCTCGTTAAGCGGAAGCTCGTAATGTAATACCACACGCTTTGGATCTAAATAATCCATGTGAATCATATCGCCACGACGTGACTGACAGAGCTCCATAATATTACCGACGTACTCGTTAGGTACGATGATGTTCGCTTTGACGATTGGTTCTTCCATCATTTGAATTTCAGTTACGGGTGGCAGGTTAGACGGGTTCTGGATCATAAGGACTTCGCCATCACTTTTAGTGACGCGGTAAATGACGCTTGGTGCAGTGGCGATGATGTCGAGATCAAACTCGCGATCGATTCGCTGTTCGATGATTTCCAGATGTAGGAGTCCTAAAAATCCACATCTGAATCCAAAGCCTAATGCCACTGAGGTTTCAGGTTCAAATGATAATGCGGCATCGTTAAGCTGAAGCTTCTCGAGAGCATCTCTGATCTCATCATAGCTTTGACCTTCCGCTGGATAGATACCACAGTATACCATTGGGGTTGCTTTTTTATAGCCAGGTAGAGGCACTTCTGTAGGCGTGATACTAGAAGTGATCGTATCCCCTACGCGACAATCTTTAACATTCTTAATACTGGCAGTAATGTATCCAACATCGCCGGCACTGAGTTCATCCACTGGAAATGGACCTGGAACGCTTATGCCGACTTCGACGACATCAAACTTCTTACCGGTTGCCATCATTAAAATCTTATCGCCCTTTTTGACACGGCCTTCCATAATTCTCACATAAGCAACAGCACCTTTATAGCTGTCATAGTAAGAGTCAAAAATTAAAGCTTTTAATGGTGCGTCTTCTGGACCATCTGGCGCAGGCACATCTGCAACGATTTTTTCAAGCACCGCTTCGATGTTAAGGCCTTCTTTAGCAGAAATTTGTGGTGCATCTTCAGCAAGGATGCCGATGACTTCTTCTATTTCATGGATGACTTCTTCCGGTCTAGAACTTGGCAAGTCGATTTTATTAAGTACAGGAACGATGGTGAGGCCTTGTTCATCCGCCAAATGAACATTAGCCAGCGTTTGTGCTTCAACCCCTTGTGTGGCATCGACGACGAGTATAGCGCCTTCACAAGCGGCTAATGATCTGGAAACCTCGTAAGTAAAGTCGACATGGCCAGGCGTATCGATTAAGTTCAGCAAATACTCGTGTCCATCTTGCGCTTTATAAACCAAACGGGTCGTATTAAGCTTGATGGTGATACCACGTTCCCTTTCGAGTTCCATGCTGTCTAAGATCTGGTCTTTCATTTCACGTGAAGTCAATAGACCGGTTTTTTCGATTAATCGGTCTGCTAACGTCGATTTACCATGATCAATATGGGCTATAATGGAAAAGTTCCTTATATACTTTTGTCTTTCACTAGACATTAAATAAGCCTCCTTAAAGCTTTTACTCGTTCCCCTTTTATCTGACAGCAAAATCTGCTGACACTTTGCGAATAAATAAATTCGAATTAACTAGCCTAACAATTATACCATACGTTTAACGGGTACTCAAATATTAATAGATGGTAATAGAGAAAAAACTTGCACTCCTTGCATTCACGTGATAAAATAAGTCTGTTGAAAAACTTCGGGGAGGTGAAAACACATGGCAAATATCAAATCAGCAAAAAAGAGAATCAGTGTCATCAACAAAAAGACTGCTATCAACAAGTCTAGAAAATCTGCGATCAAAACCGCTGAAAAAAGATTTTTAGAAGCTCTTGAAGCTGGAGATCTTAACGCTGCAAAAGAGAAATTCTTCTACTTTGAAAAGCGTATGGCTCAAAATGCTGCAAGTGGTCTTTTCCACAAGAACGCTGCATCTAGAAAAATTTCAAGATTAAGAAAGAAATTAAACGCTGCGGCTGAATAGTCGTTTAATGACTTCTAGTTGAGAAATCCCCGATAAAAAAACCGTGTCTATTTTAATATTTGATCAAATATTAAAGAGCGTACAAGTTAAGTACGCTTTCGTCCTTTTTTGAAAAGGATTATGGAGAAGCCAAATGGCTTCTCCATTTTATTTTTTGGTATGGCTGATTTGAAACATCACCTTCTCTATTAATAAGGCTGGAGAAATGCCACTTGATTTCATGGCGATATCCACTTCTTCTAATAGATTGATGATTTCAAGTAATTGACGCTCAGAGAATTGTGTTGCGAAGGTGCCAGCCTTTTTCGCGACGAAAGGATGAATGTCGAGTTTCGAAGCGATGGTTGCACTGGAGTGACCCGCTTCTAAAAGTAGCTTCGTCTTAAGAATATTTCTAAACTGCTGGTTGATCAAAAAGAAAATTCTGATTTCCGGTTCACCGCCAGCGATAAAATGATTAAAGATATGAATCGCATCAGACATTTGCCGTGCACTCAACGCGTCCATCATCTTAAAAATATTATGCTCAATAGGAACTTCCACGTATTGGTTAATGATCTGAACCGTTATATCTCCATTTACCCCTGAGATCGAACGAATGGTATTGTCCACATCGTAGAGTGTTTTACCTGTTTCTGGATCCAGATAATTGACCATCTCTATGAAATGGTTTGTTACATGAAGTGAGATTTCTTTGCCGTAATGTTTAAAGCGCTTTGCGATCCATTTGACCAGCTCAGGGCGTGCAAGGCGATCCACAGAGACGATGGTGGCATTTTTTGCTAACCATTTGTAGGTTTTCTTGCGCTTATCCATTTCCTTTTCATTAAAAATGACATTTAGATGACCAGGAAAGTCGTTTAAAAAAATTAATAGCTTCTCTTCCCCATCTTCTTTTAGGTTTTTCAAAATCCCAGAATTTTGGAAGATAAGCATGCGCCTGTCATCAAAAAATGGCATAGTGAGTGCTGAGGATAGGGTCGTTTCTAAATCGCTAATGGCGTCAACCTCTGTTAAATTGAAATCCACATATTGCGCATTAATGAAGTTTTCGGTTATATATTTGATCAAATGGTCGATTAGATAGGTTTCTTCTCCTGTAATCAGGGTGATCGCATCTAATTTCCCTTCTTTTAATTGTTTGAAATACGTCATAAAGTCCATGGGATACCTCCAAAACCTATCTTAACAGTTAATAGAGAAAATTGAAAGTGAAAACCTAGGGCAAATAGGTTTTCACTTTTATTTCAGTACGTGTGAAATTCAGATTCACTTCACCCCACCTAAAGGTTGTAAAATGTCGGATGCCTTCCCTTTCCAGTAGTTCAGTCAAATTTTTATGAGGCATACCATAGCGATGACTACAGGAGGTAAAGGTTCCCAGTATTGGGTGGTCCTGATATAGTTTATCACTTATGGATGTTTTTGAACCGTGATGGGGTGTTTTGATAAATTCTATCTGAAGCGCTTGTTCTTGAGCATCAAGCCAGACATCGATCAGCGTATCACTGACATCACCTAAAAAAAGGCCATCCCATTCCCTGTTTTGATAATGGACGATGAGGGCATTATCGTTTGGATTTGCATCACCCTGTACGCTATTGATCAGAGGTGTGATGGTAATCGTAGCGTCACCAGCTTCCAAAACGACCTCCTCAGTGACGATTTTAAAACCAGTGTCATAAATATTAGGAATCGTCTCAAATTGATCAAAGGTCGCTTGATTAAGAAATACCGTTTTAACGGGCAGGTTTTCTAAGAGCCTTATGGTGTCGCCGATATGGTCCTTATGCGCATGTGACAAAACGAGCGCATCCAGATGGGTAATGCCCCTTCCACGAAGTGTTTCAGCGGCGTTTAACCGTCCGTCTCCCGTATCGATGAGGATGGTATAGCCATTTGACGCGATTAGGCTCATATCGCCGTGTCCCACATCGAAGAAGGTAATCTGCTGCTGGGCAGGTGGAAGCCAGGTAAGGATGAAAGCAATGCTGAGGGCACCGATGCTAATGGCACGTAGCCAAATCCGGCGTCGGCCAAACAATGGCCAGAATACGAGCATCAACCCTAACATGGCGGTCCAAATCACTAGAAGGATGAAGTCCCCTTTTTTAAAGAGGATCAGGTAATCGTTTTTTATGGGGAGTAGTAATCCGATGGTGTCCATACCCCAAATGGCTTTTTCCATCAACCATGAAAAGACCTGCGTTAAAGGCTTAATTGGAAAGGCTGAAAGCATGAGCACCAGAAGTGCGCCAGGAAGTAAGGCGCCGACGATGGGAACCATAATTAGATTGGCTATAAACCCGAAGAGATTAATGGTTCCGAAATAATAGAGTGTTCCTGGTAATAATAAAAGTTGAATGGTTAGCGCGAAGCGAACGGACTCGAATAAGCGGTTCTTAAGTGGCGTCTTAAAACACTTCCTATAGATGATCGCCACACATATATAGGCGTAATAGGACAAATGTAGCCCAGTGGATAAGATGGCGGCAGGTGCTAGCATCAGAATTAAAAACAAGGAGGTGGAAAGGTTCATGTAAATATCCATCTTTCTACCTGAAAGAAGGCAAATTTCCGAATAAAGCACCATAAAAAAAGCCCTTTGCGCCGAATAAGCACACCCCACTAGGATTAATGCGATGCCTAGTAACAAGGCGATGAGTAAAGTGCGTATCATCGGCGGAAGAAAACATAAAAGCTTTTTCAATACATGATATAGAATGCCGAAATGTAGACCTGAAATGGCGAAAATATGGGCTAATCCAAGGGATTTATAATGGTCATAATTCTCGAAAGAGGATTTATCGCCGAGTAAAAGCGCTTTTAACAACCCCGCATACTCAGGAGAAAAATACTCAGAAAGACGGTCATCGATCCAAAATCGCATCCTAAGCCTGAACGCATGAACACAAACCACGCGTTCACAGGTAATAGGTTCATATCGCTCTAATGTGTAGATTCCTGTGATGCCATTAGAAAACAAATATTGATCATAATCAAAGGTGCTACGGTTTTTAGGATTTATAAACTGATACTCATCCTTTTTAACCGATATTTTAAAGCGATGGATACCATCTCTGATTAACGCCTCGAGCTCTGGCGCTTCTTTGAACTTGATGAGTAACTGAACCTTCCCCTCGCCATTTTGGACATCAAAAATAAAGTTTGAACGCTCCACGTTTACATCCCATACTTCACCGATTAAATGGATTTCTTCTTTCGTCGGCTTCTTGTTCGAAGGATTGAGCTCCCGCTGCAAGGCAACCATGGATAAATAGCGTTGGTTCATTAGTAGATAAAGGATGATGATCAAGACCATTACGAGCAAAAAAAGAACACGACGCATAGAACCTCCAATATTTACCATTATATTCCATATGGTAAATATTGGCAACCTATAGATCGTGTAAACCGTATAGTGAACTTACATAGTCATCAAGCGATGCGTAAATAGAGGGAAGCCTAGTTTCATCAACCGTTTCATCGATGGTCTTTGCATAGTTTTCCAGTATTTTAATGGATCCCTCATCCAGAGGTGGTAATGGAATGTTTTTGAGAGGTGTGGCATAAAGTTCCAGCAACTCCCCTTTTCGCTTTCCCATGTGTGAAAGCCATTGGAACACAGGAGAAGCATTTAAAATCAACACGAGCAAATGCAGTGGATACGGTGACTGTGAAGTAGCCTGAATATAATACACGTCGGCGGATGCATAGAATGGCTCGACCACATAGGCGAAACGATTGGTTCTCGCACGTTGGGGCGCGACGATTTTCGGATGCTCGAACAGTTCCCGCGTTCGTGGCCAGGTCAGCATATACCAAGCGCGCACATTTCTCTGAACTTCCCTTCGATTAGAGAGGCGTTCACGAAATGGTGAAAGCCGACGGATGAGCTCATCTGGTACTTCAGCGCGGTCCACATAGAGTAAATAGCGCTTCTGCTTAGGGTTTACCTGATAGGACTGGATGTCGCTGTTTTTATAAAATGGCACTGATAACGCCTGAAGTGCTGGCGGAAGTGACGCAGCTGTAGGTGCATCCATGACGAAGCAACGGTCAAGGCCGGTGACCACGCCTTGATTGACGGTATAAAAATTTCCCAGTGTGCCAATACTAACGCTTTTCATCTGGTTCAAGCGCGCCATGATCAGGTCCGACATGACAAATCGAATACACCCATCATGATGATACAGCGCAGATTTCTCTAGCTCAGAAATCATGCGAAGTGTTGAATCATACACTTTACAGGTGAGCTGACTGGATTTGGTAAGCACGTAGCTACACGCATGTAGCTTGCGGTTACCAAATATAGGCGTTTCACCATAGTCCACATAACGGCTGAAATGAAAGTGGCCGTTTAGGAAAGCGCGAAGCTTCGTGGCGCCATCTGCCGTTAGAAAGTAATTACTGGAGATAAAACAGAGACTGCCATTAGGTTTTAAAAGCTGATGCCCTAGATAGATGAAAAAGTAGAAGTAATCCATTTTGCCTTCATAGAATTGTCGGCCGAACGCTGTGGATTTTATCGGTTTAAACGCGGTTAAGTTGTTCTTTTCGCCGATATAGGGCGGATTTCCGATAATCAGATCGAATTCCTTAGGAAACGTGGCTGGAAATGCTAACAAACTGTTGCTCGTGGCGATATTTAAGGCGATATCCTTTAGGCCAAACGATCTTTCGTAGGCCATCAATATGTCAGTTAAAGCGTTCGTCGCCCGGTCATCGATGTCGATGGCGTATAGACAGTTGGTCAGGAAGTGATGGACATAGGCCTTCAGATGCTCTGGTGCGGTTTGATGTGCACTATGTGTCAGTAAGAAGTTGAAAAAGTCTAGATACGCCGTGATCAGTGCGCCGGACCCACATGAAAAATCGATAATGCGCCACCTCAAAAGATTTTGTATCAAAGCTTCAGCCTCATGGGCCGATACGGAATTATCGCTGTTTTGATCCCTATAGGCACGCAAATAAATAGCATCGAAGTCAAGCTCGATGCCATATTCATCCCCTTTTTCAAGTTCCAATTGATTCGAGATAAGCAGGTACACCATTTGAACCGCAATTTCATATGGCGTATAGACCGTCCCGATCGCGTTCTGAGACCCCTCAGAAATGGCGTTTTCGTGGCTGTAAATCTGCTTTAATTGTTCATAGGAATCCTTCAAAAAAAGCCTCCTGTGCGAATAGCGGTTATAAAAGGTCCTCTAGTGTGAAGGTCTCTGTCTTAAGAAAGACGATTTCATTTCCTTCAAGTGGCTTTAAACGCGTCAGCATCTGATCCAAATGAGAAGGATTATTACATAGAACATAGAACTGACCATTGGTGATTTCGATTTCTGCGATAATAATGTCTTCGATGATGACGCGTAGCAGCGGTTCTTCATCCTCGTCTGCATAAACCGGGAGCCCTAGGGTCATAAAATGGTCAAACAAGGCCTCTTGAGTGCATCTATAGGCATAATTGGCTTGATAAAGCATGAGCTCGTTATCATAAGCGTTTTCTTCATCTATGGTATTGACGATCCTAAGCACTTTATACAGAAGGTGTCCCTGTTGGTCCAGAAAATCATCTAAGGTTGTCAGTCCATTGGTTTTAACATGTTGGTTATACAAATCGAGAATGTACTTTCTGATCGTCTCTAGATACTGCTTGTCCAGTGTAAATAGATCGCCCACCAGAAAATTTTTATTTTCAAAGGTAACGACTCGCGTGCTGATGACCTGACCTTCTTCGAGTTCTGGCGCTTCGACCAAATAGTCATCCTGATTGAAAATATCTTTCAGTACGGTCTGCTCGCGTTCAATTCGAACTTCATAAAGGCTTCTTCTAGAACGCTTGATAGCATTTAGGGCATCGATGTGCGCATCGCTTTGTTGGATGTACTTATCGATGATGCGCTCGTTACGGTCATTTAAGCGATAGTTAAATATAAACCATTCTGCAAAACCTTCCGTATCAGAGTGATCCTCTTCCAGGACGAAGAAGGATTCCGCCGTTTTCATATAATGGCTATATTCATTAGAAACGGCGTGAACATAGAGCTCATCAAAAACCGAATCGAGTAATTCATTATGCATAATTTATCTCCTCTTTAATTGAGTCAAAATCTATTATATACTATTTGAGTAAAGTTTACAGTAGGATTTTGGAGGAAGCCATGACAGAAAAATTGTATATTGATAACGCATACGGAAAAGCATTTAGCGCTAAAGTACTGAGAATAGATTCACTGGAAGACCATGACGCCATTATTCTGGACCAAACGTATTTCTATCCTGAGGGTGGCGGTCAGCCCTGCGATTTAGGCATCCTTTCCGGTTATGATGTGGAGATGGTCACCAGCGATGGTGATGAAATAAGTCATCATATCATAGGCCGTGCTCATGGCCTTAAGCCCGGTGACACAGTAGAATGCGAACTGGACTGGGATAGACGGTTTACATTGATGCAACAACACACGGGGCAGCATATCCTCTCCTCCTGCGCGGAAAAGCTCTTTGATGCCAATACAGTGGGTTTTCATATCGGCGATGATTATGTCACCGTGGATTTGGATGTAAAGCTGGACAGTGATCAGCTGGATGCACTGGAGCGTATGGCCAATCAAGTGGTCTATGCGAACATGCCAGTACATGCCCACTACCCAAGTGCAGAAGAACTGGCACAAATGCCGCTGAGAAAGCAACCTAAAGTCGCAGAAAATATCCGCGTAATCGAGGTGGACCAAACGGACTTTTCGCCTTGCGGCGGTACCCATGTGGCGCGCACTGGTGAAATCGGCATCATCAAGGTTAAACGGATGGAAACCTATAAATCTGGCGTCAGGCTGGAGTTCGGTTGCGGCTATTTTGCACTGGAGAGCCTTTCGAAACGCAATCAGGTCATCAACGACCTCATGCGGTTATTTTCAGTGAAGGATAACGAGATTCTCCCCTTCTGTGAGCAGCTCCTTGAAAATCAAAAGCGTGACCGTTATGAGATCGAACAGCTTAAGGAGCAGTCGATGAGACTCCAGGTGGAAAAATTGCTCAGTGACGGCGATGACGATACCCTAGAGGAGATTAAAGTCATCACCTTAAGAGAGATGGGGCTCCCCATGACAGACCTCAGACTTAAGGTCAGCCTGATTTGTGAACGCGAAAACTTCATCGTCTTCGGGTGTTCTCATGAAGCTGAAAAAACGCATGTGGTACTGGCAAAATCGAAAAATCTCACGTCCGACTTTGACATGGGCGTTTTATTCAAGTCAGTTGTTGCGCCACTTGGTATTAAAGGGGGTGGCAATGCCTTCGTCGCACAGGGCGGTGCCCCACAGACCATCGACATGGATGCCATCTTAACGCCTTTAGAAGAAAAAATGACGGAAATCGTCTCGTTATAATTGGTTTTCAAGCCAGCCAATGAGGGTGTCATAGACCTGGTGCTTGTTAATTTCGTTAAGCATCTCGTGTCGACCACCGTCAAATAAGATTTGCTCTGTTTTATAGCCAAGGGTTCGATAAAATTGTTCAGTTTTGTCGACCCCTTTTCCATAGTTGCCGATAGGATCTTCTGCACCAGATATGAGCAGCATGGGAAGACCAGGTTTGAAATTGTTGCACTCAGGCTGATACATCAATTTGAGTAATCCTGAGAAAAATGCCTTATAAAACGAACTGGGATGCATCTGGCCACAAAGTGGATTGTTCACATAAGCTTTAACCTGCTCTGCGTCACGACTCAACCAATCAAACGCCGTTGACGGCATTTTAATCCGTTTGTTGTTTCCACGAAAGGCCAGTTGATCGATGGTTTTGCTGAGATGGCGATCACCATGCTTAGCGACATCTCGATTTGAAAGCCAGCTACCGAAGGATAAAGTGATTTTTGGATAAAAGCCTGTACCTGATAGGATGACGCCGTGAACCAGATAACTATAGTCCATTAAAAAATCCCTCACCACAAAGGAACCCATGCTGTGGCCCATGGCGAAGACCGGTAAATCTGCATGATTGGAACGTACGAACTCCACGACGTGCTTATAGTCCTCTCTAAGCTTGTACCAGCCATCTTCCCCAAGATAACCGAGTAATGGTGCATCTGGTCCATGACCTCTCTGATTATAACCGTAGACGATATAACCATTTTGCGCTAAGGTAGAAGCAAAATCATCATACCGTTCGATGATCTCAGCCATTCCGTGTGCGATGACCACGATTCCTTTTAACGCTTCGGCGGTTTCAGGCTCCCAGATGATTCCTTTTAGAACGAGTTCTTCAAACGAATTGATACTAAACGATTTTTTCATGACTTCCCCCTTTTTTTGGAACCACCATAATTCCATGTTTAATTATAATATTATTATAACACTTTAAACGGGAACTTTTAACATGGGTTCATTTATGCTAAAATGGACGTGCATCTCAAAATTTCGGAGGCTATATGTTAATCCTTGTTGGACTTTTAAGTTATTTGATCGGAAGTATTCCCTTCTCCTATTTGATTCCTAAATGGATCGGGAAAATTGATATTCGCTTACATGGTAGCGGTAACACGGGAACCACTAACGTCGTTCGTACATTGGGCATGAAAGTCGGCGTTCTTGCATTTATAGGTGATTTTTTGAAAGGTCTCATTCCTACGCTTATTGGACTTATCTGGTTCGGCGAAATAGGTGGAATCACCGGTGCACTTTTATCTGTTATCGGACATTGCTACCCCGTTTGGCTTAAATTTAAAGGGGGTAAAGGTGTGGCGACTTCTGCAGGTGTCATGCTCGTTTTACTACCCGACTTGTTTGTGATGTTATTGCTCGTACAGTTTGCCGTGATCTTTTTAACGCGGTATATGTCGTTAGCGTCGATTATCAGCGCTTGCTTATTACCGGTTTTATCTTTTGTGTTCAGTAAAAGCATGCCGCTTCTCGCCTTCTCTATTGCACTAGGCCTTTTCGTCATCTATAGACATCGTTCAAACCTAAAGCGATTGATTCAGGGAACTGAAAGCAAACTTGGAAAAAAGCCAAAACTGTGATATTATAGACTAGTTATGGGGGTAGCGGGGTGCTGGTGTGCCTTCTGATCTTCAAAATCAGCGTAGGTGATTAAGAGTTGCCTAGGTGGGTTCGATTCCCACATGCCCTCGCCAAAAAACAAAGTCGCGCTTGTTGTGTAAACAACAAGCGCGTTTTTTTTCTAGCAAATTATACGGTTAAAGTACAGCGGTACCTGTGGCCATCAATATCGTCAATCCCGATTTTTTCAATTTTAAAACGATGACGCTTATAAAAAGAAAGCTCCGTGTCGTCACATTCGCATTCCAAAGTGGATGCACGCTCTAATCTCATGGCCTCTTGCATCACTTCAAATTTATGGTTGGCCTGATCATAAGCAGGCTGCATAAAATAGTGCTTTAAGATTAGCTTATGGTTATCGACTTTCGAAAAACCGATGAGTCCAATTAAACGCTCCTCTACCGAAACGGTATAAAATCGTCCCTGTGTTTTAGCGTAAATGCTTTGGGCGATGTTTTGAATTTTTCCTGGGGTCGGATTAAAGATGACTTGGCTCATAAGGTCGCTAATGGCACTTGTTTCGTAAATCTCCTGATAATGCTCGATACGTTTTAATTTCATATTATTTCTCCATGATTTCGATTTCACCGATAACGGCGTTCCATATATTCTCTGGGATCAACCCAAGTCGCCAAACTGAGAACCCACCAAGACCAAATAGCTTGGCAATATCCATTTTAACATGTGTACTTCTCTCATCTTCATACCAAACCACGTTTTTGGTGCCATCCACGTCGAAAAATTCGAGATATGGGCTAGATGAACTTGATGCAAACTTTGGTACTACCCCACTTTGAATCCGACTCGCGATGGCGCTATAAGTAGGATGATAGGGCGTAGAATTGATAATTCTACCGTCTTTAATTTTCCATTGGGCGGTGTCGATGGAAAGCTGAAGAAAAACCTTCTTGGGATCTTTGACCCCACGCGTGGTATCCGTTATGGCTTCTAATGCGTAGTAGATTTCATTAAGCGGTGCGAGTGGCGTCGCAGCAAAGCCCGAGTTCATTTCTGTGTTTGAAAGTGATTTTGGATAATAATCATGCGCCATCAATATAATGAAATCAGCCAAGTCACCGATTTTTGAAAAATCATAGCCATCAAAATATGCTAATCCAGTTTTGCGAGCGGGATGGACTGCCACTCCCAGTGTAAAGCCCTTCAAATCCAACGCCGTATTCAATGCGGTTAAAAATTGATTGAGGTTTGCCTTATTCGTCGCCCCTTTTAGTCCCTCAAAATCGATCAAGACGCCATCATAATCGATCTGATAAGGGTTGTTAGACAAATGGCTGATGATTTCATCGATGACCTGCTTCGTATACTCGGGATTAGAAATAATCGCTTCCGTTAATGTTTTACTACTTTGCGTTACCGCGTCATTTATTCGGATGTCATTAACAAACACCATGAGTTGTTTGGTGATACCTGTCGAGTCGACTTTCGTAAGAGCGGTAGTATATCCGGACGGAACATGGTACTCATTTGCATTTGCGCTGGTGGTATTGAGTAAAACTTTATTATTAGCCGCATCAAACTCAAGTCGTGACCACCCAAAAGTTAAGGACTCTAGATTGGATGTATAATTGATCTGAGAATAGGAGCTGATGGCATAGTAGCTATGCAGCTTTAAACCATCCAGGATTTTGATTTTATAAAGATTCCATAATAGACTATAGGCTTCTTCGATTTTTAGCCGCTCATTTGGCCTGAAGGTTTTCGTAGAATTGTTAGAGATGAGCTTAAATTTGACGGCTAGGTTTAAAATCGCGTCATCTGAAGAGGTATCCATAAACGGTGATTTTAACTCTTTTAGTTGTAAAGCCAGTGTTTCGAGCGAAAGGGCTTTAAAAACTAGTCTTAGTCCTTCGATGCGGGTTAAAGGAACTGTTCCTGAAACGGCAGACAAAGACGATTTGAAATCTGAATCGATGTTTTGAAGCATGGTGCTAAACGCCACAGCATTGATGCCATCTCCAGGTTTATAAGGTTCATTTGCACCGATGACTTGATATTTAATGAGGTTCTGTGTGATGGTGTAAGACCAATGTGAGGCTGGAATAGCAGAAAATGCAATTGCAGGCGTCGAAGTGATGAGCAAGACGCCGATTAACAGAAGTGAGATGAATTTTGGTGCGTGAAGAAACTTATTTTTCATTTTTAAACTACCCTTTAAATCCTTTCCATCTAATTAGCATTTAGACTAATTCGATAGACATCATCCTCCTGGATGACGACCCATTTGTCGGTCATGTTGAGAATAAAACCATCTGAGGCATATTCCTTAGTGAATTTGAGAAACACCTCGTCATATGTTGAGTAAATACGGGTGTAATGAGCATCTAAATTATAACCGTTATGACTTTCATTAAATGCGTTTGCATATTTGATAAAGGCGCTGTAGTCATAATTGTTCATACTGTTTTTAGTCAAAAGGCTATAGGCGAGGTCATAACGTAACGTATTCACGTACTCGACAAACTCCAGCACCACATCTGATGAAGAGATTTCCTTCTGATAAACGAGCGCGTCCATTTTCGTGAGTGGCGCATTGATGTTATAACCATGGAGTCTTCTACTAAACTGCTTGCCTTCTATGAGAAACTGAACGTTTTTAATTTGATTATTATCAGTAAGGCTATTAACCAAGGACCATAAATACAGATCCAAATCAGCATGACCTAGCAATAAATTTAGTTGAGGTGAATCAGAGAAATTGATGTAACAGGTTTCATTAATCAAATCAATACTATTGATTTGAACCCCAAAATCGAAAATGGATTTGAAATAGTCGTTTCGAGAGCCGTAGGAAATAGATTCGATAATCGCCTTACTGAAGTTGGCATCTTTTACAGTGATGGTTCTGGTTTCTGTGCGTAATGCATTATCGTAAACAAAGTAGAGCTTAGAATTGATCTTGATGCTCCCATGCTCTGGCGATATATACTGATCCGGCTGTAGCATCATGTAATTCGTATTATAGTTGATGGCGACCATACCGATGATGGCGGTTATGATTAATAGTAGAACGATCGTAACAGGAAACTTCATATGGCCACCTACTTTTTAGGGAGGGTGATCACGACTTGTGTCCCCACTCCGAGTTCACTGGTAACCGATATCGTTCCTTGATGTAATTGAACAATCTGCTGTGCGATGGCGAGACCTAGACCTGTACCACCCGTTTTTCTCGCCCTCGCTTCATCCACGCGATAAAATCGGTCGAAGATGAATGGCAAGTCTTTTTCTGGGATACCGATACCCGTATCGATTACTTTTATGAGGATATGGTCCTTATTTTCGTCGAGCTCAACCGAAACGCGACCATCATCAGGGGTGTATTTAACAGCATTACCGATGATGTTCAGCAAACACTGCTGCATTTTTTCTTGATCGAGCTGTATTTGAATTTTATTGGAACTGGTCAAGCTTAAATCGATGTTCTTTTTTAGGGCGATCGGGGTTAACGTTTTGATGACCCATTCTAACAAATAGTTGACATAAGTCATGCTATAATCAAGCTCGAGCTCGTCTTTTTCAACGCGAACCAAATAAAGCAAGCTATCGATTATTTTGTTCAGTCGATCGATTTCAGTGTTGATGTCACTCATAAACTCTCGATAAACCTTTTCATCCCATGAAGGTGAAGATAACAGCGTATCAGACACGATTTTCATGGACGTCATAGGTGTTCTCAGCTCGTGGGAAACGTTCGAAACAAACTTCTTACGCCGTTCCTCCACTTGATAAAGCTTAGTCGTCATGATATTAAACGCCTTACTAAGCTCCCCTATTTCATCGCTTCCTAAAATCTCCACTTTTGTATCGTACTTTCCCTGCGTGATGATCTTTACTGAGTCGGTTAATTTTTCAACGGGTTTAGAGATGATATCGGCAAAAAAAACGCTGATGAATATGGAAATCAGAATCGCTGCTGAAAAAATGATAAAGAGCTTTTCCATGAATCGATCGATTTCTTCGAAGATCGTGTTAGCTTCAACTGACATAAACGTCGCACCCACGACATTATCACGATCGATAATCGGTACTGCAGCGTAGATGAGATAATCGCCATCATGAACATAAATATTCGTCGAGCGGTTGCCTGATAACGCCAGACGGGTTTCCAGCGTGTCGATGGTTTTATCGCCCAGTGTATCAAAAGAATCGACTAAAACACGACCATCGAGTCCGACCAACAGCGTCCGTGCACTGTATTCCAAACTGTTCTGTTTGACGATGTCTTCCACGTATTTTAAAGTGTACTCATTTTCGATATTCGTGATAAAAGGCGCTACTTGATTCGTCACCACGGAGTTGAAGGTGATGAGGTTGTTTTGCGCCTCTGCCACATTGGTTTTCACTAAACTGTCTTTTACGAAGAAGGTCGTCAAAAGCATGACAAAGGTTATCAATATTAAATAGGTGGAAACAAGTTTCCACCTAATGCTTTTAAAGAACTCTTTTCTTTTTATTTTTGAAATAATAGCCAACGCCCCATTTCGTTAAAATATAATCGGGTTGTGATGAGTTGGTTTCGATTTTCTCACGTAATCTACGGATGTGGACATCCACTGTTCTCACATCTCCAAAATACTCATAACCCCAAATGGTCTCTAATAACTCTTCTCTGGAATAGACTTTTTCTTCGTTTAAAACGAGAAGCAAAAGTAAATCGAATTCTTTAGCCGTCAGGTTGACTTGCTGTCCGTTAATCGTCACTTTTCTACCTAATGTGTTGATATTGAAATCCCCAATATTGAGCACATTTGAAGTCATGTTCTGATCACTCACTTGTACACGTCTGAGTATGGCTTTGATTCGAGCTTTAAGCTCAAGCATGTTAAACGGTTTCGTGATATAATCGTCTGCACCATATTCGAGGCCTAGTACTTTACTAGAGTCGTCATCCTTAGCAGTCAGCATCAGTATAGGAACCATGAGCTTTTCTCTTACCTTTTTACAAACTTCAAGACCGTCCATCCCAGGAAGCATTAAATCTAAAATAACTGCATCATAGGTATTTGAAAGAATTTTATCATAGGCTTCTTTACCATCAACTGCAGTTTCAACTTCATAACCCTCTTGCTCAAGACTGAATCTTAATCCCTTTAATAGGATCGGCTCATCATCCACAACTAATATTTTTTCTGCCATGTTATACTCTCCATTCATTTTTTAATCAAAGTGCGACTATTTTCATTGCGTTTCGTCAAGGCTATTCCGTCAAAATGCTCTAAAAGCAATACTGTCCCTTTTCTAGAAAAACCGATTAGATCCCTGTAGTCGGCAACAGTCAATTCATCATGATTTTCAAAATAAGCCATTAAGGCTTCTTTACACTGTAAGTATAAAGCGGCGCGCATAATGGTTTCTTCATTAATTCTAACAAGAATTTCACGATTAATCAAATGATATAGCATTTCTTTAGTGAGATTTTTATTATTCCCTAGGCTGAGTATATCATTTATAGGGACCAGTTGCTGACTGTGTTCATCGATGATACGATAAATTCTGTCCATCACCGTTTTCATTTCAGGGGTGTAATCCACTTTGAAATGCACCTCTGAGATAACACCATTTGTTTCTTTAATGAGATTAAGCTGTACCAATCGACTGAGAAGAGCGTTAAAATCGCTTTTATCAAGCACTAAGGGCTTGATTCGCGAGTTTGTTCTCGAACGCAAGGTCTCCCTCGGACAGCCAACTCTTAATGAAAACGCTTTGTGTTCCCTTTGAAGCTCCTCAATAATGAGATCACTGATGCGTTCAAGTGTTTCAAACTTGATTATTTTCTGGTCTAAAATCACCAAATCGCCGTGCTGGGTCAATAACTGGATAATTTGATCGACTTCGTTCACCGTAAGGGAAAGCTGGCTATAAAAGTGATCATTCAATGTAAAAAAGAGCGGCAATCTTGAAATGACATCCATAACTTCCGTAATATCGGTGTTCGTAGCTTCTGTGATGCCGTGAATCGCACGCTTTGGCGGATGAACCCTTACGATTTTCCCACCGCCCAGTGTTTTCATCGGAGAAAATGACCTTAGGATATAAGCATCATTTGGTTTTGCATAGAGTGGCGCTTCCAACCTTAGCTGGATCGTGGACTGACTATGGCTTTCTACCCTGTTTTCTGTGCCAATGGCTATTCTACAGAGTATTTCACGCGTACCGTGATGAAGCTTTAATCGTTGCCAGTGAACGATGGGCGTGTCCAACTCATCCGCATTGAAAGTAGCTTCGATAATCATCGTCGGTTCGAACGCAACCATGGAGGTGATTAAGTCTCCCTTTTGTACCAATTGATGGTCAATGCTTATATTCAATGCGGTCCGTTGGCCATATTCTGCAACCTCAGAAGGCTTACCATAAACTTGAATACCTTTGACCCGAACACTTTGCCCAGAAGGATAGAGCATCAACTGATCGTTTTTTTTAATTTTACCCTCTAGTAATGTGCCAGTGACTACCGTTCCGAACCCTTTGACGGTAAATACCCTATCGATATAGAGGCGTGAAGCAACCGTAGACTTATCAGGTGTCTCATGCATCGACCATTTCATTAAAATATCGACAACCGCTTCTTTACAAGCTTCATCATAAATGGAATACCGCAAAATGGGCATTCCTTCGAAAATACTATCCTTAGCAAATGCAGTAAGTTCGCCTTCCAGCGTACTAAGCGCTGTTTCCGAAACCAGATCGCATTTAGTGATGAGTAGGATGCCCTTTTGGATGTCCAAATGCTTGATAATATTAAAATGCTCAACTGTTTGGGGCTTTATCCCTTCTTCAGCAGAGATGATCAGGATCACCGCATCCATACTCGTGGCACCAGAAAGCATGGTCCTAATAAAGCGCTCATGGCCTGGAACATCGATAAAGCCCACCGTTACTTGGTTGGTCAGCGTGAGATGCGCATATCCGTTTTCAATCGTTATGCCGCGCTCCTGCTCGTCTCTGAGACGATCCGTCTCAATTCCAGTTAAATGCCTGATGAACGCTGTTTTACCGTGGTCGACATGCCCCGCTGTCCCGATGATCAAATGGCTATTCATCGAATCCTCCATCGAAAACAGAGGTTAACCCTTCAGCTAGTGCATCAAAATCATCATCAAAAATCGTTCTGAAATCAAACTGAAGGGAGTCGTCGACGATCGTGCAGATAACCGGTATTTTAAGGGATCTTAAAGCCCTTTGAACCTCATTCGGCGGATAATCACTGGACAAGCATAAAGCATATGAGGGGAGCGTTTCAAGCGGCAGAGCCCCACCGCCCACCTGTGAGGCCGTTTCACTGATAAAAACCCTAAAAGGTAGACGATCCAGTGTTGCTTGGTAGTGCCTAATGAAATGATTAATTTTACCTAAAACAGCTTCTGCTGAATAGGCTAACATCTTTAATGTCGGTAGTTCATTCTTTAAAAGCTCTGGTTGTAAATACATCCTTAACGTATGTTCAAGCGCGGCTAGCGAAAGCTTATCAATCCGTAAGGCCCTTAGCAGCTGGTTCTTCTTTAGCGCGTCGATATAACACTTTTTACCGGCGATAATGCCCGCCTGACTTGCCCCTAGAAGTTTATCCCCTGAAAAGGAAACCAGGTCGACGCCTTCCATCAAACACTCCTGAACGAGTGGCTCGCGTTTAATGCCATAAGTTGATAAATCGATTAAAGCCCCACTTCCCAAATCTTCATAAAATGGGATACCAGCGCTCACGGCTAGATCCGAGAGTTCGCTTCGAGGAACCGTTTTAGTAAAACCTAAAATTTCGTAATTGCTAGTATGAACCTTTAAAATCAAACCCGTTTTATCTGTAATTGCATTCTCAAAATCGTACAGATGTGTTTTGTTCGTCGTGCCGACTTCAACTAATTGACAGCCACTGGCGCGCATCACCTCTGGAACCCTAAAGGAGCCCCCTATTTCCACGAGTTCCCCTCTGGAAAGGATGACTTCCTTTTCTTGTGCCAATGTATTTAGAACTAACATGACAGCTGCTGCATTGTTGTTCACCACGAGTGCGCTCTCAGCCCCTGTCAGTTGACAAATTAGAGATTCCACATGGGCATATCGTGACCCTCTTTTACCATGTTCGAGATCGTACTCTAGCGTGTTATAATGGCCAGTCGTTTCATAAAGGTGATTTAAGGTTTTTTCTGATAAAACCGCTCTTCCGAAATTGGTGTGAAGAACGATGCCAGTGGCATTGATGACCCTTTTAAGACTTGGACTAGTCAGGGCATCGAGTTTGGCATTTATGGTATTCGCAATCTCAGTAGCCTCTACGCTGGTGACTTGTCCACGTTTGATGGCCTTTCGTATGCTCTCAATTTCGTCTGAAACCAGTTGTTTGACGATATCAGGTCTAACCATGGTATCGTTTAATAGACTTAAAATCAAGTCAACACGTGGTAGATTTCGTAGTAGATCGTTCAATGTGTTCTCCTGTTATTTGATGATTAATGGGTGATGTTGAAAGTCCTCAACTTTACCGATTAAAACAGCTGTCTCCGACGTGTTTTTTTCGAGAAAATCAATCAATTGAAGACAACTTTCTTCTGGCGCACTGATCAATAATCCACCGGATGTTTGAGGATCAAAGCAGATGTCGATTAAAGCCTCATCTATGTTTTCAGAGATGATGACATCCCCTTTTGAAAATTCACGGTTTTTATAGGCGCCAGCCGGGATTATTCCCATTTGGGCAAACGAAAGGGCCTCTTCCATATAGGGAATTTTATCGGCATCAAGTGTGATGGTGACCTTACTACCTCTCGCCATTTCCAGTGAATGTCCAATCAGTCCGAAACCAGTAATATCTGTACATGCATTAATGGAAAGATTCAGCGTGAGTATCGCTTCTGCTGGTGCCTTGTTGAGACGTGACATGGTCTTTATCACTTTATCGGTAACCGCTTCGTCTAAAAGCCCTTCTTTAAGTGCGGTTGTAAGAATCCCCATTCCAAGTGTTTTAGTCAGCAGGATGGCATCTCCAGGTTTGGCGGTATCATTTCTCCAGATACGGTCAGGGGCAACCATGCCCATAACGGATAAACCAAACTTAGGCTCATTATCTTCGATACTATGACCGCCCACCAATATAGCGCCTGATTCTTTGACTTTATCCGCGCCACCACGGAGGATTTCTTTTAATATGCTTGGAGAGAGACAGTTGGGAAATCCAACGATATTAAGTGCTAAAACGGGTTTTCCCCCCATGGCATAGACATCGCTCAATGCATTGGCTGCTGCGATCGCGCCGAAATGGTAAGGGTCATCCACAATAGGTGTAAAAAAGTCTAACGTTTGGATGATGGCCTGGGTTTCATTGATTTGATAGACGGCGGCATCATCGGAAGTGTCAAATCCAACGAGAAGTTGAGCACTTTCAAACTTAGGTAAATCGCACAAAACTTGTGCTAAGGTCTCTGGACCGATTTTGGCGCCTCAGCCAGCGCTTTTTGAATAAGCAGTCAACTTAACCATGGCACACCTCCTTTTTCATTTGATTCTATTATAACAATACTTTCAGTTAACTTCACGGGTTTTCACTTATTATTTTTGCGAGCTTCTTCTCCCCGATGCCTTTAATTTCCATCAGCTCTGAAAACGATTTAAACGGACCATGTTCTTCTCGATACTTTAAGATGGCATCCGCCGTGACTTCGCCCACTCCCCTAAATGTCATGAGGGCTTCTTTATCCAGCTGATTAAAAGCATCAAGTGAATAATACGTGTCTGTCTCTGGGCTATAAGCACGAATTTCGCCTACTTGAACAGGTTCTGTTGGTAAATCGTTCTCAGAATGGCCTTCAGTCGCGATACTTAAAGCCACTGTGAGAGCCTCATTTGAAATCGATTCACTAGAATGTTCCTTGAGAGATTCAGTAACGACCGTAGATTGCTCCAGTGATAGTAGGGTCGTTTGATCCTTAAAATTTATGAGGATTCTTAAGGTTATTAAAGTGATGATAACGAGTGTTATGGTGATTGTTCTACGATTCATAAAAGCTCCTTGATTACGGTTTAACCATGGTTTTATAAAACAAATATACCAAATTATACCATAAACAAATCGTTTAAAAAAGACCTGGAATCCATTATAATAAGAGAAGTACCTAACAGGAGGCACATGAATGAATTTATTAACAAAACGGACGATTCCTTTGATGATTACCTTCCTCATATCATTTATGAGTAATTTTGCATATGCTTCAGAATATGACCTTACACCTTCAAATATAATTGCTGAATCGGCTGTCCTCATCAACCAGGATTCTGGGCAAGTCATTTTTGATAAAAATATGAATGAACCCATGTATCCAGCCAGTACGACGAAAGTGCTCACTGCCATCATTATTCTAGAATCACATGACCTAAATGAAATCGTGACCATAGATCCGAAATCACCCTATGCAGGTGGAAGCCATATCGCGCTGGAAATTGGTGAACAGCTGACTGTCGAACAGCTGCTTTATGCCCTTATGATTACCAGTGCAAACGATGCGGCTGAGGCTTTAGCGGTTTTTCATTCTGGTTCAATCGAAGCCTTTGCACAGGTGATGAATGAAAAGGCCGCTGAAATGGGTGCCATTAATTCTAACTTCGTAAACCCACATGGTCTTCCTAATCCGGATCATTTAACCACAGCGTATGATCTCGCCATGATTGGCAGATATGCCATGAATAACGAGACCTTTCGTAAAATCGTCAAAACGGTACGCTATGAAATTCCACCGACCAATCTTAAAGGCGAGACGCGTTATTTAAACAGTACAAATAGTTTTTATCAAGGAATGCAAGGCTCAAATACCTTGATCGATATTCGTGGCAATCGTGTTCCGATTGCTTATGAGTATGTAACGGGAATCAAACGCGGATACACAGATGAAGCGCAATATTGCTTAGTTACTTCAGCTGAAAATGGCGATAAACGTTATGTCGCCGTGGTACTAAGGTCAACACCGGTCGGAATGTATAGCGATACCAGGCAGTTAATTGATCTTGGATTGTTTGGACTTGTCACCCATACCCTACATGAAGCAAATTCGGTCATCGAAACCATTAGCATGAATAATACTAGAAAAACACTCATTCCTGCCATAACAACCGCTCGTGTGGTCGTTGATTTACCTGAGGGTGTAATGCCAGATCAACTGGAGAAAAAGATAAACATTCTCCCCAACATTGAGTTACCCGTAAAAAAATCTGAAGCTTTAGGTTCGTTATCCTATTATTATGGAGATACCTTATTAACAAGTGTTCCTCTGGTTTCGCAGGATGATTTTGCCGGTGAAGACCTCGTGAACAATCTAACACAGTTCTTTGGAAGTGAAAAGAGACCTCTCTTCTCACCCGCTTGGTTCCTAAATACCTTTGCAAGGTTACTTATAGCGATACTCCTCTGGCGCACCATTATGACAGCCATACGCCTAAAGCAGCTGAAAAAGCGTCAAAAGAAAAGAACGCAGCGTGTATAAATCCTATGGATATAAAAATAAAAGAACAGTGACTTCTGAACGATCAGAAGGACAACTGTTCTTTTTTCATGCTTTTATTCTTTATAAGCAATCATTTCGATTTCAACATCGGCAAGTAACGGAAGATTTGCAACTTCAAATGCTGCCCTAGCGGGTTTATGTTCCGTAAAGTACTCTGCATAAACACTGTTCATCTCTGCGAATTGTTTGATGTCGTTGAGTAGTACCGTGGTTTTTACCACATCATTGAAGCTATAGCCAGCAGCTTCCAAAATAGCTTTCGCATTTTCTAAAGCTTGGCGTGTTGCCGCTTTAATGTCATCCTTGACCAATTCACCTTTACCGGGAATTAAAGGGAGTTGTCCAGAAACATAGATAAAATTACCAGCTTGAATTGCCTGTGAGTAAGGTCCTACTGCTGCGGGTGCTTTTTCTGTTGCGATTACTTTTAACATGAAAACCTCCTAAATGATTGATATTTAATTTTTATTACTTTCCTTCTCTAATACCATCCAAGTAGTTATAAATGGTGTATCGCGAAACCTGAAGCGAGTTAGCCACATAATCGATGGCACCTTTAATCAAGAAGACCCCTTTTTCTTCAAGGTCCTTAACGATGTTAACCTTCTCATCTTTAGTAAGGTAAATGACAGGTCTACCAAATTTGTGAATCGTACCTTCTACGATATCGTAAAGCACATCGTTAACTTTATTGATTTCGCCGATTACTTCAATTTCCTTCTCGTCTACTTTACAAAGTTCATTCATGATATTTCGAGCGCTCAACATGTCGGTAATATCAAAGTTGATACACATGCAACCGATAATTTCGCCTTGTTCATCCTTTATAAAAGTCGTCGTAGATTTAAGCTCTCTTCCGAGTGTGCTCTTCCCTGTATAGTTATAAACATCATGACCTTCCTGATGTTTATTGATTTTCTTTAGAATTGAATCCGTCATTTTCGTTTCAATCGTTCTTCCAGTGACATGGCCATTAAAAATCGCGACGATCGAGTTATCTAAATTTTGAAAATCGTGGATGACCACTTCACAATTTGAACCGAAGGTTTCTGCGACGCCTTTCGCGATGGGCACCACCGCTAAAAGCATTGGGTGTATTGGTTTTTCCATAAAGTTCTCCTCTCATACAGGTTATGTTGAATATTTTATATTAGTTATGACGAAAACTCAACATTTTTAACGTGTTTTAAAGAAAAATCTATTGGGGTTGCATCACTCCATATGCGTTCCAGCGCATAATATTGACGCGTTTCCGCATTAAATATATGAATAACCACATCTCGATAATCAATCAGCAACCAGCCGCCATGGTCTTTGCCTTCTTTATGTCTCGGATAAATGCCGAGGTTTGACATTTCTTTCTCGACGTGATTAACAAGTGCGTTCATATGCGTCGATGAGGTGGCTGTCGCGATGACGAAATAATCAGAGATCGGACTGATGCCTTTAACGGAAAGTACGGTGATCGATTGGCCTTTTTTGTCATCGAGCACTTCATAAATTTTCTTTACAATGTCATAAATGATGTCATTCATTATCATTTTTCCTTTGATTTAATAGGGTCATCACCATTTTTTTTGAGTTTCCATGAATGGCCATCTGTTTTTCTGCCAAATGGTGATCACATTGCTCGCAGAATGCTATAATCGTTTCATCGATGTTTTGATATGCCAGTCTCCTGAAATAATGAACCCCTTCGAAATCCCTTGAAGGTTCAATAATATCGGCGACATAGATGAGCTTAGAAAAACTGGATATCTGAGGGTGACCGTAAGTGTGCCATTTTATCGCTTCTAGGATCAATTCATCATCGAAATGGTAGTCCCTTTTAAGAATGCCAGCAGCCACCTCGCCATGTGCAAGATTAGGTAGATGAACGATCGCTGGGTCTTTATCGATGCCAAATTCATCAATCAGATCGCGCATCTTCTCATTTTTATATTCTTTAGCAAGGTCATGAAGTAAACCAGCGAGTTCAGCCTTGACGGGGTCTTCGCCGTATCGAATAGCCAACAGGCGTGCTGTATGCGCGGTTTCGACAGAATGCCTAAACCTCTTTTTAGAGAGCGTTTGAGAGAGCATCTGAAAGAATGGTGCAAATAGTTCATGGTGTTCACGATATAAAAAATGCTGATAGATATAATCGGTTACACTTTCGGGCATCAGATAACGAATGCTCTTTTCATCAGAAATGCGACTCCTTATATCGGTCGAACTGATGGCTAATGCAGGTATGTAAACCAGTTCGATTTCCGCATGGCATTCAGATTTTAACTGTGTGATTTTCTTTAAGAGCGCATCAGAATCAATTCCAGGACGTGTTGCACCGATAAATTTAACCAATTGGGTCAGTTCTTTATAATCTTTCCAAGTTTCGAGTAGCAGGATGGCATCCGCACCTGTTATAAAATAGAGCTGATCTATAGATGATAAGGTTGATTTCAGTTCTTTAATCGTATCGATGGTATAGGAAATGCCCTCTCTCTTAATTTCAATATCCGAAACTGAAAAGAAGGGGTTATCTGCGATTGCAAGTTTAACCATCTCATAGCGTTGCTCAGAAGTGACATCTGTTTGCAACGCTTTATGTGGTGGATTTCCGACTGGAACAAAGATGACCTCGTCCAAACCAATCGTGGTTCGGATTTGCTCGGCTAACATCAGATGCCCAAAATGGATGGGATTAAAGCTCCCACCCATTAGGCCAATCCGTTTACCAACGGTTTTGTTAATCATTTTTAGTTACCTTCGTGGTCTTCGTAAAGAATTTTCGTGTGAACTTTGCGTTTGCCTTTGCCACTGCTTCTTCTTCAGCTTTTTTTGCCTTTACAGCTGATCGTTTTCCTTGTAAAGGCTTCGACTTTTTTCCACCTTTTTTAGTAAGCGGCTCAACTTTTTTTCCGGCTGCTGCCTTGCGTTGCATGTTAATCTTAACGCGCGTATTATCTGCACCTGGAATCTCAAGCATAGGATTTGTTCTAGACTGACGATAGATCGTCAATTTGTTTCCGATGGCTTGAACGAATTCGGCATCAAGTGCTTCGCAAATTTGAACGGCTGCATGCTCAGCTGTTTCTGAGCTATTGTCGAGCACGTTGATTTTAATTAACTCATGTTGATCAAGTAAATGGCTGATTTGATCTAAGAAAGCATCAGAAATGCCCTCTTTACCGATTTGGGTCATCGGCTTTAATGTGTGTGCCTTACTTTTTAAAAAGCTTCTTTGTTTTCCTGTTAACATATGTGCTCCTAGTAGGTTTAAATCAATCGTAGAACTCGAACTCTAATTCGAATATTCTAACAGTATCGCCATCAGTGATGCCCATTTCTCTAAGGTGATCAAATACACCGTTCATTTTTAAAGCATTTTGGAATCTTCTTAATGACTCGATGTCTTCAAGATTTGTTGAATAGAGTAAACGATCGATGTAATCGCCCTCAACACAATAAACATCACCATCCATAAAGTAGACAATATCTTTCTCGCCCGCACGTTCAACGACTTCTACCAAGTAATCTTCTTCATCGATAAGCGGTTCGATTTCAAGTGTGTCTAACAGTGTCGTCACTTTACTCAGCAACGCATCGATGCCTTCACCTGTTGCTGCAGAAATTGGGAACACATCATAACCTTCTGCATTTAATCTGGCCTTAAACGAGTTGAATACCTCTTCGTCAAATAAAAGATCCATTTTATTAGCAGCGACCACTTGCTTACGATTCGCTAGCTTGGCATTATAACCAAAGACTTCCGCGTTGATTTTCGTAAAGTCTTCATACGGATCGCGACCTTCAATTCCTGAAATATCGACCACATGAATCAATACCCGCGTTCTTTCCACGTGTCTTAAAAAATCAAGTCCTAAGCCAACGCCATCTTTAGCACCCTCAATCAATCCAGGGATATCGGCGATGACGAAGCTTTTTCCTTTAATCGCTTCTACCACTCCAAGATTTGGCTGTAATGTCGTAAAGTGATAGTTCGCAATTTTCGGTTTTGCTTGTGTGGTAGCTGCTAAAAATGTAGACTTACCGACGTTTGGATAACCTAAAAGCCCGACGTCAGCAAGCATTTTAAGTTCTAACGAAATGGTTCTTTCACCACCTGTAGTACCTTTCTCTGCAAAAGTAGGCGCTTGTCGCGTCGGTGTTGCGAAATGTTGGTTACCTCTTCCACCTTTACCACCCTGAGCCAATATGACACGCTGTCCTAAATCTTTCATGTCGGCAATGACTTTACCTGTTTGTAGATCGCGTATAATGGTTCCTTGTGGCACCTTGATGATGAGATCGTCAGCAGACTTACCGCTCATTTTCTTTTTACCGCCGTCTTCACCGGGCTCAGCGACGTATTTCGTTTTATATCTAAAATCCATGAGTGTACGCATACCCGCATCGACTTCAGCAATTACGCTAGCGCCGCGTCCACCATCACCACCATCTGGACCGCCATCTGGTGCGTATTTTTCTCTTCGAAAACTCACACGGCCATTACCGCCGTTGCCAGCTTTGACCATTATTTTCGCTATATCTACAAACATAATTCACCTCTTTACTCTCTCTACCATCATAAAACTTTTAAATAAAAATGTCCATCATAGATGATGGACATTAAGATTAAGCTTCATAAACGCTTACTTGTTTTTTATCTCTACCTTTACGCTCGAATTTAACGACGCCATCTACTTTAGCGAATAAGGTGTCATCTCCACCTATACCGACGTTAATTCCAGGGTGAATCTTTGTGCCTCTTTGTCTAACTAAGATGCTACCAGCGCTCACTGCTTGACCATCTGCTCTTTTAACGCCAAGTCTTTTAGCGGCTGAATCACGACCGTTCTTAGAAGAACCGACTCCTTTTTTACTTGCAAATAATTGTAAGTTAAAAGTTCTTAACATTTCCCCTGCACCTCCTTGATCTTAAGTTTCACGTACTTTGGATAAGTACTTTCAATGCCTTCTATGCCGACTCTTATCGTTCTGAATATGAGATCAATTTCATCACTTAAATCGTCATTTTGTAATTTAATTTCCAAATGTCCTGAATCGATAACCAATTGCATCGACTTTTCGTGTATGCCTCCAATGCTTTCAACAGCATTGACCAAAGTTTGGGCTAACGTAGAAACCGCTGCACATACGAGATCCTTTCCAGGTTCGTCGCTATAGGCGTGTCCGGTTATTTTGGCACCACGATAATGGCCATTTGTACACTCGAACTCAACTTTAATCATAATCGATTATAAGCTGATAGATTCGATTCTAACTTTTGTATAGGGTTGTCTGTGACCTTGCTTTTTTCTATAGTCTTTTTTAGACTTGTACTTAAAGATAATCACTTTTGGGGCTTTGCCGTTTTTAACAACAGAAGCTGTAACTTTAGCGTTAGCTACTGCTTCGCCAAGTTGAAGACCATCTTCAGTTGAAACAGCTAATACAGATGTAAAATCGACTTTATCGCCTTCATTTACATTCAACTTTTCGATGAAAATTTCATCTCCTTGTTGAACTGTGTATTGTTTTCCACCAGTTTGAATTATTGCGTACATATCGCACCTCCTCTATCCATTCTCGCCAACGTAGGTACATGAAGCCATGTTTAAAAACCCACAATCGTGCGGCTACCCGATAAATACTATCACAATCACTATCTGTTGTCAATGCTTTGAGGTGATTAAGCGATAATTTTTTTCGTGTCTTTTTAATAAGCTAAACTTAATTTTGATTGGTAACTGAGCAAAGGGGTTCGTTTGTCGTAGGAAGCCATACAGTCTTTCATCGACTTCCACCTCTACTTGTGTGGCGTTCGTATGCTCACACAGTCTTTTTAAATCAAACCACAAATCATTTAATATCCAGAAGGCATAGTCCTTTTTAGCGTATTCTAGGCTAAGCAGATCACGCAATGAGCCGCCATCCCTTTTTCTGGACAGTTCCAGGATTCCAAGCTTAGTAAAGCCTTCAATCGTGAAGCCATTTCCTTTATCGTACCCATTTAGCAGTAGGTGCTGGATAAATGACAGCTGTTCTTCTGCCGTCATGTCGATGAAATCGATGAGAAGAATGCCTGATAAGCGATGCAGCCTAATATGGCTAAGAATCGCTTGTGCGGCTGAGGCATTGACATAAAAAATGGCGTTTCGGGCATCTGATGACATGTCGTAGGTCCCTGAATTCACATCACAGATGGTAAAGGCCTCGAGTTCATCGATGGTCACCTTCACCCCTTCGGGTGTGGTCTTCTGAGCTTCAAATAGCCACTTGTCCAGTGGGACGCCCTGCTCGATAAAATGGGCTGTAACAGGCGCTTTAGCGCTAATGTGTCGCTTTTCAATCCCTAAATCCGTTAAAAAACGCATTTCTTCTTTAGAACTGACATGGAACTGGTCGATCGTATGTCTTAAGAGCATTTCTTCAACCACCGATTCAAAGGAGGCGGTCTCATGAAGCTTCATGATGCTACTCCCCAGTATCGCTCTACTTTTTAACTGCTCCCATAAATTAATCAACGACTGGGCATCACTCAAGACCTCTTCCACTGAAATTTCGCCAGTGGTAACGGCACTGCGGATGATTGCGCCATAATCATTTCCTAGGAGCGACTTAAGCTGTGTTTCGATGGCGATTATATGCGGCGTTTTAATGGCTTTCTTAGAAATTCTAACCCCACGCATGTTCGGCATTAGGATAATCGTTTTGCCAGGTAGTGAAATATCGGTGGTGAGCTGGGCACCCTTCGTCTGATAAGGTTCTTTATCAACCTGTGCGATCACCATTTGGCCATTTTTTACGAGCTTTGATAAGGGCGTGTTCTCATGCTTTGAGGGCGAGAGTCCAAGTCCCCGAAGTAGCTGTGTTCGTTTAATAAAAGCATTTTCTTTTAGACCGATGTCTACAAACGCGCCGCCAAACCCATCGGCAATCTGAACGACCTTGCCACTAAAAATGGTACCGTTTAAGCTCGGTTTGAACCTATTTTCAACAGCGATATCCATTATTTGTTTTGATTGATGCTCATAAACCAAAGCGATTTTTAAAAACGGCGTTTGGTCTAGACAGAATTTAATCATACATCATCCTTTAACGAAAAAATATCCTTTAGTTGTCCATCTGAATCGGTGAAAAGAAGTAAACGTCTTTCCACTTGGATGGTTTGGATTTCATGTGCCATTTGGTAGAAACCAAAGAAGGCCTCGATTAACGCCTCGGGATTTAGAGAGCCTTGACTTCCCGATTGGAGTACTGCTCTAAAAATAGTTTCTGTTTCCCCTTGATAGACGATTTCATAACGATTGATTAAAGGAAGGATTTCTAAAGAGCGCATTTTGCCGTTTTTACCCTTTTTTTCGATGGTGACGGTTTCTGCATTTAAAAACTTTTCAATCCATTCTTTTAAAGGCAACTGCTCGATGTTCTTTTTCATATCGACTTTAATCAAATATTCAGCATGGCTTAGATGCGCCATCAACGACTTTTTGGTGTTCACATAGGAAGCATCGATAATTTTGATGCCTGATGGAAACTGGATGGCCAAAACGCGCTCCAGTGGCAGCTGTTCTGATAATTGAACCTCCATAACTTCTCTCAGACTTGAATACCCAACAGACAATGGCGCAGCGAAGGTCATTTTCGGGATGGGATTAAATCCTTCTGAATACTTAAGTGGTAACTGATGAAAACGGAATATGCGTTCAAATAACTTCATCAGCTCCAGATGACTGAGAAATTTCATGTAGTTTTCTTTTGTGTAGACGAGACGAAGTGTAAGCATTAGCAAGGTCCTCCAATCAAGTTGACATTGAGACCACAGCCTGTGCAGCCGTCTCTGCAGTCAGCAGTACTGTCAGCGTTCAGCGCCTTTTGATATTCACTTATGAGGTACTGTTTGTTGATGCCTGCATCGATTATATCCCAAGGTAAGAATTCATCAAATGAACGCTCACGCGACGTATAAAAATCTGGATCGATGCCACACTCTTTGAGCGCTTCATCCCATAACTTCGGTTTAAAGAATTCGGCCCAGCCATCGAATTTACACCCTTTAAAATAGGCGGTTTCGATAACTTTTGAAAGGCGTCTATCCCCTCTTGCAAATACGCCTTCAAGGACGCTGGTTACAGGATCATGGTAATTATAGACCACTTTTTTGTTAAGAAGCTTCGTTTTCAGGTGGTTAATTTTTGAATAAAATCCATCAACGGTTTCTTGTGCCATCCATTGGAACGGCGTAAATGGCTTCGGCACGAAACATGAGGTACTAACTGTCACTTGGACACTTTTCTTCATGTATTCAGGCTTTACTTGTTTAAAGGTAAACGTTCCTAAATTTGCGATTTCGCTGATGCCATCTAAATCTTCAGTGGTTTCAGTCGGTAGACCGATCATAAAGTATAATTTCACGCGGTGCCAGCCAAGCGAAAAGATGTTTTTATAGGTGTCTAGAATATTCGCTTCGGTAACGCCTTTGTTTATGACGTCTCTAAGGCGCTGAGTACCCGCTTCTGGTGCAAAGGTTAAGCCGGTTTTCTTTACCTTTTGGATTTCTTTCACCACATCAATGGAAAAACTATCAAGTCTTAGTGATGGCAATGACAAAGAAATATTTTCCTTCTCATATTTTTCCACTAAGTCAGTGACCAATGGACCGATTTTTGAATAATCCATGGTACTGAGTGAAGTGAGAGAAATCTCTTCAAAACCTGTGCTGGACAGTATTTTATCGATGGTGTTTATGACGGTTTCAGGTTTTCTTTCTCTAATAGGACGATAGAGCATGCCCGCTTGACAGAATCGACACCCCTTCGTACACCCTCTGAACAGCTCGATCATGGCACGATCGTGTACGATATCAGCAAAGGGAACAATCATCGTCTCCAGTGTGAAGCCCTCATCGAAGTTTCTGATGAATCGCTTCGAAATTTTTTCAGGTACCGCTTCGGTGCGTTGATAGCCTAACAAAATCCCACTTTCATCATAAGTAGGTTGATAGAACTTCGGTACATATAGTCCTGGAATATTTGCCGCTTTCAGTAGCATTTCATTTTTTGAGATCTGTCCTGATTTATAAGGACGATAAACCTCTAGAAACTCTAAAAGCACTTCTTCTGCTTCACCGATGAAGAAAATATCTACGAAATCGGCTATCGGCTCAGGATTATAAGCGCAAGGGCCACCCGCGATGATAAGTGGTTCCCGGTCATGACGGTCTTTTGAGTAAAGCGATATTCCCGATAAATTTAGCATATTTAAAATGTTGGTATAGCTTAACTCATACTGTAATGTAAACCCTAAAATATCCATATCACCGATGGATGACTTCGTCTCTAAGCTGAAGAGTTTATAATGATTCTCACGCATTAAGGCTTCCATATCTGGCCACGGAGAAAACGTACGCTCACAGAAGACGTCCTTTTGTTGGTTTAGCAGACTATAGATGATCTGCATGCCAAGATGGCTCATGCCAACTTCATAGACATCTGGAAAGGCAAAGCAAAAACGGATGGTGTCATCACCAATTTCCTTACTAAAAGTGTTGATTTCCCCACCGATATAGCGTGATGGCTTCTCAACTTGGTGAAGCAGTGCTTCTAAATTCATGGTGCCTCCTAAAATATAATTGTGGGCTTCTCAAAAATAGACGAAAGGCCTAGTTGAAAAATGTCCCTTTTTTTCTCCTAATATATATGGATTCAGCAATTCCGATCGCTAGCATACTGGAAACGATGGAGGTTGATCCATAACTGAAAAATGGTAGCGTGATACCGGTAACTGGCATTTTGCCCAGTGTCATGGCAATATTCTCGATAATTTGAAACCCGAACATGAATGCAAAACCGGTGATTATATTGGAACCAAAGTCATCCTTAACCCGGTTGCTTAAAGTGATTAGCCTTAATAGGAAAATCATGTATAAGAATATGACCAGAAGTCCCCCTACAAAGCCTGTTTCTTCCACAAAAACGGCATAGATAAAGTCGGACTCTTGAACAGGTAGATAGTTAAGGCTGTGATAATCCCCTTTAAATAATCCACGACCATACATTTGGCCTGAACCAATGGTGATTTTTGATTGCATAACATGATAATTGCCTGGTAAGGTGATGTCGTTTGGATTTAAAAAGGCATCGATCCGCTCGCGCTGATGGGGCTCTAGACGTGGGTATAGTAAAGGTACAGCTGCGATTACAGCACCTAATCCTGCGCCGATCTGCCAGTATTTTAGCCCATTTACCAGCAAAATACCGAATGTCGCCGACACGAAAACAAGCGCACTTCCTAGGTCAGGTTGCTTTAAAATAAGCGCTAAAATCGGCAGTAACGTCACACTAGCTTTAAGTGTATCTTTAATACTGTTGATGCCACCCATTTTCTCCACGAATTTTGCTAGAAAGATAATATAGGCAATTTTTGCGACTTCACTGGTTTGGAAATCGATGGGTCCAAGGTCAATCCAGCTCCTTGAACCATTTCTGATGACGCCTACGCCGGGGATAAAAATAACCAGAAGTAGGAGTATGGCGATTCCGTAAAGCCACCAGTAAAACTCGCCTACGATTTCATAATTAATGAATTGTAGCAGGCCGATGAGAAATAATCCGAAAATAAACGAGAATGCCTGCATTTGCACTTGTCGGGTAATCCCGTAAGTCGTAACGCCTGTGGCACTGGCGATGGCGATAATTCCCAGTGAGAAAATGACGATGATAATGCCTAATAAGACATAATCAAAGCTTGATAATATGCGTTTAATATTCAAAATTTACACCTCGATTTAAAAAAAGGTCCCAAAGGACCTTTCATTACCGTTTAAGATTCTTGATAGGTATACTTGCAACTAAAACCGGCTTACCAGAAGCGCTATCTTTTGTACGTGTAATTTTGATGTCCAAATCAGAAGGGTCATAATCCACGTGCTCAGAAATGGAAGATAAGATATCCTTCTTTAGCAATTCTAAAAGTTCAGGCGAGCAATTTGAACGATCGTGAACAAGAACAAGTTTTAATCTGTCTTTGGCAATGTTTTTACTCGCAGGCTTGCTGCTCAAAAATCCAAATAAGTCAAACATAATACCCTCCTATTTGCCAAACGACAAAGCTCTTTTAATTTTTGTCAGGAAGCTCTCTTGAACATCGAATTCAAGGAAAGCGACGTCTTCTCCCATGATACGTCTTGCTATGTTTCTAAAAGCCATGCCAGAAAGGGATTGATCCTTTAATACAGCAGGCTCGCCTCTGTTGGTACTCATAACCACTTCTTCATCATCAGGCACGACGCCGATTAGATCGATGGCTAAAATATCCGTAATATCCTCCACGTTCATCATCTCACCTTTTTTTACCATGTCGACGCGTAGACGATTAACGATTAATCTCGGTTCTGTAATCTCTGCAGCTTCTAATAGACCAATGATGCGATCCGCATCTCTAACAGCTGAAACTTCAGGAGTCGTGACGACCACCGCACGATCAGCACCAGCGATTGCATTTTTAAAGCCTTGCTCAATACCCGCGGGACAATCAACCAAAACATAGTCATGCGTTTTCTTGAGATCATTGATGAGTTCCTTCATTTGCTCAGGATTTACAGCATTTTTATCCTTGGTTTGTGCTGCTGGTAATAGTGATAAATTATCAAAGCGCTTGTCTTTGATTAACGCTTGTTTAACTTTACATACCCCCGTCACGACATCGACGATGTCATAAACGATTCTATTTTCTAATCCCATAACGATGTCTAGATTACGAAGACCGATATCCGCATCGATTACACATACTTTTTTGCCAAGCAACGCTAAGGCTGCACCAATGTTCGCAGTCGTGGTGGTTTTTCCAACGCCGCCCTTTCCGGATGTTACTACGATTGCTTCACCCATTATATTACCCCTCCAACTAAAACTTTTCTATTTGATTTATTATGCCACCTAGGCATGCGGACAACAATCCGCCCAGAGGCTCATTTCTGCCTATTTCAAAATTAATGGCACTTTTCAATTTTAATGACGCCATTATGAACTGTGGCTTTTTCTGGAACTGTGGTATGAATCGACTCGTCATCGCTAGGTGGGACACTGATATAAGTAGAAATACGAATTTGCGTCGGTTTTAGTAAGCTGGCGATAATCACAGCCTGATCGTTTCCAGCGGAACCGGCATGAATGAAGCCAAGCACACGCCCCATGACGATTATATTCCCTTCTGCGACGATTTCAGCACCAGGGTTGACATCACCGATCACGACCACGTGTCCGGGATAATGTACCGACTTACCTGATCGAAGTGTTCCGAAAACGAAATGTGTATCGCTCATCTTTTGTGGTGCCGATGGGATAACGACTTTTTCCACGACAGGTTTTTCAACTTCTACGACTTTTTCAACCACTTTTTCTACGATTTTTTCCACGATCATGTCGCGTTTGTCGGGATCCTCCAGACTCTCAACCTCGATGCCATAGTTTTCAGTAATCAAAGCTTCTATCGCGCCAAGCTGTCTGTAGTTAAGTGTTTGTCCTTTTAGCCCGACGATTTTTGAGCCTTTATAAAACTCCCCTCGTTCTGACAATAGAACATCCAAATGTGCCATTATACGATCAAACGTCGCGTTTTGATCCAAGTTTAAAAACAGTCCATTGAGCTTTCCTTTAAATTCAACAGGACCTTTTACGGCCATTCCATCACCACCAAAATAGGATTATTAATTGCATTACATTCATTTTACCGTATATCGCAACATTTCTCAACTTAAAGTGTCACTCGCCAATCTTGGGTTGTTGAATGGTTTCAACTTCAACCACAGGAGGTGTCAGTTTAAAGTACTCAGCATAGACATCGCGTGCCACTGGTGCAGAATAATAGCCTTGGCCACCCTGTGGAATAAATATGACCACAGCGATTTCAGGGTTTTCATAAGGAGCAAATGAAACGAACCATGAGTAGTTGTCGTAGGGCAATCTGAATTGATTGATTTGGTCATCGGTAAGCGTATCGTTGCTTAAGGCCTTAATGGCTGATCGCATGGCAGTCCCTTTATTTAGGTAATCCCTTTGAATCAAATCTTCCAGCTTAGCCGCTTTCGCTGCTTTCTCTTCTTCTGTAGTCGCTTCATCGCGCTCTTTTTCGAGCTGCGCCATCTCTTCACTTCTTAACTTGATGATTTCTATCGTTTTCGCTTCAACCTCTTCAATGTTTAGATTAGGGGCGATTTCACTTAAATATTCAGTGAGATAAGCGACTTCATCAAGCGGTGGAATCAAGCCTTCCTTTTGAGCAGTACCCGTTTTAGCTGCAACAGGTATCGGAAAATTCTTAAATATACTGCTGACGGAGCTCTGGGTACCACTGATTACTTGACGCATGGCTTGTCTGACCACATCCAAGCTATTATCGGTATCAAAGCTTTCGACAGTACCAGCATTCTTTTTGATTTCTGTATCCCCTATTTTTTTAATTAGGGTCAACTCGTTTAGATACCCGTCATTGGCTATCGTTGCGATATATCTTGCAATTTGGATCGGCGTATAGGTATGATCCCCCTGACCGATGGAAAGGTTTAGGGTATCACTTTCATACCATTTCATCAGGTTGAAATAATCGTACTTGATGATATCTGCCAGTTGTTCAGTTATAAAATAGTCCGGATTTGAACCGAGCTCTAATAATCTCGTAATGATTGCGCCACGTCCAGGATTTTCATCAGACCAGCTGACGATTTCATCCACGACTGCTTTTAACTTTTCTTCATCAGCCACAATTTCTTCTGGGAAATAGTTTTTCGCGATGGCATAGAGTTGGTTGGTCAATAAGGCTTCAATCGTCTTCTTCTTTTTTTCTGGCTGTGGTAAGCCCATGGAAACCTCGCTGATTTCAACCCCCGTCTTTTCGTCTAAACCGAACAATTTAGAATACTCGGTCATGATGGTTGGGTTCATTTTGAAGTTAAGTGGCATGTTTCTATAATAGTCCTTACCATTAGCGATATTAAAGAAGTAATAGTTACAGGAGACTTCGATGGCTTTAAAGAAATCCGTAGGGCCATGCTTACCGCCATAATCGTTCCAATACCAGCAACCAAAGCGTTGCTTGCCGATTTCTACATAGCCGTCAGAGTATAGTTTTTGATAAGGATTAAGGCCTTCGCGGAGCGCGGCATACCCAGTCATCATCTTATAAATCGATCCAGGTTGTACAGACATCATCATAGCGGAATTATAAAGAGGTCTAGCGGCTAAAGGATTTCGTTTGTTCACCGGGTTAAGGGCATTCCAATCTTCTTGACTGATTCCTGTAGAAAAAAGGTTAAGGTCATAGGATGGATAACTTGCTGAGGCGAGAACTTCGCCCGTTTTAACATCGATGACGACACCAGCAGCGGTTTCTGCGTTCGCATACTTCGAATACTGATAATTTCCCCATGGACTTTCATAAGTGGTCCCTGTCTGCAAGCAGAACAAAGCTTTTTCTAGGCTCGTTTCAAGGACGCGTTGCAAGTCAAGATCGATGGTGAGTGTAATGTCTTTCCCCGCCACTGAGCTTTGTTCATCTAAGCCATAAGCATTCTCGTCAACATCGGTTACATATTTTCCGTAGACGTCAACCTCGATGTACTTATAGCCATTAATGCCACGGAGGGCCTCTTCATAAACGCCTTCAATTCCCGTTTTTCCGATAATTTGATTTTGCTTATACCCTAACTGCTTGACGTAAGTTTCAATTTCAGCTTCAGTGGCGATTTTTCCCATATACCCGAGGATGTGGGCTGCTGAAGTGGTGTTTGGATAGGTTCTAATCGTATCGTAAACGATGGAAAGTCCAGGAAAGTCAAATCCTTTTTCTTGTACTAAGACAGCCGTTTCTTTAGAAACAGAAGGTGAAACGACGATGGGTTCATATTTAAGGTAGCCTTGTTCCTTAATGGTGTGTCTAAAAATCAAGATTTTATAGGCATCCTCGTCAGAGTATTTTTCATCAATTCTAAATTCACTGCGTGAACGGATTTTCTTAAAAGCGTCACTGGCGGAAATGTCGGCTTCCAGTCCATACATTTTTAAAAATGTCGTCTTATAGATTTCATCGAGAAACAGCATTTTCGCAGTTGAAATGGGCATATACTTTCCTTGGTTGAACAAGATACGATAGGCTTCATAATCGCTAAGTGCTTCATCGATGTAGTTTGCGGAGCGGATATCCTCGAATACTTCTTTAGCTGTCCAGGTTTCATCATAACCGTTTGACAATAACCAGTCTTTGATGTTTTCATCAAATCGGTACTTATAAACGCCATTTTCTATGAAGATTGGAAACTCGATGTGACTCTCACCTTGCTCGTTAAGGAAATCGATCATTTTTATGGCGATTTCCGAGAATTGCTCTGCAGGAATGAGGCCGCTATTGAGCTCTACCGTAAAACCGATTTTATTGGTGGCTAAAAGCTTACCATTTCTGTCGAGAATTTCCCCTCGTGGCGCTTCCAATTCTATTTTTTTTATGCGATTGCTAATGGATTTTTCGTAATACTCATCACCATGTACGATGGTGAGGTCATAAAGGCTGACCCCTAGTAATACAAAAATGATGATAAAAGCAATCGAAACATGATTTTTTCTATCTCGTAACCAATTAAGCATTAAAGTCTCCCAGTTTATATCCATTGACGCGATTAAAAATGATGGCGTAAATAAAATAACCGATAAGGCTATTCATCAACGTCTCCATAATAATCTTAGAAAGCATTAAATTAAGCGGTATCGTCGACTGAAAAAAGAACATGATGACATAAAAAACAATGTGATAAAACAATGTCCCCATCCCCATCAATACAATCGGTGTTATAAAATTACCTTTAAACATGATATCTATTATCTTAATAGCACCGAAGACAAGTAGACCATAAATCAAAAAATTCACACCTAACATCCTACCTAAAAACACATCCTGCAATAGACCAGAGGTAAATGCAAACACAAAGGCATTCTTTGGTGTCGAAAGTGTGGCGATGACTATAGACAAAATGATGCAAAAATTAGGAACTGCATCATTTATGCGAAAAAGCTGTAAAATTGTACTGGACAATATGAAATTGACAAAAGCGATGACGACTACTGTACGAATCTTCATTCGTTTGCCTCCTGATAAGGGATGATCATGACCTTGTCTATTTTTCTAAAATCCACGACAGGCGTCACTTTAATACGGTTTAGTACGAGGTCCTTATCTGAAACGACCTCGTAAATCTTTCCGATTAAGATGCCTTTTGGGTACATGCCAAGGCCAGAAGTGACGATGTAATCGCCCTCCTTAACGGTGGCTTTAGGATCGAAGAGCTCACCGATTAGCTCGTAATTGGTCGTACCGCTTAAAACACCATCAAAGTCATCCGTCACCCGCAGCATTTCAAACCCGACAGATGATTTTTGATCGATGATGGAAATGACTTTACTCCATGATTCTCCAACCTCATAGACGATTCCGACGAGACCTTTTCCATTGATAACGGTACTGTTTTTCGTGATGCCTTGATTACTACCAGCATCCACAGTAAACATATTGAACCAGTTCCCCATATCTTTGGAAATAACATTACACGAAATATAGCCACTCTCCTCGTCTTCTGAGACGTATTTGAGAGCGGCTCTTAAATCCTTAAGTTCAGTTAACTCTTTCTGAGACATGGTCAATGTGACAATCTGTTCCTTTAAGGCTTCGTTTTCGCGAGACAAATTCTCGTTCAAATCCTTATAGTTCAAAACGTTGATGATCGGTTCCGTCTTTTCGTCGATAAAATTACCAATCGACGTAAAAAACTTTTGAACAGGCATCAACACTGCGCCCAGTTTAGACTCGATGAATGTAACGCGATCCCGCCCACCAAACGACAATGCCATCAATACAACCAGCACAATCCCTATAGCAAACAATAGAAACTTTTGGTAACGGTTATTCATAATTTACACCAAACCTCTACTAAAAACCACGCGAGCTAATAAAAACATCACGTAATTCATTGATGCTCTCAACAGCTTTGCTGGTGCCAATCGCCACGCAATCCAGTGGATTTTCCGCAATTCTAACGGGCATTCCCGTTTCTTTTTTTATTAATTTGTCTAAATCAGTAAGCATCGCACCGCCACCAGCTAATACGATTCCTGACTGATAGATGTCAGAAGCGAGTTCTGGTGGTGTTTTTTCAAGCGTCGATTTAATGCCCTCGATTATAGATTGAACAGGTTCTTTAATCGCTTCATAAATTTCGCTGGATTGAAGTAAAAGTGTGTTAGGAAGCCCTGTTACGAGATTTCGACCTGTTACTTCGATGTGTCTTTCTTGCGACGGAATCATCGCACAGGCGATGCTCATTTTAATATTTTCTGCAGAGCGCTCTCCGATCATTAAACTGTATTTCTTTCGAACATAATTAACGATGGAATCATCGAGTTCATCACCAGCAATTCGAATCGAACGGCTAGTAACAATTCCGCCTAATGAGATTACTGCAATTTCAGTTGTTCCCCCACCGATATCGACGATCATGCTACCTGTTGGCTCAGTAATAGGAAGGTCAGCACCGATTGCTGCCGCCATCGGTTCCTCGATTAAGAATGCATCCTTTGCGCCTGCTGATAATGAAGCTTCATAGACCGCTCTCTTTTCAACCTCAGTAATTTGCGATGGGATTCCTACCACAACTTTAGCGCCTGTAAACATGTTGATGTTTGGAACCGCTTTATGAATAAAATAGCGAATCATCTTTTGAGTGATATCGAAGTCAGCGATAACGCCGTCTTTAAGTGGACGAATAGCTCTGATTTGACCAGGTGTTTTTCCGATCATTTCCTTTGCCTCTCTTCCTACAGCAAGTACTTGACCTTTATCGTTGATGGCAACTACTGAAGATTCACGTACGACGATGCCTTTACCTTTTACACAAACCAATGTGTTTGATGTTCCTAAATCGATACCGAGTTGCTTATAAAATAATCCAAATCTCATGTTTTTATCCTTTCAAATTAAAGTTGATTCTGCTCTTTAAAACTGTAATAGTGACCTTTACCAATTATTATATGATCGATTAATGGGATGCCGATGAGTTGTCCCGCTTCGAATAGCCGCTTTGTAATGTTGATATCTTCATTGCTAGGTGCTACGTGACCTGAGGGGTGGTTATGAACAACCAAGATAGAAGCCGCACTACGCTTAATGGCACGATTGAATACTTCTCTCGGGTGTACGATGGATGCATTTAATGATCCGATAGAAATGATTTCCCAATTAATGATTTCGTTTTTCGTGTTGAGTAAAATGGTGATGAACTTCTCTACTTTTGCATCGGATAACTCAGCTGTAAAATAGGAGATGACATCGTCAGGGCATGCAATTTTGTGACGTTTTAGCCCAGTCGCCTGCATGACGCGTTTACCAAGCTCGAGGGATGCGAGTATTTGACATGCTTTTGTTTCACCAATTCCATTAAATGCTGTGAGTTCTTCTATCGTGTATTGATTTAGTTCAGCAAGATCATCGTTACAACTGTTGATGATAGACTGACCTAATTCTACGGCACTTTGATTAGGATTCCCTGTCTTTAGTATAATGGCTAACAAATCGGAATTGGTTAAATGTGTTACACCCTTTTGAATCAGCTTTTCTCTGGGTTGTTCCATCATTGGCATGTCTTTAAGCATTGAATTCTCCTTATTTCAGCAAATTCAACTGAAAATGTTTTTTCAGTAAATTGTTGAGTTTAGAGAGTGGTAAGCCCATGACGTTGAAATAGTCACCGTCGATTTTCTTTACCAGTAATGCCCCATAACCTTGTATGCCATACGCTCCTGCCTTATCAAAAGCTTCACCGGTGTTTAAATAATCATCAATTTCTATTTCATCTAGTGTATTGAACGTCACTAAAGTACATTCGTAATCAATGATGGACTGGTTACTTGCAAAGTGGACCAATGCAATACCGGTATAAACCTCGTGGGTTTGTCCGCTTAATTTCACCAGCATACGCTTTGCATCTTCTCTGTCTTTAGGCTTACCAAGAACCTCATCTTTAAAGACGATGGTATCACTGGCAATGACTAAAGCCTCAGGATAAATTTGAGAGATATTTATGGCTTTTTCGAGTGCGAGGCTCATGACGATTTGAGTTGGCGTTTCATGAGGCATGGTTACTTCCTCAATCGCACTTGGAATTACATCAAATGGCAAATGAAATGACTTTAATAATTCTACCCTTCTCGGTGATGCCGAGGCTAATATGATCTTCATAGTTTTCTATAGATGATAAAAGCTGTGACGATCCCTATAATACCGGCGATATTCAAAGAAAGCTTAAATCCAAATGTAAGAACGATGACGTTAAGGTCAACGACAAATGGATCAACGCCTATGCTTTTACCATAATCGAGTATAGGGAAAACACCACTCAGTGCAGAGCCAATTAAGCTTCCAAAAATAGCGCCTACTAGGAGTAATACCAATAGCACCAAACTATCATTACTTTTAACTCTCATGACGACCTCTATATTATATCATAATTTATATCGGAATTCCATATTTTACCATTTGCTGAATGATAGACATGAAGCCCCAATCTAAATTATAGTTTAACATTCAGTGCCATTAATTACAAGGGAAACGAGCAGATGCAATCATGAATTAAATTACATATTCCCTATTCAAGGGTGATTCTGTAAACCGTTAAAATAAAAAGAAGACCCATTAGGTAAAACCGTTAGGGTCTTCTTAATGCTATATAGCAGTACGTTTAGTCAAATCGCCTTGAATTGCTTTAGTCGGACATTTCTCAACACAAATCATACAATTTGTACACTTATCATAATCGATTTCAGCCAAGTTGTTAATCACATGGATGGCATCGAAAGGACAATTCTTTTCACATATACCACATGCGATACAAGCCACATTACAGTTCTTCTTAACCATCGGGCCTTTATCCTTGTTATTACACTGTACGATGGTCAACTGCTCATAGGGTACTAAGCTAATAACCATTTTTGGACAGATTTCGATGCATTTATTACATGCCGTACATTTTTCTGGATCGACTTCTGCAAGGCCCTTATCGTTGATATGAATGGCGTCGAACGGACAGACTTGAACGCACGAGCCTAATCCCATACAACCATATAAACACTTCTTAGGACCACCGTTCAGCATGTTAGCAGCGACACAGCTATCAAAACCATCATACTCATAGCGATTGCCACAGTTTTCATCATGACCTTCGCATTTGACACGTGCGATTTTTTTTATGCTAGAACCTGCTTCAACACCCATGATTTGTGCGACCTTAGTCGCGACAGCAGCCCCACCGACTGGACAACCGTTTACAGGTGCAATGCCTTTAACGACAGCATTTGCAAAACCATCACAGCCAGGATAACCACACGCACCACAGTTAGCTCCAGGTACGGCTTCTCTTACTTCAACCACACGCGGATCGACTTCAACCGCAAACTTTTTTGAAGCAAAAGCCAGTGCTGCACCGAATGCTAGACCCATGATTCCTAGGCTGGTTCCAGCGAGAATAATTGAATTTGTATCCATATGCGACCTCCTATACTAAGCCTGTGAAGCCTAAGAAGGCAATCGACATAAGGCTGGCGGTGACTAAGGCTATTGGAAAACCTTTAAATGGCGCTGGCACATCAGAAGTCTCAAGCTTCTCACGGATACCTGCAAACAATACGATCGCCAGCGAAAAACCAATCGCGGCAAAGAATGAATGGAAGATGGTCTGAACTAAACCAAACTTATATTGGATGTTGAGTAAAGCAAGTCCAAGTACCGCACAGTTCGTCGTTATAAGTGGTAAGAACACGCCTAAAGCTTGATAAAGCGTCGGACTCATTTTTTGAAGGACGATCTCAACAAACTGCACCAAAGAGGCAATTACTAAGATAAATGCAGCCGTTTGAAGGTATTCAAGACCAAATGGTACCAATAGATAATAGTGAACAAAATAAGTGAGTGTCCCCGCTAACGTGATAACAAAGGTAACCGCCATTCCCATACCAAAAGCAGTTTCAACTTGCTTGGATACGCCTAAAAATGGACAGATGCCTAAAAATCTAGAGAGTACGAAGTTGTTAACGAGTATGGCACTGACCATGATGACAAAAATACTTGCATTTTCCATTGACAGTCCCCCCTATTTCGCTTTCTTAATTTGATAACTGTTATATAGCGCAAGTAATAAACCTAACGCTAAAAAGCCGCCTGGAGGTAAAATCATGATTAAAGCAGGTTGATAATTTGCACCTAACAAAGCAGCGCCAAATAATGAACCGTTTCCGATCAGCTCGCGAACGCTACCTAAAATAACCAGTGCGAGTGTAAAGCCCAATCCCATGCCGATACCATCCAATAATGAATCACCAACGCCATTTTTTGAAGCAAACGCTTCAGCACGGGCGAGGATAATACAGTTAACGACGATCAGTGGAATAAATAGACCAAGTGAACTGAACAGTGCTGGCAAAAATGCTTCCATAAGCATTCCGACAACTGTTACAAAGGTAGAAATTACGACGACGAATGCAGGAATACGCACTTGTGCCGGTATAAATTTTCTTAATAATGCGATTGCGACGTTAGAGCTTGCTAAAACGGCAGTCGTCGCTAGCCCCATACCGATTCCATTGATGGCTGATGTGGTAACGGCCAATGTTGGACACATCCCTAATAATTGAACGAATATCGGATTTTCTTTAATGATACCATTGGTTAAATTACTTAATTTCATTTTCCGATACCTCCATTCTCCATGATCCACTTGTAGGCATCAATAGAAGCATTTGCACCACTAGTTACAGCGACACTTGTTATCGTTGCACCAGTAATCGCTTGGATATCATTACCACTGGCAGCCGTTTTAGACACACCGATTGGACCATCTGTGAGCTTGCCATTATATTGATCAAAGAAAGCGGCATCTTTTGCTTTTGCACCTAATCCTGGTGTTTCGTTATGACTACCGACTCGCAATCCAGTTACTGTACCGTTACCATCGATACCAGTTACAACCTCAACTGCACCGCTAAAGCCGTTTGGCGTAGATTTGAATACATAACCAACAACTGCACCTGATGCATCTAAACCGACATAGGCTTCTGTTACTGGCGCAAATGTGGAAGTGATGGCTTCTAAATCTTCGCCTGTAATGTCTTCAAAAGTGGCGGCTGTCGCTAAAACCGCTTTTTTTGCCTGCTCATTCGCTAAAAATCGCTGTTCAGCAATTTTATCTTTTGTAACCTCGTTAGTAAGGCCAAGTGCAACTGCAGCAACTGCAGCGATTATTAAAAGGATAATACCCGTCTTTAAGATATCTTTCATTACTTAGCACCTCCAAATACACGAGGTTTAGTATACTTATCAATTAATGGCGCTGCAACGTTCATCAAAAGAATTGAGTACGATACGCCTTCTGGGTATCCACCATAAAAGCGGATGACCACAGTTAATAAGCCCATACCAACCGCGTAAATAATTTGTCCTTTTGGTGTAATCGGAGATGACGCATAATCAGTTGCCATAAAGAATGCGCCTAAGATAAGACCACCCGATAAAATGTGGACTAAAGTCAGTTGAACGTCAAATCCTGTTATTAGTAGTGTGAGTAAAGTGAAGGTACCGATATAAATGCCTGGGATTTTGATGGAAATAACACCGCGATATAAAAGGTATGCAGCGCCAAGAAGTAATAAAAGAGCCGATGTTTCGCCGATACAGCCACCCATTTTGCCGATAAACAAATCAAACAATGATGGCAATGGAACGTCTAAACCTTCTTTAATGATCCCTAATGCAGTTGCACTTGAAACGGCATCTGGCGTTACAGGTGTCCAAGTGGTCATCTGTACTGGCCATGATGCAACGAGCATCGCTCTTGCAGCAAGTGCTGGGTTAATAAAGTTATGTCCAAGTCCACCAAAAGCTTGCTTGACGATAGCGATGGCGAAAAAGCTACCTACAACTGGAATCCAATAAGGGACTTCAGATGGTAAGTTCATTCCTAATAAAAGACCGGTAACGATGGCACTATAATCATTAATGGTCAACGCTTGTTTTCTGATTTTTTGGCACATCGCTTCAGCTGCAATGGCTGAAACCACAGATAACACTAAAACAACGAGTGCACGTAACCCGAAATTATAGACGCCGTATGCTGCAGCAGGCAAAAGTGCAATGGTAACATCTCTCATAATACGCTGAGTCGTTTCTGAAGAGCGAATATGAGGCGATGAAGAGACAAATAATCTATTTTCCATGAATGTCCTCCCCCTACTTCTTTCTTCTAGCTAATATTTCACGTTTTGCAACGCGAATGGTTTGTAAGAGTGGTCGTTTTGCAGGACAAATGAACGAACAAGAGCCACATTCTATACAATCTAATGCATTAAATTTAGCCGCTTTATCATAGTCGTGCATTAATGCATATGCACTGATCTGAAGCGGTTCTAAATTAATTGGACAAGTGGTGACGCATTTTCCGCATTTGATACATGCAGACGCATCAGGAAGTTTGGCTTCTTCTGGAGTAAACACTAATATGCCAGAAGTGTTTTTCATCGCTGGCAGCTCATCTGAAAACTGCGCAACGCCCATCATCGGTCCACCGAGTAAAATTTTACCAGGTGTGCCATTATAACCGTCACAGAAATCGATAAGAGCCTTTAATGGCGTACCAACTTTAAAACGAATATTCTTCGGTGATTTTATGCCTTTACCTGTAACCGTACAAACGCGTTCAACAAGTGGCATTCCTGTTTCGAACAGATTTCCGATGGTTGCAACTGTAGCGACATTGTTCACCACGACGCCGATATCCATCGGTAATCCTCCAGAAGGAATTGATCGGTTTGTGCAAGCGTAAATCAATTGTTTCTCTGCACCTTGCGGATATTTGGTCTTAAGACCGACGACGCGGATCTCAGTGCCTTTTGCTGCCTCAGTCATCTTAGCGATTGCATCGGGCTTATTGTTTTCGATACCGATAACGCCATTTTTTACATTAAGTGCGTGCATGAGAATTTGAAGACCTTTAATGATCTTCTCAGACTCTTCAAGCATCAAGCGGTGATCACATGTTAAATAAGGCTCACACTCAGCGCCGTTTAATACGATGGTATCAATCGGCTTTTCTGGTGGCGGCGATAATTTTACATGTGTTGGGAAGCCAGCACCCCCCATACCAACGATGCCTGCTTCTTTAATCATATCGACGATTTCTTTTCCTGAAAGTGTTTTATAATCAGGTTTTGGTTTTACGGTTTCACATACTTCGTATAAATCATCATTTTCGATGACCACACAAGTGTCGAAGCCATATGCAGTGTTTTGTTTTCTTACATCTAGAACTGTTCCGGATACAGAACTGTGAACGTTTGCAGAAACAAAACCACCAGCGGCACCGATTAACTGCCCTACTTTTACCGTATCGCCTTTTTTTACAGTAGGTTCACATGGTGCGCCGATATGTTGTCTAAGTGGAATTTCAACAACCTTAGGGCCTAAAAAATCGATGATGGGTAAATGCTCAGTCGATTCTTTAGCATGTGGAGGATGAATCCCTCCTTTAAAAGTTAAAAGCCCCATTTATACTCACCCCTTTAGTAAAATTTATAAATGCTTTATGTTTAGAATTATACTGTATACAATTCTATCCTCACCACTAACAATAATACTATAAATCAACAAACAGGTCAATGCAATACATATTGAAATTTCAATACTTTCAGGACATTGTTGGTTAAAAATTTCCCAAAGCGTCCCGCCTCTCAATCAATTGAAATTTCAACAAATATTTCGCTAATGTAACATTAAATGACGCCTTCATCACATTAGTATGTTAATTCGCTAACAGCAAATTTCAGTTTTTTTATTATTTTTTTTTAATCGTACTATAAAATTTTAAAATGTTATAAGCATTGAAAAAAGCCGACTAAATCAGTCGGCTATAAAAAATTACCCTATCAACTTTTGAATTTCGAAGATGACTTTATCCGCCACAAATGGCTTGACGATGAAGCCCTTTGCGCCAGCTTTAACAGAGTCGATAACCATGCTCTCCTGACCCATGGCGCTAACCATTAAAATCTTCGCATTTGGAAATTCCTGCATAATTTTAGCGGCTCCTTCGATTCCTGTCACTTCAGGCATCGTAATGTCCATGGTTACGAGATCAGGTAAAAACTCTTTATATTTATGATAAGCCTCTTCTCCATTACCGGCTTCTGCGATAACTTCATAGCCCGCTTTAACGACGATGTCACATAATAGCTTTCTCATAAACATCGCATCATCAACCACCAAGATTTTCTTTGCCATAAAAGCCTCCTAAATTAAATTTGCAATCCCCATAACGATTAGCAAAATCAAAACTAATCTTTTGAATTTGACTTCATCGATACGATTGCCAAAATGTATGCCTAAAAATGTTCCGATAATCATCAAGGGTGTTAGGAACATCATATTAATCAAATCAGGTTCTAAAAATAGTCCTTTTTTAACATAAAGAAAAATGGTTACGATGTTAAGCAAGAAGAAAAGAAGTGTCAAGCTTGCCCGAAAGTCGTTTTTATTTCGATTTTCATTTGCTAATAAAACGACTACAGGTGGCCCGGATAACGACACCGCACCATTTAATAGACCGCTTAAAATTCCTGCGACAGCATATGCGAAAGTGCGGTTTTTAATATTAAAGGTCTTACCCGAAAGCATGAGCAAGGCAATCAAGATCAATAATACACTGACTGAAAGCTTGAGTATTTTCTCATCGACGAAGATGAGTAGATTGACACCCAAGGGTATAAATAAGACTGCAAAAAAGCCTAATATGGCAAGTTCCTTCAAATTGGGGTACACTTTTAGCCTTATCAAAATAATCAGATTAAGCAAAATACTATAAGCAACTAAAGCTGGTACAATCACTTTAAGTTCAAAAATCAAGCCAAGCAGTGGTAAAGCAATCAAAGAAAATCCAAAACTAGTAGCACCTTGTACAAATGCGGCAATCAAAATAATGATTCCACCTAAAATATAAGCCATTATTCCTCCATCATTTAAATCTTCTTACATTATAGCATTTGTTGTATTAAAATAATCACTAAAAATATAAAAAAAGTTATAAAAAACGCTTGACTATTCAGGCCACAAAAACTATAATAAAAAAGTCGCAACACGATATGCGGATGTGGTGAAACTGGCATACACACTATCTTGAGGGGGTAGCGAGCATAGCTCATGCGGGTTCGAGTCCCGCCATCCGCACCAAACATAAAAAGATCTGATTATTCAGGTCTTTTTTATTTTTATGCATTAAAAGCGCCATTCAATCGAATGGCGCTTTTTGTTATATACGCTTTTTCAAATCAACCAGATAAGCTTCAATTTGATGGTGTAACTGTTCGATACTCCCCTCGTTTGAAAAAATAGTGTCAGAAAGGGAGCGCTTCCATTCGATATCCATTTGCGCATCAATTTTCTGCTTAGCAAGCTGTGAACTGATGCCGTCCCTCTTAACAATCCGTTCGAGACAAATTTCTGGTTTTGCATAAACGAGAACAATCTCATCATAATTTGATCGTGAGTCGGTTTCAAACAATAATGGGACATCGATAAAGACAAAGGGTTCAGTAGAATAAGTTGCCAAACGATTTGCAATTTCACGCCTAATGATTGTGTGTAAAACGCTATTAAGCTGTTCTAATAAGAACTGATTGTTAAAAACCAACTCCCCTAGCTTTTTTCGATTGAGAGTGTGATCATGATTTAAGATGCTCTCCCCAAAGGTTTCAACCAATTTGATCAAACCGATTTCACCAGGCATCACCACTTCCTTAGAGATGGCATCTGCATCAATCAATGGATAATCCAGCGAAGTCAAATAACGGCTGACCTCGCTTTTTCCAGAACCTATACATCCTGTAATGCCTATTTTATATGGCTTACTTAGCATCGTACCAACTGCCCCCTGTGTTCATGTCGACTTTAAGCGGTACAGATAGTTCAAAAGCTTCTTCCATGCTGGTCTTAAGTAGCGTCTTAACGGTTTCAAGTTCATCATAAGGCACATTAAGAATCAGTTCGTCGTGTACCTGTAAGATTAGCTTGGTCTTCATTTGATGATGCTTTAAAGCGTCATATACTTTAATCATGGCGAGCTTAATGATGTCGGCAGCGCTCCCCTGTATCGGCGTATTTCTAGCGATTCGTTCAGCCGCAGAGCGCAGCATGAAGTTGCTATGATTAATTTCAGGAATCATGCGTTTGCGGCCTAAAACTGTGGTCACATACCCATCTACTTTACACTTCTCGATGATATCATCCATGAAGCCGCGGACATTTGGATAGCTCTCGAAATAGCTCTCGATATAATGTTTGGCATCTTTCCGTGAAATATCTAAGCTTTCAGATAAACCAAAATCGCCCATGCCGTAGACGATTCCAAAATTGACCTCCTTGGCACGGCTTCTTTGAAGGGTTGTCACCTCTTCCTTAGAGATGTGGAAGACCTGTGAGGCGGTTAAGGTGTGAATATCGATATCATTATTAAACGCATTGATCAGCATCGGATCTTCTGAAAGATGTGCTAAAACGCGTAGCTCAATCTGCGAATAGTCCGCATCCAGCAGGATGCACCCTTCATCGGCAATGAAGAACTTTCTGATTTTACGCCCATAGGGCAGCCTGATCGGGATATTTTGCAGGTTAGGTTCAGTTGAACTCAATCTTCCTGTAACGGCGATGGTTTGATTCAAGGAGGTGTGAACGCGCTTCGTCTCGGGATCAATAACCGCTCTAAGGCCGTCGATGTACGTAGATTTAAGCTTCGTTAGCATGCGATATTCGATGATTTCGTCGATGATGGGATGCTTATGCGCTAGCTTTTCCAGAACATCATGACCGGTGGAATAACCCGTTTTTGTCTTTTTTCCACTTGGTAAGCCAAGCTTTTCAAATAAAATGACGCCGAGTTGTTTAGGTGAATTGATATTAAAGGTTTCTCCTGCTGAAGTATAAATGGATTTTTCAATTTCTTCTATCTTTTCGATCAACTGGGCGTCGATGTGATTGATTTCTTCCTCATCCACTTTAAAGCCTGTAAACTCGATATCTGCCAGAATTTTCACCAGTGGGACTTCCACCTGTTCAAACAGTGGGGTTAAATGCTGCGCCTTCATCTGTTCACTAAACAGCGCATTAAGTCTGGAAATGCTTGCGAGCTCTTCAAGTAAAAAAGAATGGCATTTTAAACGGTCTAATTCGCCGTAGGAGATGCGTTTCACGCCTTTTCCCAGCAGGTCATCCTCTGAGGTCATTTTTAAAGCCAGATGTTCAAAGGCAAGCTCTGACAGATCGTAGTTGCGTCTAGACGGCTCTAACAAATAGGCGGCTATGAAACCATCAAATATCACACCGTTCAAGTCGATTCCGAGTGCCATCAAACTTAAATACTCGTTCTTAACCTCATATCCTGATTTTTTAATTTCAGTCGATTCAAACACTGCCTTAAACTGCATGATCTCAGAGACATCTTCTAAAAGGTTCGCAGAATCGCCGATTAAAAATGCAGCGGCGATGATATCGCGTTGATTGATTCCATCATAGTCACTGATAAACTTAAACGTAAAAGCACCCTCTGCCATAATTTTAGCGATAATGGCCGATGCTGGTAAGCTTTCATATGCCGTTTCTTGTGCAGTCTCCTTTTCCGGCGGATTACCTTCTGACGACTGAACCTTGAGCTTCCCTAAAAGACTATTGAGTTCATATTTTCTAAACGCCAATATGGCTTTATCATAGTCCGGATCTTGGATGTGCAGTTCATCAACCGACAACTCTACAGGAACTTCAGTGTGGATGGTTGCCAGACGCTTTGATAAAAGGGCTTGCTCCGCAAATTCTTCCACTAAACCCCGAATACGTTTATTTTCTACTTGATCGGAGGATAAAATCAGTTGTTCCACGGTTCCGAACTGTTCTAGTAGTTTTGCAGCTGTTTTAGGTCCTATTGATGGAATGCCAGGAATATTGTCAGAAGAATCGCCTGAAAGCCCTTTAAAGTCGATGACCTGTTCCGCGTGGACTCCCAATTCCTCGTAAACATCCGAATCCTCATAGCACTTTAAATTGGTAATTCCTTTTTTAGTAATATGGACGAAGGCGCCTAATGCAACGAGTTGAAGGGCATCCTTGTCACCTGTGATCACATGGACTTCAACTTGACTCTCCAGCGCACGTCTGGCAAATGTGCCGATCAGATCGTCTGCTTCATAGCCTTGAAGCTCAACCCGGGGTATGTTTAGAGCATCGAGGATTTCCTTGACGATGGGCATCTGCATGGCGAGCTCGTCTGGCATGCCCTTGCGTGTCCCCTTATAGGCATCATACGTGAGGTGCCTAAAAGTTGGCCCCTTCATATCGAAGGCCACACAAAAATGGGTCGGCTTGAACTGATCAATCAATGAAAAAACCATGGAGGTAAGACCATGGACGCCGCCCGTGTATATCCCTTTAGAATTTTTTAAATCCGACATAGCGAAAAACGCTCTATTGATCAAACTATTGCCATCGACGATGACTAATTTCTGCTTCATATGGACTCCTTTTCAAATAATAACCTGAAACTGTTTACTTATTATATCATACCCAAAATCAGGCGGCATAAAAAAAAGAAGGCCGAAGCCTTCAAAATTAGTAATCATATGAAACGGAAACATTCGCTGTGATGGTAATTTCACCTGATTCGATCGGTGTAGAGGCATCCATCGTCGCTTCAGCAACGCCCTTACCTGGGTAGTAATCGTAATAGAGGCCACCGCCGTTGCTCACTTCAGATACTGCGTATGGCAAGCCTGCTGATTTTCCAAAGGTTCCAAGAACGGCTTGTGCTTTACCTTTTGCATCTGCCATGGCAAGTTTTAAAGCCTCTTGGTAATATTGACTGTCATCCTCGATGGTGAATCGGATGCTATTGATGGTATTTGCACCAGCTTTAGTAGCGGAATCGATAATCTGTCCAACTTTAGTGATGTCTTTAACTTTTACGTTCACTGTGTTGTTAGCGATGTAATATGGGTCACTCTGCTTTTCGGCATAATAATCATAGGTTTGATATAAGCTATAGCCTGTTGTTTGAATATCTTCTGCTTTCACACCAGAGGCCTTAATGGCGTTTATGACCACTGTCATTAACTTTGCATTTTCTTGCTGTGCGATGGCTGCGTCAGCGTTTTTAGTTTGTACACCGATATCGATATACGCTAGATCAGGTGTTACCACGATCTTGCCTTCCCCACTCACCGTTACGAGTCTTGGATCGGTGCCTTCAGTATTTGCCATGGCTAGCTCGTTTGGCGCGTTAAGTGCTATAATTCCGAATGCCATGGAAATGATTAACATGATACTTAAACCTGCAATCAACTTATTTTTCATTTGATTTCCTCCTCACATTAAATTTCTTAAAGTAAACCCATCGTGCGATTAATCCCAAAATGGTAATAATCAGTAGAATTGGTGATTTTGCCACGATCCAAACGATGGTTCGTTCCATCAATCGTTTGAGTGCATTGATGGTATCGATAAAGCCTTCTTTTGCTTTACCGAATAAGCTGTCATCGATCGGTTCAACGGTCGGTTTTAAGCTTTTTACTTCGTTGAGGTTGATGGTGATGGACGCCATGTCCACTAAAGCTTCCCAATCTTGAATTTGCTTCGTATACATACTGATGTCGCCACGAATTCGAGTGAGTTCGTTTTCGATGGCTAAGATATCTGCGATTTCAGTGGCCTGTTGCATGATTTCGCGCAACCTTTCCTCAGTGACTTTCAAGTTCTCCACTTCAGCAGCAGTATCGCGATAAATTTTGGTAATATCACTGGCATTGCTCGATTCCATCGTGACGAGGCCTAAATCCTTGATAGCTGTCACGAAACTTGCATATCCCTCAGCAGGTACTCTAATGGTTAAATAGCCAACCTTCAGATTATCCGTATCAGAATAATACCATTTAAACGATGTCGACTCGTTTTCCACATAGCCGCCCGCTGCCATTACTGTATTTCTGATGTTTTCTAAGACAGAATCGTATTTCTCAACGTCCAGACTGATATTTGCCGTCTGGATGATCATGCGGCCATCTCGATAGTCGCTTTGATCCGTAAACTCTGGCGTACTGCTTGGTGCTAAAGTTAACATGTTTTCAGTACCCTTTGCTGCGGTGCCAATGCTCACGCCGTACTCGCCACCATCCCTTGCCTGCGATTCTTCGAACATGGCAGCGGCTGTGGTTTCTTCAACCAGATAATTCATATCACTTGAGACAGCCATCTCATTTTTCGATAGATTCAAAAGGCCTTTAGATGCGAAAAAGACGACGAGCATCATGGTGGGGACAGCAGCGTATGCATAATAGCGGCGTTTCATTTTAAAGTGTGAAAGTTTTTCAACTACTGAAGAGAAAAACGATTGTTTTTTATGCGTCGCCTGATCAAACTGTGCTTCATTTGATGCCACGATCAATTTTTGATGAAGCTCTTCTTCGTATCCAATGGGCAATTCTTTCAAATCCATTTCCCCCATTACTTGAATCATGTACTTCAGTTCTTCAAATTCAACTGTACACGACTCGCAGGAGTCTAGATGCTCATTTAGCTTTTTAAGTTCTAAATCATTGATTTCCTGATCCACATAGGCGTGCATCAAACTTTGTGCTTGTTCGCATTTCATAAACTCCCTCCTTTCTACTGTTCAGCCAGTTGAACTTGTAAGATGCTTTTAAGTGCTGACCGGCTCCTATTTAAACGAGACCGGACAGTTCCGACAGGTATATCGAGTATTGTCCCTATTTCCTCATATGAATAACCAAGTAAATCCTTTAGAACCACCACTGCCTTTGAATCCTCTGATAGTTTGTTTAGTGCGGTTTCGATGGTTTCTTTCAGTTCCAGTTGTTCATAGATTAGAATTGGATTGGTCGATTCATCCTTTATGTTTTCTTTCATGGACCCTTCATCTTGATTTTCAACATCATACGAAAGGACGTGTTCTTTGCGTTTTCTCATTTCATCCTTACAGACATTGATGGTGATTCGATACAGCCAAGTGGAAAAATTCGCCTCCCGCTTAAACTGTCCGATGGCTTTAAAAGCTTTAATCAAAGCCTCCTGTGACATGTCCTTTGCATCTTCTTCGTTGCCCATCATCCTAAATGCGATGTTGTAAACATAGCGATTATATTTCACGATGAGTTGTTCGAAGCTTGCAACGTCTCCTTGGATGCTTTTTTCGATGAGCATTGATTCCATTTTTCCACTCCTTTCATGAAAGGTATACTCATAAGACGTAACTAAATAAAAAAAGTTCCATTAATCATTATACCATTTGAAAATAAAAATAAGCCCACTTTATTCTATTATAAGAAATAAAGTGAGCTCAAATCTAATCAGGTAAATTAATACACGGGAATCGCATTTTTTAAGCGATAAGGATGAAGATAACTGGAGACGATATTGAACTGAGCATCCAAAACCAGAGTCGCATGATGCATAAAGCGGTCCTTCATAAAATACCTAAGATCAATCGCCCTGAGTATGATTAAATCGTCTTCATCATTCGTCTCGATTCTAATGTGCAGGTTAGGTGAGAATTCACCAAAAATCGCCCCCACATTCGACGCGTTAAAAGTCGAGATAACTTCGTGATCTTCACGTTTGAAGGTCTGGATAAAGCGGATGGCATCTTTAGACATTAAAGACATCCACGGATTATATTGACCGACATAATCATGTGTTTCTGTATGTGCGACAAAATCCCATTTATAAAATGACCTTAGCGATGGATAGACCGACACCTCTATCAAGTGATGCTCCCTTGATAAGTAGTTCAGGAGTTCATGTGCTGCGTTGGTCTTGTTGATATGCCGTAGTGTCAGATATAAAAGTACTGTAATAGCGGCGCCTACCAGTTCGAAGGTGTTTTTCTCCCCCGTCAGGATTAACCATAATCCAACCAGGCTAATAAATGGGTCATATAGGGTCAATAAACTGAGTTTTCGTTTCTTTGAAAAGAGCTTAGCCCCATAGGAGTTAAGGATGTCCATCAACGTGTGTGAAAGGGCGCCTAAAAAGGTCCAAAAAAACACGGTTAAAAAATCAAAAGCATTAAATGTAAAAAGTGATAAACCAGCAGTAATCGCGAGACTGAAGACGGCTAAAAAAGGAACCGTATGCGAATGCCCACGATGGTGCTTCATGTACTCTGCATCATTCTTAAAGATGCGTATCACGAAATCCAAATCAGGTGACATGGCACCCAGTGCCGCACCGATCATCAGTGGATTATCTATGGCAGCTGGTGTGCCAGAAAAAGTGGAAACAGCTGCGCCTATAAGTCCATGGGTTAATGGATCCATTTATACTCCTTTAAAATCAACGATTGAAAAAACAAAACGGGATGTTATGTAAACCATCCCGTTTATTTTAGCATAATCAGAAAATTAAAGCAATTCTTTGTTAACATGGTTTAAAACTTCACAACCATTTTCGGTGACACATACGAGATCTTCAATTCTTACGCCAAACTCCCCTAGCAAATAGATGCCAGGCTCGATGGAAAAAATCATTCCAGGCTCACAAACTGAATCACTGGTCCCACTGACATCTGGAAACTCATGTACATTGATTCCTATTCCATGACCTGTTCTGTGAGTGAAAAATTGACCGTATCCACCCTCTTCTATGACAGCGCGGGCGATTTGGTCGATGTCACTTAGCTTGACACCCGGTTTAACAGCAGCGATGGCCTTCTTATTTGCTTCCAGTACCAATTGATAGACTTCTTTATACTTTTCAGAAGGCGTACCGAAGAAAAAGCTACGGGTCATGTCACTGCAGTACCCATCCACTCTACCACCAATATCGATGACGACAGCACTATTTGGCTCAAGTAAGGTATCGTCCACATCATGATGAGGTTCAGCCCCATTTTTTCCGAAGCAGACGGTAGGTGTAAACGACATTTCGTGTACATCTAATGACGCGTTGATTTCGATAACCTTTTTTTGGACCATCAGTTCAGTGAGTTCACCACTAGCCCCTTCGGTTTCGATGTAATGGATCACCTCTCGCATGACCTGATCGTTGATGAGAGAAGCGCGTCTCATATGTTCAATTTCAATTTCATCCTTGCAAAGCCTTACATCGTCTACAGCTGGCGAACCAACGACGTATTGGCTGTTTGGCCTTTTGGCCATAAGCTTCAGTAGAAAATGACTCGCCCAGAATTTATCGACGCCGATTACTTGATCCTCATGAATCGTCTGCGATAATACCTCTATGACATTTTCAGTATCCTTGAAATAAATCACTGGGAACTCAAAAGAGGATAAGGGAAACAATGCACTCACAACCAAAGTACATTCTGTTTGTGAGATTGATAAACACAGCAAGCGTTCACCTGGATGAATCTCTACCCCTGTAAGATAAAAAATTGCATCTGGTGAAGAGACTAATAAATGAGACATGTTATAGTGCGCCATACGCGCTCTGACGCGCTCTAAACGATTTTGAACCATGGACTCTCTCCTTATAAAACCGTATTTAGGATACCATACTCATTATAACGAATCTTAGCAAAAGAAAAAAGACCTGAAATATCAGGTCTTTTCATGGTGCCGAAGGCGGGGGTCGAACCCGCACGAGTGTTACCTCTCCGGATTTTGAGTCCGGCGCGTCTGCCAATTCCACCACTTCGGCTCGCAACTATTTTATATTACCATAAGGTCTTCGTGATGGCAATATCCAATTCAAAAAAAACCTGTACTAAGAGGGAACTTTTCAACCTACACTGTCGTCTTAAACATGAAAACACTTTTTAGGAGGAAGAAAATGAAAAAAATAATGACACTCACACTCTCTTTATTACTGTTAGTAACGGGATTCAGTTTTGCAAACCCAGACATCATGCTGATTTCTGCAAATCCAATCTCATCCACGAATCAAGACGTCGTACTGAATGGCGTTAAACTCCCTACACCACTTAAACTATTAAACGATCAAACTAAAATGGTGCCACTTAGAGAAATGGCAGAAGGTTTAGGCTATAAGGTCATTTGGAATGGGAGTACGAGGTCAATCGAGCTTGTAAAAGGCGCTGTTTATATTACCATCGACACACGTTCAAACGCCTATACCTTTGCGAGAAGAGCACCAGAAGCCCTTACTAAAGGTGCGACTATTATCGATGGAAAGACTTATGTTCCAGTAGATTTTATCGAGAATTATTTAAATGCTGGCGCATTCGCTGGTGAAAATGGTCTGGAAATCATGCCATCAATCGGTGACCGTACGATCTCTAGTCAGCTTGTCATTACAGAAATCAAAGAAAATATGATCATCGTAAAACAAGGGGATGGTGAAGCGCATGTCATGATCAACGCAGATACGATTTTTAAAGACTATGGTAAAACGCAAGCGATTTCATTAAAAGACCTCAAGGTAGGCGATACCATCAAGGTTGAACACCCTTCAATTATGATTCTCATCTACCCCGCTCAGCTGAATGCCTTTGAAATCGAACGACTCAATACCGTCGCCTACCGTGAAGGAACGATTTCTGAAATCGGTGATAAGAGCATCACAGTAAAAAATTATCAAGAGGAAATCATTTATCATATTAGTGACGCAACCACTATTAAAAATATCAACGGCGCATCTGTTTCAATAGAACATCTACGCGTAGGAAACCATGTGAAAATCTATCATAATCTGGCCATGACGAAGAGTATTCCACCACAAACTTCAGCCATTTCCATCAACGTTGACTCATTCATGGGTAAATAAGTAACCGTTAAGTACTATAATTGAAGATTGCATCCATGTAAAAAGACGCTTGTGTTTTCACACAGCGTCTTTTTCTAATGCTTAGACATTTCATGGTCATCTATGGAGAGCGGCTTTGAATAAACATAGCCCTGTACGAACCGACATCCGTTAGAACGAATAATATCAACCTGTGCCATGTCTTCCACACCTTCTGCCACAACCTCGCATTTTAGCGCTTTTGATATGGCAACGATCGATTTAAACAGCGCAAGTGCCGTGTCGCTATTCGTGATGGGATCGATAAAGGATTTATCAATTTTGATTTCATCAAACTTCATATGCGCAAGGTAGTTTAGTGAAGAATACCCCGTCCCAAAATCGTCTAGTGAAATGCACATCCCCATTTGCCTAATGGATTCCAAGCGGCTTTCGATGATCGAAAAATCACCTACAAAAATATCTTCCGTAATTTCAAGATAGACTGTGCCCGGTTTAATTTCCCATTTTTCTAAATAGCATTTTAAATCTGCCATAAAATCATTATCAAAAAACAGTGTGGGTGGTAAATTAATCGATAATGTGACATCTTCGCCATATAATCGTCTAAACCTTGGAATGCATTCAAAAGACTTTTCGATGATGATTTTCGTAAACGGTGCCATGAGATTTGCATGAACAATTAATGGAACAAACTCATCGGGACGAATCACACCTAACTCTGGAATTTCCCATCGTGCCAATGCCTCTACGCCGACGACTTTTTGCGACTCTAAATCGACTTTTGATTGGAACACGACATTAAATGCTTTTTCCTTAATCGCTTGTTCTGCATGCTGCAATATTTTAGACTCTCTTTCCAAAGCGGCGGTCATGCTGGTGTGATAACGATTAAGATGCATAACTTTATACTTCTTTGAATACTCCAGCGCGGCGTGTGCGCGCTTATAAACCTCATCAAAATCATCATTATTATGTTGAGGTTTAACTGAGACCATACTCATATAAAAATCGAAATGATGGATCACGTTTAGATACGAAAGTTCCTTCTTTAAATAAGATAGATAACCGATTAACTCATACTCGATTTGTGAATCGTCCACATCTTCAACCCACATGGCGAACTCATTACCCCCTACACGAGCGATAATGGTATTATAGGGTTTTTCTCTCGTGACGATTTGACCGATCTGTTCTATCACTCGATCACCAAAAGCGTTCCCATAAATAGAATTGATCAAGTTAAAGTCCTTGATATCAATCAGCAACAAGGCGCAGGACGTCTTCATCGATTTCAGCCTAGGCTGGACGGAGATTTTAAAGAAATAGGCATTTGGGAGACCGCTTAGCTGATCATAATAGGCATATTGTAAAAGTTGGTCATCCTTTTTTATCAGGTTCTTCTGAGCCGCTTCCATGGCGAAAATCATGCTGTTGAACCCATGTGTCAGATTCTTTAATTCGTCATTGGAATTGACTTCTTCTACAGGATGATAGTTTTCGTTTTCAGCGTCCTTTAATCCTTTTACCACTTCCGTGATAGGGCGTGTTATTCTAAGCATGAAAAGTTTTGTTAAATAATATCCTATCAAGACGATAATGATAATCGTCATAAATGTGATATATACGATAATTGAGGCGGCACGATTGAAATCAGAGATATAAGAACCGGCAGTAACCACCCATCCCCAATCGGAATCCAGTTCAGAGTAGACGACTTTCTTCCCTAGTTTTTGCGAATATGGATACTCCCAAGTGTACTCAGTATAGCCACCACCATTTTCAGCCTTCTCAATTTTATCCTTAACCAGATAAAAATCACTTTTTCCAAATCCTTTATCGACAAAGTTGATGACATTTTGACCTTCAAGGGTTGGGTGCATGATTTCGACGCCTTCTCTACTATATATGATGTAATAGCCATGCTCGCCAAAATCCTGTTCATTTTCATTTTTTCGCGTTCCGTCATTATCGAGTGGCCCCATAAGCAGTAGTTTGGCACGGTTTTGCGCTTCCTCAGTCGTCATGCACCCATCCGCAACATGAATCTGCATCTCGTCTATAAGTTGAAGTGCGGACTTGACACCATTCTTTAATGATATTTTTCCCTTTTCAATTAAAGCGTCACGGGCAACCATGTAACTCGATAGACCGATTGAAAGACTCGCAAAAATCAGTAGCACAGTCGTAAAAAATATCAGTTTTTTACCTAAGGAACGTTCGGATGTAAACATTTAAACCTCTTAAAATTGTGATTCGTAACTATTACATCATTATATCCAATTTACGTTAAAAACTCAATCATCACAGGCCACGAAACTTTCTAAAACGGTTTCGCTAGAACAAAAAAAGTGCCACTACATTAGTGGCACTTAGCTGTTAATTCACGACATAGGGTAAAAGTTTTTGATAGTCTAACGGACTACAAACCACGTTAAACGTCACATTCGTTTCTCCATATGCCGAGTCTTTAATATGAGTGTTCTCGTTAAGAAATGCGATGAGTTTTCCATCGCTAATGGGGACATCGACAGTGCAGTCGACATAATCGCTGAACAGCTTAGCGGTTATATGCTCAAGTAACGCCTCGAGTCCCTCACCTGTTTTTGCTGATAACCGGACGACATCCTTGTCTAGCATTTCATGTGATTTTCTTTCAGAGGAGCACAAATCCAGTTTGTTATAAACCGTAACGATGGGTATATCCTTGATGCCGATTTCATTTAAGGTTTCTAGCGTCACCGCCATTTGAAGTGCATAATTTTCATTTGAGTAATCCACCACATGAAGTAGCAAATCTGCACTTTTAACCTCTTCAAGTGTCGCCCTAAAAGCTTTAACCAGATCATGTGGCAGCTCACTAACAAATCCTACCGTATCTGATAGTGTAAACTTCTTTCGGTCAGGAAGCCGAATTTGCCTTACCGAGGTTTCAAGCGTCGCAAAAAGCATGTCCTTCTCAAAAACCGTTTTATTGTCTTGTCGGTTGAATCGATTCACCATCAAGTTCATTAATGTGGATTTTCCAGCATTGGTATATCCCACTAACGCCACTGACGGCATGGCGATATCACTTCTTCTTTTTCGTTGTGTCTTTCGTTCAACCGAAATCAATTCGATTTCTCGGTTGAGTTCATGAATCTTCTGTTCGACCTTTCTGCGATCCAGCTCCAGCTTCTTTTCACCCACACCCTTGTTTTTAGTGCCTACGCCACCACTTTGACGTCCTAACGATTCATACGAACCGATTAATCGTGGCAACAAGTACTGTAAATGTGCAGCTTCCACTTGAAGCTTCGCCTCTCTGGTTTTAGCACGGCGCTCAAAAATTTCCAGTATAAGATTCGTTCGATCGATCACGCGAATACTAAGTGTTCGCTCCAGGTTTCTAAGCTGTGATGGTGTCAACTCATGATTAAAAATCACCAGGTTCGCATCCTGTAGCTCAACAGCCAGCCTTACTTCATCCACCTTTCCGGATCCTACATAAGTACTGTTATTGGGTTTCTTTAGGTTTTGCTCCACACGACCGACGACTTCGATACCACAGGCCTGCGCCAGATTTTCGAGCTCGGTCATGGAATACTCGAAATCACTTCGATTATTAATGTTGGCACCGACGACGATGCCGCGTTCTACTATAAATTTTTCAGTCATAAATGTTCTCCTTTCAGTGTTGGAACTTTCATTCACACCCTAAAAGGAAGTGCCTTTTAGGATGGCATTTAAGCGCGTAATCTGTTGTTTTGTGTGAACTTTACTGTGAACATGTTTCACCCTCCTATTGGACAGAAAATACCTTAGTATTTTCAAATAAAAAGCTGCAAGAAAAACTTGCAGCACGTCGACATAAACCTATTAAATTAAGGTTGCAAGTGATTTAAAGTAGAAACACCTAAACAGCGCTCCATTAATATTCAGTTGTCACGCAAACACGTAATTTGAACATAACACACCTCAACCTAACTTATTTAATTAAATAGTAACATGAAAACTCTGATAATTCAACGAAAATTGGACTCTATGGCATTTAATCACTAAAGCATAAATTCAACTTTAATAGCTTTTCCCATAATCTTGAACTTCTTAAGATCATCAGAAAAATCAGATCCAAAAGCAGTCGACCCTGCTCCTAGGATATTATTCTGGATTTTCGATAAAAAGCGAAGTTGCTTTCGCCCTTGGTATTCGAAATAATAGATGCCTGGTGATGCGAAATCGGTCATTTGCTGAAGCAAAACGACATCTCCTTTCATGATTCTTAGCTCAGGCATATCTTCAGAAGTCACCTTTATAAAACTGACCTTATCAACCGAGATGCCCTCAATTTTTTTTGAAATTAGCGGGAGCTCCTTTTGTGCCAATACCTTCACGTTCATTTCATCGGTTATTGGAAAGCTTCTGATGACGCCTGACAGAGCATCCATCCATTGATCGTTAGGCGTAACTGGAGCATCCAGACTTTTCTTAACGGACTGATTATTCAACTGCTTTTGTGCAGTGTTTGGGGCTGGAGCTGGCTTTTCAGTTTCAACGGCATCTTGAAAGGTTTCGATTTTTTCACCGAGAATTTTTAAAATTTGCTCAGCGATTTGCTCGTTGATTACTTTTTTCCCAGATTCAATTTGCAGAATATAATTGATGTTTTGACCACATGCTTTTGCGAGATCCTTTTCAGACATTTTTGCCTTTAGTCGAGCTTCTTTTATTTTGATCGCTAATCGATTCATATTCACCTCAAGTCAAAAATTTAGTTCGTAATACACGCTGTGTATCCCCTATTATCATAATACAAAGCGGGCATTTACACAATCTTTACAAATTAGAGTGCAAGTTATCTATTGACTTTTATACCCCCTAGGGGTATCATTAGAATATAAATACCCCTTAGGGGTATAACTATAATAACGATGATACTAAGGAGCTTTTATGAAAACCGAAAGTTATAAAGTAGACGGCATGACATGTGCCTCATGTTCTGCCGCAGTTGAGCGCGTCACACGCAAACTCGAAGGCGTAGAAATCTCAAACGTAAATCTGTCGACCGAAAAATTGACGATTACGTACGATGAAACTAAATTATCAAAAGAAGCCATATCAGAGGCGGTTAAAAAAGCTGGTTATGAAGCAACACTTGAACAGCCAGATAAACAGGTAATCATCCCCATTGAAGGAATGACTTGTGCTGCGTGCAGTCAAGCCATCGAAAGAAAGCTTTCAAAACAGGATGGCGTGTCAAACATAACGGTAAATCTGGCCACAGAAATGGCGACGATCCACTATAATCCGGATAAGGTTAGACTATCTGAAATCAAGCAGCAAATAACGAAGCTAGGTTACACGCCAAAGGATGTCGTCGTTAAGAGAAATATCGACGAAGACCGAGAAAAGAAACAGCTCGAAATTAAAAAAATGAAATTTAAGCTAACCCTTTCGGCGATATTTGCTATTCCATTATTCTATATCGCCATGGCACCGATGTTAAAATTTGTTTCACTCCCTATCCCTTCCATTATTTCACCGATGAATTTTCCGCTAAATTTTGCCATTACTCAAATAATTCTCGTGATTCCCATCGTCTGGGCAGGCAGACATTTTTATACGGTTGGCTATCGTCAGATTTGGCACAGGTCACCGAACATGGACTCTCTTATAGCGATTGGTACCTCTGCCGCTTTAGTTTATAGTGTATTCTCCGTGTTCCAGATTTTGAATGGCGATCATATGGCAGTTGATCACATGTATTTCGAAACAGCTGGTGTAATCATAACCCTCATTTTACTGGGCAAAACACTCGAAACCATCTCAAAAGGAAAAACATCAGAAGCGATTAAAAAGCTCATCGGCTTGACACCTAAAACAGCCATCATCATAAATGGCGATCAAGAAATCGAAATCTCTGTTGAGGAAATCGAAATTGGCGATATCGTCATCGTTAAACCAGGTGGAAAAGTTGCAGTGGATGGTGTCGTTATCGAAGGCTATTCAACAGTTGACGAATCCATGCTAACGGGAGAAAGCATGCCCGTAGATAAAAAAATCGGCGACTCTGTTTATGGTGCAAGTATTAATAAGACAGGCTTAATGAAGTATAAAGCGACGAAGGTTGGAGATGAAACCGCCCTTGCTCAAATCATCAAGCTTGTAGAAGAAGCACAAGGCAGTAAAGCCCCGATCGCTAGAATGGCAGACATTATTTCAGGCTATTTTGTTCCTATCGTATTCGTAATCGCATTCTTATCGGCGCTCGCATGGTTTATCGCCGGACAAGACATCGTCTTCGTCTTAAAAGTTTTTATCGCCATACTCGTAATCGCATGTCCGTGTGCACTAGGTCTGGCTACACCAACTGCCATCATGGTGGGAACCGGTAAGGGTGCAGAGCTCGGCGTTCTCGTGAAAAGTGGTGAAGCACTTGAGACGGCGCATAAAATCGACACCATTATTTTCGATAAAACAGGTACACTTACGAAAGGAAAACCTGAGGTTACGGACATCATCGCATTTGAACCAGAAAACGAGGCACTCCTACTCTCTCTCGCTTATTCTGCAGAGTATGGTAGCGAACACCCACTGGCTCAAGCCATCGTAAACAAAGCGGTCGAGCTGGGAGCAGTTAAAAAAGACTTAATTCATTTCGAAGAAATACCAGGGCATGGTCTCGAAGCTAAAACCGCTGAACATACAGTACTTCTCGGAAACATTAAACTAATGAAACTAAAGAATGTCGATTTTTCACCTTGGATGTCTCGTTTTGATCAGTTAGCAGAGCAAGGAAAAACGCCGATGCTAATGGCGGTCAATAGTCAGCCTTTCGGAATCATCGGTGCGGCTGACGTCCTTAAGGAAAATAGCGTTCTAGCCATTAAGCGACTGCATAAGATGAACATTAAAACACTGATGATTACAGGTGACCATGAAAAAACAGCCAGAGCCATCGCAGCCACTGTCGGTATAGATGATGTTTTAGCTGAAGTACTGCCAGGTGATAAAGCTGAGTCCGTCAGAAGCCTCCAATCCCAAGGCAAAACAGTGGCCATGGTCGGAGACGGTATTAATGATGCACCTGCACTTGCTCAAGCAGATATCGGTATCGCCATCGGATCTGGGACAGATGTTGCGATGGAATCGGCAGACATCGTTCTTATGAAAAGTGACCTTCTCGATGTTGTTAGCGCTATTGCGCTCAGTCGAGCAACCATCACTAACATCAAGCAAAACTTATTCTGGGCTTTCATTTATAACATCGTGGGCATTCCCGTCGCAGCTGGTGTCCTTTACCTTTTCGGTGGGCCACTTTTAAATCCAGTAATCGCCGCAGCAGCCATGTCGATGAGTTCAGTGTCCGTTTTAACAAATGCTTTAAGACTGAAACGTTTTAGAGTAAAATAAGAGAAACAGAGTAATAATAAGGATTACACAAGGAGACTCAAATGGAAGACCATAGCTTTCACTGTGACCGTAATACAGTGCGTTCTGAAAAAGAAAAGAAGCAATTGCTTAATCGATGCAGCCGAATTGAAGGACAGATCAGAGGCGTCAAGGGCATGATCGATAAAGACATCTACTGTGACGATATATTAAACCAGATTGCCGCTGCACAATCCGCACTTAATGCATTAAGCCGTGTGATTCTAGAAAGACATATGAAAACGTGTCTTATCGAACGCATTCAAGAAGGTGATGCTGTCGTCATAGATGAGCTTTTAATCACCGTTGAAAAAATGATGAAAAAATAACCATGTGTCATTAAATGAATAAAGAGTGAATCGATTCTCATCTAATTATAATGAGATACCGATTCACTCTTTTTTTATTAGGCGGTGGATTCACGTTCAACCAGCTCTGTACCGACGATGTAGTGATTCACTGGATTTTCCATGCCTTCCAGTGCCCTTATAAGCAGTTTAGCGGCATTATAGCCTAAATCCTCGGCCTTGATATCCACTGAAGTCAAGGCGGGTTGCTGGTACTCTGACAGAGGAATATTATTAAAACCTGTGACCTTTACTTTAATCCCATGTTCTTTAATATACTTTAGAACACCAAATCCTAAAAGATCATCGGTAGTAACCACCGCATGTGGAATCGATCGACTGCAGATTTCCGCCATGGCACGGTAGCCCTCATCCTCGGTGAAATCCATGGCCTCGATCACGAGCTCTGGATGAACGGATAAATTCCGAAGCTCTAATGCGCGTTTATATCCCTCTAGACGATCTTTAGAAAAAATGTACTTCTGTGGTCCTCCGATGAATCCGATTTCTTGGCAACTCTTTTGAATGAGTGTGTTCACGAGATTGTAGGTCGCCTGAAAGTTATCGTTATCCACCCACATGATGTCGTGGATATTATAAGGTCTACCGACAACCACAAACGGAAAGCTCTCATGATTCAAATATTCGATGCATAAGTCGTTCTCGTATGCCGTCAATAATATTACACCATCGACCCACTTGGAGTTCACAAACTCATGAACGAAATTGAGCTCATCTTCAGGACTTGCGCCATAATTAAACATGATTTTATAGTTCTTCTTTTGAGCATAGATGCTAATGCCACGCATGGCCTGTATAAAAAATGGATTCTTAAACAGGTTCTCGTCTTGATTTGGGATAATCAAACCCAAGGTCTTCGTGGAGGCATTTGCGAGATTACGCGCAATCGCATTCGGTTTGTACTTGAGTTCGTCCATGGCTGCATAAACCAATTGCTTAGTTGCTTCACTGATTCTTGGACTTTTAGAGATGACCCGAGAAACCGTTGAAGGTGATACATTAGCCAGCTTGGCAACGTCTTTTATTGTAATCGCCATAGTACACCACTTTCTTAAAATGAGAGGTCTTCTCTCTAATTGATTCTGATTCCTGTTTCTGTACAGAAGAAATGAATCGCGCCCACATCAAAACCAAACGAATGGACTTCATCAACTGCATACGCAAAATGTCCTGGAGTCGAAATGATAATTTCAGAATCATTTTCAAGTCTCGTATAGAGAATTTTCTCTTTTCCGAGCATTTCCACGACATCGATGGTCGCTGTAAAGGTATCACCGAATTGACCACCGCTTTCAAAACGTTCAGGTCTTATCCCTACCGATACAGGTTTCCCTTCGTATGCTTTTAAAAATTCTGCATCTGTTGGACTTGGAGTGATGACGATCAAACCATGATTTGCAACGAATTTGCCACCTGTCATTTTTCCTTCGATAATATTCATTGTAGGTGAACCTATAAATTTTGCAACAAAAATATTTGCAGGGCGGTTATAAAATTCATCTGGCTTCCCTGCTTGTTGAATCTTCCCGTCATTCATCAGTACGATTTTAGTTGCCATGGTCATGGCTTCTGTTTGATCGTGTGTGACATAAATAGAAGTGGTCCCCAGTGCCTTGTGTAATCTGACGAGCTCGACACGCATGTGCTCACGAAGCTTTGCATCTAAGTTAGAAAGGGGTTCATCCATTAAGAATACACTTGGCTTTCTTACCATAGCTCTTCCTAGGGCTACCCTTTGTCTCTGACCACCAGAAATGTCTGATGGCTTAGAATAAAGGTACTGCTTAATCTGGAGTAATTCTGCCGCTTCCATGACGCGTTCATCGATGACCTTCTTACGTTCTTTTCTCATGGCAAGCGAAAAAGCCATATTTTCATAAACCGTCATGTGCGGATAAAGGGCATAGGATTGGAAAACCATAGCGATGTCCCTGTCCTTAGAAGGCACTTTATTCATACGCTTATTATTAAATAACAGATCACCCTCAGTGATTGAGTTAAGCCCTGCGATCATGCGGAGTAATGTCGTTTTACCACAACCTGATGGTCCTAATATAACGCAAAAGTCTTTATCTTCAATTTCTAGATTGATATTTTTAAGCGTAAACTCTTCTCTACCCTCGTATTTTTTTCCTATATTTTTAAGAATAACATTCATGCTTAGCCTCCATTAATTATCGTTGATTAACCTTTAACTGATCCTGATGACAATCCTGATACCAGCTGCTTTTGTAGGATAATAAACAGCGCGACGATTGGGACTGCCGTCAAAAGACCTCCTGCAGCAAACGCAGGCTGGTTTAACGTTCTAAAGTCGTTAATGAGCGTAAACAGACCCGCTGCTAACGTGTACGATTCAGGACTGGTTAACAGAACCCTAGGAAGCAGGTAATCCATGAATGGTCCGATAAATGACCAAAGTGCAATGATGGCTAGCATAGGCTTAGCAATCGGCATGATAATCAATCGATAGACCTGCATGCTCGAACAGCCATCAATTCTCGCCGCATCGTCCAGCTCAGTTGAAATTGAGTCGATGTAACCCTTTAGAATAAAGGTGTTACCGGCAATTCCACCTCCGGCATAAATCAAAATCAACATCATTTGGCGTGAAAAGACTGGAATTATGGAAGAGATAATAGAATGCATTGTAAAATACGCCGTTATTCCAGCAAAAGCAGGAATTGTCTGGATCAACATAATCGCCATCAATGATGCTTTGCGCCCCTTAAACCGGTAACGTGAATAAGCGAAACCGGTAAAACTGACGATGATTAAAGTCAGAATTGCCGTGACCACAGCGATGAAAATCGTATTCTTAACCCATGTGAAATACAGCGTTTCATTGAACAAATAATCGAAATGCTTTAACGAGAAAGAAAAGTTGGTATTGATCATCAAGTATTGTTCTTGTCTACCGTTGAAAGCAGAAATAATCATATCACTAAGTGGCCATAGAATTGCTAAAGACCAAGCAAAGAGTACCACATAGGAGATGATAAGCATTACCATCCCTACTGAGCTCAATGGTTGTTTATCAGAGAGATACAACTCATTTTTTTTCTTAAATAACTTCATTATAATCTCTCCTCTCTGAATGCTTTAGAATTTTTAAAGCCGATAAAAGCGAATAGCATAAGCCCCAAGGAAATGACGATGGTAATCGCCGCACCGATGGATTGGTACTGATTTTCCATGGTGAGCTTATAAATATAGGAAATTAATAAATCAGTACTACCTGCTAGGTTTCCATATTTTGAAGGATTGAATGGTCCACCGCTATTAAAGAGATAAATAATCGAAAAGTTATTAAAGTTAAAAGTATATTGACCCACTAATAGTGGTGCGGTTTGGAAGAGTACGATTGGAATCGTGATTTTTCTTAGCTTTTGCCACTCCGTAGCACCATCAATTTGTGCCGCTTCGTATAAATCGCCTGGAATCGCCTGAAGAACACCCGTTGATAAAAGGAAAACGTATGAACTTCCTAGCCAAGTCTGTAGCAAGATTAAAACGACTCGAGAATAAAACGGATCCGTTTTAACAGTGAGCTGTACATTGAAAATGTCGTTCAATATCGTCGTTATGGCGCCGTTTGGTGAAAACATGATACTAAAAAACATGATGGTGATAAACGCTGGAACAGCCCATGGTAATAGGAATACCGTTCTGAAAAAAGTCTTCCCCTTAATGCGATCATTATGTGCGATGATGGCGAGCATAAAGCCCACGAGAATTGCCATAGAAGTTGCGACGAGCGTCCATACAAGTGTCCAACCTAAAATCGACCAGAATACGGATCCTGCAAGACCTGAACCAGTAGCGATCAATGTATAATTATCAAACCCTACCCATGGAAATTTCGATTGATTTTTAGGATTCATTCCTGTAAAAGAAAGCATAATGGCTGTCGTAATCGGTACGATGACGATGAAAATCGTAACGATTAGCGCGGGTAATGATACCAGATAAGGAAAGCCTTCTGACTCCACTTTGGTTAGCGATTCGAACCAGTTGCGAGGTCTGATTCCTTTAATGATGTCCTTTTCTACTTTTAAAACGTCAAAGTAAGAAATAAGGTAAATGGCGATGCTAAAAGCGACGAGAAAAATCGCCACGATTCCTTCAATCATAAATATCAGAGATTTATCGATCTTCTTACCTTCAGAAGCTAGGGTAACTAAACCAGCGATGCCGTCGCCTTGGTAGTTACCAAAACCCAGAGCATATGGAATAGCGATGCCATAGATAAAAAGTGAACCGATGGCAAATAAAATGGCTTTAAAAAACTGCTTGTTTAGGAGTTGCCCTAATCCAGGTAGTGGCGCGGTTAACCAAGCATAGAATGGCTTGGTTTTAAGGACTTCCATAGGCATGCGTCTTCGAACATCTGAAATATTTGATTTCATGACATTCACATCGCGTTTGATGCCTTTTGATAAGATATATTTTTTATTGCCGATGAGTTCTTTAGTGGCGCGTTTATCTGACTCATAGCTTTTTAGTGTCAGTGATTCCTTATTTTTCTTCTTAAGTTCAATTTTACCGTTCTTTAACGCTTTTTCAGAAATGTTTTTTGCTGCGCGTTTATCTTTAAGTTTTTGAACCCCATCTCTATAGCGCTTTTGTTGATCCGCTTTAAAGGCTTTGTACTCCGATTTAAACGCTTCTTCCTTCTTTGGATCAATTTTTTCTAAATGAGCTTTTGCCTGATCAAGTTCGTCTACAGTGTTTTTATACTTAAGCATGATTTCAGGAAGCTGCTCGATGATGAGTCTGCCCTTTTCATATTCGAGCTCTGCATCATAGCAAAGTCCAGTATATGACTGATAAAAGTTCACCTTCTCCTTTGCTTTAAACAATTCACTTTCAAAAGCACGTTGTTTTCTGTCTAGAGAAGGATCTAATGACGTCATATGGAGCTTCAATTTTGCATTCAAAGTGACCTTAAAATTGCGTTCCGCTTTTTTAAAGGCCTCCAGTTCTACGTGATAGGGGTGGTTCTTACGATTCGATGTCAGCACATTGATCGATTTAATGACCTTCTCTTTATCAGAGGCGCTGACGGATTTCAATGTGCTTTGATGTCTGGCTAACTCCTGAAGGTATAAATGCTTTCTAGAGTATTCATTGCCGATATCATCATATAGAAACTCGTTATATTTGCCCAAGTTTTTACCACCTTTACTTAGATTTATTGGCACGGATGTCGTCCACAAGCGTCACCAGTGTCATTATGCAAACCGCATATGAAAGGATCATGAGGTAGTACATTGGCGACGCAAAATTAAATTCTATTATGGTATAAGCGAGACCGCCTAGGTTCAGAACCATCCACATAAAGACATATAGCTGGTTAATTCTGATTTTCACATACGCAAAATAGGTGTAAATCGCAAATGAAACTGGAACGATTATTTTTGAGACGAAGACGCTAAGATTTAAACTGACATAATTTGAGAATAAATCTGCACGATTTCCGGTGATTTCGTTTTGAGTGAGCCATGAATCGAATAATTGTATATCCTTCACACGAAACATGACGTCTAAGGATGCGGCGAAGATTATAACCGAACAGGAGATTAAAATAAGATAGAATTTCTTTAATGGGAGCTTAGTATTTGTGTTCATGTTATATCCTTTCAAAAAATGAAAGAGAAGAAAGGCTAAACCCCTCTTCTCTAATGATTCAGGTTCTTAGAAGTTTAGCATCATTGCTTTAAATGAAGCTTGAACTTCTGCGTAAGCTGCTTCAACAGTTGCAGGTTTCACAGCAGCCCAAGAAAGCAAACCTGTTTCCCAAGTGCCCCATACTTGACCCCACTCAGTGAAAAGTGGTCTAGCAGGTGCATTCTTGTATGATTCGATTACAGCAGCTACGACAGTTTTGTCAGTGTCTGACATGTCAGAGTTTGCGTAAACAGATGGATCTACATTAGCCATGATTTTGCCAGTTGCTTTAAAGAAATCGATAGCAAATTCTGGATTCATGATTTCTTCGATAACCGCTTGAGCAAGCGCCATTTTCTCAGCGTCGCCTTCGTTTCTAGCGTTAACACCTAAGCCCCAGCCACCTTGCCAGTGAGTAAGTGGTGCGCCATTTAAAGTGACCTGACCGATTGGAAGGATTGCTAAATCAGCACCTGCGTTAGCAAGGTTTGATAAGCTGCCTGTTGACCATGGGCCTTCAAGTCTTACAGATGTTTGACCACCTGATGTGAAAGCAGTGTCCATGTAACCCCATGCTGCGCTGCTATCCCAAAGTGAAGTGCCTTTGTCGTTGTGTGCTTTCCAGTAGTTGAAGAGTGCAGTGAAAACTGCTTGCTTTTCAGCTGGAAGGTTAGCCCAATCTTCAGTTAAATCTGAGAAGAGTGTGCCATCATCTTTCATGCCTAACATTTCGATACCAGCAGCATTTGTAAGTGCTACGCCGAACCAAGCGTTAAATGCAGGAACGAGCATCGCTTCTGGATCTAAAGTTGTGAATTCGATTGGTTGTGTAAGATCGATGCCAGCAGCTGCAGCGTTTGCAGTGTTAGCAAAGTTAACTAATGTTTCGATGTTCATTGGGAATGCTAAATATTCGCCATCGATATTGAAGAGGCCGCCTAAACCGCCATCATAATCAGCGAAACCGCCAACGTTAGCTGCCATTGCTTGAGCATCTAAAGAAGCTAAAACTTGGTTTTGCGCTAAGCCGAAAATTCTGTCAGCTGGAAGTGCAAATACGTCAGCGACATCTGTGTTAGTGATGTCAGTTTTGTCGATTGTATCGATGTGATCAAATGATCCCACTTCGATAATGTCGATGGTTACATCAGGATTTGCTGCTTTAACTCTGTCGATAGCAGCTTGGTAGTACTCTAACCAAGTTGTTTCAGCTTGAACAGTGATTGAACCTGTAAGTGTTGGTGCTTCTGTTGAAGCTTCAGTAGCTGCTGCAGTCGTTTCTTCTACGACTTCTTCTTTGCTACCACATGCCACTAATGAGAACATCATGACCATGATCAGCAGTAAACTTACTAACTTTTTCATTTTAAATCCTCCTACATCTCCCATTTAGAACGGAGTTTGCATACGTTTTTGCATGCAACTCTCTGTTTTTTGAGGCGATTTTACAGATGGATGTGCATTAGCTGCTAAAATTCGTGCATGCGTTTGCGCATCATTCGTAAAAAATAACCTCATTTACGGTCATTATACCGCTTAATTTTTACATTTGCAATCATTTGTTAACGTTTTTCTAATAAAAATTTAAAAAATCTATGCAACCGATAGCACAACTATTTTCCTAATGAAAAATCGCCATCAACATTATTGTACCCATTACTTAATAAAGTAATCGCTTTTGTTGCATAAAGTGGGTAAATTATATCCCGCATAAAAAAACAAACGCATGCCAAATGAAGGCATGCGCTCATTAATTTTCTCAAAATTGTAAGGCTTAACTTGCCATGGACTCAAACTGACTATTATAAAGATCGGCATAAAAACCGCCTTTAGCCAGTAAAGCTTCATGAGTCCCCTGCTCAACGATGTCGCCATGATTCATGACGAGGATGAGATCTGCATCTCTTATGGTCGATAATCGGTGAGCGATGATAAAGCTGGTGCGGTTTTCCATCAAACGCTTCATGGCCGTTTGAATCTGAACCTCTGTGCGTGTGTCAACCGAGCTGGTTGCTTCATCAAGTATTAAAAGCTTTGGATTCGATAAAAAGGCCCTTGCGATGGTGATCAGCTGCTTTTGACCTAATGACACATTGGTGGCTTCCTCATTTAGCTGCATGTCATAACCGCCAGGCAACATGTGAACGAAGCTATCGACGTGTGCTGATTTAGCGGCAGCGATAATTTCTTCATCTGTGGCATCAAGATTGCCATAACGGATGTTGTCTTTGATAGAAGCGTTGTAAAGCCAGGCATCCTGAAGCACCATTCCAAACTGGTCTCTTAAGTCATGACGCGAGTATTCTCTGATATCGTGGCCATCAAGTGTTATTTTTCCAGATCCGACATCATAGAATCGCATTAAAAGCTTAACCATCGTGGTTTTTCCGGCACCAGTGGGGCCGACGATGGCCACCTTCTGTCCTTGCTTGATGTCCACTGAAAAGTCGTTGATAACGGTTTGGTCATCATTATAACCAAAGTGAACGTTTTTAAAGGATACCTCTCCGTGAACACGTGATGCGTCAACCGGCTCTTGTGCATCAGCTATTTCCTCTGCTTCATCTAGGAACTCAAAGACGCGTTCAGCAGCTGCTGCGGTTTGTTGTAAGACGTTTGAAATGTTGGCAAGCTGCGCTAAAGGCTGGGTAAAGCTTCTGATATACTGGACGAACGCTTGGATATCCCCTACTTCAATCGCTTTTTTAGCCGCTAAGGAGCCCCCTAAAACACATACGGCCACATAGCCGATGTTACCGACGATATTGATCATCGGCATCATGATGGACGATAAAAACTGTGATTTCCAAGAAGTGGCATAGAGTTCTTCATTAATCTTCGAAAAGGTTGCGATGCTTTCCTCTTCGCCGTTAAAGGCCTTGATGATCATATGACCACTGTACATCTCCTCGATATGGCCATTGACATTGCCTAAGAGTTTCTGCTGCTCTTTAAAATACTTCTGAGACCGTTTAACGATGAGCATCACAAATACCATGGAAAGTGGAATAATTAAGAGTGAAACGAGTGTCATTAATCCACTGATGCTAATCATCATGATCATGACCCCGATAACAGTGGTGATGGAGGTGATCATCTGCGTCAAGCTTTGGTTTAAGGTCTGGCTAACCGTGTCCACATCATTCGTAATTCTAGAAAGCACTTCGCCGTGGTTGGTACCGTCGAAGTATTTAAGCGGGATACGATTGATTTTTTCACTGATATCCTTTCGCATCTTATAGGTGACCTTCATGGATACGCCCGTCATGACGAACCCTTGGATATAGCTTAATAAAGCACTTACCCCATATAAGATGATCAAAGTGATCATAATGCCACCGATATAGTCAAAGTCGATACCCGTTCCAGTGCCTGAAATTTTACCGAAAATTCCTTCAAACACCTTTGTGGTTGCTTTTCCTAAGAGCTTTGGCCCATAGATGCCAAATGCCGCACTGGCTGCAGCCAATAGGATCACCATGAGAATCGTCCATTTATAGACATCTAAATAGTTGATGAGTCGTTTAATGGTGCTTTTAAAATCCTTCGCCTTCGCGCCGCCCATCATGCCCATTGGGCCATGGCCCATTCCTGGTCCTGAATTTCTACGTTGTCTATTCTCACTCATGACAGTTCCTCCTTGCTAAGCTGAGAGTACGCGATTTCTTGATAGGTTGTACAGGTCGCCATCAGTTCCTGATGCGTTCCTTTACCTACCAAACGGCCTTCATCCATTACGAGGATTTGATCGGCATTCTTAATTGTTGCGATGCGTTGTGCCACGACGAGGATCGTTGCACCCGCTGCTTTTTCGCGAAGTGCCTGTCTTAATTTAGAATCGGTTTTGTAATCCAGCGCTGAAAACGAATCGTCAAAAATATAAATTTTGGGTTGCTTAACCAGCGCTCTTGCGATGGATAACCGTTGTTTTTGACCACCAGAAACGTTAGCACCACTTTGTGAAATAGGCGCCTCTAACCCCTCCGGTTTCTCGTCGATAATCTCTCTCGCTTGCGCAATGTCTATGGCACGCTCAATCACATCGCTGGACGCTTTTGCATCGCCGATCAGTAAGTTGGATGAAATCGACCCACTAAACAAAGAAGCCTTTTGAGGGACATAACCGATTAAACTGCGTAGCTCTTTTTGCTTCATTTGCTTTATGTCGATGCCATCGATCAGAATTTTACCTTCCGTAACATCATAAAATCTCGGTAAAAGATTCATCAAAGTGGTTTTACCAGAACCTGTGGAACCGATAATCGCTGTGAATTCTCCCGCTTTCGCTTTAAACGAAATCCCTTTGATCATTTCTTCCTCAGCGCCTGGGTATTTAAAGTGAACGTTAGAAAACTCGACTTCGCCTTTTCCAGTAGCATTAGGGTTAACTGGATTTACAGGATCATGGATGGATTCCTTCGATTCTAAAACCTCTGCAATCCTATTAGCACTGACAGTCGCTCTAGGAATCATGATGAACATCATAGATAAGAAGAGGAATGACATGATAATTTGAATCGCGTACTGCATAAAGGCCATCATGTCGCCCACCTGCATTTGTGAATCGGCGATTTGATGTGCGCCAACCCACACGATGAGAAGGGTTACGCCATTCATGATTACCATCATGATCGGCATTAAAAATGTCATCACGCGGTTAACGAACAAGTTAATTTGTGTCAAATCCATATTGGCTTGATCAAATCGCTTTTCTTCAAAGCCCTGTGTGTTAAACGCCCTAACGACCATCATGCCTGTTAAGTTTTCTCTTACTACCAAATTAAGACGATCGATCATCTTTTGAACGATTTTAAATTTTGGATACGCGATGGCGAAAACCAATGAGATAATGCCCATAAGAATCACGACAGCCAGCGCGATAATCCACGACATGGAGCTACTCTTTTCGATTGCTTTGAGCACACCACCAAATCCCAGAATCGGTGCATAAAACAGCATGCGCACCATCAGAACCATGAGTGTCTGAATTTGGTTGATATCATTCGTGCTTCGCGTAATGAGTGATGCAGTAGAAAACTGATCAAATTCAGCGTTAGAAAATCCCTGAACCTTAGTAAATATCGCTTTTCTAAGGTTCTTACCAAGTCCTGCGGCCACTCTAGCAGCGATAAGTCCGACTAAAATCGATGCCACTGCACCTATAAAAGCGACTCCGAGCATTTTTAAACCCGCCATTAGGATATAATTGCGTTGAATCGTTTCCAAATCGGCGCCTAATGTTTCCACATATTTGGAAGAGGCTTGTGCGCCCATTTGAAGCAACATGAAATCATCCATGTTTTCGAGGTCGATCCCTGGTAAGGCGGCTACTGTAATCAAGGCCCGCGACATGATTTTTTCGGTTTCAGTTAATAAAGCATCGTCATCTTGCTTTAGAACGACGATTTCTTGATCTTTTACCTTCGTATAAAGTGCGTCGTATTCATCACTGTCTTTTGGAACATAGCTCTGATTAACCACATCCTTCTCGTCTTCCGATAGCATCATTTGCAGTCTATCAAAATCCGATTTAAGCATGATTTCAGGTGCTGACTTGTCAAATCCATTGTTTTGAATGCCGTTATTGACGATGTTTGACATGTAATCCGGTAAATCAAGATCCGCCATTGCCTGCATGTAGAGAAGTGCAATCGCTAGTAAAATGGATAAAGTAAAGGGTTTTAAAAATTTGATTAATTTTATCATTCTTTTTTCCTCGCTATTGTTCTGATTCTTCGTTGATTAAGCGTTCGAGGATGGCTAATGCCGTTAGAATCGTGTCAATTTCCTCTTCACTAGCACGATTGATTTTCTGGGTCCAGCTTTCTTCTATTTCTTTAAAGGGAATATGGGAAGATTTTTTAAAGGAATCGGTGAGACTGACCAATATGACGCGGCCATCTGTTTCACTCTTCTCACGCGTGATTATGCCCTGTTTTTCTAAACGGTCTAAGATCCCCGAAACTGTACTCATGGACAAATCCATAATCGCGCTCACTTCGGAGACCTTCATTTTTTTATGTTTCAGTAAAATACCGACCACCATGCCTTGAGGCGCTGTGAGATTCATCTCCTTGAATAACCTTTGCAGAAGGACATGCATCGTTTCTTTTAACCGTTTTATCCGCTTAATGACTTCGTAACTGCGTTCAAGACCTTCCATGTCATTCTCCTTAAAAAAAAACTTCGTACCGACTCGCAATTATTTCGTGTGCGAAGTTTCGTGTACGAAGTATATTTTATAGAATTCGATTTGTCTTGTAAAGCATAACCAACGTTATAAATCGTAAACAATTCGTGAACGATGTTAATCCCTATTGTTTAAAATAATTTAAAACAGCCTGGCTGAGCATGGTTGCGAATCTAGCTTGTTCATACGAATCTGTGAGTGCCTGGAAATCGTTTGGATTCGGCATGAATCCCGTTTCGATTAACACTGAAGGCGTCCAAGTCCCACGAATCACATAAAAGTTCATAACTTTTGTACCGCGATTCAAGCGTGAGGTTTGCGCCGTTATGCCAGCTTTGATAGTGTCCGCGAACCCTTTTGCCAGTGGATCCTTATAGTAAACCGTTGCCCCACTAACTTTGGTTAGGTCTGCCGTATCTTCGAGGCTGTCAGCATGTATGGAAATGAACAGATCAGGCGAGTACGCTTTCGAAGTAACAAGTCGTCCGCTTAAACTCAAGTACACGTCGCTGGTACGCGTCATGACGACGTTTGCACCAAGCGCCTCCAGATTCGCTTTAACTAGTAGCGCATGCTCCATGGCGACGGCCTTCTCAGGCTTAAGCGTCCCCAAAAGTCCGATGGCACCAGAGTCAGAACCGCCGTGACCTGGGTCGATGACGATGGTCGCACCCTTGAGAGGCAACTGAGTTCCGTTCGTTGCCACGAATTTTTTCTTGATGATCAGCGTGATTCCAGTATCGGAGGATTCAAGATAATAACCCCCAAGCTTTGAAGGTTCATTTAAAGTAAACTCATAGGTCGTTTTAGTTCCAACGGTTTTAACGGTGGCCTCTTTAATCATGGACTGCATCGGTAAGCTTAGAGGTGCGCCATAGACTGTTTGTTCAAAGGTGACAGAAAGCTTACCCCCGCTATAATTCGCAGTGGCGATCGCCTTCTCTTTCATGGAAAATGCCACGACATCGAATTTTGTCGCATTGATATAATTGATTTTTTCGATGGTGTTTGGATTGAGGGTCCCGTTAGTGAGCGCAACATTGCTTCGTGTTACCCAAATACCGGATGCAAACTTGATATAATCGCCATTTTCTGCCACGACGTAATCCTTCATGCCTAAATGCAGCATATGAATCGCCCCGTTTGAAGAATAAGCGGCATCAAAGGTATCTGCATTATTTTTCGTAATGGTGCCAATATAAGGCGCGCCATTCATGATCACAGAAACGGGCACCTTCGATTCCGCACTATACGAAATCCCTTTATAAACCATTTTATAGACGACTTTCCCGAGATCAACCACTCTCGGGGTCCCGGTCGGACTTGGCAGTGTCGTTTTAAAGCTATAACTCGTCGCATACGGTTTAGTGGTCACATTAGTCGAACTAGGCGTTAGAGTATAGGTCGTTCCATTTAAGGTCGCAGTCACGGTTGCACCTATCGGCGCTCTACAAAATAGCGTCACTTCTTCATTTGGTGATTTTGATGTAGCCGTTTGTGGCCATGTTGAGGAAGGAATAATCTCTATTTTAGCCATAGGAGCTGCCAGTGCTGGCGCAACCTTTGTTATTTTTCGAGTGGTTGTCTTACCATTTTGCGTTAACGTAAAAACATTTTCACCTGTAATCAGTGGCACATAAACACCAAAATACCCCTGTGCAGTACGTATTTTGATTTCCTGACCGTTTAAATAGACTGGCATTCTTGGATCCGATGCGCCTCCGATAAAGTAATTGCTAGCGGTGGTCTGGACATCGCGATATGGTCGACCGATAACCAACTGCTCCTGTGTAGGTGTTAGATTACCACCTTTATAGTAATCAGTGACTAGCGTTGAAAGTGCACTATTGGAATTAAAGAAAGTATATCTAAAAAAGATACTTCCCTTTACGTTGCTTTTTGTTTTGTTCAAGGCAAGTTGACGATAGATTTCATCTACGCCATACCATGGTGAGCTAATGTCAGTGTTACCGACACGATAAGCCGCATGACCGATATACAGATTAACCTTAGAATCCTTTGCCACATCACTCCACCAAGTCAACAGCTTCGAATAGTCTGCGACACTGTAACCGATGTTCCAGTACAGCTGAGGCGCGATATAATCGATCATGTTCTGCTCAACCCATTTTTTGGTGTCCGCATACTGGCTGTAATAGGATTCAAACCCATTCGTAGCGCTTCCGGCAGGATTATTTTTTGCATTTGCCCAGATTCCGAAAGGACTAATACCGAATTGAACGGTCGGTTTTTTTGCTTTAATGGCTGCGTAAACTGATTTGATCAGTTCATCCACATTATTTCTTCTCCAATCAGCGATATTCGTGAATGATTTACCATAAGTCGCAAACGCTGTCGCATCATTAAAGGTCGTACTTGGATAAAAATAATCGTCAAAATGGATGCCGTCGATATCGTACTTGTTGACGATTTCCATGATACTATCGGTGATATGTTGTCTGACCTCCGGTAATCCTGGGTTAAAGTAGAGATTACCATCCGTATGGGCGACGACCCATTCAGGATGAAGCTTCGCTGGGTGATTAGCCGCTAATTGTGTATAATCATGTGCTGGATCCGCTGCATTTTTACGTGTGATCCGATAGGGATTAACCCATGCATGGACGGCGATTCCCCGTTTATGTGCTTCATCGATCCAGTACGCTAACGGATCAAAATCATTCGTCGGAGCAAACCCTTGCTTTCCAGTCAAATACTTTGACCAAGGATAAATGTCAGATTTATAAAGAGCATCCCCCGATGGGCGTACTTGAAGTACGATGGCATTCATGCCCATAGCTTCAGCCTTGTTGATTATTTTAAGCGCTTCTGATTTTAAGACTTCACGATCGGTGGTAGCTTTAGTGGGATAGTCAAGATTTAAAACGGTCGCGACCCATAGTCCCCTAAAATCGTTATTGATGGCATTTTGCCTATCTTGGGTAAGTGGAGCGGCAAAGCTGAAATTACTGGTAAAGACCATGGCCATCAGCAACAAACCTATGATGAAATATTTTGATGTCGAACGTTTCATATGACCTCCTATGTTTCATTAGTAATTCTATTTTACCGCAAAACCCTGAATAAATCTTATTCTTAGCCAACCTGTAAAGAGAATGTAATGGCTTCGAAACATAAAAGAGTGCCATGAGGCACTCTTGAACGTCATTAAAAAATGATTATGCGTATTGCTTTATGATTTCGAGAACAAGTTTTGATGCATTAACCAAATCCACGATATGCAAGTGCTCTTCTAAAGTATGTGGTTTTCTTTCGCCGATTCCTAAGTTGACCGCCATAATGCCGTTTGCGTTAAAGACATTTGTGTCGCTACCGCCGCCTGAAGATGCGGTGAAAGGTTTTAGTCCCACAGCTTCACAAGCTGCAAATACATTTTTTACGATTGCAGCATCTGTCGCTACATTGAAGGCAGAATACATTCTTGCTACTTCACACTCGACTTTTGCACCGAACTTCTCCGCTGCTTTCTCGAAGCATTCAACCATATGTGCACTTTGCTTTGCTAACTTATCATTATCTAAACTTCTCGCCTCAGCTTTTACCACACATTCAGGAGCGACGATATTCGTCACAGTGCCCCCTTCAATTCGGCCAATATTCGCAGTGGTTTCAGCATCGATTCTTAATAAGGTCATATTTGCGATCGCTTCTGAAGCGACCATGATGGCGCTGATGCCCTCTTCTGGCGCTACCCCTGCATGTGCTGGACGTCCGATGACTTTAAAGTCGAGCTTATCTTGCGCTGGTCCTTGAACGATGACTTGTCCTGGGTCCCCACCGCTGTCTAAAACAAAGGCATGTTTGGCGTGGATTTCATCATAATTTAAATTTTTAGCGCCGTGGAGGCCACCCTCTTCAAAAATGCTGAACACTATTTCTAAATCGCCATGTGGCATCTGATTTTCTTTGATGACCTTGATTGCTTCCACGATTGCAGCGATACCAGCTTTATCATCACCGCCTAATATCGTCGTGCCATCGCTGTAAATAACGCCATCCTTTATGATCGGTTTTATATTTTCGCCTGGAGAAACCGTGTCCATGTGGCAGCTGAACAAGATAGGCGCACCACCTGTGTTGCCTTTCATTTTAGCGATGACATTACCCGTATCGCAGCCTAATTTTTCTCCAGCATCATCCACTGTTACTTCAAAGCCGATTTCCGTGAGGATTTTAGTGATATGTCTAGCAAATTCCCCTTCTTTTTTTGTTGGACTAGAAATTTGCACATATTCCAGAAATGCATTGACTAAACGCTCTTGATTAATCATAAGGTCCTCCAAAATATCATTAAATTGAAAGGTGACTAAATAGCCACCTTTCATATAAAGCTCTATTAAATTATACTACATAAATGCGCCCGGTCCAATCGGCAATCCTGTAAAGTACCAAAGTACCATTAATATTGACCAGCCGACTAAGAACACGATGCTGTATGGTAACATCGCAGAAATAAGTGTACCGATACCTGAATCTTCATCATATTTTTGAGCAAATGTTACGATTACTGCGAAATATGACATGAGTGGCGAAATGATGTTAGTCGATGAATCGCCGATTCTGTAAGCAAGTTGAGTAAATTCTGGTGAGATTCCAAGCTGCATCATCATCGGGATAAAGATAGGTGCCATGATCGCCCATTTAGCAGATGCAGAACCGATAAAGAGGTTGATGAACGCTGCAACGAGTATAAAAGCAAGTACCAAAGGTAATCCTGTTAAACCAACGGTTTGAAGGAAGTTTGCACCACTTACTGCTAAGATGATACCTAACTTAGTATAACCAAAGTAAGCTACGAACTGAGCTGCAGTAAATGCAAGAACGAGGTATCCACCCATGGAAGCCATGGCTTTACCCATGCTGTGAACCACATCTTTATCGTTTTTGATTGAACCTGAGAAGATACCAAACGCGATACCAGGCACTAAAAATGCTAGCATGATCGTTGGAACGAGACCGTCGTGGATATAAGCGTTTAAATCACCCTTTGTTGAACCTTCAACTGCTGTTCTGAGGATGGCATTATCAGGTACTGTTAAGAATAACATAATTCCAAAGAAAGCGATTAACGATAAACCTGCTGCTCTTAAACCTTTTTTCTCAGCTGGCGTCACATCCATCGATTCAATAAGCTTTGGACCCTTGTATTCGCCTAATCTCGGCTCAACTATTTTCTCAGTAACGATAGTACCAAGGAAAGTTAATAAGAACGTAGAAACGAACATGAAATAATAGTTTGCTGTTGGTAAAATCGTAATATCTGATCCACCTACTTTAATGGCTTCATTCGTAATACCAGCAAGTAGTGGGTCAAGCGTTCCTAATAAAAGGTTTGCAGAGAAACCAGCTGAAACACCGGCGAAAGCAGCAGTCAAACCTGCTAATGGGTGACGGCCGAAACTTAAAAATACGATTGCACCTAATGGTACGAGTACAACATAACCGGCATCTGAAGCAACGTTAGACATAACACCCATTAAAACAACCACTGCTGTGATGAGTTTTTTAGGCGTGCCTAAAACGATTTTCTTTAGTGCTGCACCGATTAATCCAGTTCCCTCTGCAACACCTACACCCAACATGGCAACAAGCACTGTTCCCAGTGGCGCGAAACCCGTAAAGTTTTTAGTAGCAGAATTAAACATGTAGCGAATGCCCTCTGCATTCATTAAAGAAACTGCAGTGACCGTTGTATCAGCTTGCTGTCTTGCATCATAGTATGATACTGTCATGCCAGCACGCGCACCAATTTCAGAAATAATAATAACCAATAATGACAATAAGACAAAGATGGTTACTGGGTGTGGTAATTTATTACCGCCACGTTCAACCATGTTAAGAAAACGGTTAAACATGCCATTCTTTGCCGTCGTGTTCTTTACACTCATAATGTCCTCCCCTAAAGTATTTCGTATTGTCAACTAAACTTACTCAGTTTAGCCTTACAACCTTTGTTTTTCGAGGTTTCACAAAAAAAATATAGTGACCCCCCTTTTTTGAAGTATAATTGATTCACCACAAACCATTATCCTGCCAA
>JAIUOA010000007.1 GCA_020161295.1 Bacillota bacterium | reverse complement strand
CATTTCTGAGTCAACCAAGGGTGAATTCTGCATTCATCCATAATCAAATGGTCTTAATCAACCTTTGACTCACAAGAAAACGCTGATTTTTTTTAAAACCTTTTTTCATAGGTTATTTGACACTACCTTGATATTACCCTCATTATACATCAAAACTTTCCTAAATCAAAGTTAAAGACCACAGAGAAAGCCTCTGTGGTCACCTAATTATCTTACTCTAAATTCTTGGTCATTGATAAGGATTTTATGCGCGTCGATAAACAGGGAAGAGTCTTTGATGTTTACCGCGAAATTTGGTATGGACACGAACAACTCATCATCGGTCTGTGGGTTTACAGCTGAAAATTCACCAAACCCATAATCATCATAGGAGATGGTGTTTAAATTCTCGTCAGTCAGATGAATATCTGCATTTAAATCATGATCGATGTAATAAAAGGCCTTCACATCTTTAAAAATGATTTGTGCAGGAGAAGCCGAGTTGTTAGTGTGTACAGCAACAGAGATTATATCTGAATCCATATCGAAATTGACTGAATTGATCTTTCCCTTAGTGAATTGATTAAGCAAAGGATGAAAGTTATTCGTCATCAAACACCTCTTGGTCAAAATTGTATTTTTTAGTGTACTTTCTAAGCTCCTCTATTAATATCATAAAATTTATATGGGTGCAACCACTTTTTTAAATGTTACGAAATTTTTAAGTTGCACTTTTAAATGTCATATGTTAAAATTTGCATAATCCATAAGTAAAAGTAATGATAGGAAGAGTACCTGAAAGAACATCTATAGAGAGTCGATGCTTGGTGGAAGTCGATGGTGGGAGATCAGTGAACATGGCCCTTGAACTGAGTGCGTGAATGCAGTAGCGCATTACGGAGTTGTACACGTTATCGTACAGTTGATTAATTGATCAACACGAGGAGATTGCAGTGATGCAATTTCGAATTAGGGTGGTAACACGAGACTAGCTTCGTCCCTTGCGGGGGCGAGGTTTTTTTATTTTTTTGATGCATTGCAAATTAAATTTCCAGGAGGTTATTCATGTCAAAGGGAACATATTATGTGACGACACCGATTTATTATCCGAGCTCGAAGCTCCATATTGGTCATACTTATACGACGGTAGCTGCCGATGCAATCGCACGCTACAAGCGTGTAACGGGTTATGATGTCATGTTCTTAACGGGAACAGATGAGCATGGCCAGAAGATTCAAAACGTCGCAAAGGAGAAGGGACAACACCCTAAGGAGTATCTCGATGTCATCGTAGATGAAATTAAAAAACTCTGGGAGACCATGGAGATTTCATACGATTACTTCATCAGAACCACAGATGAAGACCATAAGCGCCGCGTCGCTGAAATGTTTAAAATCCTATATGATAAAGGCGACATCTATAAAGGGGAGTATGAAGGCCTATACTGCACCCCTTGCGAATCGTTCTGGACAGATTCCCAGTTAAAGGATGGCAAATGTCCAGACTGTGGTCGTGCGGTTCAAGTCACCAAAGAGGAGGCATATTTCTTTAAGCTCTCGAAATATCAAGACCGTCTGCTCGAACTTTTCGAATCACAGCCTGATATTTTAGAGCCGAAATCGAGAATCAATGAGATGATCAACAACTTTATCAAGCCTGGCCTCGAAGATTTATGCGTATCGCGTTCGACGTTTGACTGGGGAATCCCTGTACCACTGGATGAAAAGCACGTCATCTACGTGTGGCTTGATGCGCTAAGCAATTACATCACCGCCCTGGGTTATCCAGAAATCAAGGACGGGAACTTTGCGAAGTATTGGCCAGCAGATGTTCATCTCGTGGGCAAGGAGATCGTAAGATTCCATACCATCATCTGGTTTTCCATCCTGATGGCGCTGGAGATTCCTGTACCTAAAAAGGTGTTTGGACATGGCTGGATTCTTCTTGAAGGTGGAAAAATGTCCAAGTCAGTGGGTAACATCGTCGATCCGGTGGTTCTTATCAACCGCTATGGCGTCGATGCCCTTAAGTATTTCTTATTACGTGAATACACCTTTGGTCAAGACGGTTTGTTCACGAATGAGGTCCTTTTAAACCGAATCAATGCCGACCTGGCAAACGACCTCGGAAACCTCGTATCGAGAACCGTTTCCATGGTGGAAAAATACAGAGAGGGCATCGTTCCAAAATCAGGGTCAGCCACAGCCTTCGATGAAGATTTAATCCAGGTGGCCACAGCAGCGAGCCAGCTGGTGGATAGACGTCTCGACAACCTCGATTTTTCAGGTGCTTTAGAAGAAATCTGGAAAGTCGTTAGAAGAACCAATAAATACATCGATGAAACCATGCCTTGGGCACTGGCGAAGGATGAAGCGAATGCAAGCACACTGGATACCGTACTCTACAACCTCATCGAAGGGATCCGTATTATTTCCGTGCTGATTCAGCCGTTTCTTTTCCACACTTCACGTAAAATTTGGACGCAGCTCAACATCAGCGAAGGCGAACTCACTGCCTGGGATACTTCTGCCAGCTTCGGTGTCTACCCTGTAGGCACTACCGTTCAAAAGGGTGAAGCGCTATTCCCTAGAATCGAAATCAAAGCGGAGCTTGAGGCTTTAGAGGAACTCTCTAGGCAACAAATGGCGGCCGCTCAAGGATCCGCACCAAAGGCTGAAGAGAAGAAGGAAATAGCACCGATCAAGCCTGAAATCACCATCGATGATTTTGCTAAGGTTGACCTTCGCGTGGCGAAAGTCGTCGCTGCTAAGGTACACCCGAGCGCTGATAAGCTTTTGATTCTCACACTTAAAGTGGGGAATGAAGAGCGACAAGTGGTATCTGGCATTGCGAAGCACTTTAGCCCAGAGTCGCTCATCGGCAAGGAAGTGATCCTCGTCGCAAATCTTAAACCGGTTAAACTCAGAGGCGAACTGTCTCAGGGCATGATTTTAGCGGCCACAAGTGGCGAACAGCTCGCGCTGGTTACGGCAGATCTTGAGGACGGCAGTCAGGTTTCGTAGGCGCACGCGTTAACAGACGATTCCACATTAAGACGGATGAAAATCCGTCTTTTTTCATGCCTCTTCCTTTTTATCGTAGATTAAGGCATAATAATAGAAAGAAGATTTTTTTCTGTTTTTAAGGAGGCTATTTTGTTATTTGACTCTCATACCCATCTCGATGCGGAACAGTTTGACCATGACCGCGAACTGGTCATCAAACGGGCGTGCTTAAATGGGATTTCTTATATGCTCAATCCGGGTGCGGACCTTTCGTCCAGTGTTAAAGCAGTTGAACTGGCAGAGGCCCATGACTTCATCTTTGCAGCGGTCGGCGTCCATCCACACGATGCCGATCAATTGGATACAGAAATGCTCAGCATGATCGAACACCTGGCGAAGAAGTCTGTTGTGAAAGCCATCGGTGAAATTGGGCTTGATTATTATCGTAACCTTTCGCCGAAGGATGTCCAGATATACTGGTTTAGAGAACAGCTGCGTCTCGCAAAACGACTTAACCTGCCCGTTATAATCCATGATAGGGATGCAAACGATGATGTGCTGAGGATTTTAAAGGAAGAGAAATCCTTTGAAACTGGCGTGCTAATGCATTGTTATTCTGGTAGCCGTGAGCTGGCTGAGCAGTACGTGAAGCTCGGCGCCATGATCTCACTGGCTGGACCAGTGACGTATAAAAATGCCAGAAAGTCTGTTGAGGTTGCTGAAGTGGTGCCAATATCCCATCTCATGATCGAGACAGACGCACCTTATTTGACACCGGAACCGAACAGAGGCAAGCGGAATGAGCCCATGTATGTAAGAAGTACCTGTGAAAGGCTTGCCACCATCAAAGGGATTTCGTTTGAAGAAATGGCTGCCGTTACCATGGCAAACGCCAAACGATTTTTTAAGATCATATAGAAGGAAACCTATGGAATCTATTAAGGAAACCATCGTCGTCGAAGGAAAGGACGATGAAGCCGCACTAAAACGTGCTGTAAAATGTGAAGTCATCATCACCAGAGGCTTCGGCATATCCGAAGCAACTTTTAAACGCATAGAGCATGCTTCGAAAACCACGGGCGTCATTATTTTTACTGACCCCGATTTCGCTGGTGAACGCATTAGGGAGCGCTTAAGCAAGCGCATCAGCAATTGCAAGCATGCGTTTCTCAGTCGCGAGGATGCGACTTTTAAAGATGATATCGGTATCGAGAATGCTTCTCCAGAAGCCATCATCGAAGCGCTATCAAAAGTGAGAACCCTTAAGCAGGATGCGGAAATCGTCTTCACTAAGGCCGATCTAGTGGCGCTAGATCTAGAAGGACATGCAAATGCTGCCGAGAGACGGAATCGCCTAGGGAAAGCCCTGGGAATCGGATACTGTAATGCGAAACAGTTTGTAAACCGACTCAACCATTATGGCGTTACGAGACAAGAATTTATAAACGCTGTCGAAAAACTCGACATATAGAATAGAGGTAATTATGGAGCGACTGACATCGCCACGTACAATCAAGTACATCATGGAAAAATATGATTTTAAATTCAGCAAAGGACTAGGGCAAAACTTTATCATCGATGATAGCGTTATTGAGCGCATCGTCGATGGCTCCGATCTATCGGCTGATGATGTAGTCCTAGAGGTAGGACCAGGTATCGGTGTTATGACAGAAGCGCTATGCGAGCATACTAAAAAAGTGGTTTCCATCGAAATCGATAAATTTCTAATACCCGTTTTAAAGGAAACCGTGGGGCGTTTTGAACACCTTAAGGTCATCAACCAAGATGTTTTAAAGGTCGACTTAATGCAGCTGGTTAAAGATGAGTTCGGTGACCAAAAGCCAAAACTTATCGCCAATCTTCCGTACTATGTAACGACCCCGATCATCATGAAGTTTTTAGAGGAACGCATTCCTGTATCTGACCTGATCGTAATGATACAGAAGGAAGTGGCTGACCGTATGGTCGCGAAGCCATCCACGAAGGATTATGGCGCACTTTCCGTGGCTGTACAATACTTTACAGAGCCCATGATCGTCACCAAGGTTTCCAGAGGGTCGTTTATGCCGATGCCTGGGGTAGATTCCACCGTCATTCGCCTGAAGGTTAGGACGGAGCCGCCGGTGGTATTATTAGATGAGGAAACGTTCTTTAATACCATAAAGGACGCGTTTGGAAAGCGTCGTAAAACGCTTCTTAATGCCTTATCCAGTGGTCATCTTAAAATCAGTAAGGACCAGGCGAAGCGAGCGCTTGCGCTTGCCGAGATACCGGAAATTATGCGGGGTGAGGCACTGAGCATTCATGAGTTTGCAACGCTATCGAATGCAATTTATACTGTAAAGCGCGAGGGATAATATGCAGGTGATGCTGGAGACAGAACGATTGAGTCTGGCTGTTCTCGATGAGGCGGATGCCGAACAGGTACTAAAGTATTATGAGGAAAACAGGCATTTCCTTAACCCTTATGAACCCAGAAGGGTAGAGAGCTTTTATACGCTTGAAGGAAAAAGGTTAGAGCTCAGACTTGAAAAGGAAGCGTTAAGTCGTGGTGAAGCCATCCGTTTCTACCTGATGTTAAAAGGTGAAAGCGAGTTGATTGGCACCATCGCCTTAACAAATATCATAAAAGGCGCTTTTAAGTCCTGTTACCTTGGGTATAAGTTATCTGAAAAGCATGTTTCAAAGGGTTACATGAAGGAAGCTTTAAAAGTGGTAATCGACTATGGTTTTAATAGCTTAGGTCTTCATCGCATCGAAGCGAATGTCATGCCGACTAATAAGCCATCGTTAGCGGTGGTTAAAGGGCTGGGATTCAGTGAAGAGGGCCTGTCTAGAGAATATCTAAAAATAAATGGCAAATGGGAAGACCATTTACGATTTGCTGTGATTAATCCAAATGAAGTAGACTAATCGATTTTCATAAATCCATAAATATGAAGAAAGCTGATGGTGACGATTGTGAGAAAATTGGAACATACGCAATTGGTTGAAGGAATGATATTAGGAGCACCTATCGTTGATGCTGAGGGGATTGTCGAACTACTAAGCCGTGGAACCAAGCTGACACCGAGACATATTGCACTAATAAGTAAAATGGGACTCACGGACATCTATATTTTAGATTATGAGGGTGAACCGTTTGAGGACACGTCCTTAAATCTTCAGAAGATCATCAGTAAAGCGGATGCTACAGGCTCTGATTTTGACATTAATAAATTGATGGAGGATCTTAAGGAGATCGACCATCAAATTTACGAACCGGCGCAAAGAAGTGTCGTCAATCGCAACATGGAAATTAATATCCTAACAGGTGAAGGCAATATTCCGATCGATGTTAAGCATGAAAAGGCCATCGAGGATACGAAAGCGGTGTTTTCAAAAATCCGCGAGGAGGGCGAGCTCGACCTGGAGCGGATTCGTCGCAATGTGGAAGAAACACTGCCCGATATGGTAAGAAACAACGACGTGTTGATGCGTCTTAATCAACTTAAAGCAAGCGATGACTATACCTTCCAGCATTCGGTGCGCGTCTCTATTCTAGCGACGATGATCGGAAAATGGTTGGGTTATAATCAGGAAGAGCTGCTGGAGCTGGGTGAAGCGGGGCTTTTATTCGATATCGGAAAGCTTAATGTGCCAGATTTCGTCTTAAAAAAACCGAACAATGTGGATTTGGAAGAGTATGAGCTTATAAAGAAACACGCACAGTTCGGCTATAGCATCCTGTTAAAAACAAAAGGCGTGACCTCGAATATCAAGTACGCCGCATTACACCATCATGAGCGTTTGGATGGTTCTGGATATCCACTGAGACTCAGGGAGAGCCAAATTCACGACTTTGCTAAAATTATCATGGTGTGCGATGTGTTCGATGCGCTGATAACGGATCGTCCTTATAAAAAGGCGATTTCGCCACTGCTGGCTGCCGATTATTTAGCGTGGTCCAGTGGTAAGCTGTTCGACTCTGAAGTTTGCTATGTGTTTATCAAACGTCTTTCTGAGTATTTCGTCGGGAAAACTGTTCTCTTAAGCAACGGCTTAGAAGGCAGAATCGTCTATGTGGACGGCAACTTCCCGACACGTCCGTTGGTTCAGGTGGGTGACCGATTTGTGGATTTGGTCAAAGACCGCTCCATTAACGTCGAAAAGTTAATGTAATGAAATCGCCTTAATGAATTCGTGGATTTCGGCTTGACAACCTTACAAAATTTATTTATACTTTACAATAATTATATACGGGCGATGATAGGGTTTCAGTAGGTGTACCAAATTTGATGTAGAGAGCCAAGTGGTTGGTGAAAACTTGGCAGTTTGTACGCTGAATTACGCGCCATTAGCCATAGCATGAAAGTGCTACGTATGCCAGGCGTTAACTGGTTATGAGGTGCCGCTAATTATGGGCATGAAGTAAGGTGGTAACACGGGTTCTCTCGTCCTTCGATGGAGAGAACCCTTATTTTTTTTGAAAAAAGTGAGAGGTGACAATATGAACAATATTTATGATGTGTTGATGGAACGCGGTTACATCGAGCAAGTAACCCATGAAGATGAAGTAAGAGAATTATTAGGAAAAGAGCGCGTCACTTTTTATATCGGTTTTGACCCGACAGCAGATAGTTTACACCTAGGCCATTTTATCCAAATTATGGTCATGATGCACATGCAGCGCGCTGGGCATAAACCCATCGCACTCGTCGGTGGAGGTACTGCAAAAATCGGAGATCCTTCAGGTAAGACAGACATGAGAAAAATGCTTACCCCTGAAGATATCTTGCATAATGGCGACATGCTTAGAAAGCAAATGGAGAAATACCTGACACTTGACGGAGAAAATGGCTATATCGCCAATAATGCCGACTGGTTAGATAAACTTGAGTACATCCCTTTTATCAGAGAAATCGGTAGCAAATTCTCCGTTAATCGCATGCTCACTGCGGAATGCTTTAAGCAACGCCTTGAAAAGGGTCTCAGTTTCCTGGAGTTCAATTACATGATCATGCAATCCTATGACTTTTTAGAACTGAGTAGACGATTTGATTGCCAAATGCAGCTCGGTGGAAATGACCAATGGTCCAACATCATCGCGGGTGTGGATTTGGTTAGGAGAATGGAGAGCAAGCAAGTTTTTGGATTGACCTTTAAGCTGCTATTAACCAGTGATGGTAAAAAAATGGGTAAGACTGAGAATGGTGCAGTCTGGATTGACCCTGACAAGACATCGCCTTATGAGCTTTTTCAATACCTTAGAAATGTTGAAGATGCGGATGTGGAAAATTGCTTGAGACTTCTGACCTTCTTACCGATGGACGAGGTGAGAGCACTGGCTGCACTTGAAGGCAGTGGCATCAATAAAGCGAAAGAAGTGCTCGCGTATGAGTTTACTAAAATCGTACACGGTGAAGATGAAGCAAATAAAGCACTTGAGGCTGCACGCGCCCTATTTGCAGGCGGTGGCGATTCTGAAAACATTCCGACATCTGAACTGGAAAAGGCGCGTTTCGAAGAGGGGATTCCTTTACTCGATTTGCTATTAGAAGTAGGCCTCATTCCATCGAAAGGTGAAGGAAGAAGGCTGGTGCAGCAAAATGGCATCGCACTTCAAGATCTAGTCGTTTCAGATTTTGGTAAAGTGATTCAGTTGGCGGATTTTAATGAAGGTAAACTCATGATTAGAAAAGGCAAAAAAGTGTTTCACAGAATACAGTTAATCGATTAAACTAGAATTAAGATTTCTTAAATTGTCAGATTACTAAGAGAGCGACAAATAGAAAATCGCTCTCTTATTTATTTGAAATACTTTGCTTGAGTTGTTAACAGTAAACCGTTAACAGTACCTATGATTTGGAGAGGAGCACCCCATGGCATTTTGGCGTGAGATAGAAAATGAGATATTTCAGAACAAATCCTTGGATATTTACGAAAAAATGTGCCTGATGGTTCTCATGAGTCAAGGTGAAGAGGTCCATTTGACTTCTGAACAGCTCGCTGACTACATGGGCTGTGGGATTAATACGGCGAAACGCGCATTCGACTCCCTTCGTCTTAAAGGTTTTTTGTCAAAAGACTACGAAAACGAGCCTCCTGTGCGCCGCGAGTCGAATGTTTTAGGCGGCTCTGATGTCGTGGAAATCGCAAAACCGTTAGTGGAGGAATCGGATCAGTTCCAAGCAGGATTTTTTACAAAGCCTTCTGATGAAAGGCAAAGTGTCAAATCAGAGTCTGCTGATCCATACTCAGCAGAGGCTGACCGTAAACGACAAATGGCAGCTTATCTACTCAGTGATGATACCGATCCAGGTAAACCTTTTGTCAGTAAAAAGGTGACCAATCAATCCTTAACGGATCAAGTCATCGCAATGGTTGAAGAGAAAATCAGTTCTAAAGAAGCCAATATCATACTGGCCTTTGCGAATAATGATATCGAAAAGATTAAGCGCAAGTATAAAATTGCTAAGCAATCACAGGTGTCCGATACAATCGGTGTTTTAATCAATGAGCTTCAGAAGAAGGATAGTCCCGTGATAAAAGGGGGAGATCCACTCTCAAATCAGTCCAGTACTGGACCATCAAATTCGGATCAGACCCAGGTGAACACGAACCGTCTTTTAAAAATGCAAGCGTACCAGAATAGCAGGTTAAAGCATGATTAAGCGTGTCGGTATTTTGAGTTTAATAGTGGCCATGGTGCTAACGGGATGTGGCGGAAAAAGTCGTGTCATTTCAGAAACATTGGAACCGCTGAGTGAGGAGACCACGCGTTATGAGGTGCCCACACCACCTGATGAAATGGATCGGGTGCTGGCGTTAGTTCGTGAGGAAATGCGTGTTTTTGATGTGAATTTACATCATGAAGTGATTTATGCGGCGTTTTCGGAGCAAATAAGTGGACTTGATGAAACAGCAGCGAAAAAGGTTATCTATGATACAGTGGCCACTCAAATGGATGCCTACTTTTATGAACGGATTAGCACGCTACTGGCCAGTGTAAATGCGGATTATGCGTATGAGGATGTGGAAACCCTTTTTAATAGTACCTCAAGAACCAGTTTATATGAGCTTATTACACTTTATGAATGGACCTATTATCAAAATCATCGTTAAAAATAGCAAAATTGGGGCTTGTAAAGCGGGAGTGAATGAATCTGTTCAATCCCGCTCTTTTCATGGGGTTGAAGCCAATATGGATAATTATGGGATTTCGTTTGTATAAAAAACACAATACAATAATGTACAATTTTGAATACTGCTCATTATAATAAGCAATTGGAAGGTTTTCGTAGAAGGAAAAATAAGGAAAACTCGAAAGGTGTTTAGTGGTTAACAACATAAGTTACATTTTCTTAATTGACAAGACTTTGCCTTGTGATATAATTTGGAAGTCATGATGAACATAGCGCCTTTGCTATGTTCGATTTATTTTAAGAAAGGTTGAGATCATGAAATCGAGTAACAAGATTTTTTTAGGAACCTTCGGTTGTCTCGTTGTTGTGGTATTCGCATTATTGGCGAATCAGGTTCAGGCGAATAAAAAAATTGAAGCTTATGAAGATTTAAATGAAACATTAACAGCCCAAGTAAGCACACAAGAAGAAAAGATAAATAACCTATCTGCAGAACTTGAGATGGCGAATAGGACCTTAGAGGTGCAGCTCCCAATGGTGGAAGCCTATAAGGAAATTGCCAAGTTCACAGATTTAGACGCCCTTGAAATGCCTCAGCTTGAAAAAGCGAAGGAAATCTCAGAGGCGACACCACTGGATTATGAGAGTGCATTAGTGTTGGTGAAATATGCGGACATGTATGATATCCCTTATTCATTGGTACTTTCCATCATCGATATTGAAAGTGATTTTAAGAAAGACTTGGTGGGTAGCTCCAACGATAGAGGGTACATGCAGATTATTCCGGGTACTGAAAAATGGCTTGTAAGTGCTTTTGGACCAGAGCTCGGCATCACATATGACCCTAGTCGAATTTTTGAACCTGAATATAATTTGGCATTGGGCATCAAGTATATTGATGACCTGATGGACGACTATGGAAATGATTATAACCGTATACTCTCGGAGTATAATCGTGGCGCAGGCAATTTAAAGAAATACTATGAGGCAAACAAAACCTATGCGACATCCTATTCGCGCAAGGTTTTAACAAACGAGACGCATTACATGGCACTAAACGATTAGTGCCCCCATTCGCTTGAACAACAAAAAGAGCTAGCTATAGCTCTTTTTAACTTTTTTTGATAGAATAAGAAGACGAACATGTGTTCACAGAGGGCGAAAATGACGATTCAAGCGTTTCAAATATCAGTAAGAGAGTTGGTGGAGTTTGTATACCGGTCGGGCGACCTTGATTTGCGGTTCCAAGGTAAATCAAAAATGGCTGATGGCATCAAAATTCATCAAAAAATACAGAAATCCCAGGGCTCGGCATATGAAGCTGAAGTGACGCTTCAAAAGACGGTGTCGATAACCAGGGAGGATGCGCGGTGTGTAGCGCTAACCATCAGTGGACGGGCGGATGGGATTCTAAAAATGGAGCATGGCTATTTAATCGATGAGATTAAAGGCACTTCTCAATCACTGGAGCACATAGAGGCGGTGACGTATCCTGTCCACTGGGCACAAGCCAAGATTTATGGCGCTATTTTTTGTGAGCAAAATCACTTGGATTGCATCGAGATACAGCTGACCTATGCCCACTTTGAATCCAGTGAGATTAAACGTTTAAGAGAGACCTTTTCCGCAGAAACGCTAATGGAATTTCTCGAGGATACCGTGAGTAGGTATGAAAAATGGCTTTTATTTAAGAGTGATTGGGCAGCGCTTCGGAAATCGAGCCTTGATGCATTAGCATTCCCATTTGACGCATACCGCTCGGGACAACGCCAGCTTGCCGTCAATGTATATAACACCATCAAAGAGGGTGGCGTGTTATACTCGGAAGCGCCGACAGGTACTGGAAAGACCATGTCCACATTATTTCCCGCCATAAAAGCCATGAGCCAAGGCCTCGTAGAACGAATTTTTTATCTTTCTGCAAAGACCATAACAAAGGTGGTGGCAGAGGAAGCCATAGAGCGTATGCGGGAAAAATCCGATGAGCCCTTGATGCTAAAGAATATTACGTTAACAGCTAAAGATAAAATTTGTATTAATGATCAGGTCACCTGTTATCCAGAGAAGTGTATTTATGCGAGCCGTTATTATGATAAGAGCTTAGACGCGCTATGGGACATCATCACTCATGAGAACCAATTGACGAAAGAATTGGTCACGAAATATGCAAAAGCCTACGAAATTTGTCCTTACGAGTTTTCGCTCGATTGTGCACTCTTCATGGACATCATCATTTGCGATTATAACTATGCCTTTGATCCCCGGGTATACTTAAGGCGTTTTTTTGAATTTCCTACAGAAAATTATGTGTTTTTAGTAGATGAAGCGCACAATCTCGTAGACCGTGCACGCATGATGTACTCTGCAGAGATTCATAAAGAAAAGATTTACGCAGTAAAAAAACACCTGGAAAAGAACCCCAGGGATGAAGGGTTAAAAAAAGCCATCAATGGCATCAACAAAGCGCTACTCGAAGTCCGTAAACGGTGTGATGAACAAGGCATCTATGTTTCGGATGAAGAGGTGTCCGACTTATACGAACAGTTTAAGAAAAGATCAGTTGCTATTGAAAAATGGCTGACTGAAAATCACCAAGCGGTCTTTTATGATGAGGTGCTTGAGGTTTACTTTGACTTGCTTGGATATCTCCGAATTAGTGAACTCTATGACAGCGGTTACAAGTTTTATATTTTAAAAGGAAATTCAAACGACACGGTTTTTAAACTGTTTAATATTAATCCGGCGACGCAGCTCAAACGATTTATAGATAACAGCCGTGCAACGGTGTTCTTTTCAGCCACACTAACGCCCATCGAGTACTATACGACGTTGCTGACGGGGGATACACAGCCCAAAGCGCTATCATTGCCTTCGCCTTTTGATCCTAAGCGACGTAAGATTTTGTATGCCACGGATGTGTCGATGAAATATCAGGACCGCGATGACGCCATCCCTCAAGTGACGGCCTATATTAGACAGCTGGTTTCCAGTAAGCGAGGCAATTATTTGGTTTTTTTTCCGTCCTATGCGTATATGCAAAAGGTGCATGAATTGTTCGATGCGCTTCATCAGTCGGAATATGATATAATTAAGCAAAGACGCGATTTAAGTGATGATGAGAAAGCCGAGTTTTTAAATGAGTTTGAATTAAGCTTGTTGGCACGCACTAGTGAGGTTGGGAAATCACTGATTGGATTTGCCGTCTTGGGGGGACATTTTTCAGAAGGCATCGATTTAAAGGGCGATTTACTCATCGGTGTGATGATTATCGGAGTGGGACTCCCCATGATCAACTTCGAAAACGATTTGATTAAAACGTATTTTGATGCGTCCTATCAAAGAGGTTTTGAGTTTGCCTATCAGTATCCAGGCGTCAATAAAGTGATGCAAAGTGCGGGCCGGGTCATTAGAGATGAACGTGACAGTGGCATTATCCTGCTCGTCGATCAGCGTTACCGAACACCTTATTATAGAAAGGTCCTTCCTCGTGATTGGGGGAAAGACTACACCACACTACAAAGCATTGAGCAACAGCTCAGCGAATTCTGGGAGGAATACTCATGAAGGTAAAGAAGGCTGTAATTCCTGCGGCGGGATTTGGTACGCGTTTTCTGCCTGCGACCAAATCGACACCTAAGGAAATGTTGACCATCGTCGATAAACCTGCGATTCACTATAATGTGGAAGAGCTAATCGAAGCAGGCATCGAAGATATTCTCATCATCATCGGACGTAATAAAGAAGATATCGCCAACTATTTCGACCGATCGCCTGAACTGGAACTGTTTTTAAAAGAAAATGGGAAGGAAGAACTTCTGGAACTGACGGAACGCATTTCAAACATGGCCAACATCCACTACGTGCGTCAGAAGGATGCAAAAGGGCTAGGACATGCGGTGCATTGCGCTAAGACGTTTGTCGGCGACGAACCCTTTGCCCTTTTATTAGGCGATGACCTCGTATATGCCACGACCCCATGTATCAAACAATTGGCTGATATGTATGAGACCTACGAAAGCACGATTATCGGCGTCCAAAACGTGGATAAAAGCCAGGTAAATAAATATGGCATCATCGATGGCTTAAAAGTCGGCGAAAACCTTTATGAGGTGAAGGATCTCGTCGAGAAGCCTAGCATAGAGGAAGCCCCCTCAAATATCGCCATCATGGGGCGTTACATCTTAACGCCGGATATCTTCCATATGATCGAGGAAACACCACCTGGAAAAAATGGGGAGATTCAGCTTACAGATGCATTGAGACGCCTCAATCAGCAAAAGGAAATCTATGCTTATTTGTTTGATGGCAAACGATATGATACAGGGGACAAACTGGGATACCTGATCGCCACAGTGGAGTACGCCCTTAGGAATGAGGAGCTTTCAGAGGATTTCAGAAGCTACTTGAAAAAGCTACTATAGTTTAATAGATAAAACTTAAGGCGAAGCTCATCTGAACTTCGCCTTTGATTTTAAACTATTTAGAAAGTCGCATGATGGCTTCTGCAAAGATATCGGTCATTTTGCTGAAGTCGTTTAAATCGATGAATTCGTCCTTTTGATGCATGGTATCCTCAGCACCCGGGAATAATGCGCCAAATGCCACTGCATTCGGCATGGAACGCGCATATGTGCCACCGCCGATGGTGATCGGCTTTGCGTCTAGATCTCCTGTCTTTTCCTTATAGACATCCATGAGTGTCGACACCAAAGGGTGGCTAGGTGGAAAAAACAAAGGCGAAGCACATTTCCAGTTGTTCATATCGATGCCCGTTCCCCTAACGGTACTGTCGAGAGCTGTCTTAACTTTCGATTCCTTGAGTGTGATGGGATAGCGCACGTTGATGGTGGCTTTTCCGTGGGATTGGTCCATTTGAATCATCCCCAGGTTAAGAACGAGAGCGTTATAAGCATCATCGAAGGCGATGCCCATGCCTTTACCGTCATATGCCATGCCGATTCGATTCGCTAAAAACCTTACGTAATTCGACTGATCGCCTATTTGTATATCGACGAGATCCAGAAGGGTAAGCAGCTGTCCGATGGCGTTTAAGCCTTTATCAGGCGTGCTACCATGAGCAGAAATGCCATGCGATTTAAGAACCGTAATCCCATCGACCTTTTCGTACTCAATATTAGCGCCACGGGTTTGATTAAATGCACGTACGATGTCTTCTATCGGGCGAGTTTCCAGTAATTTTGCTTCAGCATAATCTGGGACCATATTGGGCGCATTGCCCCCAATTAAGGAAAGAATCTCGATACCGCCATCGGGATCTGCGTCGATGAAGTCCATCTCCAGATCGAATAGTACGATGCCCATTTCGCCGTGGATAACGGGAAAGTCTGCATCAGGACTAAATGCCACTGTCGGCTTTTCCTCGTGCTTTAAATAGTAATCGATGCACTGGCTACCACTTTCTTCGTTGGTTCCCAAAATCAGCCTGATGCGTTTTTTAGGAACAAATCCTGACTCTTTTAACGCTTTCATGGCATATAGTGATGCAATAGCTGGGCCTTTATTATCTAAAGTCCCTCTACCGTAAAGCTTTCCCTCGGCGACTTCACCGCTATATGGACCAAAAGTCCAATTCTCTCCTTCTGGCACCACGTCCAAATGACAGAGAATGCCTACCATTTCCTTTCCTTCGCCGAACTCGATGTAGCCAGCATAGTGGTCGACATTTTTTGTTTTGAACCCCATTTGCTCACCGAGAGAGAGCATGTACTCAAGTGCGTCTTCGATGCTACGACCGAAAGGTGCGCCCTCTTCAGGTTCTCCTTTTATGCTCTGAAACTTGATGAGTTCTTGTAGTGCCTTGATTTGATCTGCCTTATTTGCCTCTAACCGTTCTTGAATCATGCGCATAGGCCTCCCCAGAAAAATTTTTATCAAAATATTGTTTCACCAATGAATCGGGTAACGTCTTCGTTTCAAGTGCCACGGCGATGTCATCGATACATATCGCAGCGACAGAAATTGCCTGATGATAATGTGTCAAAAAAGTGGAAAACTCCCGCACCTCAGACAGCTTATCCACAGGGACTTTTGAAAACATCAATAATGACAGGTCGTAATGAAGTGCTTTGCCGAGTATTTTATAAAACGGAATTGTGCCAATCACTTCGCGTGACACGAGTGATTGAATTCGCAGCATATCACGTCTTCCCATCAAAAGGGGAACATCGTCTACCTCGGTGCCATAAAGCTCAGGAATCAGCCTGTTCCAATAAGGCGTAAATCCCTCCTTTAACGAACTGTCCGTGCACGCATAGGCTGATAGGGGTAGATCACGTGCAGGAATCTGCCATTTCGTATATAACATAAGCGTTTCAAAATCCATCTCCACGCGTTTATGACCATCAGTAGCATCACCTAAACGGTCGATGATGGGATGACAGTAAACATCGAGCATGTAATGGCTGATGAACCCGAAAAGGTAGGCGCGTGCGGCATCGTTGTCCAGTGATGCACAGGTCTGGAATAGGGATCGAAACAGCTCTTCTATCCGTTCGGTGTGAACCTCATTCCCCGTTTCACGATAAACCTTTGTGTACCAGGGGTTAAACCTACCGATATAAAATAGGAAGTCTGGCCCCTGTGCTCCGAGAAAATAGAGCGCATCCATAGCGTCAGGCCATAGTAGACGGCGGGGTAGCTGTTTCTTGATTTCTAAAGCGGCATAGTGATGTGTCCAAAAATCAGGCATAATCGTTCCTCCATTACTATTATACAATGCGAAGATCGATTCAAACACTTTATTGTTAATGCGTCTGGAAAAAGTTAAAATAAAAGGGAAGGTTCGAGTAAAGTTGATTTGATTCAGAAAGGAAAGATGACGTATGGGATCCTATAATCATCAAGACATAGAGGCCTTAGTTTTAGGCGACGATCTAATATTTTGTGTGCTCAGCAATGTGAAAAAGGGTGCGGAAAAAACATTTATTAAAGCGGATGTCAAACCTGTGGTCCTTAAAGGGGAGCTCCACTATCAGGTGTCAAAATACGACACACAAAAAGTGTTTCATGAGAATCTATCGCCACAAGGGCTTGTCAGTTACTTTGAAGAAGTTCTGGGACACTATTTTAAGCAAGCCCAGTTTTATACGAAAAAGTCGGATTTACAGGTGCTGTTTAACAAACGTGGTGAAGGAACGGTGCTTAAAAAGCCGCCAACGCGTTTTGCTGTGGATTTGAGCCATAACCGTAAAAAGCAATATCTGATTCCTGAGGGTGAAGCATGTGATTTTATGCAGGCTTTAGGTGTGATGGATTCAGAGGGCAAAGTCTATAAAAAGATGTATGATAAATTTAGGCAACTCAATAAATATCTGGAGTTTGTAGAGGATGTACTGCCCTATTTGGGCGATGAGATCACCATCGTCGATTTCGGATGTGGAAAGGCCTATTTGACGTTTGCACTTTATTACTACCTGGTTAAGCTTAAAAATCGAGCGGTTAAAATTATCGGGTTAGATTTAAAGCAGGATGTGATCCAGTTTTGTAATCAGATTGCCGTTCAACTTGGCTATGACGGCCTAAGTTTCCGTATCGGGGATATAGGTGCCTTCGATTATGAAGAACGCGTCGACATGGTGGTTTCCCTTCATGCGTGCGATACCGCTACAGATGAAGCCATCGGTAAAGCGGTTGCTTGGAAGGCAAAGGTGGTTTATGCGGTTCCATGCTGTCAGCATGAGCTCTTTAATCAGCTTGAAAATAATGAAATGAGCCTCCTGCTCAAGCATGGTGTCGTGAAGGATAAGCTTGCGACCATCGTGACGGACACTTTGAGGGCGCAGGCGCTGGAAGCGGTTGGTTATCAAGTGCAGGTGTTAGAATTTATCGACATGACCCATACACCTAAGAACATTTTGATCAGGGCTGTTTTAAGCGATAAATCGGAAGAGCAAAAAAAGTTGGATTATGAAAAGTATCAAGCTTTTATCAATGCATGGAATGTTCGCCCTAGAATCGATAAAACTTTAGCTGTGTTTTTTCCAGCATCGCATAAACCCGAATAAAATTGAACAAAATGTTAAAATCATTCGTAATGAATTGACTTTGTGGATGCCCTCTGTTACGATGACTATGGAGAAAAATGCTAGTGACTTCCTTTGGAAGTTGAAATAGAATCGAAAAGGAGTGTAAATCATGTCCACAGTAGTAATCGTTGGCGCTCAATGGGGCGATGAAGGAAAAGGGAAAGTGATCGACTACCTAGCAAAAGAAGCGGATGTAGTCGTTAGAGGACAAGGTGGCAATAATGCAGGACATACAGTGGTTGTGGGTGATCAAAAGTATGCACTACATTTGATCCCATCGGGTATTCTCAATGAAAACACCATTAATGTCATCGGAAATGGCGTTGTTTTTGATCCACAAGGTTTCATTAAAGAGATAGAAGGGTTAAAAGCTAAAGGCGTTTCTACGGATTCCATTAAGGTATCTGATCGTGCCCATGTGGTTTTTCCTTATCATCGAGAAATTGATCGCCTGGCTGAGGAAGCACGTGGTGCAGACATGATCGGTACCACTAAAAAGGGAATTGGTCCAAGCTATATGGATAAGGTTGAGCGCAGCGGTATCCGAGTTTGTGATTTTGTGGATGAAGAAGTATTTGAATCGATTTTTAGAAAGCAAATTGAAGCTAAAAATAAGATCATCGTTTCCATTTATGGTGGAGAACCCTTAGATGCAGACGCGATGGTTGCTGAATATAAGGAATACGCTAAATTCGTAAAGCCTTTTGTAACGGATACTTCAGTGGTGGTTTACGATGCGCTTAAAGAGGGAAAGAAAGTGCTTTTAGAGGGTGCTCAAGGTACACTTCTCGACCTCGATTATGGTACCTATCCGTATGTAACCAGTTCACATCCAACGGCTGGTGGCTTTACCATCGGATCTGGAATCGGTCCAAATCAAATCGGTGAAGTGGTGGGAATTACGAAAGCTTACACCACGCGTGTCGGTAAGGGACCTTTCGTCACAGAGCTCGATAATGAGATCGGAGACAGAATTCGAATTGCAGGTAATGAGTTCGGAACCACGACGGGTCGTCCAAGAAGATGTGGATGGTTAGACACGGTCATCGTAAAATACTCGGCAAGAGTAAACGGTATGACGTGCATCGCACTGATGCTTTTAGATGTTTTAACGGGATTCGAAACCGTTAAAATATGTAAGGGATATCGTTACGGTGATGTGGAAATCGAACATTTTCCAGCGAGCTTAAACGTTTTAGGGAAATGCGAACCGATTTATGAGGAACTCCCAGGCTGGACAGAAGACCTTTCTGACTGCACAACCTTCGAATCGTTACCCGCTAATGCGCGTGCTTATGTGGAGCGAATCGAAGCCCTAACGGGAGTGCCTGTTAAAATTATTTCAGTTGGTCCTAAGCGGACACAAACCATCGTAAGAGGTGCTATTTACTAAAAAAGAAAGCGATTGATCGGCCAGTTCATGTGCCTTCAATCGCTTTACTATTTTATAGCTATTTGTTTTCCCACCTGACATCAGGTCCATAGAACCTGATAATCTCATAGTGACCCTTCAATCTGGAGTCGATGCGGTCATTATAGAAGCTCGAGATTTCGGATAGTTTGATGTTGGTACTGATGATGGTACTTTTCTCTTTCAGGATGCGTGCGTTTATGATGTTATAAAATTCACTGATGGTAAATGTATTGGCTGTTTCTGTACCGAGATCGTCGATGATCAGCAAATCGGACTCGAACAACTGCTCATAAGCAACCTGGACGAAGGGGTTATCTTTATCACTAAAGGTCTTTTTCTCTAGAATATTGATGATAGAAAATGGCGTTTGGTATATGACGGAATACCCTTCATCCAAAAGGGCCTTTGCGATACAATTGCACATGTACGTCTTTCCCAAGCCACTAGACCCATAGAAGAGCAAGTTCTTTCCTGCAGGGAAGGATTTGACGAAGGTTTCGGCTTCTGCGAGGATTCGCATCATGTTATTGCGTTGCGAATGTTTTTCTTTCGGCAGTGCCGCGTTAGAAAACACCTTTAGATCGAAATGACTAAAGTTTTGTTTTTCTAACTGCTGTTCGATACCCGACATTTCATAGGCTTTGCTGATGAGTTTCTGTGTCAGGCAGCTACACCGTTGATTGGTTTGGGTGAATCCCGTGTCACTACACTTCTCGCAATTGTAATGAAGCTCCAAGTAATTCATTGGCACACCATGATCCGTCATGAGGACAGCCTTTTCGCGTTTCAAAGCGTCCAGTTCTTTCTTTAATTCCTTCAAAAGCTTTTCGGAATCCTTCGGGGATTTAAGCAACGCCTGGGAAATGCCAGAGCCAAGCACGCTCATTTTAAGGTCGACTTCCGCAAGGCGTGGTATTTTCGCGTACAGCTCAGTCTTCCTTTGCTTACGACTTTGCTTGTTCATTTCTTGTTGTCGCCGGTAGCTTTCCATAATTTCTTGATATGCACTATTCATCGAGATCACCTTTACTTATTCCGCCTCAGAAGTAGCGCTTCCAGCTCTTCCTCTGTGTAGATTTTGTCTTTTTCTATGGTATAATTTTTCTTCTTATGCGATGGCTTTGGCTCGGTTTTAGGAGCGTCACCTTTTGCGAGAAATCCTTGAAGGTCGCGGATATTATCATTTTTCAAGGACAAAAGGGCTTTATCGATATAATTGAAACTGACGTTGAGTGTCTTTTTTGATATTTCCGGGATGAGCGCATAGAGCGCATTTGGTTCAAATCCGTATTGGTCAAGCCATTGGTCAATGACGTTCTTTTCGCCTTGATTAGGCATGCGGTAAGCAATACCGAGCAACTTAAGGATTTCTCTATAAACGGTAAAACGCTCGCTAGTGGCTTCCAAATGGGCGTTGACCTGATCTACCGTCGTAAGACCAAGCTCAAGCCACTGGTTCATCGTTTGCTTGACGACCTTGAAGTTTTTGATACCTCTCTCAACAAACACGTGTTGATAAGCCCGTATGACCCAATCTGCATCTTTAGAATAGTTTTCGAACACATCGCTTAATTCGCGGGACTCGCTATATGAAAGGGGATGTCCAACCATGGACTCCACAGATTTCATTAGACGACGATAGGCTTCATCCTGTATGTTGCCTAAAACTTTATCGTGAGTGGCGACTGTTTTTTGGGGTGTCTTGCTGCTGTAGTTGTTTTGGATATAAAGAGCCCTCAATGAATGAAACTCCACATCGTATTCCTGTTGCTTTTCATGAAAATGACGTGTGACGATGCCGACCCTCTCCCAGTACTGCCAAGCTTCGTGGATATCCTGTAAAGGCATCCCTAACATGTTCGCCAGGATGCGATGGTCATACCTGAAGTCTTTGTTTTCTTCCTTAGAGAACATTAACCCGAGTAAATAGACCTTTACATAAGTTCCGCTGGCGGATGGCATAAAATCGGTGATGAAGATATTTTCTATATTAAGTTCGCCTAAATCGAATTCTGGAGCCTTTTTATAAAATGCCATGTTGATTATCCTCGCTAGGTTCTGTTTTGCTTCGGTTTCATTATATCATCGATTGAATAGGTGGAGACAGACATATTTTGATGTTAATTTGAGCGCTCGCGCTTTAGTGTGGCAATTTAATATTTTTTTTAACTTAAAAGCACAACATGTTGGTAATAATGGAAAAAATCAAAGCATATCTTGTGATTAAAAGGGAGCATTGTCATCAAAATGAAATTTTTAATTTATAATTGTCTAAACATATGCTATAATTAAGGAGGTATTTTTAACTCAAAAGAGATAGAACCGTTGAAACAACCATTACTAAAGGAGTATAGGATGGGGAAAAAAAGAGTAAAGGTTTCTAACAAGCACGTTTATAAGAAACCAAATGCAAAAGTGGTCGTCAAAGGCGGCTCAACCAATAACCGCATCAGTGAAAATGCGGCGAAGGCAGTGGCTACCGTGTTGTACCCCTTTTACTTTGCGGGTTCAAAATTAAACGGAATTGTTAAGAACAATCATTCTAAAACGCAGATAGGTTCAGAAAAACGCACATTCACAAATTTTGAAATAAATCACACAAAGTTAGAACCTATCAAAAAGGCTGTGGAAGAAAATGTCCAGAAAGCCTACGGCTTTATCAAGCCATACAAGTACTATGTTGCAGGTGCAACCGCATTAGTTGCAGTGGCAGTCATCGGTTTTTCATCGTTATCTGCGATGTCGAAGGATCAACCTGAGGCGCTGGAAGCGGCATCTCAACAACATGTGGTGAGCATCCCAAAAGCAGCAGTAACCGCTGAAGGAACAGAAGCGACAGGTACTGAAGTTCAAACGCAAACCGCTGAAGTCGTTACAGAGGTAAAGTTACCTGAGTTTAAGGTAATGAGCTTTGCTTCAGTTAAAGCCTATCAGCTAAAAGTGAACGATCGCGTGATTGCGAACTTTAAGACTGAAGAAGAAGCCAACCAATTATTAGAGCAGTTAAAAGCGAAGTATACGGCTGTGGAAGGCTCCGTTTTCAAAGATGTGTATTTTTCAGAAGACGTAAAAGTTGAACTAGGTCATGTGGATATCATGGATTTCACAGACTATGACACAGTTGAAGCAACGTTAGAGTATATTGTAAAAGGCACTAAAGAAGAGAAGAAACACGTTGTTCAAAAGGGTGAAAACTTTTGGGTAATTGCACAGTATTACGGAATTAGTTCATATGATCTCGAGATGGCCAACCCTGATGTAAAAGCGGAAACGATTCAAATCGGCCAAGAAATCAGCTTAGTTGTACCGACACCACTTATTAGTGTACGTACTGTAGAGGAAGCTTCTTATTCGGATTCCATCGCATTTGACGTCACTTATGAGGAAACCGCTTCTCTTTATAAAGGGGAGTCAAAGACAAAAATCAATGGTGTTTATGGTGAACGTGCTGTCGTCGCTGAAATCATCCGTGAAAACGGTAGGGAAATAGGCAGAACGGTTCTAAGTGAGAATGTCATCTCAGAACCTCAAGCGAAGGTCGTTTATAAGGGAACAAAGGATCCACCACCAAAAATGGGAACTGGAAAACTAGTTTATCCAGCTTCAAGGGGTGTAATCACTTCTGAATTTGGCGTTTGGAGATCGTATAGAAGACACACAGGAATCGACATCGGTTTAAACGTTGGTTCTAATATCAAGGCCGCTGATGGCGGAGTGGTAACATTTGCCGGCTACTCTAGTTCATATGGTAAGTATATCATCGTAGATCATGGTAGTAACATGACCACACTTTATGCACATAATAGTTCGCTTTTGGTGGGCAAGGGTGATAAAGTGTTCCAAGGACAAACGATAGCTTATAGTGGAAACACAGGAAATAGTACGGGTCCTCATCTTCACTTTGAGGTGAGAATCAACGGTGTTCCTAAGAATCCTAGAAATTATGTTAATTTTTAATGTTAAAGCGAGTCTTAGACTCGCTTTTTCTATAGGGTTCAGATAAAATAGAGGGTGTAACTCACTTCTAACTTTTAGTGGAGGTCTAACCAATGAATAAAAAAATACTCGTCGTCGACGATGAAAAACCGATTTCAGATATTATTAAATTTAATCTAGTCAAAGAAGGGTACGAGATTGAAACGGCATTTGATGGTGAAGAAGCGCTAAAAAAGGTTTATCAGTTTCAACCTGATTTAATCTTACTTGATGTGATGCTCCCGAAGCTTGATGGATTTCAGGTATGTAGAAGAATCAGAGAGTCTTTCAATATGCCGATCATCATGCTCACTGCAAAAGAAGAAGAAGTGGATAAAGTGCTCGGTTTTGAACTGGGTGCCGATGATTATATAACAAAACCGTTTGGAATGCGCGAGTTGATTGCGCGGGTAAAAGCGAATATTAGAAGGCTGACATTGGTTGATACTGAAAGCACCGGTAATAGTGGGAATGTGATCCACGCTGGAAAGTTGACCATCGACCTTGACCGTTATGAAGTAATGAAGGAAGATCAAACCATTGAACTTACACTTCGTGAGTTTGAACTCCTAAAGTTTTTAGCAACGCAAGCCAACCAAATCTTCACCCGCGAGCAACTCTTAAAAGATGTTTGGGGATATGAATACTTTGGTGATATTCGTACAGTGGATGTTACGGTGAGAAGGCTTCGCGAGAAAGTGGAAGACGACTCTAGTGAACCCACCTATATCATGACCAAACGCGGTGTGGGGTATTATTTTAAACGCAATTAGCGGAGGCATATGTTTAGAAGTATACGTTCGCGATTCACGATCATTTATTTCTTATTGGTGTTCATCGCCATGATCATCGCAGGGATTTTCATCGTTCAATCGCTTGAAGATTATAACCTTAATGTCATCTCAAAAAGACTCGATGATATAGCTCAGATTATGATATCTGAGCTTTCAAAAATTGAGACAGATAATCTGCTCAACGTGCAAAATGAACTTCAGGAAACGTTGGACAGACACGTGGACATAGGGCTTCGTGAAGAGATGTTTATCATCGATAACCAAACCCATGCCATCGTGGCCACCAGTACTGAGAATCTCAATCGAGACGTCACAGAAATCCTCAATGATAAGCTAGTAATTGAAGGATTGATTGGTAATACTGTCGAGATGAACCTTAAGCTGAGTGAAACGGTTAGAACCAAAGATAAAGTCTACCCGATCATAAAAAATAACGTTCAGCTCGGCGTCATCTATGTGCGTTACGACTTGAATGATATCTATGAAACCATCAGCAAAGCAAGGATGATCATCTTTAGAGCCATCATTACGTCCTTGGCCATCACAGTTGCTATCGGATTCATTATTTCGAAGAGCATCACAGACCCGATTAACGATGTCACTAAAAAGGCGACACTATTAGCGGAAGGCGATTTTAATCAACTGGTTGAAATTCGATCCGAGGACGAAATTGGGACCTTATCTAGAACGTTTAACTTTTTAGCGGGTGAATTAAAGAACGGTATCAGTGAGATATCAAGAGAGAAAAGTAAACTCGAAGCCATCATCAACTATATGGAAGATGGTTTGATCGCCATTAATGCGGAAGGTAAAATCATCCATTCTAACCCAAAAGCCATCAAAATGCTTTCGGATGGTACGCATTTTGACGATGATTTGATCGGTGATTTGCTTTCTATTTATAACTCTGGTCGCGTGGATTCTGAGGCAGGTTCGAAAACTATCCGTACAAAGGGCATGATATTAAGGGTTAATTTTGCCCCATTCCTCGATGAACAGTCGAATAAAGTAGGCATTGTGTTCGTGTTACAGGACGTAACTGAATCTTCACGACTTGAGAATATGAGACGCGAGTTTGTTGCGAATGTTTCACACGAACTGAAAACCCCTATAACCAGTATAAAAAGTTATACCGAAACCATCCTCGATGGACGTGTAGATGACCCAGAAATGCAGCGCGTATTTCTCGAGGTGGTTAACACGGAAGCGGACCGTATGTCGAGACTGGTTAGCGACCTGCTTGAGCTTAGTAATTTTGATTCAAATTCCATCAAATTGAAGCGCTCTGAGCAAAATATTTTTAATATCGTCGATAATTGCTTGTTAAAGCTTCGCGTGACTGCAGACCAGAAAAAACAACGCTTGATTACGCACTATCATCCAGAACCACTGATTGCGATGGTCGATATGGATAAGCTTGAACAAGTCATTTTAAACATATTATCAAATGCCATAAAATACTCCACGGAATCTGGCGATATCGTGGTGGAGGTAAGACCAGGTGCAAATGAGGAATTATACGATATCGTCGTAACGGATAGTGGGATTGGTATTCCTGAAGAAGATATCGAGCGCATTTTCGAACGCTTTTACCGCGTGGATAAAGCCAGAACCAGGGCGCACGGCGGTACAGGCTTAGGGCTGTCCATCGCTAAAGAAATCGTCGAAGCACATGGTGGAGAAATCAAAATTGACTCAGAGTATGGTATTGGGACTAAAGTAACAATTTCGTTGCCCTATCATGTAAAAAATGTGTAATGTCATTTTAAAAGCGATGTAATGGTATTGTAATAAGAATTGTGTATAATATGAGTGTGGGTCCTATGACCCAATTGATATTATTGGAGGCTTATAATGTTTCGTAGAGTAGTGATATTGTTTTTGGCCATGGCCGTTTTCATATCTGGACAAATGGGATTTGCAGCGACGTCACATCCGGTGGATGCAAGTCAAATTATTATTGCTGAGCCTATGTCTGAGAAAATTACAAATGATAAACAAGTCTACGTAACGGTGAACATCACCAACCTAAAAGTGACGGATCATCCTATTATCGTGTCTTTATTACGAGTAGAGAATCGTCTTCCATTTGTTGAAAATTTGGGATCTGATCTTAAGGTATCGGTAATGAAGCTTTCCTCGAATTCGGTAGGTGCTTTGGATAGAACGGTCGCCAACAATATGACCTATAATACATCGACACCGAACTACTCAGAAGACTATGCAAAAGAAACACAAGTGATCAATCGCTTCTATGAGTTAAAAGACCTCATTTTAGCACACAACTATGAAATTGCATCCATTAATAATAAATATCGTTTCGATTTAATCGTCGGCAATAACGAAGAAATCTCAAAGCTTTCTGCAGATGTAACAGAACAGTTCAAGAAATGGCAGTCTTTAAAAGCCAGTGTTGTGGATTTAAGAAAAGAGTTCGTTCAAGTACAAGCGCAATACAGCAAGTTTTTTGAAAAATATCTGGTGTTGGATCGCATCAGTACACCAAGCTATTATAAAACCATCGGTAAGCTGACGAATGGTCAGTATATTCTAAGGTTCTTAGATGAAACGTCTCAATTGATAAAAGAATTTGAATTTACCATCGTCGATCGCGAAGAAACCATTAAATTGATTGACCCATTAGCACCAAAAACCAATTAATAAGGAGGGGGCATGACCTCCAGTAAGGAAAGAATCAAATCATTCCTGCTTGTCGCGTTGGTTTTGTCTTCCGTGGTTTTAACTCAGATTAATTTGTTTGATGGACTAAACATCAGTGAAGGAATCAGTGAAGCACGAGAATTTCAATCGACGAAGTTATCTGCGTATATTAACCCCCAAAGTTATTTTGTTAGCTTTGGGGGTCTATCATATACAAAGGTATATGATGACCGCATGCAGGATCAGCTGTGGACAGAAATTAGGCCGTTCATACTCAGCAGTTTACTCAATTATGAATCCATCGACGAAATCACTAAGGCAGATTATGTTAAAGCATTTGCCGACAGAAGCCTTATGGTTAGGATGCCTTTAGACCTCACAGCAAGTCGTTTCTATAGCGTTTTTTCAGATGAGGGATTGAGTGATGACGTAGCAGAGATCGAACCTTATGAGTATTTATTAAGAGAGGGCAGTGTGCGCTCTCTATACGTGTTTGACAAAAATCACGATAAATATTATTTATTGAGACACAAGTCTGCAATCCATGATATAAAAGCGCTTATTGACGCGGTCAAATCTGAAGCGCCCATAGAATATCGCAAGATAAGCGATCGTTTTAGCTTAGACAGCACCGTGGGCGAAAATTTCAATAAACTCAATTATGAGCTTATACCCTATGAGTACGACTTTATCATCGGAAGCCTTAACGTTGAGAACGAAGTCCGTTTAGATGAAATAAACTTTTCGTCGGACATTTCGAGTATTTCAAGCGCAGTTTTTGGCGAAAGCATGGATTTCGTCAAACGTTTGAAAGATGTGAATGATTCCATCATTCTCATGTATGGTTATGGTGAAAAATCTCTAACCGTTTCGCACGATGGGCTGATTTCATATCGTAAGAAGTTCGATCCAAATCTGGCGAAACCAGCGAATTTTAAAGAAGCCTTTTCATTATCCTCAGGATTTATTGAAAATTTCGGGATAATTCCAGATGGACTTTTTTTAGCGTATTACGAGGAAATAAAAAGCGAAAACACGTTCATTTTCTATTATAGCTATAAGCTGAATTCTTATGTGGTTGGCGAAGTCGCTTCAAGGCAGTATCCTATAAAAGTCGTGGTAAAGGAAAACCAAGTGGTATCGGTGGATAAGAACGTCAAACTATTTACGGGCGAAATGTCCATGAATCGTTTTAGCAATGTCGATCGGTTAATGACGGTTGATCAGTGTATCGTAATTAACGATGTTGAAGTGAGCGTTTATTATTTACAGGACAACAATCGCCTAGAAGCGCAGCCTGACAAAAATGCTTATTATTTTGAGATTAGAAGTGATATTACCAGTTTGGAACTTAGGTATCTCGAAACACTTGATGATAATGTGCGTTATATGGTGCCGATGTGGCAGGTGATCATCAGTGGTAGAACCTATTTGTTTAATGCATATGATGGAAAATTACTTGGAACGTATCGTTAATTTGGGGTGACTATGGATTGGCCAAAGATAAAAACTATTTTAATCTTCGTTTTACTAGTGACCAATATCGTGTTAGGTGTCACGTATATTTCCGACCAGCAGCGATATGAAACTGAAATAAGGGATAATTTGCAGGATGTTATAAAGCTTTATGCGAACAAGGGCATAAAAATTACGGCAAATCCACTTGAATTCCCTCGGACACTTCGCTCGGTGAATATCCAGTTTAGAACCTTTGACGCATCCCTAATCGAACGTTTATTAGGTGAAGCGTCTATCTTTGATGGAGAAAAATATAGTTCAGAACCATTTACTGTGGAGCTGGATGAAACGAAACTGATATACGCCGATCAAGCACACTATAATCGTATTATTCAAGATAAATATGCCAATATTTTTCAGTTTAGACAGATTGAAATCGACGAAGAAAGGCAACTACTTGCGCAGACCTTTTTAGATCGAATCGGTATGGGGAATATTTATGACGACGTCATATGGCGAGAAATTGGCGATTATACGCTGGCTACCTATGAACAGCATTATGAGGGCGTCACATTGATTGAGTCTGCTGCTTCACTTTGGATTTATAATGGTGAGATTGTGGGCTTTGTGGCAGAGAATCAAGTGAATATAAGTGATACAGTGGGTGCGAAGTATGATATAATTTCAGTAGATCGTGCGCTTTACAGCTTGTTGCCTAAGATGGATCAGCGTGAAGCGATTGAAGTGATTGAAATCGTCTATAAGTTGAATGACGATAATCTGCTCGTTTCTGACTTGGTATTAGGTGAAGCGTTTCCTTACTATCGAATCGTCTTGAGCTCCGGTATGGAGTATCATATTCGTGCAGTTGCAAATCAGTAGATTATTGAAGTTTAAGACCCGTTAGGAGCAGGTTGTTATATGTCATTATCATTTTGTTCCCTTGCAAGTGGTAGTTCTGGGAACTGTCAATACGTAGAATCACAAACCACCAGACTGCTAGTGGATGCTGGCATGAGTGGTAAATATATTAAGAGTTCACTTGAGTCTATCGATGTGAATATTGCATCCATCAATGGCATATTATTAACACATGAACACGCAGATCACATTAGTGGTTTGGGTGTTTTGATGCGTCGATATAAAATACCGCTACACGTTACCCATAAAACTTGGGAAGCCGTGCGCTTAAAAGTGGGTGAAGTGGATGAGACACTTCTATTTAGGTATGAGGATATGGATGACATAACCATCGGTGACATTCGCATCAGAGGCACGCGCATCACGCACGACGCGGTGGATCCTCTTTGCTATACTTTTGAGCATGGTGGTTCAAAAGTGGGGATTGCCACTGACTTAGGGGCTATCTCTGACGAAGTGGTTGAGCGTTTCAAAGATTGTGACCTACTGATGATCGAATCCAACCACGACATAGAAATGCTGAAGGTCGGTCCTTACCCACTCTATTTAAAAAGGCGAATTCTTAGCGAGTTTGGGCATTTAAGCAATGAGGATGCAGGTTATATCGCTAAGGAGATCATACAGTTCGGAAGGGCAAAGAATATACTATTGGCGCATCTAAGTAAAGAAAACAACTTTCCAGATTTGGCCTATGAGACGGTAAGGGGTATTTTGGAAAATGAGGACATCCTTGTCGGAAGGGATATAAACCTCGATTTGACGTACAGAGACAAAGTAGGTAAACTATATCGCATTAAAAAGGGTTAGAAATGAGGAATACCTTGAAAAAAATAGTAATTTTCGTATTAATCAGCATGATGATGTTTCCAGCGCTCCCTGTTTTCGCTTTTTCGGATGAAGAAACGCTAGAGCATCTATTAAACATTGAAATGGTTAACTATAACGTACCCGGTTTGTTGGTTTCCATCGTAAAGGATGGGGAAGTGTTATATGAAAACGCTTTTGGTGAAGCAGATGTGACGACGAAGACCAATATGGATGTGAGTCGTTCCATTATTCAAGTGGGCTCGATATCAAAGGTAATCACGACACAAGCCCTTTTGACGTTACTTGAAGAGAAAAATATTTCGGTGGATAGCGAAATCGGCTCATATTTGCCGGACTATCTATCTGAGAATGCCTATTTGAAAGGACTTACATTTAGGAATCTTTTAACCCATACGACGGGGATTGCCACAGTCAAGGCGAACTCTGCGATTCAGGAAAATCCGATATTAGGGATTAAAGACAGCTTTAGTGAACAAGCACAACAGTTCTTTGACCGATACAAACTGGAACCGGTATTAGAAAAGGACCAATACACGATATTTTCAAATGTCGGTTATATTCTCTCTGGGGTTTTAATCGAATCAATTTCAGGTGAGCGCTTTGAACACCATCTCTCCACAGGTATACTATCCTCCTTAGACATGACGGCATCAAGTGAGCTCATTATGGGGAGAAGCATTATAGGAGCGGAACTCGTTCAAAACTATGCGGTGTATGGTGGGCGTAGAACGCCATTAGCACCATTTTCCACCCGTCATATAGCGTCAGATGATTTCTTGACCACTCTAAACGACATGACGAATCTCATGAAGTCGCTTACGCATTTAGAAAAAGAGTCACCTATTTACGACGCGATGTTTACGAGGCAGATTGCGAATAATGCCTTAATTTCAGGACGTAGCTTTGGTTTTTCAGTAATCAGATTTGGCAAATACGATGCCTATCTTCATGATGGCGGCATTCCAGGTGAAAATGCCAGATTATTGTTTATTCCGGAACTCAAGATAGGCGTCTTTCTGAGCTATAATAATAACAGCCTTGTTGCCCGTGAACGCTTCACGGAAGTGGTGCTTTCAGACATCATTGATAATTACGATAGCAAAGAAGGCCATGAGTCCTACGCCATAGAAGATCTGACGAAGTTTGAAGGGGCTTATTCACCAGTAAATGCATCAAATGAAACATTGGAACAGCTTACGAAGGTCATCCACCAAATTCGAATCAAGGCGCAATCGGATGCGCTTTTAATTGATGATGAAGTTTATTATCCCATTAGCGAAACGATTTTTTATAATGAAGCTTACCAGAATTATGCAGAGTTCAGGACCGATGATGATGGACAGCTGGAGTATTTGATCGTCGGAAATGCCATTTATGAACGCACTCCAATTTATCAAAGCTTGATACTTGGTGCGGCCATGCTGATTGCTATGGGACTTTTGAACCTATTAGCATGGCTGACGCTACTGACGAAATGGTCTAACTTAAAAGTGAACCGGATACACGATACGCCCCGGTTTGTTCTTTTAGCGCATACGATTATCGTATCAGGTGTATTAGCGTTTATCCTAATCATTTCTTCCAGCTATGATATTTGGGATGTCATTTATGGCATTAACAATGCGGTTAATGGAACGCGACTGTTCGGTATCGCTGCCTTAATGATGACGGTGCCTGCATGGGTTATGGTGCAGCGCGCGAAGCAGGATTACAGATGGTCGCCGGTTACGATTGGTATTTTTCAATTTCAAATCCTGCTTGGGCTGTTGACAAGTTTATGGATGTGGATTTATAACCTGATATAATTAGGACTTTTTGTGGATAAGCTGTGTATAACAGCCTAGATATCCACAAATTCATGTGAATAGTGTTTTGATAAAAGGGGGATAATGATGGATTGGCTTATTATTGACGCACATAATGACACCATGATGAAAATGTTTGATGCTAAAACATTTGAAATAATCGCCGACATCAGTCTTCCGACATCGTTTGCTATCGACCTTCCAAAAATGGAAGCTGGAAATGTAAGCGTGGCCGTTTTCGCAGCATATTCGGACGATTATGGAGATGTAAGTGTTAATATGGCGACGTTAAATGCTTCCATCATGGCATTAAGAGAAACCGCTCGTAGAAACCCAGAGCGGTTTAAATTAGTATCGCGCGCTGATGAAGTTGAACAAGGGCTTTTAAGTGGACACCGAATGGGCATCCAAAGCATAGAAGGGGCTTATGCTTTTAATGAAAGTAACCTAGAGACCTTGATGACTCAATACGCTGACGTGGGAGTGAAGCTTATCGCGCCAGTATGGAATCATTCAAATCCATTAGGAGAAGGGACCCTAGAGGCTTTCGCAAGTGGTGAGAAAAGTCCTAAGGGTTTGACTGCTCTAGGCCAGCGGTTTATCCAGTTGATGGATCGCCATCAAATGATGGTGGATGTCTCTCACATGAGCGAGGCCATGTTCTGGGATGTGGTAGCAGCCTCGAAAAGGCCAATAATTGCCAGTCACTCCGGTGCAAGCGCTATTATGTCACATGTCCGAAACCTCACAGATGAACAATTAAAGGCCATCGCTCAAAGTGATGGCGTGGCCTGTGTGGTATTTTGCAGGTATTTTATCGGTGACGAGCACGCCGATGTTGAAGTGCTCGTAGATCATATTCTCCACATGATTAATGTGGCCGGCGAGGACCACGTGGGACTCGGTTCGGATTTCGATGGAGCTACCATGCCGGTCGGTTTAAACGACATCTCCATGATGGGGAGCATTTCCGAGGCCCTAATAAAGCGCGACCTCTCTGAAAACGCAATTCGTAAGGTTATGGGCGAAAACCTTCTAAGGCTCATCGGAAGCTTTTCTGGTAAAGGCGACACAACTTTTCCGCTTAAGAATAAACCTCTTTTAGAGGGGGGTGTCGTATCCGTGTTACTGACAGCGGATGAACAGTTGCGATTAAAAGGTGGCAAACCCTGCTGTCTAGTTGATGGCCAACCGGTTTTACCAGATTTCGACCCATTGACAAATCGTTTTTTTATCGACTGCTCTAATCTAGTTCAAGGCGTGCCCAGGATCGTAACCTTGGCCTTTCTCGATGAAATGGGTAAAAGATTCTTTGCTACGGAAGTCTATTCATTTAAATAGAAGAAGCTTTTATGAAATCCAACAGCTGCTCTGTCAGCTGTTTTTTTATGGCCACTTCCTCTGCAAGCTGTAGTAGGAGTTCCTTGGCAGTATTTGTGTCGAGACTTTCAAACGCTATTTCCGGAAGCGTATTGATTAACGTCTCATGGCGATTACGAAATGCTGAGTAATAATCGTTATCAAGCTTCATCAGCTGAAGCAGGTTTCCGGTGTCTTGAATAGAGAAAGCCCGCTTGTAATGGTGGATGATCAATAGATCGATTATACTCTCCTGATTATATTTTTTTCGGTCGGGCGGAACCACCATTTTTGACTTCACATAGTTGTTGATCATGGTCTTCGTTAATGCAATCTCATCGTTTGATCTTTTCTCAGAAGCTAAAAACTGGTCCAGATACTCTAATAGCTGATCCATATAGAGATTGATCGTCGGTATTTGATCGCGGGGAGGAAAATGGGTATTTATCATGATGGCTACCTCTCAGTGGTTTTGAGCTCATTATACCATCAAATCAAAACCGATAAAATAGGGATTGATAATTTTAACCAGAAGTGGTAACATACATATATCGAGACGTAGTAATCATTACTAGATGAAGCAAATTAAATATATCACTTGGAGGTCAACATGCGTGAACCGATTAATACCATTACGCACCTGATAGGTGCGATTTTAGCCGTGATAGGCTTAGTTGTCATGATTTTTAAAGCTGTGGTAGAACAGAGTGCGCTCTATTTAGTGGGCGGCATTATTTTCGGTATTAGTTTAATTTTATTATATGGTGCCTCCACGCTCTATCATTGGTACAATGGAAAATCCACTGCCATCCAGAAGCTGAGGAAGCTGGATCATGCCATGATCTTCGTGTTAATCGCAGGAACCTACACGCCATTATGCCTCGCCACATTGCGTGGACCTTTAGGAACCACTCTGCTGGTGCTGATTTGGAGCCTTGCATTTTTCGGAATCATCTCAAAACTGAAGTTTATGAACATGCCGAGATGGCTATCTGCAGGACTCTACTTGTTTATGGGCTGGATCAGTATTTTATTCATCGTCCCATTATTTAAAGCATTGCCTGTGACAGGGTTTATTCTTCTCGTTTCAGGTGGAGTACTATACACCATCGGATCGATTTTTTACGCATCAAAAAACCAGCGTATCCACTGGTTCGGATTTGGTTTTCATGAAATTTTCCATTTGTTCATCATGGCCGGTAGCTTATCCCATTTCTTGCTCATCAATCAGTTTGTGTTTGTTTAGAAAGGGTGGATTTCCAAAGATGCCCGTGTTATAATTGTTAAAACCAAACGGTGGAGGCAATATGGGAGACGATTATAGAATCTCGCAGATAATGGAAAAACACCTTGAAGCAATCGACCTGCAGATGGACGCGATGATTGCCAGTGATTTTGATCACTTGCAGATCCATTTGTTGAGAGAACGGATTCGTGAATTTAGGGCATTAATGTTTTTTAATATAGCGCATATTAGACCCGCGGATTATCGGATGATAGAATTTGTGTCTAAAAAGGTATTCAATATGACCTCTTTAATCCGTGAAATCGACGTTTTTGAAAATGGTTACAGGGATTACATGTCCTCTGACACGCTGGCTAAGCTCGCTGAAATTAAAGCGCCATTAGTAAACGGTATAAAAGAAGAGATAGAAGAAACCAATGGATTTAGGTTCCATCAGGTAAAAATACATGTAAAACCTTTTAAATCCAAGGAAAAGGAATCAAGGTGCTTCAGCGCAAGACAATGTGAACTGTTCAACCAGTTTATCGAACTCGATGAAAGTCGTTTTAGTGAGGAAAAGTATATCCACAGTAAACGTATGCTTGCTAAAAAGCTTATATATATCCATCGAATTCTTATGACAGACCGTCAAGATCTTGAAGCGCTCAATTTGGAACTTGAAAGCTTCCAAGAAATCGCAAAGAAGGTCCATGATGTCTGCGTGAATCTAAGATTTGTTGGACAGTACGCGCTAGAGGACCATTTGCTCATCAACAAACTGATTGAAGACCATGCACGATATGCAAGAGAAGCTGAGGATCAATACCTACTGACTTGCAATGTCATAAAACGATATTTGGACGAGAAATAAGCGCCTGTTAAGGCGCTTTCTTTTTATTATATGAGGAATCCCTATTTTTCATTTTCCTCTACCCATTCCTTAGCAGATTCAACTGCAGATTCAGATGGGATATTGATGTGTGAACGCTTATCGTATTTTTTAGCGTCAGCCCAAGCTTCTGTTGAACTTGCGCCTAATTTTGCTTTATTCCGGTCAATTCTTTTCTTCATAAGACACCTCCATTAAGATTATATATGATGAATATACCCTGATTTTAAAGTTATAAACGATAATATGTATCAATTACGATAATTGATTCCTGAATTTTAAGTAATTGAAAAGTGTGCTATACTGAAGTGGATAAACTGAATTACCGACAAGAGGATGGGTTTTGGTATGGCTGAAAATATGGAACCGATTGAAGTAGTAGAAGCATCTGGAAGAGCGGCAAGGTACGAAAGAATTGCGCTCGATATCGCTTATAGTATCGTTAATGAAGAATGGAAAGTGGGGGAGTTAATCAAAGGACGGTCGACACTCGCTGGTAAGTACAGTGTTTCTCCAGAGACGATTCGTCGTGCGTTAAAGCTACTTGAGGAACTCAGCGTAGTGGAAGTGATTGAGAAAAGAGGCATTTTAATCCGATCCATAAGTGGTGCAGAGTCATTTATTAAGGAGCATCATTCCAAGGACCGTATCCTATCTTTAAGAGAAGATATCAGTAAGATGATTCAAGAAAAGCGTCAAATTGAAGATGCGGTTTTGGAACGAATGGAAACGCTAATCGAACAGGCTTTGATTATGAAACACGTAGGCATCATCCATCCGCTTGAGTTTAAAGTTATAGAAGGAAGCCATTTAGTAGGAAAATCCATCGGTGAAGTAAAATTCTGGGAGCATACAGGCGCAACCATCATCGGAATCAATCGAATGGGTCAACTCTTATTATCGCCGGGTCCAAAGTTGGTTTTCTTTACGGGCGACATCGTTTATTATGTGGGAAATGCAGCAGAAAACTCTGAACGCGTCGGAAAATATGTCGAGAAAAGAGCAGAGGAATGATGATCTTTACTTTATCGATTGGATTATTGGAGCGATTGGGATTAATCATTCTATTCGCTTTTCTCATTTCTAAAATGAGTTTTTTTAAGCGTCATGTCGTTACGCAAAACACAAGCATTTTGCAAAAGCTATTATTTGGCGCATTTTGGGGGGCACTTGGTATTCTTATGACCTTAATGGGGGAGCCCGTTTCAGGAGGCGTTGCCAACTCAAGGACAATTCCGATTCTTGTTTCGGGAATTATCGGTGGTCCACTTGTAGGGACACTTGCAGGTGTGATTGCTGGTTTACATCGCATGTTCTTTTATGTTGGCGGTGATTTGACAGCCTTCTCCTGTGGAATTTCGACGATCGTGGCAGGCGTTATCGGTGGGTTATATAAAAAGCGTATTGATTACGCCAAACGCCGCTTTGCTTATGGCTTTTATTTGGGGATTTTCGTTGAGTTTATTCAAATGATGTTGATATTGCTTTTGGCGCGTCCTTTTGATCAAGCATACGCATTAGTTGAAGTCATTTTTCTCCCGATGACTTTTTTAAATGCCTTTGGTGTATCGATGTTCTTGCTGTTTATTGAGCAAATTTATGCTGAAAATGAAAATGAGAAAGCAAAAATGGCACATTTGTCACTACAAATTGCTAATGCGACATTGAGCCATTTTAGAAAAGGTCTAAACGAGCAGTCTGCTGGGCGTGTTGCACAGATTATTATGGATCTTGCAGGATATGATGCGGTGTCGATTACTGATGATGAAGTCATATTAGCACATGTGGGAAATGGCGCGGATCACCATCAGGTGGGAGGGCCGATATGGACTGAAAAAACACGCACAGCGCTAGACACTCAGCTGATTCATTTTGGGATTACCAAGGAAGAGATTGGATGTCCACATGCAGATTGCCATCTGAGTTCTGTTATTGTTGCGCCTTTGGTAATAAATGACGTATCTGTGGGCACCTTTAAGGTTTATCGAACGAAATCAAATGCCATGCAGAAAACGGATATCGAGCTTATCAGTGGCTTGGCGACATTATTTTCGACTCAATTGGAAGCAAGTTTGATAGAAAAACAGAAATCACTGCGCGCCAAGGCTGAAATGACAGCATTACGTGCACAAATTAGGCCACACTTTTTGTTCAATACACTAAACGCCATTATGTCATTGACGCGAACAGACCCAGAAAAGGCGCGTCAACTGTTGAACGAGCTTAGTATCGTCCTACGAAATGGATTTAAAGACAATGCTGCGTTCACGCCCCTAAAGGATGAAATTAGGGTGATTGAGGCGTATTTAAATATTGAAAAGGCAAGATTTCCAGAAAAAATCAAGACAATCATGGAAATCAATACATCGATGGATTTTATGATTCCTCCTTTGATTTTACAACCACTTATTGAGAATGCCATCAAACATGGTTTGCAGCCCAAAATGGGTCCAGGTACCCTCACATTATCCATTTATGAGTCAGGAAATGATGTGGTATTCGAAATTACCGATGATGGGGTTGGCATGCCTGCAGATTTTAACCCGCTGACAGCGACATCCAGTGGTATAGGGGTTAAAAATGTGGCTGAACGCCTAAATACCATCTATAGAAGAACTTTGGTTATTGATACCATTCAAAATAAAGGAACAAAACTTTCATTTAAACTGCCATTACACACTCCAGCATAAGAGAGGTAATTTACATGATCAATATCGTCCTGGTAGATGATGAACAACTGGCTTTAGACGAACTCGCTTATTTACTTGAAAAGGCAAGCTATGTTCGCGTTATAGGAAAGTTTACTGATGCCTTCCGTGCACTTGAATTTTGTGCATTTGAAGAACCCGATATAATCTATCTTGATATCAATATGCCAGGTCTCGATGGTTTGTCATTTGCCGATAAACTGCATAAACTAGGATGTAAATCTAATATTATCTTTGCTACAGCATATGAGGAGCATGCACTTAATGCTTTTGATAAAGGCGCAATTGATTATATTTTAAAACCCTATGAGCCCGAGCGAATCCTGAAATCTCTAATCAAATTTAAAAGAAATCTTACTGTGAAAATGGAGGAAAAAAGCATTCGCAAGATCTCTGTTACAGATGGGGATAAAATTTGCTTCTTACCAATCGACGAAGTGTTGTTTTTTGAGGCATCTAATAGTAAGGTCTCGATTTATACTAAACATCAAATTTATCAGAGCAATGAAAATTTGTCTAGTATAGAGGCGAAGCTCTCGGCGGACCAGTTTGTTAGAACGCATCGTTCGTATATCGTGAATATTAATCATGTCATCGAAGCAAGTCCATATTTCAACCATACGTTAATGATAAGGGTACAAGGCTACAAAATCGAAATTCCGGTGAGTCGAAGCTATGTTAAAAAATTTAAGGCACTTATGAATTTCAACTGAGCAAAATGTCATTTTAAGTCTCATTTTGGTCATTTCATGGCAATAAACACTTATATAAAATGAAAAATGATACCATGTAGGTAACTAAAACCAAGGGGGGTTCTACAATGGTATCATTTTTATTATCGATTGTTGCATTGTTATTTGGCTACTTCGTTTATTCAAAATTTGTTGAAAAGATGTTTGGTATTGACGATTCGAAGTCAACACCTGCTAAATCTATGGCTGATGGTGTTGACTTTGTTGAAATGGATTGGAAACGTGTATTCTTGATTCAATTTTTAAACATTGCTGGCCTTGGCCCGATTTTCGGGGCTATTGCAGGTGCATTGTGGGGGCCAGTCGCTTTTCTTTGGATTGTTTTAGGGTCAATATTTGCGGGTGCTACACACGATTATTTCTCAGGTATGCTTTCTGTGAGACATCAAGGAGAAACTATCGGTGAAATCGTAGGTAGATACCTTGGACTAAGTGCAAAAATGGTTATGAGAATATTCTCTGTCATTTTGTTGGTTCTAGTAGGCGTCGTTTTCATCAGTGGCCCCGCGGGTCTTCTTGAAACCATGACAGGTATCAATAAATTCGTATTCTTAGTGCTGATTATCGTTTACTATATTCTGGCAACTGTATTACCAATTGATAAGATTATTGGTAAAGTCTATCCGATCTTCGGCGCGGCATTACTGATTATGGGTGTTGGTATAATGGGCGGTATCTTACTTGGTGATTATAAGATACCTGAGCTCTCATTTCAAAACTTCCACCCATCTGAAAAATCGATATTCCCTTTCTTGTTCATAACCATTGCCTGCGGTGCAATTAGTGGATTTCATGCCACACAATCACCTATTATGGCACGCTGCATTAAAAGTGAAAAAGAAGGACGTCGCGTTTTTTATGGTGCAATGATCGCTGAAGGGATCATCGCATTAATTTGGGCTGCGGCAGCCATGACTTTTTATGGCAGCACAGAGGCATTAGCAGCTGCAGGTCCAGCTGCAGTGGTCGTCAATGATATTTCAAAGACATTGCTCGGTACCTTCGGAGGCGTTTTAGCGGTATTAGGTGTTGTTGCGGCTCCGATTACTTCTGGTGATACGGCATTTAGAAGTGCACGTCTAGTGATTGCAGATGCGATGAGTTTTAAACAAGAGAAGTTGATGTCGCGATTTTTGATTGCCATTCCTTTGTTTGCAGTTGGTATTGCACTTTGCTTTATCGATTTTACCATTATTTGGCGATATTTTGCATGGTCGAATCAAACTTTGGCCACGATAGTTCTTTGGACATCTGCAACTTATCTATATAAGAATGCTAAGCCGCATTGGATTGCTTCTATACCTGCAACTTTCATGACAGCCGTAGTGACAACCTATATTATCGTTGCACCAGAAGGGATGAAAATGTCAGAAGAAGTGGGAATGCCGGTAGGTATCGGCGTTGCGATCGTCACATTAATCTTTTTCTTGTTCAAAGCACGTCAGGGAAATGTTGTGAATGTGATTGCTGAAGAAGCGTAATAGTGTCACAAGTTTAAAATAAAACACTAAAAATTAAAAGACTAGTTCAAACCGAATCGTTTGAACTAGTCTTTTTTTAATGGCTTACTTTTCGAATAATACCTAGAGGTGTTTGTTCATGATCTTGACCAAGTGGGTTATCCTTCAGAATTTTTACGACTAAATCTTTGTCGATGGATTTGTGTGAGACACCTAAAATGGCACCGCTTAAATCGTTGATATCGACGATGGCCACTTTTATATCGCCTAAGGCGTCACTGATGGCACTGGCTACCGCATCAGGGCGATCTGGTCCTAATACCACGTATTGGTTATAGGGCGGAATCGTGTTTGGCGTAGGTCCATCAATCGATGAGGCTTTGTATCCAGCAATCGTATAGAATACGCCCTTTTTACCAAAAGGCTTAGTCACGGCGCTCATGGCAGCTGCAAACAGGATTCTAGGTATACCACACTCACGTAAAGCCATTTCCATAGTTTCAGGCATTCCAAGTCCTATACCGGCTGGTGTCTTCGTCACATATCGAGAAAGCATAACAGCTAAGGGTCTCGGTTTAATATCTGTAAGTGGAATAGCTCTGCCCTGTGTGATGGCAACAATTTTCTCTGTCACAAAAAGAAGATCATCAGGCATAATGTCGTGACTTACGTACTTTTTAATCGTATTGATCAGATGGTCTTCTTTCATGATGACATGTGTCTTTATTGGAATCCTTAAGTAAGTTGAAGAACCAATGGTTACTTCAGGATGCTTAACTTTTCTTGGTGCTTCGCTCATAAAAAACCTCCGATAAGGGGCGAACCCTCTTGAATTATACATACTATTATACCATTACATTATGGACTGACAATTATATTTTTCTAACAACCTAGTTGACTATAACAGGTTGTTAGTGTTATAATGATGACAACTTACTATCGGAAACAAGTTGTCAGATGATATTATTTGAAAGGAGGCGACCCATGATACTGAATCAGGGATTTATCGTAAAAAGAAAATCTGAACAGAGGCAAATTGAACCTTTTGAAATGAGACTGGTAAATGCGAAAGAACTAAACCAAGTGATTGATTTACAGCATCATGTGTATGAACACCTTCCTAACAAAGAAGTGCTATACTTGGATACGAAGGCTGAAATGCTCGAAGACTTATATAATGGGGCATTGATTATCGGTGTTTTTAACAAACAGGATCGTTTGGTTTCATATCGATACGTTAGCTTTCCTGGATACGAACAAAGGAATCTCGGAAGAGACATTCATTTAAGTAAGCAAGAGCTTCATAAAGTTGTTCATTTGGAAACGACATTGGTGCATCCTGATTATCGCGGCAATCGATTACAGTCACTGACCCTCAACAAAGCGGTTGAGCTTATTGAAGACATGAATATGCGTCATTTGATCTGTACAGTTTCTCCTTATAATCTTTTTAGCCTCTATAATATCATGTCTGCAGGACTCAACATAAAAGCTTTAAAAAAGAAGTATGGCAAAGCGGAGGATGATGGGCTATGGCGTTTTATTCTCCATAAAGATCTTAAGAAGGAACAAAATGTCAATTTAAGTGATGTGGTGTTATTGAAAATGGACCATTTGAAAGAACAACGTAAACTGATAGACTCTGGTTACATCGGTTATCATCTAAGCAAGGAAAGTCAAATCATACAGTATGCGCATACTCAATAAAAGAACCGATATCAAACTTTTCATAAGCAAATTCCTCCATACCAAATTTAGCTCCCGCATAACGTTGGGAGTTTTCTTTTTCACTTGACGAAGCGGTTAGAATCATATTAAATGAAGTAGAAGAAGAACGTTTGGCATTAAGCATGCCCTTTAAGGCATAATATAATGACTCGATTAGGAGTAGTTGAGGTATAGAATGAGATTGAATCAATACATTAGTGCATCCGGATTCTGTTCAAGACGTGAAGCGGATGCATTAATTTTAGGAAAACGCGTTAAAATAAATGGAAAGCTGGCAGACATCGGCACCCGTGTAGGGCCTAACGACCGTGTAGAAGTGGACGGCAAAAGAATCACAGCTAAAACCAAGCATATCTACATCGCCCTAAACAAACCTAAAGGGATCACCTGCACCACTGAGCGGCATGTGAAAGGCAACATCATCGACTTTATCAACCACCCTGAACGGATCTTTCCCATCGGCCGGCTAGATAAAGATTCTGAAGGGTTAATCCTTTTGACCAGCGATGGAAATGTGGTCAATGAAGTGCTGCGCGAAGAGAACCATCATGAAAAGGAATATAGGGTATCGGTCAATAAGGCCATCGATGATGCTTTTATCGAACAAATGGCCAGTGGCGTCACGATATTTAATCCCGTTAAAGAAAGACATGAGAAGACGAAGCCCTGCAAACTTATTAAAAACAGTGATAAAGAGTTTACGATCACCTTATCACAGGGCCTAAATCGCCAGATTCGAAGGATGTGCGAAGCGCTCGGATATCAAGTGGTTTCCTTAAAGCGTACACGTATTATGCATATCAAGCTGGGAAAACTAAGGACGGGTGAATGGCGTTATTTATCGGAGGCTGAAGTTTCAGGTTTGTTTACAAATAAAAAGCGTCAAGGACGTTGACAAGCAAATCCATCGTGATATAATAAATGCAAATGCAAATCAATTGCATCTTTATCGAGCGAATGGAGGTCACTATGAGCTTATCAAAAAATATCATAATCATCATCATATCAGTGTTTATGCTTTTCTTAGTGGGTTGTTCCAATAATACCCCTGCCGTACAAAGCACCACCGAGCAGGACACCGTTTCAGAAACCGCATCAGAGGACAACACGATTTCCACAGAAGCGATGACGGATAAACTCGAGATTGTTTCGACGCTATTCCCTCACTATGATTTCGCAAAAATTATCGGAGGAGACTATGTCGAGGTGACACTTTTACTGCCACCAGGTGTAGAATCGCATTCATATGAACCCACGCCTAAGGATATCATCATGATCGAGACGTCAGATCTGTTTCTTTTCACCAGTGAATTAATGGAGCCGTGGGCGCATTCAATTTTAGAGAATTCGAAGCTTTCAAAGGATAGCGTCGTGGATATGAGTGTGGGTATCGAACTTTTGGCGGCATCCGATGACCATGACCACGAAGGAGAGACAGAAGAAGAGCATGCTGCCCATGCTGAGGAAGGTGCGTATGACCCTCATTACTGGACAGATCCAAATAATGCGATGATAATGGCTGAATCCATTAAAATGGCATTGATTCAATTGATGCCGGAAAACACGGCTATTTTCGAGTCAAACACCGAGGTATTGATGGCGGAACTGAAGGCTTTAGATACTGGTTTTATAGATCTCGTACAAAAATCCGACTCTAAAACGATCCTCTCAGGTGGTCATTTTGCATTTGGCTATTTAGCAAGCCGTTATGGACTTGAACACATGTCTCCTTACGTAGGATTCTCGCCAGACGCAGAGCCTACGCCTAAGCGAATCGCCGATCTCATCGATACTGTAGAGGCAACTGGCGCTAAGGCTATTTTCTATGAAGAGCTCGTGGATCCGAAGGTGGCGAAAATCATTTCTGAGGAAGCGAATGTTGATATGCTCCTCTTGCATGGTGCTCACAATATCTCTAAGGATGAACTGTCAGAAGGCATCTCTTATGTGACGATTATGCAAAGGAACATTGAACAACTGAAGAAAGGACTAAACTACCATGAGTAAATTAGTCGGCGTTAAACATTTGACCGTAAAATATGGCGTTCACCTCGTTCTTGACGAGGTGAATTTTGATATTGAAAAAGGCGATTACATCGGCCTCGTAGGGGCTAATGGGTCTGGAAAGACCACACTGGTCAAAGCGCTATTGAATTTGATTCCCATTAATTCGGGTGAAATCAGCTATGCAAATCCTCAAATCACCAAGGGCTATTTACCCCAACTTGCCATTTCAAGCGATGGATTGTTTCCAGCAGAAGTACATGAAATCGTGGGAACGGGTTTACTTAGTAAGAAAAAGATTCCTAAAATACTGAGAAAGCCGGATCTTGTTCAGATCGACCAAATTTTGGAGCGCCTGGGTATTTTAGACCTCAAGCATAAAAAAATCGGTTCTTTATCCGGTGGACAGCAGCAGCGCGTTCTTTTGGCGCGTGCCATGGTGGACAAACCGGATATTCTGATTATGGACGAACCTACCAGTGCGCTGGATCCTCGCGTTAGAGAAGAATTCTATCAGCTTATAGGCGAAATAAACACCGTGGATGGCACAACCGTGGTACTGGTTTCACATGACCTGGGTAGCATTCAAAAATACGCCCGAAAAATGCTGGTTATCGACCGCGAGGTCGTGTTTTTCGATACCGTCGATAAATTCTCTACCACGCTAGGTGGTAGGCATTTCCACATACACGAGGAGGGTCACCGATAATGGACATGATCCTGGAGATATTCAAATACGAATTTATGCAGCGGGCGGTCATCGTCGGCGTCTTGATCGCCATCAGCAGTGCGATGCTGGGCGTCTTTCTCGTTTTAAAGAAATACTCGATGATTGGCGACGGACTGGCACATGTGAGCTTTGCATCCGTGGCGATTGCTCTATTGCTTAACACCTCACCACTTTATCTTTCGATCCCCATCGTCATCGTCGCATCGCTTTTCATCCTGAGATTAAATGAACACACGAAATTATCTGGAGACGCAGCCATCGGACTTGTATCTTCATTTTCAGTGGCATTAGGGGTTTTAATCACCAGTGTCAGCACCGGATTTAATGTGGATTTGTTCAGCTACTTGTTTGGGAGTATTCTCACCATCGGCGAATCGGATGTGATTTTATCTTTTGGACTGGCGGCTATCGTCGTAACCTTTATCATTATTTTTTACAATGATCTCTTTGCCATTACACATGATGAGTCGTTTGCCAGTGTCATGGGTGTCAACACCAAGATGATGAACGCACTTATCGCCACACTTACCGCCATTACCATCGTTTTGGGAATTCGCGTGGTGGGAACCATGCTTATCTCAAGCATGATTATTTTTCCAACCGTGACAGCGCTTCAGTTTTCAAGAAGCTTTAAAGCGTCTATCATTATCGCCACAGTGATTTCTGTTCTATCCGTTGTGACAGGGGTGATCATTTCCTATATTTTGAATTTTCCATCAGGAGCCACCATCGTTATGATCAACGCCATATTCTTTTTTATGGCCTATTTAGTGAGACGGTTTAAATAGGAGGGGTTATGAATCAAGGAGACATCCGTGCACTTTTTAAAAGAAAAGGCATTAAGATGACCATGCAGCGCCTTCGCGTCTATGAGCTGTTAAACAACTCGAATGTTCCGTTAACCGCTGACACGATCTATTTCGAGTTGTCTGGTTCGGCTGAAGGTGAGGAAAAGGTAAATTTATCCACGGTGTATCGCATCCTGGAGATCTTTATAAAAAATCAAATGGTCACTAAATCCAATCTGAGTGCCGATTTTAAATCGACGTTTGAGATTACACGATCAGAACATCGTCATCACCTTATATGTGTAAAATGCCATTTGGTGACACCGCTAAGCGGCTGTCCATTAAAAGGTTATGATCAGAAGGTTCATCAGTCCACAAGGTATGAAATCCTGGAGCATAAGCTAGAGATTTTAGGCATTTGTCCTGAATGCCAGCACTTGAAGTAAATCTAACACCATAAAAAGGCGTTGCATCAAATCTTTACGGATTTGTTGCAACGCCTTTACTTTTAATTTGACATGATCATTATGGGGTGATGAAGTCTTGCGTGTAGTAAATGCGATAGTCACCACCAAAATGGACACCGATTCCAACCTGTCTTACATTTCGGACTAGATTCTCCCTATGCCCTGGTGAATTGACCCATCCATTATGCGTCGAAAAAGCATTGGTGTAACCAGCCGCGATGTTTTCGGCAGCTAATGTATAGTCCACACCATCTGCCAAAAGACGATCAAAAGGGGTGTAGCCACTTGGATTGGTGTGATCAAAGAATTTGCGAACAGCCATATCCACACTGTGCTTTCTCGCCACTACTGCAACCGCTTCATTCCACGTTAATGTATTTAGGTTCAAGCTTGTTCTGAAAACATTGACGAGATCGAAAAGCTCTTTTTCATAAGCGGTTTTCAAAGCCTCTGAAGCGGTACCATAATGACTTTTAAAAGCCTGTTCCACATTATAATCCACAATTTTTATCGCATACATTTTTCCACTGTTTTGTGTGTCATAATAGGTGGTGATATAGACCTTGTTATTAAGATAAGTGGCCACTTCAGCATCATCGTATTGCTGAAATTCGCTGTAGCCTTTCAATATTCCCTTTAACGGTGCTCCTAAAGTCGAGGTGACCGATGTTTTGGTCTGGTTTATTTTTAATCCGTTAGTTGATGTAAGCAAATCAGATGCTGTGTACAAACCGACGACGGTATTGTTTTGGATGCCTACGAGGAAGTAATTTTTATAATTCTGATGATAGACAAGCCATTTGAAACCATATTCACTGGCATCCTCGCGAATGGGTTGTCCATACTTGGATAAAACCCATGATAAGCTATCGCCTAGCTCGATGCCATTTACAGCATAAGTGGTCTTTTGTGTTAAAGAAGGGTCTGTTAGGTTAGCAGAGAGCGTTCCGATTTCAACCAATAAGGTATAAGTCACCTTCGCTGCTTGAGCGCGACTGGCATTTTCGAGAGGTCTAAAGGTATTATCTGGAAAACCACCGATGAATCCTAATGCGACAGCGGCAACTGACTGTTCATAATAGTCAGGTGAAACCTTATTCAAATCGGTCAACTTGCTAGCCGCTGCTTGCATGTCTGCATTTGAAACGGTTTCACCGGTCGACTTGTATGCATTGACCACGATGCTGGCCATTTCTTGACGGGTTATTTTTTTGTCCAGGTTGATGGGTGAAAGACCGTCAAATGCATTATCCGATATTAACCTAAGGGATAATGCAGCTTCAACATAGGGTGTACCCCAATATTCACCTGAAGCACTGGTTCTAACGGGTTGCTTAAGAGAAGCAACTACCATTTTGATAAATTGAATTCGTGTAAGCGTTTGCTCAGGTTTGTATGAGCCATCCGGGAAGCCAGAAATGACCCCTAAGGGCTCGACGGCATAAACATAGGGTTCTGCCCAATGGCCTGCAACATCCGTAAAGGATGCTGCAAATGCGGGTAAACCACTAAAAGTGCTGATCAATATAAGTATTGATAAAATTCCGGCCATCAAACGAGGCTTTTTATTAAACATAGAATCTCCTTAAAAACCATCCCTTTTCACAGGGTTACAACTACTTCTATTATACTTTAATCGCGTTACTTTAGTATTACAATTCCATAAAGAATATGAGACATTTTATCACGTTGTCCAGGGACGGGAGATTTGATATAATGACTTGAATTGACTAATCATAAGGGGGCTAACATGGCGACTAAACACAATGACTTGACCAGCGGTTCCATCTATAAAGGATTAATTGCGATGGCACTCCCCATCATGGGTACAAGCTTCATTCAAATGGCCTATAATCTGACTGATATGTTCTGGATTGGTTTTCTTGGTTCAAATGCAGTAGCTGCGGTGGGTATAGCAGGTTTCTTTATATGGCTTTCACAGGCATTTATCTTCATGGGGCGTACAGGCACTGAAATTCGCGTATCACAGGCGACCGGCGCTGGAAATCACGATCTCGCAGAGGCATTGGCACGAACTGGAATTTTGATTACGACAGCCATTGCGCTTGCCTATTCTGTAATGATCATCTTCTTTAATAAGCCACTAATCGCCTTCTTCAATACGGGCGATGCAGGTGTTGACCTGATGAGTACCCAGTATCTAATCGTCATCGCGATAGGGTTTATCTTTCCGTTTTGTAACCAAGCCTTCACCGGGATATTTAACGGAAGAGGAAACAGTAAAACGCCTTTTAAAATAAATGCAGTCGGTCTCGTGATCAACATGGTGCTTGATCCACTTCTCATCAATGGCTGGGGATTTGTACCTGAGATGGGTGTTATTGGTGCTGCCGTTGCAACGGTGTTTGCTCAAGCAGTGGTTTTTGTGCTCTTCTTTTATAATGTAAGATTTAATCACTCTCTATTTCCACATTTTCGATTGCTTCAGCGCATTCCATTTGATGAAGCACATCGGATTTTGAGAATGGGTTTCCCGCCCGCTATTCAGAGCGGTTTGTTTACAGGTATTTCAATGGTGATTGCGAGACTAATTGCCGTTTACGGTCCAGTTCCCATAGCCGTTCAAAAGGTTGGCTCCCAAATCGAATCCATCACTTGGATGACTGCGACTGGCTTTGCCGTTGCACTGGGTGCTTTTGTAGGCCAGAACTATGGTGCGAAGCAGTATGTTAGGGTAATCAAAGGGTATCGGGCTGCCATGCGAATTGCTTTTGGACTTGGCGTGTTTAATACATTTTTACTTTTTTTCGGTGCAAAATGGTTGTTTATGATTTTCATTAGAGAACCCTTAGCTGTAGATTTAGGAGTGGATTATCTGAGAATCCTGGCGTTGTCCCAGCTTTTTATGTGTATTGAAATCACTTCTTCAGGCGCATTTAATGGCATCGGAAAAACCGAACCGGCAGCGATTACGAGCATCCTGTTCAATTTGTTGAGAATTCCTATGGCACTTTACTTCAGTCAGATGACTTTCCTCGGTTTAAATGGCATTTGGTGGAGCATAACCATAAGTAGTATATTTAAGGGCGTCATCGTTTATGTTTGGTTTGGGCATATCCTTCGGACGAAAAATGAGTTTAAGGACAATTTATTGTATTGAAATTTAACAAACCTGCTCAAAAAACCCAAAAGGGGTTGATTTTTCTGGATTTCAGGCGTATAGTTAAGTTTATCCTGTGTACTGGGACAAAATAAATAAGGAAGTGTCGTGAAATGGAAAATCAATTAGTCATCGCAATTGGTGTTTTCGTAGTGACTTATCTTCTCATCATGTCAGAGAAGCTCAATCGAACTGCTGTAGCGATGGTAGGTGCGCTTCTTATGGTGCTTTTAAACATAGAAGCTCAAGAACGCGCAATTCACTACATAGATTTTAATACGATTGGGCTATTAATCGGGATGATGATTATCGTTAACATCATGAAAAAAAGTGGTATTTTTCAATATGTAGCGGTTAAGGCTGCGAAAATTGCTAAAGGTGATCCATGGAAAATTTTACTTTACTTTGCGGTAATAACTGCTGTAGCATCAGCATTTTTAGATAACGTCACCACCGTTTTGCTGATTGTTCCTGTAACGCTAGTACTAACCGACACATTAGAACTTAACCCAATCCCTTTTTTGGTACCTGAAATCCTCATCGCCAATATTGGTGGAACAGCCACATTGATTGGTGATCCACCGAACATTATGATTGGTAGTGCAACTGGGCTTGGTTTTATGGATTTCTTGATTAATTTAGGGCCAGTAGTGGTTGTCATATTTATCGTTACGATGATCGCCTTCAAATATGGTTATCGCATGCATTATCGTGCTTCAGATGAGAACAAACGAAAAGTTATGAAAATGAACGAAAAGCTTGCGATTAAAGATCCTGTTTTAATGAAAAAGAGCGTCATCGTTCTGATTTTTACGATTTTTGGTTTTATACTACATCAATATCTAGGATATGAATCAGCAACCATCGCACTTTTTGGTGCATCTGTATTATTATTAATTAGTAAGGTTGATGTTGAGGATATCTTATTTGAAATTGAATGGACGACGATTTTCTTTTTCGTTTCATTGTTTATACTCGTTGGTGCACTTGAAGAAGTGGGCGTGATGCAATTTTTAGCGACTCAATTACTCGAATTGACCAAGGGGAATATGGTACTCACCATGATGGTTATTTTATGGGTGTCAGCCATTGCATCTTCATTCCTTGATAACATTCCATTTGTCGCTACCATGATACCGTTGATTAAGAGCTATGGGGTCATGTCCGGACTGGATGTTACGCCACTATGGTGGTCTTTAGCGCTAGGTGCCTGTCTAGGAGGTAATGGTACTTTGATAGGTGCATCTGCTAACGTTATTGTCTCAGGCCTTTTACAGCGTCATGGGCATAAAATGTCATTTGGTTATTATATGAAAATTGGATTTCCACTAATGATTGTTTCGATTATTATTTCTACAGTATATCTTCTCGTCTTTATAATATAAGGGGGATTCAATCATGAGAAAGTTAATGAATGCGGAAGTAATGGAACACGATTTTAAGTTAAGGCAGATGGGAGCAGATGTTCAAGTCATTAATTCCAAAATGTGTTTCGTCGTTTTTCTGGTTGGAAAGTATGAAATTGCCTATGTATACAACATCAATAAAAAAGGCAAATATTTTCTGGAACGCATCAAGCCTTACCCATTGGCACTCAGGGAGTTTGAAAAAGAGGAAGATGTTATCGATATTATCGAAATCGATTTGGAGCAATTTAAAAATGCTTCGAATAGCCATAACATAGAATCCTTTGTGGATATCAACGTGAATTTTAACCGATCTCTTTTAAAGTTTGAAGATTTGTTTCTATACTATAACGTACCAAAAGAGACCGCTGACCGGATTAAGGCACATCTTAATAGCATTGATACCATCATCGAAGAGACGAAGCACACTGCGGAAAGGCTTTATTTTAAGAAAAATCCGGATAACTTATAAAACGAGCTGTTGCATTTCGTTAATGACTCTATTAAAAAAAAGTATGATATTGTTAATATGCCGTTTATTGTATTTTCAACGTTCCTATGTTATTTTTAATGCAGGAACAGCGCATGGGAGTACATAAATGATGATAGAAAAAATTAAGGAGATGAGTCCAAGTGACTTTTCTCCGGTAGATATCATATTGCATTGGGACATCAAACAAATAGGTGTTTACTTTGGTGAGGTGCATCACAAATCCATCAAGCTTCATGAGCAGCAAATGGAGCTTCTAGATGAAAGTGCTGATAAAATTCTATTAGTGGATTTTGAACGGTTTGGCAGTAGCATGGTGGCGGTGCTTTCACAGGCGAAACGCATTTTAAAGCGCGATGGCCGTATCTTTATCGTCATAAAAAATGGCAGCACTAGGGGTGGACTTCTCAACCTGATTAAAACAAAACTGGGAATGAAACAAGTCATTGATGAGATAACAGGTACGATCAATGCACTGGATTTATTGATCGATAAGAATTTTATCGATGACCAGCAGACTGTTTATTTTGAACTGGTAAAACCTGAAAGTGAATATATCAAAAGAAGAATTGCGATTTGAGGCTATTTATAGCCTCTTTTTTGTGTTAAAATTTGATAAAGATTTCTTAAGAAGGTGCATGATGCATAAATATAGAAATATAATGATCCTCTTATTTGGTTTACTGCTAATAGGGTGCGAAAAACAAACGAGCCCAGATACATTTGGTGTAACCGAAGAGTTGTCAAGCATAGCGTCTGTAGAGGACCGAAGTGAATGGGATGAGAACTTGTACTTCTCCTGTGCAGCGGGGGATGGTATTGCGGCATTTTCATTGACATCTCTAATTTATCAGCAACCGATGATTGAGAAAAACGTCGTTTTTGATTACGTGGTTTATGAAGATGAAAGCAAACTGGCTTCTGCTCTCGAAGATGGGAGTAAAAGTGTGGTTATCCTGGATTTGCTGGATTCCATCGACATTTTACGAAATAACGCGGATTATAGCGTGGTCGGTCTAGGACGTTTTATTGATTCTAACGATCAAGCCACAGAAATGGCAGCTATCTTAATGACTCAGTCGGTGCTCGAAGTATATCCCACAGTAGCGACAGGCTTTATGTCTCAGTATTCACAGGGTATTAAGTGGTTGATGACGGATTTGAAGCGCGCCGAAGCCTATGCTAAACAGCTGGAAATTAAAACTTTTAATGGAGAGTATACGCTTTATACGACGGAGAATGGCGCCGATTCACTTATGGACGTCATTAATGGTGTCGTGATGGACGATGCGGATAAAGCGATTCTTATCGAAAGAATCATATCGTTAGACGAAGGGAGCAAACCATGACACACGAGCACCTCGCGAAGTTGTATGAATGGAAAATGGTCGATAGGAATGTAAATGCAGCTGATGATAGATGCTTTCTTGCCTTTGAAAAGCGGCTAGCAGAGATAGGCGTAAGAACCCGTGTTAAACCTTCAGAGGAAGGCAGAGGATATGAGTTATGGGTGCCACTAAAAGATTACGAAGTGGTACATGCGTTATATACAGGCGAGGTCAAGGAGATAATCGATTTTCCAACCGAGCTTTACCATGAGTTTGATAAGGACTTAAGCTTTAAGAATAAAATTTTGTATGAAGATCGATTTGGCAAAGGAATCAAGAAAGTAAGGTATCGTTCTTATCTCTATTTAGCAGCTATTTTAGTCGTCATGCTTTTAATCTTTCGATTTGTAAAGTTTCCGTAAATTATCCATCAAAATGAATTATCCTATTGGACTTTTTAACGAACGAATGTTAAAATGTTGTCATGGGGATAGTTTATTTTTTTTGAGTTTTACAGTTAAATTATTAACAAACGGAGGGAGAAAAATGACTTTTGAATTGACAAATGAAGACCTCATGATGCGTGAACTGTTCAGAAAGTTTACAAAGAATGAGGTAGAACCAATTGCTGCGGAAGTAGATGATTTAGAAAGATTCCCAGTAGAAACTGTTAAAAAAATGGCAAAACTTGGCATGATGGGCATCCCATTCCCAAGACAGTACGGCGGCGCTGGTGGCACTTACTGGCAGTATATCAACGCTGTTGAAGAGTTAGGTGTCGCCTGTGGTACGACTTCAGTTGTGCTTTCAGCACATACTTCACTCTGCGCTGCACCAATTTATGAGTTCGGTACTGAAGAACAGAAACAGAAGTTTTTAGTTCCCCTAGCTAAAGGCGAAAAAATCGGAGCATTTGGTTTAACTGAACCAAACGCAGGTACAGATGCATCTGGTCAACAGACAACTGCGGTTAAAGACGGCGATTCCTATATCTTGAATGGCAGCAAGATATTCATCACGAACGCTGGCTATGCAGATATTTACATCGTAATCGCGATGACCGATCGCGCGCAAGGTTTAAAAGGCATTTCTGCATTTATCGTTGAAATGGGAACCCCAGGTTTTTCTATCGGTAAAAAGGAAGCCAAAATGGGCATCAGAGGTTCTAGTACTTGTGAGCTTATTTTTGAAGATTGCAGAATCCCCGTGGAAAATATGTTAGGTGGCGAAGGTAAAGGGTTTAAAATCGCGATGATGACCTTAGATGGCGGCCGTATTGGTATCGCTGCGCAAGCACTGGGTATCGCACAAGGTGCGTATAATGAAACCGTTAAATATGTAAAAGAAAGAAAGCAGTTTGGCAAGCCAATTGCTGCATTCCAAAACACTCAATTTCAAATCGCTGATATGAAAACCAAAATCGAGGCAGCTCGTCTTTTGGTTTATAACGCTGCGTACAAAAAGGAGAAAAAGCTCCCCTACGCACAAGAAGCAGCGATGGCGAAGCTCTTCGCTTCAGAAGTTGCTATGGAAGTGACGACAAAAGCGGTCCAGCTTCATGGTGGCTACGGGTATACACGTGAATACCCTGTTGAGCGCATGATGCGAGATGCTAAAATTACAGAGATTTACGAAGGTACGAGCGAAGTGCAGCGTATGGTAATCTCTGCGCCTGAATTGAAGTAGTGAATGGAGGATTGACGATGAAAATTGTTGTATGTATAAAGCAAGTTCCAGATACGAACGAAGTGCGTTTAGATCCTAAGACAGGAACGCTGATTCGCGATGGTGTCCCAAGCATCATCAACCCAGATGATAAAGCAGGTCTCGAAGCAGCGCTTAGATTAAAGGATGAATTTGGCGCTCATATTACAGTAGTAACTATGGGCCCACCACAAGCGAAGGTTGCACTCCAGGAAGCTTATGCTATGGGTGCTGACCGCGTAATATTATTGACTGACCGTGTATTTGCAGGTGCAGATACATTAGCAACCTCTACGACGATTGCCGCTGCACTTAAGAAAATAGATTTTGATTTGGTGATTACTGGCCGTCAAGCAATCGATGGCGATACGGCTCAAGTAGGACCACAAATTGCGGAGCATTTGAATTTACCACAGATTTCATATGTGTCAGCTTTTGAACACCACGACACGTATGCCATCGTTAAGAGAAGTTTTGAAGATGGTTTCCAAAAGATAAAAGTTGCTTATCCATGTCTGATTACGGCATTAGCAGAGCTTAATGAAGCGCGTTATATGTCTGTAATGGGCCTTATTGATGCGCATAGAGCGCTTGAAATTGAAACATGGGGCTTCAATGACATCGAAGCGGATGTCGAGAAAATGGGATTAAAGGGCTCGCCGACGAAAGTTAAGAAATCCTTTACTAAAGGGGCAAAGTCAGCTGGTAAAGTGGTGGAAGGGTCACCAAAAGAACTGGCAATCGCCATCGTCGATAAACTGCAAGAGAAATTTATTATCTAGGAGGAGTCTCATGAATATTAATGATTATAAAGGCGTGCTCGTGTATATCGAGCAACGTTTTAATGAAGTGCAAAACGTATCAATTGAACTCCTTGGAAAAGGTAGAAAAATTGCAGATGAACTCGGAGTTGGGGTGACAGCAGCGTTAATTGGAAAAGATGTGGAAAAGCACAGTAAGCTTTTAATTGAATATGGTGCGGATAAGGTGCTCATCCTTGATGACCCATCATTAGAACTTTACTCAACTGAGCCTTATACACAGGCTATGGTTCAAGCAGTAAAATCTGAAATGCCAGAAATCGTTTTATTCGGTGCGACTTCAATCGGAAGAGATTTAGCGCCACGCGTGTCAGCGAGATTGGAGACTGGCCTTACAGCAGACTGTACGTCGCTTGACGTTTCAGAGGACCGTATGCTGTTGATGACGCGTCCTGCTTTTGGTGGTAATATTATGGCGACGATTATCAGCCCTGACCACAGACCACAAATGTCGACTGTACGTCCGGGTGTAATGACCAAAATGGAAAGAGACCATGCGCGTAAGGGTGAAGTCATTCACTTCCCAGTGACTATCGAAAAGAATAGAAATTTCGTAGAAATCCTTTCGTTTGAGAAAGAAACAGATGAAAAGCAAGATATTCAAGAAGCAACCGTTTTAGTTTCAGGTGGTCGCGGCGTCGGTTCAGCAGAAAACTTCGGATTACTCTATGATTTGGCAGATGAACTAGGCGGTTTAGTATCCGCTTCGAGAGCAGCAGTTGACGCAGGCTGGATGGATCACGACCGTCAAGTAGGCCAAACAGGTAAGACAGTAAGACCAAACCTTTATATCGCTTGCGGTATCTCAGGTGCCATCCAACACGTCGCTGGTATGGAAGAAGCTGAGCTCATCGTAGCCATCAACAAAGACAAGGGCGCTAAGATATTTGAAGTGGCTGACCTTGGTATCGTCGGGGATGTTCATAAAGTGTTACCGTTTTTAGTGGAAGAGCTTAAGAAGATCAACGAAACGAAGAAAGTACAAGATTAATCTGAAGAATTATGATTCTTACCGTATTCTAATCTTAGGCTAACGCGTTTTATAACTGGGTGTCGTATGATGGTTATAGAAAAACAGACGAAGGTCTAAGATAGATGGAGGTAATTATGATATTTGCGATAATCATTATGGCCATTTTGGCAAAGGTATTGTTTAACAAAGGTTACACATTCGAGAAGATGCTCCCCTATTTACTCATCGCTGGCGTGATTGCCTTCTTTATTCCCGTTGGTTCACTCCTTGCACTTCCCTTTAAAGTTCTCGGCTCAGTCTTTGGCTTTGTCTTTGGCGGACTGGGTACTTTAATAGGTGGTATTGGTGGTGTAGTGGGTGGTGTCGTCGGCGGGCTCTTTGGCGCTATCGGCGGTATTCTCGGCGGCATATTCGGAATCATCGGTGGAGCTATCGGTCTCGTCGTCGGAGCAGTAGGCATGGTATTGGCTTTTGTATCAGTGGTAATTGTTCCCTTGCTCATCATTATGCTTATAGTGAAGCTGGTACGTTAAACAAAATTGAATAGTAAAACAACAAAAAGACCCCCCATCAGATTTATGATGGGGGGTTGTTTGTTAATTAAGTGGTGCGATATCGACGACGAGTTTAGCTGGTGATTTCAGTTCAAATACCTTATACTGACTCTTTTGAGAGAGACTGATGATAATGGCGACAGCATCTCCATTACCAGGATCCATATAGTCAACAGACTTGATCAATGGGCTTCCTTTAAGATCGATTCCGGAAGATCTGGCATAGGCATCGATGGCACCGTTTAATGTAATGGAAATGGTCTTGCCATCGGCGCTAATATTCGTGGCATAAAGTGTAATCTTTTCAGCACGTGTGCTAGGCTCGCCGCCGATCCACTCATAGATGTCGAATACGATTCGCTCATAGGACTGGTGATAACCATAACGTGCAAAGGCGACATCCTGACCAAATGACCCTAAACCGCCACTGAAACCGCCACTACTGATAAAACCAGACAGCTCCGCGGCCTCAGTTGTGGTTTGCGACACAGCCTCTGTGGTAGATGGTGCTGTTGGTTGCGTTGGTTTCTCAGTAGGCGCCTCAGTGCTAGGAGGCTGGGAAGCCGAAATGTTCTCCGTCGTCTCCATAGGCTTAGAAGCGATCATTAGGCCGTCTGTTTGAACGCCTATAGCATCGATTTTCCATGTGCCCGATTGATTGATCACCGTGAAATCCCAAATGGCATTGACCACAGTTTGCTGACCGTTAATCAATCGATTCAACTGGGTGCTGACGGTGAATATCCCATTTTGATCCGTTACGTCACTGCTGACGACTTCATAAGATGCTATTTTTTCCAGATTACCGATATTTGCAAAGGGTGTAAGTACTTCAAGGGCATCTTGTGACCTTTTAAAATCAGCAAGAATCACTAAATTGCCTTTGTTGATAAAACCAGAGAGTTTATTAAGGAAGTTGTTGATCGGTACCATAGCGGGCATATCGCCTATAGTGATTGCCTCAATCGTCGAGCTCGCTGTGCTGGGCTCAGTGAGCGCCTCAGTTGCCTCGGTTTTTTCGGCGTCATCCTTTTCGTATCGCCAAGGTGCATCCAGAAGGCCCACTTTGAAAAGTGCAATAAGTATAATCAATACGCCGAATGTGGCGATGATAATGCGTAAGCTATAAGCCGGTCGATCGTTTGAATCAGAATCCGTCTCCTCATCTTTACCGATGGAAGTGTCAGGTGGCGTAGTGGTGTCCGGGACGAGTGGAGGAGAAACGTCGTTTTTAGGTGTGCTTGCGACAGGCGTCGTCTCTTCCGCCTCTTGTTTAATGTCACGTTTATTCTTCAAAAGACGATAGGTCGTGGCAACATCTAATGGATCATCTTCATCCTTTCCAAACAAAGATTTAAGAACAGAATCAAGTTCAGCCTCTTCTTCAGCGTCGATGGTTCGCTTCTTGGTTACATAGGGGCGAACGTTTAATTCGAAACCACATACTTTACAGGTCTTTGAATCCTCAGAATTCATAAAACTACAATTAGGACATTTCATAACGTCACCTCATATTTAATCAATCACCTGATACTAGAATTTGGCATAGATACCTTATAGATCCAGAGGAAAATCTACTGTAAAGGTTGTCCCTTTTCCGACGATGCTGTTAACGGAAATGAAGCCGTCATGTCGTTCCGTCAATTGTTTTACGATGGCGAGGCCAAGTCCAGAGCCCCCTTTTTCCTTTTGGTCCTTAACTTTGTTGACCATGAAAAATGGATCGAAAATGTTAGAGATGACATCTTCTGGAATACCATCACCATCGTCTGATATGGTGATTTGCAAGTGATAATTTACCACACGGGTACGCACTTCTATGACATTATTTGCATACTTTTGTGCATTATTGATCAAGTTTTCTAGAATTTGATTAAACCGATATGGATCAACATTTATAAATGTTGAAATAAAAGGCTTGTGAAGAATCAAGGTCAGAGGAAGCTCCCTAAAATCTTCAGTTTTATGATCGAAATAGCTGTTGAGAAGTCGCCCTGAGTTAAGTCTTTCGCGATTAAGGGTAAATTCTCCGAGTTCCTGCTTGGTATAGACAGAGAGGTCATCGATCAGATGGTTCAGATAATCAGCTTTGTCGCTGATGGTTTCCAGGTATTTTTCGTAGGTCTCCTGATCCTTGACGATACCGTCCTGAATCGCCTCAACATATCCTTTAATCGATGTCAGTGGCGTCCTAAGATCATGCGTAATACTGGCAATTAAACGCTTACGCCTTTTTTCGATCTCATGTTGCTCCTGAATGGTATCTTTAAGACGAATACGCATTTTATCGAATTCTCGGCAAAAATCACCTATTTCATTTTCTGCATCGTAGACGATTGGATAGTTTAGATTTCCCGATTTGATATGCTCGGCAGCGCGCTTCATGGCAAAAATAGGTTCAAAAATCGCCTTATTGATGATGATGATGAGTGTCATGAAAAATAGGATGACGAGCACCATAAAAACGCCTAGCCATAGATAAGGGTTCTCGACAATGTCTTTCCCGGCCACCTCCTGAAAATCAAAACTGACGATGAAGTAGATCATCACCAGAGTATTGATGAGTAAAATGCCAGCGAGTGAAAGGATAATGAGCGCTCTAAGTGAAAAACGATTACTTTTCATAAACTAACCTTTAAACTTATAGCCGATTCCCCATACCGTCTCGATATATTCTGGATTGGAAGGATCTAGCTCAATTTTTTCCCTGATTTTTCGCATATGGACTGTGACGGTGTTAATATCGCCAAACTCATTATATCCCCAAATTTCATCGAAGATTTTTTCTCTTGAAAGGGCTTGGTTTTTATTGAGCATGAGATAATGAAGAATTTCGAACTCTTTCACTGAAAAGGGAACCTGCTCACCCTTAACGCTTACGGTTCTCGCTTTTACATCAAGCTCCAAATCGCGAATCGCAAATGTCTCGGATTGAGGTGTGCCAGAAAGGACGTTCACCCTTCTGAATTGTGACTGGATTTTCGCGATAAGAACTCTAGGACTAAATGGCTTTTCGATATAATCGTCAGCGCCTAATCCAAGCGCAAGTATTTTATCCGTATCTTCCTTTTTAGAACTGATCATGATGATGGGGATTGTAGATTCGCTTCGAATTTTACGACAGAGCTCAAATCCGTCGATTTTAGGGAGTATAATGTCTAGAAGTGCGAGTTTTGGTTTTTCAGATTCAAATTTTTGTAAGGCTTCTTCCCCATCAGAAGCAGTCACTGCAATATAACCAGACGCATTGACATAATCCCGGATGAGCGTTTGAATCTGAAGATCATCTTCTACAATCAGTATTTTTTCCATAGTGTTCCCCCCACTAACCAATAATGTTTGGCGCTGTATTAAACATCGTGCTTATTTTTTTAGTCCTTTTAAGTCTGCCGTAGATAATATATTTATTTCATTGGAACGGGTTAAGGCTTGTTTACGGCGATAACCGCGGTATGCGGCATCAATCATCGCTTGTAACATCTCAGCGAATGGCTTCCCAGTCGCTTCCCAGAGGTAAAAGGAAAGTGAACCTGGAATGGTATTAAACTCGTTAATATAAGGGCGACCTGTTTGTTTATCAATCATGAAATCGATGCGAGTAACACCAGCGCAATCAAGTGCGATAAAGGCTTCGGCGGCCATACGCTCAATTTCGATTCTAAGCTCAGGTGTCAAATCTGCAGGAATTTGACGCTTCGCCGAAGACATGCCTTTCGTCTGTCCACCGCTAACGTACTTATCCTCGTAAGTGAGAAATTCACTGGTGGTGATGGGCTCCTCACAAACGGAAAGCTCGAGCTTTTCGCTGTCCCCTAGAACGGAAATGTTGATTTCACGCATTCCGATCAGCATGCGCTCCACGAGGATTCGGGTTGAGAATAGTCTAGCGAAGTCGATGGCCTCGATGAGCTCATTTCTATTTTTAGCAGGCTTAACACCGACACTTGATCCAGTATCAGCAGGTTTGACGATCATCGGATACTTAAGCTTCTTTTCCAAATCATCGACAATGTCGTTTGGATAGCTGAGCCAGTGGTGCGTATAGAACCATTCGCCTTCCACGACGCGGATTCCTGAGCTTTGTAAGAATAATTTAGAGGCGATCTTATCCATGGTAAGGGCTGCCGCCAGCACATTACAACCCACATAAGGAATTTCCAGATGCTCGATGAAACCTTGAAGGGTGCCATCTTCACCACCGGTACCGTGTATAATGGGAAACGCGACATCGATATGGTCGATTAAAGCATCAGTAAAGCGTTTTACTGGATTATGAATCAAGAGGGCATTTCTTTCGCCCTTCACGAGACTAACCTGCTTCGATTCGGCAATCACCTTTTTTAAATCTTTGAAATGTTCGACTTCCAACAAATAGTCTCCAGTATACCATCGGTTTTGCTTAGAAATATAGATGGGAACCACTTTATAGTCGGTCATTTTTTTTAGTTGGGCGATGGCTTGTTGCGCCGTGATGACGGAGACTTCGTGCTCGACACTTGGACCTCCGAAAAATACTCCAATATGAATCATGATTACTCCTTATTCGTTATAGGTATCTGGCAAATCGTTTTCGATTAACACCACATCGTTAAGGGCGACTATTTCATGAAGCTTTCTGAAGGCGTCATTTAAGTTGCTTGCAATATACAGCTGACGTTCTGGGTATGATTTTTCTTTAAGTCCATCTTGAATAGGGGTGGTTTGCTTTTTGCCGACGAGAATCGTAAAATCACAGACTTCTGCAATTGCAGCGCCAAACTGTTTGTTTAATTCATAGGCTTGATCACCGAGTTCAACCATCCCGGGTGTAATGATTATTTTTTTATTGCCTTCAAACTGGGAAAGGACTTCCAGTGCCATCTTCGAGCCCACAGGATTCGAGTTGAACGCATCATCCAGAACCGTATAAGTCTCATTTACTCTACGTGTTGAAAGACGATGGGTTACGGGCTTTAGGTCAGCTGTCATCACGGGTAGGCGGTCCATGGAAACGCCGAGTTGAAGGGCGATGGCGATGCCCGCGATAATGTTTGATAGGTTATGACGTCCTAAAAGTTTGGTCGAGAGCCGTATTTTTTTCCCCGTTTTTCGCTGAACCAGGGTGAAACTAGAGCCGGTATTCGAAACTGAAACCGCCTCGATGTAATAATCTGGAGAAAATTCGATCCGGTCATCAGCAGTATAGCGAACTGCAGTGACGTCATCTCTAAGTTTGATGTTACGAACATTCTCATCGTCTACGTTTACGAAAGCAGTACCATTTGGTGCCAGGTATTTAAATAATTCTCCCTTTGTGGAGATGATGTTTTCAAATGTCTTAAACGTATCCAAATGCTGCGGGCCGATGGAAGTGATAACGCCATAAGTGGGTTTTACGAAATCGCAGAGTTCTTTGATATCACCCACTTCTTTAGCACCCATTTCGGCGATCAGAATTTGATGGGTCGGGCGCAAGTGTTCTCTTATGGTGCGTGTAAGCCCCATTTTCGTATTGAAGCTTTCAGGTGTCATCAGCACGTTAAAATCCTTTGACAGCATGGTGTAAAGGACGTTCTTCGTACTGGTTTTACCATAGCTCCCCGTGATGCCGATGACCGTAAGTTTAGGATTAGCGGATAAAATCTTAAGCGCGTCGTTATAATATCCCTCATTTATGAATCTTTCGATAGGCTTGTTTACAAAGTTCGCTGCAGTAATGATTAGAAAACTGAGTGGGTAGATGAGAGAAGCCAGAAGGGCACTTAGAGCGCCAGGCAAAAATACCATAACGGTTCCGGCAACTAATAGCAGGATGGCAGAGGTTGCCAGCATGCGTTTCACGCGCGGTGTAAAGACCAGTTTCTTTTTGGCGGGTGTGGCCTTGGTTATCAGCCTAGCAAAATAAAACGAAATCACCAGAAGTAGGACGCCAATAATGCGTAACCATGTGAATGGTGCGGCGAGCGTTCCCCATACACCTAGAAAAAAGAGGGTTTCATAAGGACGAAGCAGTTTGCCTTTATTTTTTTTAACGGAGGCCAAGGTCTGGTTCATGTAATAACCAAACAGTTGAAACCTGTGGACATCCGAGATATTTCTAAGCCAAGTCATCAAGAGGATGATCGCCAGTCCCAAAATTGTAAAATGCATTATTTGCCTCCCAGAAATGTGCCTAAGATCGTCAATGTCTTAGCGGGTTGTTCTAGATATGAAAAGTGTCCTGCCCCTTCATAAACCACGAGACCTGCATCTGGAATCAGCTTTTCCATCAATCGCGCGTCTTCAATAGGCGTCGACTGGTCTTGATCGCCCCATATGAGTAATACGGGAACGTTGATAGCCTTTAGGTGGTGTCTCAGATCCTCGTTGACGACCTTCGATAACACCTGTTTCATGATGGGAGACGCTTGTTTATAATCGCTACTGGAATAGATGGCGCGATAAGCCTCTAATGGTTCTGATAGGATCCATTTGAGCAATGGTAGCGCAGCCACGGTTCTGAAAAACTTATAGCCATATACCCTGAAGTAGTAGCTGGTAGATCGTTTTGGCTTGATGCCCGCACTGTTCATCAAAACGATTTTTTGGGGATTAACCTTACTCGCCAGTTTGATGGAAACACGTCCACCGAAGGAATGGCCTAAAAGGACAGGATTAATAATCCCTAAGTCCTTAGTGAATGACTCGGTAAATGCGGTGTAATCATCGAGGTTCCATGGCGTTTTGGGCTCGTCCGATTTTCCGAAGCCTGGAAAGTCAAGCGCGATAACGTCATAGCGCTTTTTTAGCGCGTCAGCAAGCACGTTAAAGCTCGTTAAATCGGCGCCCCATCCATGTAAAAATAATAGGGGGGAACCAGAACCTTCTCTCATATAGTTAATTTTTAAGTCTTGATAGTCATAGATTGGCATTTCTGAACCTCTTTTGAGTATTTAGGAAACTGGAAAATTTCAACTTCCACATTTCTTATTTTATCATAAAAGCCTAGTTCATTTAACCTTATAATGCCAGTGAGTAAAATAAATTTAATAAAGAAAACGAGTACCCCATGATATAATGGTTTTAGACAAAGAGTCCACTTTACAAGCATTTGAGCGGACTTAGGAGATGGAGGTAATAAAATGCATAAAAAAACGCGTAAGATATTCAGTCAACTGATGGTATTGTTGCTGTGTGCCATACTTGTGGGAAATAGCGGCATTGCGCTTGCGGCCACCGATGTGTCATCCACCCATTGGGCAAACGCTCAAATTCAGACCATGGTTAGCCAGAACATCCAACCGCTCTATGCGGACGGCTCCTTTAAGCCTGAGTCGGTAGTGACGAATCTTGAAACAGTGGTATCAGTATACCGTGCAGTTAAGGTTGCTGGCCTTTTGGACAATTCAAAAATCGCGGCGCTGAGCACTAAATACGATGCAAGCCTTGCGGCTTTAGGACTTCCTCGCATGCTAGCACCTTATGGCTCGGATGTTTATCCCGCACTCTCTTATGCCATTGAATATGGCATATTGACACTGGATGAAATTAAAGTGTTCATCAGTGGCACCACGCTCACCAATGTAAAAAAAATAAACGCTGCTGTGATTGTGGCTAAAGCGCTCAATGTCTATAAGCAAGAAAATTTGAACAAGATCATACTGTTAAGCTATAAAGACGCGGCTGAAATATCGCTTAGCGCCATTAAATATGTAAATCTATTGATTGAACATGGAATCGTCTCCAGTAAAGGGGATGCACTTGGCAAGTTTAATCCTAACGCCACCATCAACCGTGCGACATTAGCTATTTTTATCAATGGACTTTATAAAGCATTGACCACAGGTGATAATCAAACACCAAGTACTGGAACTGAAGGGACGTCGACGACCCCGACACCGACGAACCCTACGACGCCTACTGATAACACTTCCACTGATCCAGGCAGTATCGCCACTAGCAAAATCTTCAGCGGATTGGTAAAGGCGGTGGACGACTCCACTTTATCGGTAACGGTACAGAATACCTTGGGTACTCAGAAAACCTTTGTATTAGATCAAGCCGTCATAACGGCTGCTGGTAACCCAGCATCCTTTAATCAGATTACCTTAGATGCGCAAATTGAGCTGACGCTGAATGGCGATATCGTCACCGGAGCGGCTTTAGAGCGCACGTTTGATAGACTTGAAGGCACGTTAGCACTTGTTTCCGATTATATCGGACTTGAGAAGAACCGTAGAACCATCAAGACGACCCTCGCAAATAAAACTGTCGATTTTAAGAACATTTACGACGGGCAGTTTATCGTCACCATAAATGGTCTGAAAGCGGATGTTAAGGATTTGAAAATCGGTTACAAAATCGAAGTTTACTATGATGGCTTCAATGTAAAGCGTATCAATGCCTATGCAGAGCTGTATGAGTTTATCGGCATTTTGGAAACCCCTGTGGATGTAAAAGCCCCTGGTAACATCGCGATAAAACTGGAAAACAACAATATCTATTCAAGTAAACTTGGAGCAGCTGTTTCATATGTAAATGCGGCAAACGGATTTAAACGCGGCGATATCGTTAAAGCGACGCTCAAATTCGGCGAAGTCACAAAGCTTGAATACATCGGTCAAGCAAAAACCGTCGTCGGCAGGATTACGGGAATCCACATCAAGAAAGCACCAGAGATGACCGTTACCCTTAGTACAGGTGCAGTAGAAACCTACCCGTTATCATCGAAGGTCAAGCTGTTGACGGAGGGTGGCGAAAACACCTTGAGCATTTATGATTTCAGGCTTGAACAAGATGTGACGGTGGATGTGGGGATCGGTGGCATCATCAAGGTTCAGCTCGGCAGAAAAATCGTCGCTGAACCAACAGGTATTAAAGCGACCGTATCTCAAGTGGTTGATTCCTCAAATATTCTCTTGGTAGTCGATGAATCCAATCGCATAAGAACGGTAACCTTCCCATTAAATAGTGTTTATAAAGCATCAACCTATAAAGCAGGTCAAGTTTTATTCATCGAAGGAAAAGCGATTGCGGATACGATTTTTGAGGTAATCAAAATAACGGTTCAAACGCCATAAATTTTAATTGACGACAATAGGTGAAGTGGATATACTATTCAAGTGTTATAATTGAATCGGTATAGTGACACCCATAAGGGTGGCTACTTGAACCTTAGGAACAAGAGTGAAAAGTCATCCTTATGGGGGCTTTCTCACTCTTTTTTTTATGATTTTTACTGCTAATTTTAATTTTGAAAGGAGTTTATGGATGGGTACGACAGGTAATGATACCAAGTTTGTTTTTGTAACAGGGGGTGTGGTTTCTTCATTAGGTAAGGGGATTACAGCGGCATCGTTGGGGCAGCTGTTGAAAGCACGTGGGATGAAGGTGACGATTCAAAAGTTCGATCCTTACATCAACATCGATCCCGGCACCATGAGCCCTTATCAACATGGAGAAGTTTTCGTCACTGATGACGGTGCTGAAACGGATTTGGATTTAGGCCATTATGAGCGATTCATCGATATTAACCTCTCAAAAAACTCGAACACCACCACTGGCAAAATTTATTGGTCAGTGCTCACGAAGGAACGTCGTGGCGATTATTTGGGGGCGACGATTCAGGTAATCCCGCATATCACGAATGAAATTAAAGACCGTTTGATGCGTTCTGCAAAGGAAACCAATGCGGATGTGGTCATCACTGAAATTGGAGGGACCGTAGGAGATATTGAATCCCTGCCATTTTTAGAGGCGATTAGACAGATGAAATACGATGTGGGTGCCGATAATGTCATGTATATCCATTTGACGCTGCTCCCTTATTTAGCAAAATCAGGCGAGTTAAAGACGAAGCCGACACAGCACTCCGTTAAAGAGCTTAGGGAAATCGGCATACAACCCGATCTCATCGTCTGTCGAACAGAAAAACAAATCTCTCAGGAGATGAAAGATAAAATCGCCTTATTCTGTAGTGTGAGCCCAAAAAATGTCATTCAGAATTTGGATGCCGAAACACTCTACTCAGTGCCTTTAACGCTTGAAGAGGAAGGACTTGCGGAGAAGGTTTGCGAGTTCTTAAAGCTGCCGAACCGCACACCAGATTTAACCGAGTGGATCAGGATTGTGGAAATCGAGAAAAATTTGAAGCGTGCCGTGAAAATCGCCTTGGTTGGAAAGTATGTAGAGCTTAAGGATGCTTACTTATCGGTAGCAGAAGCGCTAAAACATGCAGGGATCGCCAACGAAGTATCCATCGATATCGATTGGGTGCATTCTGAGGAAATCGACAGCGATAACGTGTCTGAAAAGCTTAATGGTGTGGATGGTATTCTAGTGCCAGGTGGCTTCGGATTTAGAGGTGTCGAAGGTAAGATTATCGCCACCGAGTATGCACGTGTAAACAATATTCCTTTCTTCGGCATCTGCTTAGGCATGCAGATGGCGGTAGTGGAATTTGCTAGAAACATTTTAGATTACGCGGATGCGCATAGCTCTGAGCTTAATGCCTTAACATCTGCACCGGTTATCGACCTTATGCCTGAGCAGCATGACATCGAGGAGATGGGCGGGACCCTGAGACTTGGGCTCTATCCTTGTAAGGTGGCAGTGGGTTCATTGGCACACAAGGCTTATGGAGAAGCACTGATCTACGAACGTCACCGCCATCGCTATGAGTTCAACAACACCTACCGAGATGCGTTCATAGCGAAGGGTTTTATTTTCAGTGGGCTGTCGCCTGATGAACGCCTGGTGGAAATTATCGAGCTTCCAAATCACCCTTGGTTTTTAGCGGTTCAGTTCCATCCGGAATTTAAATCGAGACCGACGAAAGCGCACCCGCTTTTCAGGGACTTCATCGCTGCAGCGAAAGAAACCAAAAAAGCGTAGCCGAACCATCATCGCCCGATCATCCTCGTGTATCGTACTTGACCAGTCATCGTTCCTCCACTACAATAGGATATGAGGGAAACTATCATTAAAAATAGTTACAGGAGGGACTTTTATGAGTCAACAATCGATGATTAGAATGCGCATGAGCATGCACGACGCACACTACGGTGGCAACTTGGTCGATGGCGCTAAAATGCTTAATTTGTTTGGTGATGTGGCCACAGAGTTACTCATTCGTCAAGATGGCGACGAAGGGTTATTTGCGGGTTACGAAAAAGTAGAGTTTTTAGCACCTGTTTACGCTGGCGATTATATCGAGGCGGTGGGCGAAATTACTCAAATGGGAAATTCGTCTAGAAAAATGGTGTTTGAAGCGAGAAAGGTCATTATTCCGAGACCTGATATCAATGAATCCGCATGTGATGTACTCGAAGAGCCAATCGTCGTGTGCCGTGCAGTGGGTACTTGCGTCGTTCCTAAGAACAAACAGAGAAGATAGTCGGAGGGAACGATGGAAAAATTGATAATAACGGCTGCTTTGACAGGCGCAGAAGTTACGAGAGCGCAACAGCCTCATTTGCCGATCACGCCAGATGAAATTGCTGAGGAAGCATTTAAATGTTATGAAGCAGGTGCGTCTATCGTGCATATTCACGCGAGAGACGCAGAAGGTAATCCGACGCAGGATGCGGAAGTTTACCGTCAAATCAAAGAAAAAATCGCAGAAAAATGTAATATCATCTTCCAGCCTTCAACAGGTGGTGCCGTATGGCATACGCCAGAGCAAAGACTTCAGCCAGTAGATCTTTCGCCAGAGATGGCGACACTTAGCTGTGGAACCTGCAACTTTGGGCCAGATGTGTTCATGAATTCAGAAGAATATATTGAAAAGTTCGCCGTTAAAATGCAAGAGATGGGTGTTAAACCTGAAATCGAAGTGTTTGAGCGCGGTATGATCGAGAATGCAAAAGCCTTAGTGAAGAAAGGCCTCGTAAAGGCACCCCTTCATGTGGACTTTGTTTTAGGTGTTCCAGGTGCTTGTCCAGGTACGCCAGAAGACTTAATGTTCATGGTGAATCAGCTGCCTGAGGGTTGGACATGGACGGTTGCAGGTATCGGCAGAAGCGAGCTTCCACTCGCAGTAATGGCCATTATTTTAGGTGGACACGTTCGCGTGGGCTTCGAGGATAACGTCTATTACAGCAAAGGTAGACTTGCCACTTCAAATGCTGAGCTCGTTGAGCGTATCGTGAGAATCGCAAAGGAAATGGGCAGAGAAGTAGCGACGCCAGATGAAGCGAGAAAGATTCTCGGTCTAATCTAAATATAAGTAGAATTAAGCACATAAAAATAGAGGAGTTGTTTCCTATTAAATAGGCAACAACTCCTCTCGTTATTTCATGGTGAATGGCTCATGGTCATTATAAATCCACTTCTTCGATGATGCCGTAGTTTGGATAGAGGTCATTAAGGTCGATGCCAAAGTATTCTGAAAGCTCTGATAATTGGTTCATCTCCATAGCGGGTGCGGCGATAAGCCAGCGCCCATTGATCATTAGCTCAACCCAGTAGTCTACTCCCGCTTCTGTGACGCCACGCATTACGCGCGCGGGTATGTCCACAGACCTGAGTAACCCAGTATAGAGGAAGTTTAATTCCACTTCGTTTAGCTCGATGCTGTTTGTTATGAGTTGATCCACAGGACGAATGGCGATGATAGGACGATCACTGATGAGGGTGTACTCAGAGAGCATCCACTCATATAAAGCCTTTGCTTTTGAATACTGGTTAGACAAATTAAAGGTTGCGGCAGTAGATAGGCCATAAAGCGCTTGCACATCGTAATTGATGAAGCTTGACGGCAGTAAGTACTGGATGTCCTCAGAGCTTACATTTAACGCGCTAAATTTTAACACCAGATCATTTTCTTCAGGTAGCTGTTCTTGAAGAAGTAGCTGCTGAGTCAACAAATCTAAGCCCTTATCATAGGTGAGAAGCAATGCGCCGATAATGTCTGCGTTCAAGATGGCTTGTCCGGTGTTGTTGATTTCATCTGTGGTAATATACATGGAAACATTATGCTTACCTAATCCGAAAGGGGTGTATATTACGCCGCTAAACGCATTATCCGTTAATGGAATAACCGTTGTGCGCGACTTAAGGTCCTTCGTAACCGTGACGACGACAGATGCGCCTGAAGGGGCATTTTCTAAGGTTCCAGAGAGTATGAACTGATTGCTTACCGTCATGTTGGAGTGCGTTATGCGTGTGAGGTTCACACCGTATTCGAAAAATTTATTATATTCCGAGTAATGCTCAAGTTTTTCGTTTACAGTGAGCTTTATGATGCTAAAGGTTCCTGAGATAAGCTCGAATATTTCACGGCTTTCAGCGAGATCACTGGTGCTAGGGGTTTCTCCTGTGAGCACATAGCCGATGCCTTGTTCGAAAAACAGGTACTTCACATGGTGCATCTTAGTGACCGAGTTAGTCAACTCATATTCGATGACATCTGAAGTATAGTCTCCCATTTGAACGGTACTGGTAGATAGAATGGTTAGATTATCGCCATAGGTGGCGAATAGATCTTCGGTAATGGCATTGGTCATAACGGAACGGCTGTTGTAAGTTTTATCAGGAATCAGTTCAACGCTGAGCTTATAAGATTCAAAGGTATTGTCTACACCATAGACATTGAAACCATCACCAACTGCCTCCCAGTATTCTGGAATGTAAAAGCTGATGCCCCAATTGGCTAAGCTGATGCGCTTAAAATGTCTGAAACCAAATTGTTGGTATTCAGGGACGTTTTCTTTATAATTGATGTTGATGATAGTACCGTCGATGGTATGATTAAGCTCGTGTGACTTCACGGCAAAAGAAGCGGGGATGAATAGCTCGCCTTTATAGAGAATCGACCGCACAGGAAGTGTCTTAGCCTTTCCGTTCACTTGTGCGGTTGCGGAGCTCGGTTTATATTTGATATAGATGTTGTCGCGATAGCTGATGACTTCACCGGTGGATTCGTTCCAGATAACTTGAGCGCCGATCTTCTCACTAAACGACTTTGCAGGCACCATAATTTCACCATTCAGGATGAACGGCGCAGGAGAAAACGAAACAGGTTGTCCAGAGAGAATCACGTTACCTTCTGTATACTTTCCGCCTAAAATGGGTGAAGCGAAGACAAATGAACCACTCAATAATAATGTAAATAATAAAGTAATAACGATTTTTCGAATCATGAGAACCACCATTTGATTGATCTAGTAAAATGTGCTAACATAAACGTATGAAGCAGATTTTTTTCTACTTCGCAGTCTAATAAATGATATCATAAAACGCACAGCTTTAGGAGCGTTATCTTTAGGTTGTAAGAAAATATTAACAAATTGTCATTGATGTTTTTGGCGGGTTGTGTTACAATGATAAGGCTTGAAATTTGATTATCGTTATTTGATATAAATAAGTTAAGGAGAGAGGTGAACAACATGAAACAATCCATTCATCCAGATTACAAACAAGTAGACGTGCATTGCGCATGTGGCAATAACTTTAAGACAGGTTCTACGAAGGGCGAAATTAGAATCGAGATTTGTTCTGAGTGTCATCCATTCTTCACGGGCACAGTTAAAAACGTGGAGCGTGGCGGTAGAGCTGAGAAATTCAAAGAAAAATACAATCTTAAATAAGTTGCTGGTCATTGGGTTAGGATGGGATTGTCCTAGCCTTTTTTGTTTTTAGGAGAAAACGATGTCGAAACTCTATTTTAGATATGGCGCCATGAATTGTGGAAAATCAACGGCTCTGATGCAGGTTATGCACAATTATGAAGAGCGCGGCATGCAGGCGATGATCATAAAGCCTTATACGGATACCAAAGGCGGCGACCAAGTGGTCTCTAGATTAGGCATCACTAAAACCGTCGACCTATTAGTTAAAACTGATGAAAATGTCATCGATGCGGTCAAGCGTTGGATGGAGAAAAATGGTGCCGTACAGTGTATACTCGTGGATGAGGTCCAGTTTTTAAAAGCGGCACAAATTGATCAATTATTCGAAATCGCGGTAAAAGGAAATGTTCCCGTCATTTGTTACGGTCTTAGAACCGATTTTTCCATGAGGGGATTTGAGGGCTCGGAGCGACTTCTCTTATTAGCGCATAGTTTAGAGGAGCTGAAAACCATTTGCCGCTGTGGCCGAAAAGCGATATTGAACGGTAGAAAAATAAATGGAGAGTTTGTCTTTGAAGGCGCTCAAGTGGCCATCGACGGTGAAAACCATGTGGAATACGAGTCGCTATGCGCGAACTGCTATTTCGATTATAAAGAAGCGAAGGTGAATGCATGAGCGAGTACAAACCAGAAAGACCGAACTCCATCGGTGGACAAGCACTGATTGAAGGGGTAATGATGCGCGGTAAGGATAAAATATCCATCGCCGTACGCAAGCCAGATGGTGAAATTACACTAAAAGTAGAAGATATTAAAAAGAAAAAAGACATCAAGTTTTTTAAACTTCCCATTATACGCGGAATTGTCGCGCTCATTTCATCTATGATCGTCGGCGTTCGTGCACTGACCTATTCTGCAGAATTTTTCGTAGAGGGCGATGGCACGGAAGAGAAGGGTAAGTTCGAAACATGGCTTTATGCAAAATTGGGTAAGAAAGCGGATGACGTTATTTTAGCGTTTTCTATCGTCTTTGCGTTCGTCTTTGCCATGGTATTGTTTGGAGCAGTTCCCACTGCACTTGTGAGTTTTTTAAGAACGGTTATTGAAAGTCAACTGATCCTTAGCGCGATAGAAGGGGTGATGAAAATCGTCATTTTCATCGTCTATATTCTGATGATTTCACAAATGAAAGACATTAAACGCGTTTTCCAATACCATGGTGCAGAGCATAAAACGATCCATTGCTACGAAAGTGGCCAGGAAGTAACCGTTGAAAATGCGCGAAAATTCACGACACTCCATCCACGATGTGGCACGAGTTTCATCTTTTTCGTCCTCATGATCAGTATTTTAGTGTTTACGTTTATCAGCTGGGACAATGTGGTAACGCGTCTCGCGACTAAACTCGTATTATTCCCGGTGGTTACAGGCCTCTCTTACGAAATGATTCGTTTGGCGGGTAAATCAAACCACCCGCTGGTGAGGGCACTTAGCTGGCCAGGACTCATGATGCAAAAAATCACGACCAATGAACCGGACGATCGTCAGCTTGAAGTGGCGATTATCGCGTTTAAAAGCGTTTTAGATGAGAAGGACCCGAGTTCAGCTTGTTTTTAAGAGGTGTTATGAATCGAATCGAGATACTTCGAAGTACTGAAAAAGAACTAATGACGATTTCACCTTCTTATCAGGTGGAAGCAAAGGCTTTAGTCTGCCATGTTCTAAACTGCCAGCCAATCGACCTTATCATCGAAGGAAGGCAGCAAGTGGATGCCGATCGGATCCAAGTACTTGAGTCCTTGATCCAAAAACGACTTGAGCGTGTTCCGCTGCAGTACTTGCTGGGAGTACAGGCCTTTTACGGTTTGGATTTCGAGGTAAACGATCAGGTGCTGATTCCGAGACCAGAGACAGAAGTATTGGTATCAACCATCATCAAATGGGTGGAGGCCATGCAGTCGTCAAGTGGTCATCAGCACCAAACGCTTAAGATTCTCGATATAGGGGTCGGTAGTGGTGCCATCGTCGTTGCACTGGCTAAATCACTCCCAGATGTTATGTTTTCGGGTAGTGATATTTCAGAAGCCGCACTTCATGTGGCCAAATCCAATGCTTTCAGGCATGGCGTTGATCATCGAATTACTTGGTATCACAGTGATTTGTTTAACGAGATTCCTCGTGAGCTGTACGACATCATCGTCTCAAATCCGCCTTACATTCCCTTGAGTGATAAGGAAAAATTGGAACCAGAGGTACACCTTAATGAACCATCACAAGCGCTATTCGGTGGAGAAGATGGTTTAGATCTTTATCGCCGGATGATTCCCGAGGCGCAGGTTTACCTTGCAGAGGGAGGACTTCTCGTCTTCGAAGCGGGACACGACCAATGGGAAGCCATCGAATCGCTTTTAATAAGAAATGATTATACGGAAGTCGGACATTTTGAAGATTTGAACGGCATTCCACGCTTTATATATGGAAGAAAGGCATTGACTGGAGGTCAAAGAAACCATGTTTGATAGGTTGCAATTTACAGAGGAAAAATATGAAGAGCTCAGCCTTAAATTGTCGGACCCCGAAGTAATCGGTGATCAAAAACTCTGGCAAAGACTGATGAAGGAGCATTCGGAGCTCTCGGTCATCGTTGCTAAGTACAGAGAGTACAAAGCAGTAACGAAAGGGATCGAAGACGCAAAGGAAATCATCTACGAAAGTGATGACGAGGAAATGCGTGAGCTAGCGAAAATGGAGCTTTCAGAATTGGAAGGTCAAGTAGAAACACTGGAAATGGAAGTGAAGAAGCTTTTATTACCAAAGGACCCTAACGATGAGCGCGATGTCATCCTCGAAGTTCGAGCGGGTGCAGGCGGTGATGAAGCGGGATTATTCGCTTCGGAGCTTCTCAGACTCTATATGCGTTATGCAGAGCGCAAGCGCTGGAAAGTGGAAGTCCTCAACACGAATGAAACAGGTGTCGGTGGCATCAAGGAAGCCTCTGTGTTGATTAGAGGACAAGGCGCGTATTCAAAGCTTAAATATGAGAGCGGTACCCATCGCGTTCAGAGGATTCCTCAAACGGAATCTGGTGGCAGAATCCACACGTCTACTGCCACAGTGGCGGTACTGCCTGAAGTAGATGATGTCGAGGTCGAAATTAAGCAAAATGATTTGAGAATCGACGTTTTCAGATCGTCTGGAAACGGCGGTCAGAGCGTTAACACCACAGACTCAGCGGTACGTATCACGCATTTACCTACTGGTCTCGTGGTTTCATGCCAAGACGGTAAATCACAGTTGTCAAATAAAGAGAAAGCCATGCAAGTGCTTAAAGCCCGTTTATATGAGATTGAGCTCAACAAGCAAAACGAGCAAATTGCAGAGCAAAGAAGAAGTCAGGTTGGTACGGGTGACAGAAGTGCAAAAATCAGAACCTATAACTTCCCGCAGGCGAGAATCACCGATCACCGCATTCCGATAACCCTTTACAAAATGGATAGTTATATGGATGGCGAAATCGACGAGATGATCGATGAGCTCACGACCTTCTTCCAAACAGAGGCATTAAAAGCGTTAGACGAAGTTTAAAAAGCGCTTGAGAAATGGCGAAGTCGGGAGTATACTGAATCAGTAAATAGTCCATAGCCGTGGGGGGAAATATGGAGTCTAGTTATTTATTCATACTCGAGATAGCCATCATTCTGGCGGTGGCCCATTTAGCAGGGATGTTAAGCTCTAAGCTCAAACAGCCAGTGGTACTCGGCCAAATTATCGCAGGCATCATACTCGGCATCGGCATTATGGAAAAGACAGAGCTGATAGAAGTCTTCGCCCAAATCGGCGTTATATTACTGATGTTTATCGCTGGTCTGGAAACCGATGTGGACGAACTCAGGCGCTCCGTGCGTTCGTCTTCCCTTATCGCGACAGGTGGAGTTATCCTTCCTGCAGTTTTGGTTTTCATCAGCATCATGTTGTTTTTTCCGGGGCACGATCAATCGTCTGCAATCTTCCTCGGCATTGTCACTACGGCCACTTCTGTAAGCATTTCCGTTCAAACCCTTCGTGAGATTGGAAAGCTGAAATCGAGGCAGGGCATCATGATTTTAGGCGCGGCTATTATCGATGACGTGATCGGCATCGTGCTACTGACACTTCTCATCGGAATCGTCAGACCAGGGATGTCACATAGTGTTGAAAGAGTTGTGTTTGACCTTGCCGCTTTATCGGCCGTCATCTTTATCGCTGGTTGGCTGATTCTGAAAGGCATTCGCCATTTTTCGGATAAGGCCGACATTGATGAAGCAGTGATTTCGTTTGCATTGATTATTTGTCTTATGTTAGCGTTTGTTTCGGAAGCGTTTGGCGTAGCAGCCATTACGGGTGCTTATTTCGCGGGTATCATATTTTCCATGACAGGGTACAAGCATCGTGTGTCACACGAGATGGGCCGACTTTCAGAGCTGGTCTTCACACCGATCTTTTTCGTATCCATCGGTATGGACATCGACTTGATCGCTGCCCTTCAAGCGGTAGGTGTCGGTTCCATGCTTATCATCTTCGGTTCCATCGGTAAGGTCATCGGCTGTGGATTTGGCGCGCGTGTATCAGGCTTTAATCCGGAGCAGTCGTTACAAATCGGCATAGGTATGATTCCCCGAGCTGAGGTGGCCATTATCGTCGCTAATCTGGGTCTGCAAATGACCATCTTATCTGAAGCGGATATGGCAGCAACTGTCCTGATGGTGCTTGTGACGACCTTGATGACACCGATGATCCTCAAGTGGAGCTTTAACCGTGAAATGCTAGTAAATGAACGTATATGATAGAAATGACAGCAGAGCCCTAGTCAGACGTAATGTCCGCATGGGGCTCTTGTTTTGAATAGAGGAGAATAAACGCCTATGAACTTATCGACGAAAATTATCACCATAAGCGATGAAAGCATGACAACTGAGGCACTGGCTGAAATCCTTAAGCCTGCCGCTGCACTACTTGCAGCGGATAAAACAGTGGCATTTCCCACTGAAACGGTTTACGGACTCGGTGCAAATGCCCTTTCTGATGAAGCCATCGATCAGATTTATCGCGCGAAGGGTCGCCCATCCGACAACCCGCTAATCGTGCACATCGCTTCGCTCGACATGTTGGCGCTACTTGCTGAAGAGGTGAAGCCTTATGCGAAGGACCTCATGGCCGCCTTCTGGCCGGGACCGATTACTTTTGTCTTGAAAAAGACTTCTGCGGTGCCTATGAAAGTGACGGGTGGTTTAAATACCGTCGCGGTTCGCATGCCGGACCACGCAGTGGCACAGACACTCATCGCCCTCTCGGGGAAACCTATCGCTGCACCTTCAGCAAATTTGTCCGGCAAACCAAGCCCGACGACGGCGGCACATGTCATAGAAGACCTAGCTGGACGTGTGAATTGCATCGTTGCAGGTGGCAACACAGAAGTGGGGTTAGAATCCACAGTCTTAGATGTTACTGGCGATGTTCCTGTCATATTAAGACCTGGTAAAGTGACTCAGGAGGAAATCGCGGCGGTTGTGGGAATCTGCGAGGTCGATCCAGCCATCACAGGGGCGACCATCGATGTTTCAGGAGCGGCAAAATCCCCTGGCATGAAGTACCGTCACTATGCGCCGGACGCACATGTGCAGGTTTATATTGGCACAACAACAGATGTGATTAGAACCTTTGATGCCGAAGCACACAGGCTGGTGATGGAGGGGGCTGGAAAAGTGGGCATCCTGACATTTAGTGAGGACCTCGAGGTACTGACGCGATTAATCAAAACGGATGCCCTGTTAGTGGATCGTGTGGTGTTCATTTCCGCGGGGAGTGCGAAGGACCTTTCGGTGTACGGGAAAGTCCTTTTTGAGGCGCTGAGGGACTTTGATGAACGCGGATGCGACGTCATTTTGGTCAGAGGGGTGGAAGAAATGGGGATTGGTGGCGCCATCATGAACCGGTTAAAGAAGGCTTCGGAAGGCAAAGTAACGAGAATTTAATTTGCTTTTTAGGGCTACAAATCTTATAATGGATAAGGATTTTAAACTAAATAGAGGAGGCTGAAATGAGAATTGCAATGGGCTCAGACCATGGCGGATTTAATCTAAGACTTGTCATTAAGGCGCATTTGATCGAGAAAGGCTATGAGGTTGTAGATTTTGGCTGTGAGAGCAAGGAATCCGTGGATTATCCGGATTATGCACTCAGAGTTGCAAATGCCATCACATCAGGAGATTGTGAGTTAGGCGTTTTAGTATGTGGGACGGGGCTTGGCATATCCATCGCAGCCAACAAAGTTAAAGGCATCATCGCTGCACCTGTCAGCGACACGTTTAGTGCAGAAATGGCTCGAAGACACAATAACGCAAACATCATCGCCCTTGGCGAGCGTGTGGTTGGAGAGGGTCTTGCGCTTAAAATCATCGACGAATTCTTCGGCGCATCATTTGAAGGTGGCCGTCATGCAGGACGTGTGGATAAAATCAGAACTATCGAAGAAAACTATCTATAAGGGGTGCAGCTATGAGTAAAGTATATGAAATGAATCATCCGCTCATTCAACACAAGTTGAGTTTAATCAGAGACAAAGATACAGGTTCAAAGGAGTTTAGAGAGTTAGTAAAAGAAGTATCGATGCTTTTATGCTTCGAAGTAACACGTGATTTGCCACTTGAAGAAGTTGAAATCGAAACGCCGATTTGTAAAGCAAAAACGAAAATGCTTGCAGGTAGAAAACTCGGTATCGTTCCAATCCTCAGAGCTGGCCTCGGCATGGTAGACGGATTCTTAAATCTTTTACCAGCTGCAAAAGTTGGTCATGTCGGCTTATATAGAGATCCAGAAACGCTCGAGCCAGTTGAATACTACTGCAAACTTCCAACAGATATCAATGAAAGGGATTTGATCGTCGTCGATCCGATGCTTGCTACTGGTGGATCAGCATCTGCTGCGGTTCAGTTCTTAAAAGACCGTGGTGCTACCAGCATCAGATTTGTCTGCCTGATCGGATGTCCAGAGGGAATCGCCGCGCTTCAAAAGGCGCATCCTGATGTGGATATCTATATCGCAGCCATCGATGAGAAATTAAACGACCATGCTTATATCGTACCTGGTTTGGGCGATGCAGGAGACCGTTTGTTCGGAACAAAATAGTTTTGAGGTGCTAAATGTATATACCAGCCATCATCGCAGGTTTGATTAGTTTCATAATGACGCCGTTTGTGATTAGGATTGCGCGGCGTTTTGGCGCAGTCGATATCCCTAAAGACGATCGAAGAATGCATAAGACACCGATGTGCCTCTGGGGAGGTATCGCGATATTTACAGGCTTCTTTGTAAGTATGTTCTTATTTTCCAATATTTCGACAGTCAAGCTCGTCGGATTATTTATCGCATCACTAATCGTACTCGTCACAGGAATGATAGACGACATTAAGCCGCTTGGCGCTAAGATCAAACTGTTAATGCAAATCGTAGCGGCTTTGGTACTGGTGTTTTCAGGATACAAGATCAACTACTTCACCGATTTCTTCGGAGATTCCGGTGTTATTCAAGTGAGCAATTGGGCAGCACTTCCCATCACTGTTATCTGGATCGTGGGGGTTACCAACACTGTTAACCTCATCGATGGACTTGATGGGCTTGCGGCGGGAATTTCTGCCATAGCAGCTGTAACACTAAGCTATATCGCCATTTTAAATCACCGATACGATGCCGCCATGATCACCTTGATCCTCGCAGGAAGCTCAATCGGATTTTTACCGTACAACTTTAATCCTGCTAAAATTTTTATGGGGGATACAGGTGCGTTATTCTTAGGTCTCGTCCTAGCGGCAGTATCCGTTGAGGGAGCACTGAAAGGCGCGACAGCCATTACGGTGGTTGTGCCGATTTTAGCGCTTGGTGTTCCGATTTTTGACACGGCATTTGCGATTCTAAGAAGGTTGATCAACAAGCGGCCCATTATGGAAGCGGATAAAGGCCATCTGCATCACCGATTGATGTCTATCGGTTTGGGGCAGAAAAAAACCGTCTTGTCGATGTATTTGATCAGCGCGTTACTAGGCGCTGGCGCAATTGCACTTTTAAAGCAAAACTGGCTTCACGCGGGTGTCTTGTTAGGATTAGCGGCGATTGTCGTGTTTATCCCCATCAATCGTGCACTTTTGCTTCAAAAGAAAGACCACTAACATCGTCGGAAACCTATGAATTACTAAAGCCTTCGATAAATCGAAGGCTTTTTTTAAAATATGATTGGTTATGGAGGAATTTATGATTAAAGTCATGACTTTATTCGGAACAAGACCTGAAGCGATTAAAATGGCGCCGCTCGTGAAAGCACTTGAGGCGGATCCAGAAATACAGTCTGTGGTGTGCGTTACAGCTCAGCACCGTCAAATGTTAGACCAAGTGCTCGATTTGTTTGATATTAAACCAAAGCATGACTTAAACATCATGAAGGCAGGGCAAACCATCAGTGAGATAACATCGCGTGTCATCTTAGGCGTAGAATCGGTATTGAAGGAAGAGAAGCCAGATATCGTCCTTGTACATGGCGATACATCGACGACTTTTGCAGGTGCCATCGCTGCATTCTATCAGATGATTCCAGTTGGACATGTGGAAGCAGGCTTAAGAAGCGGAAATCCATACAGCCCATATCCCGAAGAGATGAATAGAAGGCTGACTTCTCAGCTTTCGGCACTTCACTTTGCCGCTACTGAAGGAAATGTTGAGAATCTTAAAAAAGAGGGTATTAATGTACAGTCGATTGTTAAGACGGGCAATACGGTAATCGACGCACTTATGACGGTTATTCGCGAAGACTATACCTTCGAAAACCCACTACTCAATACCATCGATTACGAAAACAGAAAAGTAATTCTTATGACGGCACACCGAAGAGAGAATCTAGGCGAGCCTATGGAAAATATCTTTGGTGCAGTGAGAAAGATTGTTGAGGATCATGAGGAAGTGGAAGTGGTATTCCCGATTCATATGAACCCAGCTGTAAGGGCAATCGCCGATAAGCACCTGAGTGGTCATGATAGAATCCATGTGATTGAACCGCTCGAGTATGAATCGTTTGCAAACCTCCAAAACCGCTGTGCGCTGATTATGACGGATTCAGGGGGTATACAGGAAGAAGCGCCTGCGCTGGGTAAGCCAGTGGTGGTGCTAAGAACTGAGACAGAACGCCCAGAAGCAGTAGAAGCAGGCACTGTCGTGGTTGCGGGTGTCGAATTTGAGGCGATTTATCGCATCACTTCGCAGCTTATTCGTGATGAAGCCACCTATAAAAGCATGTCGGAAGCTGTTAATCCATATGGTGATGGTAAGGCGTGCGGTCAAATCGTGGACGCCATAAAAAATTGGAGAAATTCGAAGTAAATGTTACAAAGATATTTCATAACTTTGTGAAAATATGCTATAATGAGAGGTATTGTTATTCTAGCATCAACAAATGAGGTGGGAATATGTCGGGTTTGAGAAAGTCCAGTAAAAGCATATTGCAAAACTTGGCGCTAATCTCTCAAGTGGGGATTATGATGCTCGTGCCTATCGTAGGTGGTGTTTTGCTCGGTGCTTTTATCGATGGCTATCTGAAGACCAATGGCATATTCCTTATTATTTTTATCCTGCTTGGAGTGGGTTCTGCATTTAGAAATTTATACGTACTATCCAAACAGAAGGCGAAGGAGTATGATGATGTCGAGACCCCTAGTCGTTATGTTCAAAAGTTTGAAAAAAGCTTAAAAGAGAAGCAGAAAACCGAGGGCAGTAATAATGAACATAGAAATGATAGAATAGACCAGTGATGATTATTTATGCATTTAAAAGTCAGAATATTCCAAAGAGTCCAAAACTGAATAATAAAATTTATATGTTACTGCATATTAATAAATAATTAACAAACTTTAACAGAAGTGATATAATGGTTTCAATGACTGTGAAAATGCAATTTTCAATTAAGTGAAGGCGGTAAAAATGGCAACCATCAAACAGACACAAACGTTTATTATCAGAACGCTAATCATCGTCGATCTTTTCGTCATCGCAGCAAGTTTCTTCCTATTTAAAGACCCACAAGCATTTATCCTCGGATTGATTTTCGGCTCAGCCATAAGTGTGCTCAATTTTATCGAACTTGCGAATACATTAAATAGGGCAGTGCATATGCCGCCTGAGAAAGCTCAAAGCTTCACCGTCATCAAATACTTTATAAGGTATATCGTGACTGCAGTGGTTTTATTTGTCTCCATTGTGGCGCCTTATATAAATGTACTAGGTACAATCCTTGGCCTCGTCATCATCAAGATTATCATCCTAATTAGTAACCTTATGGGTGATAAGAATTACTTCAGAAATATCTTTAGAAGAAAGGAGGATGAATCTAGTGGGCACTGAAGGTTTTGGACCACGCATAGCGTTCCACATTGGAAATATTCCAGTATCTGAGACGGTTACCGTAACGTGGTTAATCATCGCAGTACTGTTCATTTTTTCCATCGTGGCAACGCGCAATATGAAAAAAGAAGCAAAGGGTCTTCAACTCATCGTCGAACAGATTGTTAGTGTCATCAATGGACTAACGAAGCAGAACATGGGCGAGCGTAATTACATGTTTGCACCTTTTGTCGGAACGCTTCTGTTCTTCATCGGGATTTCCAACATCATTGGGTTGTTGGGATTCAGACCACCAACAGCAGACCTAAATACGACCATGTGTCTGTCGATTACCACATTTGTGCTGACCCAGTTCTTTGGACTTAAAAGCAAAGGAATTGGCAATTACACGAAGGGTTTTTTACAGCCGATGCCGTTACTGTTACCACTTAACATTATTGGTGAATTGGCGAATCCTGTATCTTTAGGCTTCCGTCTTTTTGGTAACATCGTAGCAGGCGTAATTATCATGTCGCTATTATACGGCGCACTTGGTGGATTTACGGAAATGCTGTTTGGCCTAGCAATTCCTTTGCTTCAAGCAGGTGTCCCAGCAGTACTTCATATTTACTTTGATTTATTTGCGGGCTTGTTGCAATCATTTATCTTCACAATGCTATCAATGGTATTTATTTCAGGTGCAATGGAGTAATATCAATTAAAGGGGTGAACTCATGGAAAATAGCAATTTTATCGTCAATTTTTTTAATTGGCTGATGAGTTTCGAACCTAAAGCTATCGTACTGGCAGCCACTGCCATAGGTGCTGGTTTTGCAATGATTGCAGGAATAGGACCAGGTGTTGGTCAGGGTTATGCAGCTGGAAAAGGTGCAGAAGCCGTTTCGAGAAATCCAAAAGCAGCACGTGAGACGACGATGGTCATGTTACTTGGCGCAGCAGTTGCTGAAACGTCAGGAATCCTAGCACTCGTTGTAGCACTCATCATGCTTTTTGGAAATCCACTGGTCAATCTAGAAGGTAATGCGCTAATCATTATGGCCTCTGCCATAGGAGCTGGACTTGCCATGATTGCTGGGATTGGTCCTGGTATCGGTCAAGGCTATGCTGCAGGAAAAGGCACTGAAGCCACTGGTAAACGTCCTAAGATGCAGTCTCAAATCGTCAGAACGATGTTAGTTGGACAAGCAGTTGCTCAAACAACAGGTATTTATGCACTCGTAATCGCATTGGTTCTTTTGTTTGCCAACCCATTATTAAGATTATAGCTTTAGAACGTTCTAAACGAAAAGACACAAAAGTAAATGACTATTATTGTTTTATGGGAGGAATTTTATTATGGAAACTTTAATTACTGGTAAAGCTTTAATTCTCGCATGTTCAGCAATCGGCGCAGGTCTTGCGATGATCGCAGGTATCGGACCTGGTATCGGCCAAGGTTACGCAGCTGGTAAAGGTGCTGAAGCTGTAGGTAGACAACCTGAGTCTCAAGGCGATATCGTCAGAACGATGCTTCTCGGAGCAGCAGTTGCAGAAACAACAGGTATCTATGGGCTCGTTATCGCGTTAATCTTATTATTTGCTAACCCGTTGGTGAGAATGCTTTAATTAAATAGAATCACTTAGGAGGTATTACATGAGTATGGATATGGCAACCGCAGCCCTTAGATTAGGACTTGTGGAACTGAGTTGGACATTTGTCTTCCAGCTGATCAATACGCTCATCCTATATTTGATTCTCAGAAAGTTTCTCTTTGGTCCAGTCACCAATTTTATGCAAAAGCGTGAAAATGAGATCAAAAACCAAATTCAACATGCAAAGCAGTTGGATGAGGAAGCTCAGAAGCTCAAGGCGGATTATGAAGCGAAGTTGTTACTTGCTGAGGAAGAAGGTAAGGACGTCGTGAAGAAGTATACGCAACGAGCAGAAAACAGAGCATTTGAAATCGTTAAGACTGCAGAAGCTGAAGTAGATAACATGAAGCTGAACGCACATAGAGAACTCGAAAGAGAGAGAGTTAAGGCGGTTAATGAGTTAAAAGGTCAGATTTCTGAGCTTACGATACTTGCGGCATCAAAAGTCGTTGAAAAAGACCTCAACGAAGCCGATCACAAGGAACTTATCAATAAGTTCATTAGTGAAGTAGGTGAGACTCAATGGCAGAATTAGTCAGCAAAACTTATTCTGAGGCCATTTTCGAAGTCGCTCTAGAAGAGGGACGTTTAAATGAGCTTCAGAAAGAATTCGATTTTGTCGTGGAATCCTTCACGACATATCCGGATTTTTATGAAATCATCAAGACGCCTAAAATTAGCATCACTGAGAAAAAAGCGGTGATACAAGAAACGTTTGGCGGTAGCATTTCTCAAACACTTCTCAACTTCTTGAAAATTGTCATCGACAAGAAAAGAGGGGCTGACATACTGGAAATCAAGAGGGCATTTGATGCGCGCGTGGATGAGCAAAACGGGGTTGTTAAAGCCACTGTTGAGTCAGTCATTCCGCTGACAGACGATCAGCTTGATGCACTGTCACTTAGACTTAAGCAATTGACAGGCAAAGAAGTTCAAATGAGTACACAGATCAATCCGGAGCTATTGGGAGGATTGGTGATTAAAGTGGGTGACCGCATTATAGATGGCTCAGTGAAATTCAAGCTAGAAGGTATGCTCGAAAGTTTAACCCAAATAATTATTTAAGTAGGAGTGTGTTAGACATGAATCTAAGACCAGAAGAAATTAGTTCTGTGATCAAAGCACAGATTAAAAGATATGAGTCTAAGCTTCAAGTAGAGGATACTGGTACTGTCCTTCAGGTTGGCGATGGTATCGCCAGAGTTCATGGTCTTCAAAACTGTATGTCAGGTGAGCTACTCGAGTTCCCCTATGAAGTTTATGGCATGGTACTCAACTTAGAAGAAGACAGTGTCGGTGTCGTATTATTTGGCTCTGACGATAAGATAAAAGAAGGCGATATGGTTAAGAGAACCGAGCGTGTCGTAGAAGTGCCTGTTGGAGAAGCGCTTTTTGGTCGCGTCGTCAACTCACTTGGACAACCACTTGATGGAAAAGGCCCTATTGCTAGTGATAAGTTTAGACCGATTGAAGCAAAGGCATCAGGCGTAATCGATAGAAAATCGGTTCACCAACCCCTTCAAACGGGCATTAAAGCGATCGATTCGATGATTCCTGTCGGCCGTGGTCAGCGTGAGCTTATCATCGGAGATAGACAAACAGGAAAAACGGCGATTGCCATCGATACGATCATCAACCAAAAGCATACGGATGTATTCTGTATTTACGTGGCGATAGGTCAGAAAAATTCCACAGTTGCTCAAATCGTTAAGCAGCTGGAGGATCATGGCGCAATGGAATATACATGCGTCGTATCAGCGACTGCATCTGATCCAGCACCACTTCAGTATATTGCACCTTATGCTGGTGTCACCATGGCAGAAGAACTTATGTATAATGGGAAACATGTATTAATCGTCTATGATGACCTCTCCAAGCATGCGGTTGCTTATAGAGCCATGTCACTCCTTTTAAGGAGACCACCAGGACGTGAAGCTTATCCAGGCGACGTTTTCTATTTGCATAGCCGCCTTCTCGAGCGCGCCGCAAAGCTTAGTGATAAATTGGGTGCTGGTTCTATCACAGCGCTTCCGATTATAGAAACGCAAGCAGGTGACGTTTCTGCCTATATCCCGACAAACGTTATTTCCATCACTGATGGTCAAATTTACCTCGAATCCGAGTTGTTCTTTGCTGGTCAAAGACCGGCTGTAAATGCGGGTATTTCGGTATCACGTGTCGGTGGATCTGCTCAAATCAAGGCGATGAAAAAAGTTGCTTCTAAGATCAAGCTCGAACTTGCGCAATACCGTGAACTCGCTGCCTTTGCCCAGTTCGGTTCTGAACTCGATAAAGAGACGAAGGCGACTTTATCCCATGGTGAGCGTCTGATGATGGTACTTAAGCAACCTCAGTATAGACCACTTCCGGTTGAACAACAGGTTATGGTGATCTATGCCATCGTTAATCGCTATATGGCTGATGTCGAGACGAAGAATATCGGTAAGTTTGAGGCGGGTTTAGTCGATTTCTTATCGTTAAATTATCCTGAAATCGGTAAGAACATCGTCGAAACGGGCGACATGACAGCAGAAAATGAAGACAAACTCAAAAAGGCAATTTTAGAATTTAAAGCAAGCTTCGTAGCGGAATAAGCTTCCTTTAAGGAGGGATCACATGGCGAGTAGTACACGCGATATAAAGCGTAAAATACGAAGTGTCAACAGCACCATGCAAATCACCAAGGCCTTTGAGCTTGTATCCACTGCAAAACTAAAACGTGCTAGAGATCGAATGGACATCACGAAGCCGTATTTTGATACGATTCAAGAAGCTGTTCAAGATATCTTAGGTGCTGATAAAAGCATAAAGAGTCAATACGTTTCAAATGGCGAAAGCAGCAAACCGCTCTATATCGTCGTCACGTCGGACCGTGGACTATGTGGTGGCTATAACATCAATGCCATCAAAAAGTCTATCGAGAATGTGACGAACAAAGCGGATGCAAAGTTTATCGCTGTGGGAAAAAAGGCAAATGATATATTGAGACAGCATGGCTATAATGTCGTAGACAGTTTCTTATATATCTCCGAAAAGCCTGAATTTACCCACGCGACGCAGGTTGCAAAAGCCGCAATGTCGCTGTTTAAAACGGGTGAAGTGGATGCGATTCACTTTGTCTATACAAGATTTGTAAGTACAATATCGCAGATGGCCACAGACTTATTATTACTTCCTATTGAACGTCCAGCTCTATCAGAAGAGGCACGCGGAAGTGAGTTTGTCAATTATGAGCCGTCTGCAGAAGAAGTACTTAAGTATATTATTCCTAAGTATGTGGAAAGTACGATCTACGGTGGGTTAATAGAGGCTTCAGCTTGTGAGCAGGCAGCTAGAAGAATCGCCATGGAGAATGCTTCTGATAATGCGGAGGAAATCATCGAAGAGTTGACATTATCATTTAACCAAGCAAGACAAGCAGCCATCACACAAGAGATTTCTGAAATTGTCGGTGGTGCTGAAGCACTAAAATAATAGTTGAAAGGGAGTGGAAGAGTATGGATCAAGCGATTGGAAAAATCGTGCAAATCATAGGACCTGTACTCGATATTAGATTTGAAGCGGACCAGCTTCCTAATATTTACGATGCTGTCAAAATTGATTATAAAGATATTCACGTCGTGGCAGAAGTTATGCAACATACTGGCGGAAACACTGTCAGAGCAGTAGCCATGAGTTCAACAGACGGACTTATCAGAGGAATCGATGCAGTATCCACAGGGGCACCAATTTCTGTACCAGTAGGAAAACCCACTTTAGGCAGATTAATCAATGTTCTCGGTGAAACCATCGATGAGCAAGGCCAAATCGACAAAGGAACTGCAGAGTTTTGGCCGATTCACAGACCTGCACCAGAGTTTGCAGAGCAGGGAACAAGTGCTGAAATGCTAGAAACGGGCATAAAGGTTGTCGACCTCATCGCACCATATGCTAAAGGTGGTAAGATCGGTCTTTTTGGTGGTGCTGGTGTAGGTAAAACAGTTATCATCCAAGAGTTGATTAACAATATCGCGACTAACCATGGTGGATTATCAGTATTTGCCGGTGTTGGTGAACGAACAAGAGAAGGTAACGACCTTTATCATGAGATGAAAGACTCAGGCGTTATCGATAAAACGACACTGGTGTTCGGTCAAATGAATGAACCACCTGGAGCCAGAATGCGTGTTGCATTAACAGGTCTTACCATGGCGGAATACTTCAGAGATCAAGAAGGAAAAGACGTTCTTCTATTCATCGATAATATTTTCCGTTTTACGCAAGCTGGTTCAGAGGTATCTGCGTTATTAGGCCGTATGCCGAGTGCCGTAGGTTACCAACCGACGTTAGCCACAGACATGGGTGCACTTCAAGAGCGTATCACTTCGACGACTAAAGGTTCGATCACATCTGTTCAGGCAGTTTATGTTCCTGCGGACGACTTGACGGATCCAGCGCCTGCGACGACGTTCTCCCATCTGGACGCAACGACCGTTCTCTCAAGAAAGATTACTGAGCTCGGTATTTATCCGGCGGTTGATCCACTTGATTCTACATCGAGAATCTTGACGCCTGATGTTGTCGGCCAAGAGCATTATACGGTTGCACGTGGCGTTCAAGAAATACTTCAGCGTTATAATGAACTTCAAGATATCATCGCCATCTTGGGTATGGATGAACTTTCTGATGCGGATAAGCTGGTGGTTAGCCGCGCTAGAAAAATTCAACGTTTCCTTTCACAACCTTTCAGCGTTGCTGAGCAATTTACAGGAACAAAAGGTGTTTATGTACCAATTAAGGAAACCGTTAGAAGCTTTAGAGAAATTCTTGACGGCCTTCATGATGAAATTCCAGAGCAATTTTTCTTATACTGTGGAAGCATTGAGGATGTTGTTGAAAAGTACAAGAAAAGCAAAGCATAGTAGGGGGTGTCTAAATGGGCAATAAATTCAAGCTTGAAATCGTGACGCCAGACAAAGTGTTCTTCAGTGGAGAGACAGATATGGTCATCATGCGCACGACTGAGGGCGACATCGGAATTTTATATGACCATGAGCCACTGGTGGCACCACTAAGAATCGGTAGCCTTCGCATCAAGCAAGAGGATGGTTCGTTTAAGTGGGCAGCAGGTTCAACTGGATTCCTTACTGTCAATGAAGATCAAGTTACTGTGGTTGTTGATTCGGCTGAGTGGGTCGAGGAGATTGACATCGATCGCGCATTAGAAGCGAAAAAGCGTGCCGAAACCAGAATTGCAGAGGGCGTCGAAAAAGGCGTGGATTTTATCAGGGCGCGTGCAGCGCTAGAAAGGGCCATCAACCGTATCAAACTTTATGAAATCCGTAAGTAAACCTCAAAAACAGGCCAGAGTAGTTCTCTGGTCTGTTTTTTTTTAAAAAAAAGAAAAAAATATAGATAGTACTATCTTTTTTATATATAATAGTAAATGACTATGACCAGTTTACACCTGTTTACAAAACAGGATTGAAAATGATGAAATTACTTTAATATAGAGTAAGAAAACTGCGTTAATGCAGGAATGGAGGAAAAGTTTGGCGAAGTTGTTGGTTGAAAAAAGCGCGCCTCTTAGAGGCACGGTGAAAATAAAAGGCGCAAAAAATTCGGTTTTAAAGCTCATGGCAGCATCGATTTTAGCAGATGATGCCTGCCAAATCGAAAGCGTACCGGAGCTCATCGATGTAGAAGTCATGATCACACTTTTAGAGTCGTTAGGCCTCAGTGTGGATTATGACCGTGTTAAGGAAGTCGTGGAAATTCATCCTGCAAAGGAACTGAAATGTGAAGCACCTTACGAACTTATTCAAAAAATGAGGGCGTCTTTTCTCGTGATGGGGCCGTTACTCGCTAAAAAAGGGATCGCTAAGGTTTCTATGCCTGGTGGTTGTGCTATCGGCGCAAGACCAATCGACCTTCATCTCAAGGGCTTTCAAGCACTAGGGGCAGAAGTGACCTTAGGTCATGGTTATATCGAAGCAAAAGCCGAAAATGGCCTCATCGGGAATGAAATTTATTTAGACTTCCCAAGTGTAGGCGCTACCGAAAACATCATGATGGCAGCCACTATGGCAAAAGGCCAGACTTTGATTCAGAATGCGGCGAAAGAACCAGAGATTATCGATCTCGCCAACTTTTTAAACGAAATGGGTGCCAATGTTAAAGGCGCTGGTACCGATACCATTAGAATTAATGGCGTTACTGCACTCAGCGGTACACGTCATCAGACCATTCCTGACAGAATCATCGCAGCCACTTATATGGTTGCTGCAGCACTTACTAAGGGCGATATCACCATTGAAAATGTCGTGTCAAGCCACGTAAAGCCAGTAACGGCAAAACTGAGAGAAATGGGCGTAACAGTGGAGGATGAGGACGATACCATCCGCGTTTATACCACGGGTCCCCTGAAAGCTGTGGATTTAACAACTTTACCTTACCCAGGATTCCCAACAGATGCCCAAGCACAGTTTATGGCATTACTGGCGATTTCTGAAGGAACGAGTGTCATCACAGAGACTGTTTTTGAGAACCGTTTTAGACATGTTGCAGAAATCAATCGCATGGGAGCCAATATAAAAATTGAGGGCCATAGCGCTGTTATACAAGGCGTCAAACAACTCCAGGGCGCGCAAGTAAAAGCCACCGACCTTAGAGCTGGTGCTGCACTAGTACTCTCTGGGCTTGTTGCAGAAGGCGTTACAGAAATTGACGAAATCTATCATATCGACCGCGGCTATCCACAAATCGAAAAAGACCTTGTGGGATTGGGTGCGAGAATTCGTAGAATCGAATCATAATAAACGGATGGAAGGTGGAGCGTAATGTTTGGCTTAGGCGCTGAGATAGGAATAGATTTAGGTACTGCCAGTGTACTGGTGTACATAAAAGGTAAAGGAATCGTTTTAAGGGAACCTTCTGTGGTTGCCATCGACAACAACACGGACCGTGTACTCGCTGTGGGTAACGAAGCCCGAAAAATGTTAGGAAGAACACCAGGCAACATCATCGCCATTAGACCTTTAAAAGACGGCGTTATTTCAGATTATGATGTCACTGAGCGTATGCTCAGATACTTTATCAATAAAACTTGTGGTAAAAGAAGGCTGTTTAAGCCTAAGATTATCATCTGCGTACCAAGTGGTGTTACTGAAGTTGAAAAGAGAGCCGTCCTTGATGCCACTATGGAAGCTGGCGGCGGTAAGACCTTCTTGATAGAAGAGCCCATCGCAGCAGCTATCGGTGCTGGTCTGGACATTACGAAACCAGATGGTAACATGGTCATCGATATCGGTGGGGGTACCTCGGACATCGCCGTGATTTCGCTGGGCGGAATCGTCGTCAGCACCTCTATCAAGGTAGCCGGTGATAAGTTTGATGAAGCCATCATCAAGTACATGAGAAAGAAACACAACCTCTTAATTGGTGAGCGTACGGCAGAAGAACTTAAAATCAATGTCGGAACAGCTTATCCGAGAACGAAAGCCATCAAGATGGATTGCCGTGGAAGGGACTTGATAACAGGACTTCCTAAAAATATCAGTATATCGAGTGAAGAGATGTTAGAAGCGCTTCAGGAAGTGGTAAACGCAGTGGCTGATGCCGTACATCAGGTGCTGGAGAAAACACCACCTGAGCTTGCATCCGATATCAGTTCACGTGGCATTATTATGACTGGCGGTGGATCACTGCTCCATGGTCTTAACAAACTCATCGAAAAACGTACGGGAATTCCGACCTATATCGCTGATGATGCGGTAAGCTGTGTTGCTAAAGGCACAGGTATGAGCCTTGAACACATCGATATTCTCGAGAAGAACATGATGACTTCGTCAAAGAAAAAGTATTTATAACAGCATTTTAATAATCGTTCAAATCATTCAAATTTGGCTCAGTTCCTCGGTTCATCCCGATGATACTGAGCTTTTTTTGGTTGTCAATTGAAGAGCCGTGTGATATATTTGGGGGTGTAGTGACAAGACAGTTGTATTGACATCCGGTTTTTTTAGACAGTTATTTTTATAACGTTGAGTATTTTTATACCATTAAGTATATATTAACAATGAGGTAATTATGAAAAAGGAAATCTTGCGCCTGAAGCGCGAAAAAAATGCGGTAATTTTAGCCCATCATTATCAGTCCTTGGCCGTTAAGGAAGTGGCGGATTTCGTGGGCGATTCTTTAGAGCTTTCAAAAATTGCATCCAAAGTGGATGAATCACGCATCCTGTTATGTGGCGTCCACTTTATGGCTGAAACGGCAAAGATATTGGCACCCCAGAAAAGGGTGTTCTTACCCAATAAAGAGGCGGGGTGTCCAATGGCTGACATGGTGACTGCAGAGCGTTTAGCGGAGATGAAAATCCAGTATCCTGAGGCGGTCGTGGTGACGTATGTCAATTCGTCTGCAGAAGTGAAAGCCATCAGTGATATTTGCTGTACGTCATCGAATGCGGTAAAAATCGTAAACAGCATCGACGCAAAGCAAATCCTGTTCGTTCCTGACCAGAATCTGGGACAGTATGTACAAAGCTTATGTCCTGATAAAGAGATCGTATTATGGCGAGGCTTTTGCCCGACACATCATCGTGTAACGGCGCAAGAGGTAGACGCAAGAATGGCTGAGTTTAGCGGCGCGGTATTATTTGCTCATCCGGAGTGTCGACCGGAGGTGCTTTCGCGCGCTGACTTCATCGGAAGCACAGCACAGATCATCACAGCTTGTGAAGAATCGGGTGCGATGGAAATCGTCATCGGAACGGAGCAAGGGGTAGTGGATACCCTGCGCCTTAAACATCCTGAAAAGACCTTTCATTTGCTGGATGAGGCCATGGTTTGTAAAAATATGAAGAAGACGACGTTAGAAGACATTTATTATACCCTTAGTGAAGACAGAGGAGAAATTTTCGTGGATGAAACGGTTTCTAAAAATGCTTACGGAGCCATTCATCGGATGATGGAAAGGTCATAATCATGGAAAAACAGCTGGACTATGATGTGGTCATTATCGGTGCGGGTTTAGCGGGCGTATATACAGCGCTGATGCTAAAGCCTTCGCTTAGAATTGCCATTTTATCAGCAGGTCCAATTTCGAAGACTAACAGTTATTTAGCACAGGGGGGGATTGCTGCACCCGTTGGGGTTGGTGATTCGCCAGAGTGGCATTTTGAGGACACGATGGTTTGTGGTCACGGCTATAATTCCAGCAGAGCAGTTCATAAACTCACAAATGAAGCCACCGAAGCGATTCTGAATTTGGAGGCACTCGGCGTCGTTTTTGATAAAAACGCCGATGGGTCGTACTTTTTAGGACGTGAGGGGGCGCATAGGCTTGAGCGCATTCTTAGAATCGGTGATTATACCGGCAGAGGTGTCATGGAAACGCTGTGGCAACGGGTACTGGAGAGAAGTAATCTCTCTATTATGGACGATGCCTACGTGACGGCGATTCATCCTTCATATGATGGATGCCAATTTGTAGAGTTTGCTACGAAAGATAAAATGGTTAGACTGGGGGCTCAAAAGGTCGTTATCGCCACTGGGGGTCTCGGTAGGCTTTATGCGCGGACCAGCAATAACGAAGGTATTTATGGAGATGGTTATGCGCTGGCCATGAAGGCTGGTCTCGGGGTTGCACATTTAAGCTGGGTTCAGTTTCATCCTACAGTGTTTTACAATACGCAGGGGATGCAGGAAGGATTCTTGATTTCTGAGGCGGTTCGCGGTGCGGGCGGTCTATTAAAAGATAGTAAGGGTCAACGATTTATGAAGGACGTTCACCCGATGATGGAGCTTGCACCTCGTGATATAGTATCTAAAGCCATTCTCGACGTGATGAAAAAGTGCGGTTCTGAGCATGTGTGGCTTGATGTTACCGGTATCGGATCGAAACAGATGCATGATCATTTTCCTACGATTTCAGCATACTGTGATTCGAAAGGCATCAATTTGGATGTGGACTATATACCGGTCTCACCTGGGGCACATTATGCCATGGGCGGAATTGTCACTGATCTTAATGGAATGACTTCAATGCCTGGAATTTACGCGGCTGGCGAATGCGCTTATACAGGTGTTCACGGTAAAAATAGACTGGCGAGCAACTCATTACTTGAGGCACTGGTTTTTGGTGGTGCAGTTGCAAGGCATATCAGTGAAGCGGTGGAAGCAATCGGATGTGATGGTAATCTCTCGCAAACCGAAATGGCACCAAACGAAGGCGCGATAGATGACTTGAAGGCTTTGAACCTTGCAAATTGGATGGACCTTCATATGGGGATTGTTAAGGATGAAGCGGCGATTCGAGGGATGGTGAGCGTGCTGGAAAACAGCTTAGCTTCGATTCAAAACGAGGCTTTTTCAGTGACGCGTAGAAGAGAAGAGAACGCTTTACTCGTACGTTTAAAAATGATGAAGGAGGTACTGGCACATGATTCAATATAGTACATTAGATGCGGCGATTTTAAATGCACTGGCGGAAGACAAACCGACGCTGGACGTGACCTCCGATTCGCTTTTTGGGGATGACCATCACTCACGGGCAAAGCTGATCGCAAAGGCACCAAGCGTCCTGTCAGGCCTCGAGGTCTTTAGAAGGGTCTTTGAATTGATTTCTGATCAGGTGGATGTGGAAGCGTCTAAGTCTGATGGGGAAGAAGTTGCATTAGGTGAAATAATCGCTGTTTTGACTGGTCCTACTAAAGCGTTATTATTTGGAGAGCGTACAGCGCTGAACTTTTTGCAGCGCATGTCTGGGATCGCAACTGAAACACATCGTTATGTCGAAGCAGTTAAAGACTTGCCTGCGAAAATCGTAGACACGCGCAAGACGGCACCTGGACTCAGGCTTTTCGATAAAATGGCGGTTAGACATGGTGGTGCGTTTAATCACCGCTTTAATCTATCAGATGGCGTGCTAATCAAGGACAACCATATCGCGGCTGCTGGGGGTATCTCGGCTGCGATCAGGAAGGTAAAGCAAGAAATACCACATACCATCCGTATTGAGGTTGAAGTGGAATCATTAGATGGGTTACTTGAGGCGATCGCTGCGGGTGCGGATATCGTCATGCTGGATAATATGTCTCTGGCTCAGATGAAAGAGGCCGTTCAGGTGAATTGTGGCCGTGTGCTATTAGAAGCCAGTGGTAACATGAACCTGGAAACGGTACGGTTGGTAGCGGAAACGGGAGTGGATCTTATCTCTGTGGGAAAATTAACCCATTCGGTAACGGCCATGGACATCAGTTTGAGGTTTGAATAGAAGAAATTGTGATGTTAAAATTATTGTCAAAAAATAAGCAAACACCTGGAAAACAGGTGTTTTTTTGTTAATATATGGAAGCGTTTTGAGCAAAAAAAGGGGAATGACACGAACGGACGGTCATTCCAAAAAATGAGGAAATTGAAATTAATAAAGGGTATGGTATTTTAACCACCTTTAATTTAACACATTCCAGACATTTCGTCAATCGAACCATAGATGATATAAAGGGTTCAGCTATAGAAATACCTGATAGTTTGGGATTTAACAATTAAGGGTGAAATTTTGACCAGCTTTTTAGGAAATGCCTCAATTGAGTTCTAAAGTTTTAATGGTTCTTAGCCGATAACCTTTTTGAATGAAAGCAGGAGGGTATTATGGTTAAAGGGTTATACATCGCTGGAACGAGCATGATCACAAACATCAATAAAATGGACGTCATCGGAAACAACCTGGCGAATGTGAACACCACGGGTTATAAAAAGGACCGTGTGGAAGTTGAATCGTTTAACGCAAGGTTGCTAACCCGAATCAACGGCTCTTCGATTCCCTATGAATCAGGTGCAGTGAACGTCGCTCAGAGTACTTCTGGTGAGGAAACAACCCTTGAAACAGACAGAGGCTACTTCAGAATCGATACACCTAATGGCATTCATTATGGTAAGAGCACCACTTTCTTTAAAGACACGGATGGGTATTTACGAACCATCTATAAAAATATCGGGGGTTCCATCGATAATTTAAAAGGAAACCTCGTACTTGGAAATAAAGGTCCGATTTTCGTCGGCGACGGCGATTTCACGGTGGATGAGAAAGGTGCAATTTCAGTAAATGGAATGGTTGTAGATAATCTCGTATCGACCACGCATCCAACTGCGGTGGGCACCATCAGCGCAGGTATCCGCGGATACTCCGTTTTAACGGATCATGAACAAGGTCAGCTACAGCGCACTGATAGCCGATTCGACATGGCGATAAAGGGTGAAGGCTTCTTTACCGTTAGAACTGAAACAGGCGATTATTACACGCGTGACGGTGCATTTACCATCAATAATCTAAACGAACTTGTGACTTTCGATGGCTCTAAGGTGCTTGGACTCAATGGTCCGATCATCATCGAGAGCGAAAACTTCACCGTTAATGAGTTTGGAGAAATCATCCAGAACGGTGAGATTACTGATAAATTACAGCTCACAGCCTTTACGAACATCGCCGATGTCTATAAAATCGGCACGGGCTATTATAAGGAACGCTCACCACTCACTGGTGAAAAAGTTGAATTTGAAGGCGAAGTCATCCAGAACTACATCGAGCAATCCAACTCCGATGCGGTAACAGAGATGATTCAACTCATAGAGATGAACCGAAATTATGAAAGCAGCCAGAAAGTGATTACCACCATCGACGAAATGATCGCGAAGTGTGTCACTGAGCTTGGCCGTGTATAGGAGGCGTAACCCATGAAAGCAATGTGGTCTGCAGCATCGGGCATGAAAAACCTGCAACTTAAAATAGACACGATTTCCAACAACCTCGCAAACGTTAACACCATCGGCTTTAAAGGACAGCGTGTGGAGTTCAAGGACATCATGTATGAAAGATTAACCTCTTCGGATAAACTAGAAGATGAAGGTAAGCCAGTACCCATCGAGATCGGTCATGGTGTTATGGTTTCTGCAACTTTAAGAAACTTTACCACAGGAAACCTTCAACAAACTGAAAATCCAACCGATATGGCCATTAGCGGCGAGCACTTTTTTAAAGTCATCGACACGAACGGCAACATCCGCTATACAAAAGACGGTAGCTTCAAAATCGCGACCACTGGTGAAGGTGCTCAGCTGGTCACAGCAGATGGTTATTATGTTCAGGGCATCGATGGTAATATCGTCCTCGGTGCTAATGTATCTGAAATCGCCGTGGACAGCCAAGGCTTTATCACCGTGAAGCGCGATGGCGGTGAAGAGTACGAGGAAGTCGGTCAGCTTTCACTTAGCAAGTTCGTCAACCCAGCTGGCCTAGAGGCCATGGGCAAGAACCTTTATAAGGAATCGAGCGCGTCAGGCGTCGCCATCGAAGGTATCCAGGAAGGTGACAAATCTGAAGTGTGGCAGGGTTTTATCGAGAACAGTAACGTTCAAATCGTGGACGAGATGATCAACCTTATCACGGCTGAGCGCGCTTACGAAATCAACTCGAAATCCATCCAGACGGCGGATAGGATGCTGGAGATCGCCAACAACCTCAAACGTTAAGCGATAGCGTAATCGAACTATTTCCTAAAGGAGTGCCTTATGAAAATTGATAGCGCACTAATGAGCGGTGGTTACCAAACCACTATAGAAGAAAAACAGACCGCAGTAGAAACGGACGCTTTTAAAACGGCGCTTGAAAAAGCCGCCAGTGAAAAGAATCTGGACAAACTGAAGGAAGCCAGTCAAGAATTTGAGGCGTATTTCGTGAACACGCTTTTAAAGGTCATGCGAAATACCATCCAAGAAGGCGGACTGGTGGAAAAAAGTCAAGCGCGTGAAACCTTCGAGGGCATGCTCGACGAAGAAATGGCGAAAAAGATTGCAAAGGGTGGCGGAATTGGCCTCGCAGATATGATTTATCAAAATATGCTAAAAGCATACGACAAGTAATGACATCTCGATAGAATTTAACCGCAGTGATGAAGGAATCAACCTTCAGCAGCTGCGGTTTATTTATGCGAAGAGTTGGTATATATAGGGTGATTGATCAATAGGAGGATAACTATGAGAGGTATAGCATTAGAAGGTGGCGGCGCAAAGGGTTCCTTTCACGTCGGAGCGATTAATGCCTTAAAGGAACTGGGCATCACCTATGAGGTCGTCGCAGGCACGTCCATCGGCGCTGTAAATGGGGCATTTATCGCACTGGACCAAATCGATCAGCTCGAACAAATTTGGCTCAGCTCCGAGGCGAAGGACATGATGGCAGGCGATCCTGACGTACTCCGAAAAATCGTCAACTTGGATTTTAGGTCTGACCAGTCAAGAATCAAGCAGTTTATCAGTGATACATTAAAGCAAGGTGGCATCGACATCACCCCCTTCAAAGCGAAGCTACGCATCTATATCGACGAAGAACGCCTCAGAAACGCCCCCATCGGCTATGGCCTCGTCACGGTTTCTATTACGGACTTAAAACCTGTCGAGGTCTTTATCGAGAACATACCACAGGGCGAGCTTCACGATTACATCATCGCTAGTGCCAATGTCCCCGTATTCAAAGACGAGCGTATCGATCACAAACGTTTCATCGACGGGGCATTTTTTGATAACCTTCCCATCAATATGTTATTAGCAAAGGGCTGTGATGAAGTGATCGCCATACGCATCGGCGGGTTCGGCATCACTAGACGCATTAAAAAAGCTGACCAGTCAAAGGTCATCACCATCATGCCTTCAGAAGATTTAGGCAAGCTACTGGAGATCGATCCGGTGAGAGCAGCCCACAATATTAAGCTCGGTTATTACGATACGATGCGCGTTATGAAAAAGCTTCATGGCACGCGTTATTATATTAAGAACCTCATCGATGAAAAAAGGATTTTACAGACGTTTTTAGACTTAAATCCAGAAACGCTTGAGGAAGCGGCGAAGTTTCTAGGACTTGGGCGGATGAATCAAAGGGTGCTTTTCGAAACCATCATTCCGCTGATGGCAGATCTGTTAAAAGTCGATAAGGACCGTTCCTATTCAGAGCTGCTACTGCGCTATTACGAGTTCCTTGCTGAAGAAGCAGGGATCGACCGTTTCGAAATCATGACGTATGAATCGCTGATAAAAAGGGTAAATACGCACTATCTTTCTCAAATGCCCGTCTACATTAGCAAACAGGATGAAATCGTGAAACGGATTATCGCCGCACTGCCTGGGAAAAGTGTCTTGCTGTTTCCTCAGAAGCTCAAAAACGATTTACTGATCCATGTGGCAACGATTCTTATGCGTGGGCTCATGGACGGTGGAAAAGCGAACTGAACTATGGTAAAATGATGAAAAGTTAAGGGAGTGAAAGGAGAAAATAATGAACGCCCACGAAAAATACCTTGAATGGCTCAATAATCCTTTGTTTGATGATGCGTTTAAAGCAGAGCTTGAATCCATCAAAGGACAAGACGCAGAGATTGAGGATCGTTTTTATAAAGACCTAGAGTTTGGAACTGCTGGTATGCGCGGAATTATCGGCGCTGGCAGAAATCGCATCAACGGCTATGTGGTGAGAAAAGCCACCCAAGGGTTTGTCAATTTCCTTTTGGAAAGAAAAACAACTGTTTTAGGGGACACCGTTAATCAAGCGGTGGTGATCGCCTATGATTCGAGAAGATTATCAAACGAGTTTGCCATGGAGACCGCACGTGTCATGGCGGCTAATGGCATCCTCGCCTATGTCTTCGAGGATGTGCGTACCACACCTGAGCTTTCATTTGCGGTGAGAGAATTAAAATGCATGGGCGGTGTCATGATCACTGCAAGCCACAACCCACCTGAATATAACGGTTATAAAGTCTACGACGAAACTGGATGTCAGCTAGTACCCCATCTTGCGGATGCTTTAGTGGAACATGTTGAACGCATCACTGACTTTACCATGGTGAAAATCATGGACCGTAAAGATGCCGCTCAAGCGAAGCTTTTAAAAATCATCAGCGAAGAAGTGGACTTGCCTTATGTAGAAATGGTGAAGCGCGTTTCCATTCGCCCAGAACTCTTAAAGGATTCCGAACTAAAAGTGGTATACACGCCACTACATGGTACAGGAGGACATACGATTTCCAGAGTGCTGAAAGAGATGTCGTTCTCAGGCCTTATCCCTGTGGAAGAGCAAATGGAACCAGATGGTGAATTCCCAACTTGTAATCAGCCTAACCCAGAATCTGTAGAAGCCTTTGAAGTGGCACTGCCTGTGGCTGAAAAGTTCGGTGCAGACTTAATCGTCGCCACAGATCCCGACTGCGACCGCATCGGTATGATGATTAAAGAAGGCACACGCTATAAAGCACTTAATGGAAACCAAATTGGTTCGTTATTCTTAGAATATGTATTATCTGCACGAAAAGACCTTACGGAGAAGCACTATGTGGTCAACACCATCGTCTCCTCGGATTTAGCAAAGGCTCAGGCTGACTATTATGGCGTGACGCTGAAAAAAACGCTCACAGGCTTTAAGTTTATCGGTGAGCAAATCGAAATGGATGATCACCACTTCGTCATGGGTTACGAAGAGAGCTACGGTTATCTTTTTGCACCGCATGTACGTGATAAGGATGCTGTTATGGGAACACTACTCGCCATCGAAATGGCGGAGTATTATAAGCAGAAGGGTTTATCGCTCTCTGAAGTGTTGGATAGCATTTTTAAACGTCATGGCTATTATGTAGACGAAACCCTATCGAAGAGCTTCGAGGGCAAAGAGGGCGGGGAAATGATGAAGCGCATCATGACGCGCTTTAGAGAGGATTCCGCTTCTATATTCAACTACGCAAGTAAAATTGATTATAAAGAGGATGAAACTGGCCTTCCAAAATCGGATGTCATTAAATTCTACTTAGACGATTATTCTTGGATGGTTCTTAGACCATCAGGTACTGAACCGAAGCTTAAAATCTATTTCTCCATCTGCGATAGCGATTATGATAAGGCGAAGCAGAAGCTGGACTATTATAAAACCCTTATGATCGATAAGGTTCTGTCCTAATGCATGCTATAAAAACCGCTAAGCTCACTTTTGAATACGCTGAGGCCACCAATACACGTCTAATGGGTGTGGTGGGGGTGGTCTCACATTGGCACGACGAAGCTGGACGTAAAGTCATCCAAATTTATCACCTCGATTATGAGGTATACGGCATAGACGGTTTCTATCACCTCACTGAACCCATAAAAAAAGAGTGTGAGGATCTGATTCTAGGGGTCACGGGTGGCCTTGGCGGCGAGTTTGTACCTATCAGCTTTAGAGAGCTGGTATATCTCCTTAAGAGCGCCTACGAGGTGGACCCAAATAGCGTCGAATCTCATGTGGATTTTGATGCTTATATGGAGATGTTCATGTCGTGGCGAGATGACCTAAGCACGGAGGAAAAAGTGGCTCTGATGCTTAGGTTAACGCCTCCACTGGAGAATGCGGTTCATGTCATCAATTATCTGATTATGCGTTTCGTCGGTAGAGACCCTGCATCCACGCTGGCGTTGTGGGATGTTCCGGAAAAAGCGTTTCATATGCCCCTTTTGGATGAACCCTATACGCTCATAAAGAACCAGGTGACCTTATTAAATCGAAAAGGTGGCACTGATGTTTACCGCGCTGAAGCGCTCATCGATTTTGAGCACAAATACAAGCTTGTGGTGTTCGAAGTTTCCATCAATCCTAAAACACGAAAGGCGACGGCACTTTCAAGTAGCGAAACACTCGTGATGAGCAGCATTGAAGCGGCGTTTAATTTAAACAAACCGGAATTCATGATTATCACACATGTTCGTGACGAATTTTTTGAACGACGTTTTTCAGAAAATAATCCGGAGATGATGAAGCAACGTTATGCGGGAGGACAGCTCTACATCGAGTTTAACCCCAATAACCGGCACGTAGCCCAAAATCCGTATTATCTGAATGGTGATATTTACGCCATGTATTTTTTCTCCGACGTGGGTCAGCTCATCATCGCATCCTTTGATAAACAGCATTTAGAGGCGATTGATCACACGTTGGTAGAAGAGAACGCCTATGCGGATAGCCTTCACTTCGTTTGCGAGCTTAAAACGGATGATCCGATTCTATATGCTTATATCAACAGTGGGTTCGATTCGATTTTTGATTATTTGAATCAATGATTTCGCATGAAAAAAGGAGATACTGCATTTAGCAATATCTCCTTAAACTTTTAATTGAATTATTGGTCTTTTTTTGCATAGATATGGTGAACTTTAACGGCATCGTAATGACGGTAGCGGTTCAGCTCGTGTTTTAGCTGCTCGATTTCGCGTTCGATTTCACTGCAGGCATAGTCTGCTTTTCGCTCGCGCAATGTTTTAAGCTGTGATTTTCGGGATTCGATCTCTAGGGCAAGTCTTTCAACGTAATTCATGGTTCCTCCGATGTTTCATGTCACCTACTAATAATATCGGTCGTCACATAGAAACAGTTTATGTAAAATGAGAAATATTGTCAAGATTGACGAGAAAAAAATATTTCATAATGTTAATAAAAATTGTGATTGAAATCCATGGAGGGGTATGATACTATAGTCAAGTAAATTTAATAGTAATCCTTATCAAGAGCGATGGAGGGAATAGGCCCTATGAAGTCCAGCAACCGGTAATACACGGTGCTAAATCCTACGGGTAGTACGGATACCTGGAAGATGAGGTTGTAAGAATACACCCTCTTCTTGCGAAGAGGTTTTTTTATGCCTACGATTCATCAATAGCGATAAAAGGATTCAGCTGCTTATGCAGCACTAAAACAATGGAGGTGTATTTAATGTCAAGAAAAAGACTATTTACTTCAGAGTCTGTTACTGAAGGTCACCCAGACAAGATCTGTGACCAAATTTCCGATTCGATCTTGGATGCGATTTTCGAGCAAGATCCTTATGCCCGTGTTGCATGCGAAACCTCTGTAACAACAGGGTTGGTGCTCATCGCTGGCGAAATCACGACGAACTGCTATGTAGACATTCAGGGAATCGTTAGAAAAACCGTTAAAGAAATCGGCTATACTAGAGCAAAATATGGATTCGATGGCGACACTTGTGGCGTTCTCGTAGCCATCGATAAGCAGTCTGACGACATCGCAATGGGTGTTGACCAAGCGCTCGAAAGCAAAGAAGGCTCTATGAAGGATGATGTAGAAGCAGTTGGCGCTGGCGACCAAGGGATCATGTTCGGTTTCGCATGTGATGAAACACCAGAACTTATGCCACTTCCAATCTCACTTGCTCACAAGCTTGCAAGAAGACTTTCAGAAGTGAGAAAAGACGATACGCTTTCTTACCTCAGACCTGATGGTAAGACACAAGTGACTGTAGAATACGATGAAAATGGTAGACCATGCAGAATCGATACCGTATTAATTTCTACACAACACAGCTCAAAAGTTAAGAGAGAGCAAATTGAAGCAGATTTGATCGAGCACGTCATCAAGCCTGTGATCCCAGCGGAACTCTTCGTAAATACTAGAATCCTCGTCAACCCAACAGGCCGTTTCGTAATCGGTGGTCCTCAAGGCGACGCTGGTCTAACTGGAAGAAAAATCATCGTTGACACTTACGGCGGATACGCAAGACATGGCGGCGGCGCATTCTCGGGCAAAGACCCTACAAAGGTTGACCGTTCAGCAGCTTATGCAGCAAGATACGTTGCTAAAAACGTGGTTGCAGCTGGCCTCGCGACGAAGTGTGAAATCGAGCTTGCATACGCAATCGGCGTAGCACACCCAGTTTCAATCCTTGTTGAGACATTTGGAACTGCTAAGGTTTCAGAAGACTTAATCAGCGATTTAGTTGAAAAGCACTTTGACCTTAGACCAGGCGCTATCATCAGAGATCTTGGCCTTAGAAGACCGATCTACAGACAAACGGCTGCTTACGGACACTTCGGCAGAACAGATATCGACCTTCCATGGGAGAAAACTGACAAAGCTGAAATCCTTCGTAAAGAAGCGTTTGGCGCATAATCTAAAGCACATCGCTTTGGAGGGTATCAACTATAAAATTAAGGATGCACATTTGTGCATCCTTTTTTTCGTGGCCGTATAAAGACCTTTTTCTTATTCCTTGGTTGTTATTATGGCTAAAATTCGTTAAGATTAATGGGTAGTGATGCATATGATTGGAGGATGTCGTCGATGATGGAATCATTAAAGAGTAAGGCAAATGCGCTGAAGCGTCTATTACCAGCACTCGCACTTGCGCTAAAGCATCCGAATACGCCATGGCATGCGAAAATTCTAGCCGGAGCCACGGTTATTTACGCGCTTTCACCCATCGATCTTATACCCGATTTTATACCCGTTCTCGGGTATTTGGATGATCTAATCATATTGCCCCTGTTAGCGGGGTTGGCCATTAAATTCATCCCAAAAGAGGTGCTGGACGAATGTCAAATAGCCTCAGAACACCTTTGGGACAATGGGAAGCCAAAGCATTGGACCTACAGCATCCCTATCGTAATCATCTGGGTGATGATCATCGCAGTGATTATACTGGCCATACGATAAATACAACTTCCATAATATTCCATTTGGGGTTAAACTATAAAGGGAACTTTGACGAGAGGCGACGCGATGAAAAACGAATGGCATAAAGAGGATGGGACAGCACGTATAGGCTACGAAGGCATCGTGCATGACATTATCTATTATAATGAAGAAAACGGATACGTCATCGCCATCTTGGATGCAGGTGATGATCTCGTCAGCATAAAGGGCGCTATTCCATTTATTAGAGAGGGCGACCGGCTTCGCGTGTCTGGAAAGCTGGAAGTGCATAACTTTTATGGGGAGCAACTGAACGTGGAGTGGGCTGAGCACATCAAACCCACTGAACTAGATGAAATATATAGGTATCTGGCATCAGGGATTATCAAAGGAATCGGTGAAACCACAGCGCATTTGATTATCGAAGCATTTGGTGCTGACGCATTAGAGGTCCTCCAGAATACCCCCGATAAGTTACTGGCGATTCCCGGGATTGGTCCTAAGAAGCTCGAACAAATTCTCGAATCGTATAAAGAACAGTACGAGCTACGGGATTTTATCATGTATTTCCAGCATTTGAATATCTCAATCAACATGGCCATGCGGCTATACAAACGCTATGGACATGACGCCATACGCACCATCGAAACGAATCCATATGTGCTTGCGGATGAAATGGTGGGGATCGGCTTCAGACAGGCGGATCAAATCGCCATGAAGATGGGCATCGATTTTCATTCACCCTTTCGCATCGCTTCGGGGATCACGTATTTGCTAAATAAGGAAGCGACCAACGGTCATACCTATGTCACGAAGGAGCGTGTGGTAAAACTCGCCGCACAGGAGCTCTCCGTGAAAGAGGAAGAGGTGATGCTCCAGCTCAGTCATATGGCGGTTTCGGGTCAGGTGAATGTGGAGATGCTACCAGATGAACATGTAGCGGTCTATTTACCGAGTCTTTTTTATAGTGAGCAGCAGGTAGCCAGCAAGATTACGCAGTTGATGCAGCATGCCACACAGCTCAAGTTTGATGACATGAATTACTTTCTAGATGAGTTTCAAAAGAACCGCGGGATCCTTTTGGCTGAGAAGCAAAAGGAAGCGATTTCACTTTCGCTAGAAAGTGGTGTTTTCGTCATCACTGGCGGACCTGGTACGGGTAAGACGACGATTATCAACGCCATCATCGATGCTTTTGAAAAACTGGATAAAAAGGTGCTGTTAGCAGCGCCTACCGGTCGCGCGGCGAAGCGGATGACAGAGACCACACAGAGGGAGTCTAAAACCATCCATCGCCTGTTAGAATTTCAGGGGGGAAATGGCCCTCAAGGAGAAAACAATTTCCAGAAAAATGCAGATAGCCCGCTAAAAACAGATGTCCTTATCATCGATGAGATTTCCATGGTGGATATCGTTCTCATGTATCGTTTACTGGATGCTGTGGCGTTAGGCACCCATCTAATTCTCGTAGGAGATTCGGATCAGCTTCCTTCCGTGGGACCTGGTAGTGTTTTAAAAGACCTTCTAGAGAGCCATTTTGTAAGCTCTATCAAATTAACGGAGATTTACAGACAGAGCGAAGCGTCGTTGATCGCTGTTAATGCGCATATGATTAATAGGGGCGAGGCGCCGATTTTAAATAAGCCCGATAAGGATTTCTTCTTTATCGCGAAGCAAAAGCCGGAGGACATCCTAAACGAAATTCGGAATCTGGTTATCGAACGCCTCCCGAATTACTATAACCTGAACCCCATGGAGGATATTCAGGTGCTTTCCCCTGTGAAAAGCGGGGGTGTGGGCGTGGAAGCCCTAAATGAGATGCTACAGGCTGTGGTGAATCCGCCGAATAAAAAGAAGGCTGAAAAATCCTTTGGTAAAAAGCGCTTCAGAGAAGGCGATAAGGTCATGCAGATCAAGAATAACTATAATCTTGAATGGACGACGAAGTATGCAGAAGAGGGCAAAGGTGTCTTTAATGGCGACATCGGTATCATCACTGAAATCGATGAGCATGAACGCACATTGACGGTTATTTATGATCAGGAGCGCGAAGTCATCTATGATTTTCCCACTGTAGAGGAGCTGGTGCTGGCATACGCTGTCACCGTCCATAAGAGTCAGGGCTCAGAGTTTAAAGCAGTGATTATGCCCATGTCCCAGATTCCATCGCTCTTAACGAGCCGAAATATTCTCTATACCGCCATCACGAGAGCGAGAGAGTTACTGGTGCTGGTGGGTGATAAGCGCACCCTGAGTGAAATGATTAGAAGAACGCACGAAGCGCACCGAAACACAGGACTAAAGCAGAAGCTTATGGCCATAAAGGCGCTATATGGTGGCGACTAATGGGGATAACCAATCTGAAGGAACATTTGCTAAGGGACTATAGACAAATACCCAGCGCAATCTTTGATTTCTTTTTTCCGGATCATTTGACCTGCTACTTTTGTGAGGCGGAGCTTCCTCCTGGGCACATGGATCATATTTGTGTGGCGTGTTCACAGCAAATCGAAACGCTGCCGGAGAGGTGTTGCGTGAAGTGTGGTAAGCCGATAGAGCTCGCCTATGCGCAGCATGCCGACTACTTTTTCAAGTGCAAGGAATGTCAGGAGCAGTTTGCCTACTATTATAAACATCGCTATTTCACCTATTATGAAGGCGGTGTGAAAAATGCCCTCATCGGGCTGAAGTATAAAAGGCAGATCTATCAAGCCCGTTATTTCGGTGTGCGTTTAGCGGCGATGATAAAGGCCGACATGGATCTCAGCCGTTTTGATTTGATCGTGCCTGTACCTGTACATTTCCTAAGACGTTTCAGCAGAGGGTATAATCAAGCAGAGGTATTGGCACACCAGATCTCGAAACAGCTGAGATGCCCTAAACCGGTAGAAATCCTCGCAAGAAAGCGCAAGACAAAAAAGCTGAAAAATCTGGGAAGAAGTTCTAGGAAGACCATGCTGGAGAATGCTATAATGGTGAAAAGGCACGCGATTCCTGAGCTGAAGGACAAGCGCATCCTCATCGTGGACGATATTTTTACCACAGGTGCGACGCTAAATGCCTGTGCGAAAGCGCTCTATGAAGCGGGGTCTGCAGAGGTCATGAGCGTGACGGTGGCGAGGGGACGATAAGTCGGAGGTTGACATGGCTGAAAATGGGAAGAATTCGATATTGAGAAATTGTAAGAAATGCAATCGTCTGTTTTCATCTGTTGATGGAAGTGCCCTTTGCTCGAGATGTAGCGAGGACGCGGATGATGGTTTTAATAAAGTAAGAGAGTACATTTATGATAACCCGAATTCCAGTGTGAAGGACGTCAGTGGTGGAACTGGTGTATCAACTGATGTGATTTTACAGTGGATCAGAGAAGGTAGAATCGTACTAGGCGACCATGCGAACATCTCGTTCTGTGAGCGCTGTGACGCCCCTATCGACGGTGGCAGGTTCTGTGGCAAGTGTGTCCGTGAGTTAGCGGAAGGACTGAAGTCCGGCATCGGCGCAAATGAACAGAAAAACCGGTCGGGCATGCACATTAAAGAGCACGACCGAAAAAAATAAAAATTCATGCTAAACTTACCCCCAACTGTGCCGATATACCTAGTAGAGAAATCGGCAGTATGGGGGTGTTTTTATATGAAAATAACAAACCAAATGAGCATCTTAAACGTAGCAAAAGCCTACGGCAAAACAGTCAAACGGACTGAAGCACCTGAAAAATCAAGCTTTGAAAGCGATAAAGTGGAAATCTCAAGTGCAGCGAGAGAGATTCAGATCGCTCGAAAAGCCCTTAACGACGTGCCAGAAGTGAGAACAGACAAACTCGATGAAATCAAACAATTGATGAATTCTGGCAACTATAAGCCAAGCGCTGACGACATCGTCGATAAATTATTTTCCGGTATAGAATCGAAAAAAATCTAAACGCCGATTTCTTATCCCCCAACAATTACCGGACTAAATGTCCGGTTATTATTTTACAGGAGTGTACACTATGTCAAAAAGCGTTGATCAATTGGTACAAACCCTAGATAAGGAAGCAGAAATTTACAGTGAGCTCCTTACGCTATCGAAGCAAAAGCGCGAGGCGATCAAAAATCAGAACATCGACCAGCTGGAAGTGATGGTAGGCCAGGAGCAGGGTTTGGTGGTCTCGCTTTTCAAGCTGGAAGAAATCCGTGAAAAGGTCGTCGATAAAATCATGCGCGATGAAAAACTGGATTTCGTGGAAAATGTGACGCAGCTGGCGCAGCTCCTTAAGAGCGATGATAGAAATCGCATCCTGAAATCAAAGGATCAGCTGCTGGTGCTCGTTAAAAACGTAAACGATGAAACGCGGTTCAACCAGCGTTTGTTAGAAGAAAAGCTCGCCTTAGTGAACATCAACATCGACCTCCTTACACAGTCGGGCATCGATGCCGGAACTTATGGTAAAAAAGCCAATACCGAAGAAGGGGAACGCAGAAACCTCTTCGACGCGAGAGTATAAAGTATCATTTTATGATAAAGGAGTGAAGACATGTCAGCTGGATTTTTAGGACTTAATACAGCACTATCGGGATTGTTTGCGAATCAGAGATCACTTGGTATCGTGTCTCATAATATTTCCAATGCAAACACCGAAGGCTATTCACGACAAGTGATGAACACCAAAGCCTATAAACCGCAGGTCCTGCCAGGTGGCCTAGGCACACTCGGCGTTGGTGTAGATGTCACCGCCGTTAAACAAATTAGAGATAACTACCTCGATTATAAATATAGAGTAGAAAGCAGCGTAAAGGGCGAGTGGGATGCACGTTCAAGCGTCCTTACGGAAATCGAAGGCATCTTTAATGAACCATCGGATTCCAGTATCGCGGAGCTTCTGGACCAGTACTATGAATCACTTCAGAGCCTCCAGAAAAACCCAGAGAACCTTACAGCGAGAACACTGGTGAGACAAAATACCATCGCCCTTTCTGAAGGTGTAAAGCGTATCTCCACCATGCTCAAGGATCTCCAAGCGGACCTCAACTATCAGTTTCAGTCGGCGGTAGGTGAAGCGAACTCACTGGCGGATCAAATCGCAAAACTTAACGAAACCATCTATAAAGCGGAGCTAGAAGGTGGTATCGCTAACGACGTGCGCGACCAGCGTAACGTGTTAGTGGATAAGCTTTCACAGCTCGTGAATATCGAGTACTATGAAGATGCCCAAAACCGTTTTTACGTGCTCGTAGGCGGACAGCAACTCGTGGCCCATTATCGTGCAGATACGCTGGAGCTCGTACCGCGTACAGAGAAAGCCAATGAAGACGATGGCGATGGCATCATGGATGTGCAGTGGTCAAACGGAAACCGATTAAACGTTACTTCCGGGAAGATTTTAGGACTTCAGGAAGTGCGCGACAACATCACCGGCGATAAAAAAGGGATTCCTTACTATGTAAACAAGCTCAATGAGTTTATCGATACGTTTACGAATACGTTCAATAGCGTTCATGAAAAGGGCTACGGCCTCGATGGTAGCACAGGTAACTACATGTTCACCATCGATAACATGACCACGGCTGAATATAAATCTTATCTGTTAACTAAAGGTCTCGACGGTAAAGCGGCAGCTGAAGTAACGGCTATGGTGCTGGATGGTGTGTCAGCACTTCCAGAAAAAGAACGCGATAATAAAATCAGTTCAAATATTCTAACTTTGCTGGCTAACAACCCTGAATTCCAAGGCAAAACCGTCCGCATGATCGATGGTAAATATTTCGTGGTGGACCGAATGAAGGCTTCTGAGGTCACCATCGCGAAAGATTTAGAGGACCTTAACAAGTTCGCAGCAGCGAAGCGTTTAGAGGATATTCCTGGTGATGGCACGAATGTATTAGAATTAATTTCCACTCGCCATAATGTGAAGCTCTATGAGTGGGGGGCACCTGAGGACTTCGTCAAATCCCTTGTCTCCAACCTCGGTGTCGATGCTGCAGAGGCAAATCGCGTTTCTAAGAATCAAGCACTGCTTACAAACGAGTACAGCACAGCGCGCGACTCTATTATGGGCGTATCGCTGGACGAGGAAATGGCCAACATGATCAAGTTTCAAACGGCCTATAACGCAAATGCCCGTATGGTCAACGTCTTCGATGAGATGCTCGACCTCGTGGTCAACCGATTAGGCACCGTGGGACGTTAATCCCTACAGTTAGGAGTTAATTATGAGAATAACCAATAACATGCTGGTTAAAGACATGCTGTGGAACGCAAATAACAACCTCGTCAACATGGCGAATCGTCAGACAGAGCTTTCCACAGGTAAAAAGATCCATAGACCCTCCGATGACCCAGTGGGCATCACACAGGTCTTAAAATATAAAACGGATATCCGTGAGACAGAGCAATATAATAAAAATATTACGGATGCGCTGGGTTGGTTAGAAGTTTCAGAGAGTTCTCTGACGAATATCAAGGATATCCTTCAGCGTGTTCGTGAGCTAACAGTTCAGGCGGCGAACGGTACGAATACTGCAGAGGATACTCAGAAAATTAAAACAGAAGTAGAGGAGCTAACTAACGAAATCCTCGTGGCAGGGAATGCCACCAGTGCGGGGCGTTACCTTTTTGCTGGACTAGAAACAAATAAACGCCTATTTAATCCCGATGGCACCTTTAACATCGACCTAACCTCTGAGCGTCGCGACCTCAAACACGTCGTAGCGTATGAAGTGTCCGTGGGAGAAGTTATGACCATCGGAACGCATCCAGTGGACCTCTTCGGCGTGGTAAGTAGCAACAGCTTTTTTGAAGGCTTATTAACCCGCGGCACCACACAGACGACGAAAGCCACTCAGACCGTTTTAAAGGCGAATGTAAATCTGAATTATGATTTTACAGCGGATGTTTTAGACATCGGCATCGGGGGTAATACGTATAACGTGGATGAAACGTTACTTGAAAATACGCCCATGAATCCCATGACGAAGCAACGTTTCGTGGATGCCATCAAATCAGCAACCTTCGGCGCGACACCTTTATCTGACGTGGCGGATGTGTTTTTCGATTTAAACGATCAACTAGTGGTTCAAGCGAAAGCTTATGGCGCAGCAACCACCATAACCGACTTGACCGCTTCAGCAGGCTTTACTGGTGTGACCGTTACGCCAGGTGTTAATGGATCAACTTCTACGCTGACAGGCACAGGTATTATTACGGATGCAGCTGTGGCCGCCGAGACTGGAACGCATACACTTGTTTTACAGCTTGATGATAAACGGGTTAAAATCGATATCGATTTTTCGACGCTTACCACGGCAAATGACCTTCAAGTCGCTCTTCAGACTCAACTGGATTCCCAATTTTCACCTGCAGGCACCATCAATGCAACAGCAGTTAATGGAGGTACACTAAATTTCACTGTAAATGCCATTAACGATGGTAACGCCCATACCTTTTCCATGGACTATGTAGTGGCACAGCGTAGCGAGATGGTGACAGATCTTCAGAATCTAATCGCAGCCCTTAACACAAAGGATGATGCAGTTTTACAAGCCTCTTTAGGGAAAATGGACCTACATCTCGACCGCGTGCTCGTGGCCATGGGTGAAATCGGCGGTAAGTCCAACCGCGTGGAGTTTATAAAGGCTCGTGTAGAAGAAAATGAAATCACATTTACTAGCCTGCTTAGTAAAGTTCAGGATGTAGACATGGCTGAAGCGATTATGTATTTTAAAAATCTCGAAAACATCTATAGGGCTTCTCTTTCAGTAGGATCAAAGGTCATCCAACCTTCATTAGTGGATTTCATTAGGTAATTTTGGAAATTGCATAATTTCAATTTATGATAATGCGCTTTAGTTATAAGACGTGCTATTACCATTTTATTCTTCTGCTATTTGAGTTTCATTATTTAATCGGTTATTATGCAATTTCTTTAGGAGAGTGAGTTATGCCGATACAGATCAGTACCACCCCGGCAGTCCTTGACTGGAATTTAAGTAAAGCAAACCTCTCTCAAAGTGGTAATGGCGCGCTAACGCTGGAATTACAGATTCAGAAACCTTTACTTGAGATGCAAACGACGTTACCTAAGGTACAAATCGATCAAAGTCAACCCTTTGCAGAAGCGGGTCTTAAAGGCATAAAGGCGTTTATGGATGAAGCGGTGATTTTAGGTCGTCAAATCGTATCAGAAGGAATCGATCGCATCGTCAGTCAGGGTAACGACTTTATCAACATCCACACTGGTGCGGATCCCATTTCGGAACAAGCACTTTATAACGCCTACGACATGTTCGAAAAGTCTTTTAATTATGGCACGATTCCACAGTCTAGACCCTCTATTTCGCTTCAGGAAGGGCGCGTTAAAACGACCTTTAATCCTGGTTCAGTAAATAATCAATCTGCACCTAGAAGGGTACAAATGGACTATACACCATGGCAAATCAACTACTACATGAAACAATACAACAGTATTACCTATAGCATGCAGCCTTCCAATTTTAAATTTACAGTGTAGGAGGAACCTATGATTATCGCTACTGAGCACCTCGGCAACATTGAATATTCAGAAAACGACATTTTAAGCTTTGCACATGGTATCCCAGGATTTGAAGAGGAGAAACAGTTTATCCTCATTCCGGCAGAGGATATCGAATTTCCTTTTAGTTACTTACAATCCATTCAAAGTGCCGACTTAGCATTTATTGTTACGGATCCTTTCTTATTTGTAGAAAACTATGATTTTGAACTCTCATCTTCGGATGCAACTGCTTTAAACGTAAAAAATGATGAGGATTTGGCGGATATTTCAGTGCTAACTATCGTTACGATACCAAATGATGTAGATCAAACGACGATTAACATTATGGCACCTATCGTCATCAACCATGCTGCAAAGGTAGGTCGTCAGGTTTTATTATCTGAATACAGTGATACAAAATTTCCGCTCTTTAGAAAAATTGAGGGTTAGCCTATGCTGATACTCACGCGAAAAAAAGAGGAGAGCATCATCATCAATGGCAATATCGAAATTCAAATCATCGCTATCGAGGAAGGTAAAGTAAAAATCGGTATCAATGCCCCTAAGGACATCGAGATTTTTAGAAGCGAAGTCTTTGAAAAAATCCAGTCAGAGAATAAAGAAGCGGCACATCCTGCAGCTTCCATTAAGGTTCTTTCTGAAAAAATGAAAAATAGTAAAAATAATCTAAAAACAGACTAAAGTTTTAAAATGCACTGCCGATAATTCTAACAGATGGTATACTCGGACCTACGGCCGAGGTTCGAATACTATACACTAACCGGAATGGATTCTGGTTCAAAACACTCAAGGAGGAAAGATTTATGAGAATTAATAACAACTTAATGGCAATGAACACACACCGTCAATTGGGAATCAACTCAAACGCAGGTGCAAAATCGATTGAGAAACTCTCTTCAGGTTACAGAATTAACCGTGCAGGCGATGATGCTGCTGGTCTTGCAATCTCTGAAAAAATGAGAGGCCAGATTAGAGGATTGTCGCAGGCTTCTAGAAATGCTCAAGATGGTATTTCACTCATTCAAACTGCTGAGGGTGCACTCAATGAAACTCACGCTATCCTACAAAGAATGAGAGAGTTAGCAGTTCAAGCTTCAACTGATACAAATACTAGCGAAGACCGTTCTAAATTGCAATCTGAGCTTACCCAGTTAACTTCAGAAGTAACTAGAATTTCTACTACTACTGAATTTAATACAAAAAAATTGTTAAATGGTGATATGGGTTATCAGATTAACTCAACTGCAAATACCGCTGAACTTAAACAACTTGTCGCAACGGGTGCCGATATGGCTGATGGTGCATACACTATAACTATGACAGCAGCAGGTACTGATAGTGTTATCGCATCTGGAAATAGTATTGCATCTGGAGCAGCTGGAACTGAGTTTACTTTAAATGCTGCTGCTGAAATTGACTATGGAACTTACACTCTTAAAGCAGTCAACAAAACTACTACTGACGTTAGACTTGAGTTATATAGTCCTGACGGTGAGTTAGTTAAAGCTCAAGACGGTGTAGCACTTAATGCAAACTTATCAAATTTTGGCGGTTTTGATTTGAACTTTAGTGGTGCTGGTGATGCAATTGATGCTGAAGGTAGTTTAAAACTTAAAGTTGAAAATACAACTGCAAATATTACAGTAACTAGGCCAGATGCATCTACTGCAGCAACAGGTGCGATTGGTACTGGACTTGCAGCAGTCGGTGGTGAGATTAGTATTGGTGGATTTGAGTTTAAATTACAGACAAATCATGGTGCAAATGCGACAACAAATACGATGACATTGACAAACAATGCCGCAACATTCCACATTGGTGCTAATCAAGATCAGAACACTAAGTTGTCAATCAACAATATGGATGCTCAAGCGCTTGGAATTAACTCTATCAGTTTAACAACCCAAGATGGTGCGAACGTTGCCATTACAACAATTAATGATGCCCTTGAATCAGTATCTGAGGAAAGAGCAAAACTTGGTGCTATGCAAAATAGACTTGAGCATACTATTAAAAATCTAGATACGTCTGCAGAGAACTTACAAGCATCTGAATCAAGAGTAAGAGACGTGGACATGGCGAAGGAAATGATGAACTTTACTAAGAACAACATTCTTCAACAAGCAGCTCAAGCTATGTTGGCTCAAGCAAATCAGCAACCTCAAGGTGTTTTACAACTATTGAGATAGTTGATTAAGGGTCCATTAGAGAGCAATCTCTAAATGATAATTGGGTGAATTGCTGGAACTTCCTTAAGTTCAGTTAACCACAACGCAGTTGGAAACGGCAAACGTGATGGTTTGAAAATAGCTGGGATTGGATAATCAGCAGCCAAGCTCCTGTACCGAAAGGTTGGAGAAGGTTCAACGACTAGGATATACCATCTAAGGTGAAAGCTATGATGATGAAATCCGTAGGGATAGAGGTGTCCCGAAGTACCCAACAACCGTGTTTATTTCAGCAAAGTTGAAATTACAGGTTGAAGATATAGTCTGGCATATACTGAAAGGTATGTGATGGTCCGCAAGCAAACCAAGCACCTCAAGGCGTTTTACAACTTCTCAGATAATTGGAGAATTTATAAGTCCACTAAAGAGATACCTATGTGGGTATCTCTTTTCTCATATTTAAATTTATATGAGATGGACTTTCCAATGATGAGGAGGTGATGATTCATTGAAAATTCAAAATAACTTGATGGGCATGAATGCCCACAGGCAATTAAACATTAATAGTTTATCTGGTTCTAAGTCTATCGATAAGCTTTCATCGGGTTATAGAATCAATAAAGCTGGAGACGATGCAGCCGGACTTGCAATTTCCGAAAAAATGCGAGGACAAATAAGGGGGTTAAATCAGGCATCCCGAAATGCCCAAGATGCAATCGCATTAATACAAACCGCAGAAGGGGCTGCATCAGAAACTCACGCAATCCTCCAAAGAATGCGAGAATTAGCGGTGCAATCGGCCACAGATACCAATACTTCAGATGATAGGATGAAGATTCAAGCGGAGATCGCAAATTCAATTTCAGAAATTGATCGTATTGCCAATAATACAGAGTTTAATACCATGAAGCTACTCAACAATGCCCTTTCACCATCGTCATTTCAGGGAGTGACACAAACAAACTCAATGAACTAACATCAAAATTACCTGGTTGGCTTAATGATTCCCTGGTTGCTGTTAGAGACCAATTGGGAATTGAATTGCCGAATAGCCCAACCAAGAGGCCCATGAATGTTACCTACTATTATGATGCAGGCTCACAAACAGGTGCATCTATGGGGACATCTGATTCCGGAGCAACATTAACCTTAAGTGTGAATTTAGCCCAAGTAATAGATGGGAGTGGTAATCTGAAGTCTGAGGGAATCTTAGATACACTGATTGCCCACGAGGTAGTACATGCCCTGGAGTTTACAGAAATGAGTTACATTTTTGATGCACCCCAGGGTGCTATAGATGAGAATTGGTTCACGGAAGGTTTGGCAATGGTCATTCAAGGGGGCAACTTGTTTGCAGTAACAGACCATAATGTCAATCTCATTAATCCCTTTGATGGTGATTATCGAAGTGCATACGAAGCGGTAAAAGCTATCCATGAGATTACAAACGGCGGGATAGCAGCCTTCATTGATGAACTTGAACTGGGTAGAACACTCAATCAAGCCTTCCAAAATACGACACAGCAGTTTGGAGCATCGGAACTTAATGGGGCTGCAGGTGGAGGCGATTTTACAAGTGTATCCGATTTCATAACATGGTTTAATACCAATGCTAGTTCAGATGTTACAGATTACATTAGTTCCAGTACAGATTTTTCTACTGGGTCTGGGGCAATTACACTAGGAACTGTTAAAGGTTCATCTAGTAATCTAACCTTAGATCAAACAATAGCAAATGGCACAGGTACATCAGAACTTAACACCCACTTTAGTCTCAATTTCACAAACGCTAATAGTTCCCCTGTAGATAATGCCAGTACCATGAAATTTCAGATTGGTGCGAATGCTGACCAAAGCATGAGCTTTAATCGAGTCAACATTACCTCTTCAGCACTATTAGTTAATACTTTAGACTTAATGAGTCAAACAGCTGCTTCTAGCGCACTAGGGTCGATAGATTCAGCCATTGAAGTAGTTTCAGCCTCGAGAAGCTATTTTGGCGCCCTCCAAAACCGCCTAGAGCTCAGCATAAAGAACTTGGATACCTCGTCAGAAAATCTTCAAGCTTCAGAGTCTCGCATTCGCGATGTCGATATGGCAAAAGAGATGATGAATTTTACAAAAAACAACATCTTTCAACAAGCAGCTCAAGCGATGTTGGCTCAAGCTAACGCTGCACCGCAAGGAATTCTCCAATTACTAAGATAAATGAAAAGTAAACTAAAAACAGAGTCAAAAAAATCTTCTGGCTCTGTTTTTACCTTAATCATATGATACGATCATTAATAATCTTGCAATTTGGATAATTCTTTTTATACTCCTCACTTCGCAACATCATTGCATGATTAAGGTCGAGTTTATAGCACATACGGTGTAATAATCTATCAGATGTATATGGCTTAAGTAAATCTAAAAAACGGATTATATCATCACGATAATTGCATTGTAATACGACACCGTGGCCATCATTTCGTTTTTTTAGAATGAAAGAAATGTTAAATTGATTATAAATATGACCTCGGAGTAATAAGTTTTCTTGTTCTGTGAAGGATTGTGAGTAGATAGTGATTCGTGGAAACAGATGTATGGTATTGTTTCTAATATAGCGATCGATAACTAAACTACCATCATCTAGGTATAAGCATAATAAACCTAAAGGATGGGTTAGTCGCTCAAGTATTTCTGGTGTAACTCTTTTTCGTCCATTTTCATAAAATAGTTGATGATATGTTGAAAATAAGGCATTTGATATTGATTTCATACCCGCTGCATTTAAGTCCTCGTGATATTTAAAATGAAGAGTGCTTAGCATCGTAGCTTTCCATTTTCGATAATCGTTTTGAGCGATACATCCATGTTCACGATAGTGTGATTCCTTACTACGCCCGTAACGTGCAAGTGATCCGTCGCCAAGTAAACTTCCGATTATTATGTTGTCTTGTATTTCATTCGGTTTAAGAACAACGCGATTGTTCTGATAAGCTCTTTCTTTTTCGTAGTGCATTTTATTAATGACACTTTTTAAATAGGATTCTGTTTTTGCTATTTTATGTTTCTTTACATACCGTCTAAGTTGATAAATTGAGAGATTAAGTTCATCTGCAAGTTTTTGTGAATTAGTTGACGGATATCGTTCAACTATGATTTGGTGTATTTCTGATAGCATAAAACCTCCTGAAAAAGAACGTGTGTTCTGTTTTTATTATATCATACCTTTCAAAATAAATACATAATATGATAAAGTCACTAAGTAAATAGACGTATTCTGCCGATAATAAATTTAGACTAAGTTTGGAATACAGTTCCATGGAAAGGAGTATTCAATATGAAAATTGGTTCAGTGAACAGTGGAATCAATCCTACAGTAGGGTATGGCACGGAAGCTCAAAATAGACCTGCTGAGGTAAAGTCTCAACCTGCAACACCCGTCAAACAGATTTCTCCAGAGAAATCTGAGGTTAAAGCAAAGTCTCAGGCAGAGAATCTTGAGGAACAAGAAGTGTTGAATGAAGAAATGCTAAGTAAAGCGATAGCTCAAGCGAACAAGTCCCTTGAACATAGCAATCGTTCAATTGAACGTTCGATACATGATGTGACACATACCGTCATGTATGTTGTTAAAGACACTTCTACTAATGAGGTCATCGCAGAGTTTCCGCCGAAAAAAATTCAAGACATGATCGCTAAAATGTGGGAGCTTGCGGGTCTTTTTGTAGATGAAAAAGCATAAATGTCTTTTTTAGAAAAAAGGAAGTGATATAAATGGCAAACATGAGAATTTCTGGCATCACATCGGGATTTGATACCGATACTATGATTAAGGATTTAATCAAAGCAGAAAGCGCCCGTGTTGATAAAGTTAAAAAACAAAAACAATATTCCTCGTGGCAACAAGAAGGTTTCAGGGAGATTACGAATAAACTACGAGCGTTGCAAACGAATTTTTTTGACGTTTTAAAACCCAGTCAAAATTTTACATCCGCTTCATCTTTTGCGAAGTATTCCTATAGTGTTATGAGTGGCGGAACATCGAGCAGTAAAGTGACAGTATCTGCTAATGCTTCTTTTGGCAATAGCTCAGTTGAAATTGATTCGATTACGCAATTGGCAAGTAAGGATCAATGGATTGGAAACGATTCTGGCGCTAGAGGCATAGAGACAAACGATATTAATTTGGCAACGATTAAGTCATTAGGAAGTGATTTTGAGTTTACTTTATCTATTGGTAATGATGCAAAATTAATCAAACTGACTCAAGCAGAATTGGTTTCAGTAAATACTATCGGCGATTTAGAGACAGCCATTTCAGGGAAAATATCGGCCGCTTTTGGTAGTGATTATGCTTCAGCTGTGAATGCAAACGGCCAAAAGTTGACATTTGACATTGCTGGTAGCGAAGTAAAAATGATGACTTATGCGTCAAATTCAGCTTCTATGAGTGCTCTGTTTGGTACAGATTCAAGCCAATCTAGTTATTCCTACAAAACCAAAAGCATCGGCGAACTCTTTGGCATTAACAGTGGTGATCTTACTGGATTATCCATCAATGGAAAAAGCATTTCGATTGATGCGACTGATACCATCGCTACTATGGTTGAGAAGTTTAATAAAGCCGATGTTGGCGTAACACTCAAATATGACAGTTTAAAGGATAGCTTTGTTATGGATTCTAAAAATGAAGGGTCCATTAATAATATTTCGGTTCAGGATGGATCAGTAGCAGAGAGCTTCTTAAGTAAATTATTTGCACCTACTGCTGAGTTGGTTGCTGCTGATGGAAGCGTTTCTGGAATTACACGGAATATTGGCAGGAATGCCGTATTATCAATTAATGGAACATCTATTGTACAAAGCAATAATACTTTCACTATGGACGGTTTAACTTTAACGCTTAAGGAAACCTCTAATGATAAAATCAAAGTCGCTGTGAATCAAGATACGACAGCCATTATTGATAACATCAAGAATTTTGTAAAAGAGTATAATGATCTCGTCGATTTTGTTAATGGAAAATTAACTGAGAAAAAAGACTACGACTACGAACCACTTACTGATGAAGAAAAAGAAGCGCTCACCGAAGACGAAGTAAAGAAGTGGGAAGAAAAAGCGAAGGCAGGTATGCTTAGAGGGTCGTCTGAATTGACTTCATTGCTCTCTGAGTTTAGAAATGCCATTATTGAATCCGTTGATGGCGCGGGTCTCACCATGAGTCAAATTGGAATTGGAAGTACGAGCTATTTGGATCGTGGTAAGCTTACAGTGGATGAAACGAAGTTAAAAACAGCTCTGGAAAACAATTATGACGATGTAGTGGCACTCTTTTCGAAAGAGTCTTCAATCAGCTATGACAATAGCGCGAATAGATCAACTCGAAGTAAAGAAAATGGCATAGCAAACCGAATTGCAGATATTTTAAAAGACTACACGCGTACAACACGTGATGCTAGTGGTAATAAAGGAAAACTTATCATGAAAGCTGGCATTGAAAATGATATTAGTCAGTTTTCAAATGAGTTCCAGAAGAAAATTACGGGATATGATGATCGAATCTCTGATTTATTAGATTATATCTCAGATCGTGAAGAATACTATTACACCATGTTCAGTAAAATGGAATCGGCGTTATCGCAAATGCAATCTCAGTCTGCGTCGCTGATGAGTCAGCTGGGGTCAAACTAATATGACACCGAAAGAGATTATGGGGAAAGTACTGGAGGAGACGTATATCCTCTCCAGCGCTTTAGAGGTTAAAGACATTGATATGGCGCTTGGCGCGCTGAATAGACGTGACGAGTGGATCCAGATGTTTAATGCGAGGGAATCGCAGGACATCGATGTGGAAGTAGAAGTGTTGATTAAGAAGTTTGATGAAGAGAATAAAGCATGCATCGAGAAAATGGGTGAATTCAAGTCGGTCATGGAGTCGGAGCTCTATCAGGTAAAAGCGGAAAAAACGAAGACCCTGAAAAAGCAGAAGGTTCATGATTCCTATTCAAATCCCTATACAGGCGGCTTAGGAACATCATTTGATTTAAAGAAATAGGAGGCTGTTATGGCGGTCATGAACCCATACAATTATTCAAAACCGAGACATTTTATGAAAGTGGAACCTGAGGTGGCAAAAGCTGAGGTGAGCGAAGTGAAACGCAATGCGGTGAGCGATAAAATGGATCAATATTTGGAAAGCAAAATTCTCGCTGCAAAACCTGAAGAGCTCACCTATATGCTCTATGAGGGCATCGTGAAGTTCATAAAGAAAGCGCTTTTATCACTGGAGTCCAAAAACTACGAGCAAGTGAATTATAATACGCAGCGTGCACAAGCCATCGTGGATGAGCTGAGAAGCACACTCAATATGGACATTCCATTAAGCGAAAGCTTAGAGCAGCTTTATGAGTATTTGAATTTCAAGCTCCTTAACGCCAACATCGGTAAAAACGAGCAAGAGTTCAATGACGCGCTGGAAATCGCAGAGAACTTTAAGGATACTTGGAAACAAGCGTTCAACATTAAATAGTCATCCAATACGAACTAAACGACTAACATTTAATAATCATTTAATTTATAAGACGATTCATGGATTTTTCTTCAAAATTCATGAATCGTTCATAATTTTTGCCTGTTAAATAAACGCGCATCGGGGTATAATTATCCTATGAAGTGAATTCAAATGACAGCATGGGAGGGATTTGATGAATATACAAGCATCATCCTATCAGGCTCAAATGTTGACGAGTTTAAAGCAAGCACTGAACGTTTCAATGCTCCAAAAGGCCATGAAACAAGACGCCCAATCAGTGGAAAGCGTCGTAAAAGCCATGGAGCAATCCGTAACACCACATTTGGGACAAAATATTGATATTAAATTATAAGTTAAGGTTGGGCGATTTTGCTCGACCTTAATTTCGTTGGAGCAGGTATGCGAGGCGTAGAACTGATAAAAGAAATGGAAAGCTTGATTAAGGAAAAGTTGGAGCTCCAGGAGTCCACCAGCGCTTTTTATGAAATGGTGGACGATTCCATAAGGCTGGAGCTGTTAATTGGCGTTTTTGATAAGATTGATCAAAATGAAGCACTTATTCAGGAAAAGGATCTTCTTTTTCTGACGAAGTTTGAGCAGTTTAAGAAGCTGAATGATGTGGAGGTGCTAAATGCACTGGAAGTGGACGAGCGGCAGGTATTCATAAACATTCGAAAAATCGTCGAACGTGCAGCGGATTTCGAGGCGCTTTTAAAGGACTTTAAGCTAAAGACAGAGGCGACGAGACTAAGGATCCATAAGGACCTCAGAGAGGCTATTATCATGAATCGCGCTTCATCTGCTTATAAAAACATAAATATTAAATGAAGTTTTTTTGTGTTTAGTGGTTAGTGCCTAAAGGCATGGGTATAAAAACCATATCAAAAGTAAAGGGGTTGAGCTTATGAAAGTAATCGTGACAGGAAGAAATCTAGTGATTACCGACGCTATCAGAGAACAAGTAGAGAAAAAGCTTGGTAAGTTTGACAAAATGTTTAGAAGCGACATCGAGGCGCACGCTACTTTTAGCACTCAAAAAAATAATCATATCGTGGAGGTGACCATCCCGCTTAAGAACGGCACGCTTTTAAGAGCCGAAGGGATTACGGAAGACATGTACATGTCTATAGATGATGCAATCGATAAAATCTCCAGACAGATGCGTAAACACAAAACCAGAATCGAAAGAAGATTCCATGCGGCAGATTCCATTAGATTCGAAGAAATTCCTGAGCCAACTGAGACGTATACTGAACAAAGCATCGTTAAGACGAAACGCTTTGGTGTGAAGCCGATGATGCCAGAAGAAGCAGTGCTTCAAATGGAACTTTTAGGTCACGACTTCTTCGTATTCCTCAATGGTGACACTGAAGAAATTAATGTGGTATACAAACGTAAGGACGGCGATTTCGGGATTATCGAGCCTTACTTATAATCAAAGCACTTAACTAACTAAATAAGCGAAGCGCCATCGAACACATGAATTGTGAAAGATGGCGCTTTTTTTTAGGGTTTAAGGATCATTTCGATGTGCGGGATATCATCTTCGAGATAGACATCGGATAAAGTAATGAATCCCAATGAGTGATAGAATTTTTCCAGATAGGCTTGAGCGGAGATGCGGATGACACAGTCTTTACCAAACCGTTCATGGGCAACCTCGATACCAGTGAGCATGAGCTCGCGGCCGAGTCCTGAGCCACGCGCTTCTGGATGAACCAGGACGCGTCCGATGGAGACTTCGTCATAAGAAACACCTGGATCCAGTACCCTCAGGTAAGCGGCAATTTTGCCGTCTTTACCGAGACTGAACACATGAGTGGCTTTAAAATCCTTATGATCCAGCTCCTCGTAGAGACATTTTTGTTCGATGATGAAGACATTGATACGAAGTGCGATGATGTCATATAGGGTATGGGCATCAAGTGCTTCCATGCGTTTAATAAACCATTCCATAATAACCTCCCATTATAAATTAAACTTTAAGCTACATTTCATTTTTTGTCCATATGACGATCGTCCGGTTTCTCATAAGGGATATGCGAGAGTGCCCACAGGTACAGAGAGGCCACACTACCATAAGGGGAATACCGCATTCGAGTTTCCTCAAAGGTTGAGCGGTCTAGAGATTCCAGCCCGTAGAGGTTCATCATGCCGCGCCGAATGGCAAGGTCGTCCCAGCTTAGGATGTCAGGTCGCTGTAATGAAAAAATCATGAGCATCTCAGCAGTCCAGATGCCGATGCCAGGGAGTGCCTTAAGCTGCTTTATAATGTCTTGATCGGATAAATGAGTGAGTGCTTCTAAATCAAGCTCGCCTTCATGAACCCGTCTGGCGATTTCCTTTAAGTATGAAGCCTTACGCGTGGACATGCCCTGCTTTTGAATTTCTTCCACATCTAGCTTATAAACACTAGCAGGTGTTACGTGATCTCCAGCCAGCTTCTCGAATCGTCCCCATACGGTTTCGGCAGCCTTCGCCGATATTTGCTGGGCGATGATACTGCTCATGAGTCCTTTGAACAGGTCAGGCATGACTCTGCGCTCGATGGCGCCGATGCGTTTAATCGCCTTACCAAGCTCGGGATCTCGCATGGTTAAATAATCGGTGGCTTCATGGGTGTATTTAAAAGTGTTCAATTGCAATCATCACTCCTTTTCTTTATTATAGAGTAGAAAGGTCAACCACTCACTCATTTTTTGAAAGGAACTCCGTTTATGTTTAATAAAAGAAAAAATGATCATATAAAAGTGCGAAAGGTCCTAGGAATTACCTTAGTTTTATCTGCTGCACTCTTTGCCTTAACTGCGTGTGACGTGAAGGATGGCCCGCTTCCGGCCGTAACTTCTGAGTCCACAGAAGTTATAACTGAACCGACCACAGAACTAAGTGAAGCGGTGAAAGCGCTTATCGTAGATGCAGAAAAAACAGAAAATTGGCAACTATTCAAGGACGATATTTACGGCCTTTATGGCTTTAAGGACGCTGAAGGCAAAATCGTAATCGAAGCGAAGTTCAAAGATGCGCAGGACTTTTCTGGTGGCCGCGCCATCGTTAAGGTTGACACGGATGATTTTTATGGCATCTTAGAGGATGGCGTCTATGGCCTAATCGATCCTAACGGCGAATTTATCATCGAACCTACCGGGCTACTGACGCGTGTGGATGACTGGCATTACCTCTTTGCAGTGGGGGACGACTATTATCAGGGGTATGGCATGGATGGCTATTCCATGATGAAGCGCACATTTATGGACGGCACAGGGGCCGCTCTGGGCGATAAACCGCTAGGCGATCAATCACTGGGAAATCAATCAGAGCGCTACTACTATGTCCAGGCGTTAAAGGAAGATCTGTTTTTAGCGAACAACGGCTCTAAGTCGTTTTTTATCGACGGGAAGGGTGCGCTTCTCACGGATTATCCGGCGTTCTATTTCGCCATCACTGGTGAAGTCACAGGCGACAGTATTATCCTTATGCCGCTGGATGAGTCCTCGGGGCGTATTAAGTTCGTGATGTCGGGTGATGGTAAAACATTGGAACAACAGAACACTCAGGAGACGCTCACAGATGGCGTAACCTATGAGTATCAGGTGATTTCGCCTTATATCGGGTCGTCCGTAATTTTTCCTGTTCTCACAATGAATGACCTTACCATCCAAAGCAAGCTTAATGAGGCGATTCAAAAATTCGCCACAGAGGCCATGTGGGAAACCGATTTAACGGGTGAAAAAATAGTGGATTATGCATCGCTTGAGCGCATCGACCAAACGGTGATCAGTGAATTTTCGCCATCGCTTAAGAATAACCTGATCAACCTCAACCTTTTCGGCTATTTCTACGGATTTGGTGCCGCGCATCCGAATAGCTTCCAGTCCACGAGGTATCTGGACTTTATCACAGGTGACGTACTGGAGCTTCCATCATTATTCAAAAGCGATAGCGACTGGCGTATGGCCATCGCGAAGGAAATCGACCGTCAGTATATGGCGGATGAGGATGCTTTTTTGTTCATCGAGAAGACCGAGCCAGAAGCGGACCGCGTACAGGCATTCTACGATGCACACTTTGAGATTGCTTTTGAAGAAAATCACATGGTCGTGTATTTTCCTGTGTATGAAATTGCGCCCTATGTCGCAGGTATTCCTTCTTATGAGGTTTCATATGAAGTCCTAGATAAATACTACGACGAAGGGTCTAAATTCTATAAGGCGCTCTTCTCAAAATAACCTTGCGAAAATGTAAAGTGGGACATTATTCGTTTGACGGAACCGGTTACAAATGGTATTTTATAAAGAGACATGTAACATAAATGTCATATTTCTGTCTTTACAGCGAGGTGACGATGATTCGCGAACAGCTTAAACCAGCAGACTTTGACGTGATAGATCGTCTGATTCCTCTTTCAACCGTCATTCTTAACAGACAACGTGTGCTTTTTGTGAATGGACGGTTTAAGGAGGTTTTCGGGTTTGACCATCAGGAACTGAATAGAATAGGACCGCAGACCCTCGTGCATCAAGGCTTTGAGAAGGGCTTTTTTCAGTTGATTGACGATGCGCTTGCAGGGAGATCCTATAACGAGCAGGGTGAAATCTGTCTGAAAGCACGGGCTCAGTCTCATTTTTGGGTGGAATACAAGGTTAGACTCGTCAGTTATGAAGGCGAGGACTATTTACTGGTACATCTTCTGGACATTAACGAAAAGAAAAAGACGCAGAACCATCTGTCTAAGCTCGTTCAACTAAGGGAGTCCATGCTGGAAGTATCGCAGCACATCGTACGCGGCGAAGGCTTAAATCAACTATATAGTGTGATCCTTAGGAGTGTTATTAAGGCCATAGGCCACGCGTGTATGGGCACAGTTATGCTTAGGGAAGGCGATTATGTGAGGTCAGTGGCCCAAATCGGATTTGATGAGGAAAGTTTGCGGAATTTTAAGCTTCCTATCAAGGAACTCTTCTTATATAAAGCGGTTGGCAAGGACCTAAATCATGTTGCAAAGGTAGATGATTTAAAGGTATTTGGTGATTATTTTAAAATTGATACCATAAGTGGCAAAGACACATACATACGTTCGACGATTTCAGCGCCCATCTATATCAATCATCAATTTTTCGGAGCCATCAACGTGGATTCCACTGAGATAGGTGCCTTTGACGATGACGATATCAAGCTGATGTCCTTTATTAAATCCAATGTGGAAATCGCCATTTCCAACCAGCTACTTTACGAAGAAAAAGCCTTTTTATCACGGTATGATCACCTGACAAGTCTATATAACAGGCACTACTTTGAAGAGATTTTTGAACATATCGTCGAACGCGCAGCTAGATATAATGAGCGATTCAATTTAGTGGTTTTCGACCTTAACGATTTAAAACGCACTAATGATGATTACGGACATATCGCAGGGGATGCATTATTAAAATACTTTTCTGAAAGCTGTCGTAACCTCATTCGTAAAAGCGACATCCTTGCCCGTTATGGGGGTGATGAGTTCGTAGGCATCTTCTATAACTGTAGCCAAGAAAAGCTAAGGCGTCGTATCGATGGGCATTTGAAATCGCTTTACGATACACCGCTTCATCATAAAGGACGAGACATCGTATGCTCGTACAGCTACGGGATATCCGAGTTTGGCAGTGACGGTATGGATTTAGGCGAGCTTTTTAAAATCGCTGATGACCGCATGTACCAAAACAAGATTCGATATAAACTGGGTTTCGATTTCATCGAAGCCTATGAATCTGGGAAAGCACCAAATTTTAGTTCACTTGATTTAACAAAACTTGACTGACGAAGGAATCCCCTTCGTCTTTTTTACGTTTTAGGTTGTCGATATCCTGTGGTATACTATTTAGGATGACAATGAATAGGAGGACGCATGGCAGAAAAGGGTTACATTCATGTGTACACAGGAAATGGAAAGGGTAAGTCCACAGCCGCCTTCGGGCTGGCTATACGGGCAGCGCTGAGCGGGAAACGCGTTTTTATAGGACAGTTTGTAAAGGATATGAAATACAGTGAAACTGCTATCGGTGACTATGTAAAGAATATAACCATAGAGCAGCTGGGGAAGGGATGCTTCATCAGTAAAGACCCTACAGAGGAAGATCAGCGTGTGGCTGGAATTGCGCTGAAACGCTGTAACGAACTAATGACGTCGGGTTATTATGATGTGGTGATCCTCGATGAGATGACGATTGCACTTTATTATGGGTTAATTAGCTTAGAGGAAGTCCTTGCCGGGCTAAAGGCACGCGCACCTCACGTGGAAGTCGTCATCACAGGCCGATACGCTCCAGAACCTTTAATTGCGTTTGCGGACCTCGTCACGGAAATGGTGGAAATTAAGCATTATTATAAAGAAGGCGTGCTTTCCAGAAAAGGCATCGACTGCTAAAGAAAATTAGGGATAAAATAACGATCAATTGGGAGGAAGTTATGGACAGCCGTTTTTACAGTTATTTGGCCATGGTCATCGTTTGCGTAATGATTATCGTAAACGATATGAGAAAGCGCGTGTTTAATAAAGAGGCCATTCTTTATCGTGTTAAGGAACAAAAGAAAAACAAGTATCTGATTTTTGCCATGGGGTTATCCATCCCTGGTGTCATTCTCATTTCAGGTGTAACGCTTGATTATCCTGTTGAAACACGTGTGATCCTGCTAATTTTCGGTGGACTCATGGCGATCATTTGGACGATTATTTCACTGGCAGACGGTCTTATCACCACCACTCATGCAGGAAAGGTTTGGTTCACGAATCTCACACAAGCAGAGTATTATGGCATTATGGTTCATGCAGGTAAGACCTACTTCACATTTAAACGCGAGAAAGCAAAGCGTCAAGAGACATTGCCTGTGAACTACGAGGACATTGAACCCATTAAGAAGATATTAAATGATTTGGGAATTAAGATTTATGCCGACTATGTAAAACAAAAATGATAATCGAGAAGGGACTGAGGCGTCCCTTCTTTTTTCGCCTCTTATGTATAATGATTATCATAATCAATTATTAATTTTCGTTCATTTGTTAAAAATAGTGTTATCTTATTTCAATTAATTTGCTATAATAACGAAGTGTCACTTGTTCATACGTTCAATTGTTCAATTCTTAACAAACTTAGAAATAGGATTGACGAATGGTCGCAAAGCGGCACGAAATTAAATAATAAGGGGTAATAAAATCATGGCAAAAAGAATGAAAGCATTAGTGCTTGCAGTTGCTTTAGTGTTTACTTTAGTTGCAATGCCAGTGGGCTCTTTTGCAGTTGATGCGACGACGTCAGCGTCTACTTGGACACCTACAACACCGGCAGCACCAGCAACACCTGCTAAGCCGACAGCACCTACGACGACTGCGCCAACAGCGCCGACGACAAAACCAGTAGTTGTTGCACCAGAATTCGCAATTCCTACGATTACGCGTGTGCTTCACTTCGGTACGTCTGGAACAGATGTAACACTTCTCCAGAAGTATCTTAATAAAGTGGGCAACACTGTAACGGTTGATGGTATTTTCGGAAATACCACAGTAGCAGCAGTAAAAGCGTTCCAAACGAAAGCAGGCCTTGCAGCTGACGGTTATGTGGGCAAGCTCACTAACAAAGCGCTTTATGATGCAGCTGGTCAAACAGATGTCATCACGACTGCTTCACTCGTTAACGAAGTGGCAGCTTTAAAAGCGGGCTTAAGCAAAGATGGCAAGTGGATTGTAACGACGATTAAAGATTTAGTATCTAAAGAAGAAATCGTGGTTGACGGCACTTTCTTAAATGGTAAAAAAGATAAAGTAACAGGTGCAGATCTTATCCAAAGAAAGCTCGGCCTTTACACACAAGATGAAAATAAGAAAGTGACAGCGAGATTTACGTTAACAGCACCTAAAATGACGGTTAATTCACCTAACTTTAGAATCCAAAGCGGTACTTTTATCGGTGATGTCTACGTTAACGCTGAAGGCTTCCAGTTAGTAGATGCAAAAGTTGAAGGTAATGTTTACTACACGACTCAAGCAGTTAAGGACTCCGCTAAAATCGATGCGAAAAGTGTCGTAACTGGCGAAGTGGCATTAATTGAACTCGATGTGGTTGCGACGCCATCACTCACTTATGATAAAGAAGTGTTCAAAAGATCTTTATGGGCAAATGGTCCATGGTTGATCGCGAACTTAAAAGACATGACATTTGATGAGCCTTTAGTGCTTAACGGTGACATTTTAAATTCAAGAGGCACTGTTCAAAGAAAATTAGCACTTTATAGTCAAGATGACGCAAGAAATGTAACGAGAAGATTTACAGTTACAGCGCCTTCATTAACGATCCTCAGCGCAAATGCGAGAATTCAAGGTGGTATCTTTAAAGGTGATGTCTATGTAACGACACCTGATTTCCAATTGGTGGACGCAACCGTAGATGGTAACATTTACTTCACGACAGAAGCGGCAAAAGCAGGCTTCAAGTATGATGCAAAGAGCACGATCACTGGCGAAATGATTCTTACACAACTTGATGCAGTGGCATCTCCATCGCTTTATAGAGATGAAGAGACCCTTGCTAAAAACCTTTCAAAAGACGGCACTTGGATTATCTATGCAGGTAACGATTTAACAACTGATAAACCACTCTTTATCGATGGAGAGTTCACGTACAAGAATACAGTTCAAAGAAAGCTTGCGCTTTACAGCCAAGATGCTGCTAAGAAAGTAACCAGAAGATTTACTTTAACAGCACCGGCATTAGTGGTTAATAGCCCTAACACCAGATTAGAAAAAGGCGATTTCGTCGGCGACATTTATGTTTCAGAAGCTAACTTCAGATTAAATGAAGCAAAAGTAACAGGCGATATCTACGTTGGGCCGTTTGCTACAGGCTTTAAAATGGATAAAACCACAGTTACAGGTAATGTCTACTATGCTACTCAAAAAATCATGGATGCTGCAATTATCGATTCAGTTTCGACGGTTTCTGGCGTAAGTGAAGTTAAATAATAATAAGAATTTTCAGTTAAGTCCTAGGTGTTTTCATCTAGGACTTTTTTACTTTACTTTTAAGAATTTTACATCAAAGTGTGTGATTTGAATGTTTACATTTTTGAAAAACATGATAAAATTGTAACATAGGAATGTTTAGGAAAGAAATTAATCGGTAGTGTCAAATAACCTATGAAAAAAGGTTTTAAAAAAAATCAGCGTTTTCTTGTGAGTCAAAGGTTGATTAAGACCATTTGATTATGGATGAATGC
>JAIUOA010000006.1 GCA_020161295.1 Bacillota bacterium | reverse complement strand
ATACATGAGGCGCCTCCATATGCAAGGTTTTTGTGGAAGAAATGTTAAAATCCTTGCATTTATTATATCAAAAAAGCGTCTCCAAGTCAGTATTTTCAATGGTTTTAACTTCGTTCAGTAAGCCCTACATAGACTATTCAACGCCGATTTTAAAGGAAATCTTTGCGCGAAAAACGCCTTTTTCCCGGAGGTTAAAACAGCTGACCTATCGGATTGAGGATGCGGGACAGTGCGCTGGCGTCGTCACCTACCTGATTCATGAAAATTATGCGCAGGTGGTTCAGATCGCTTTTTTTGAATATGGCGATCACCCTGAAATCGCACGGGAAATCGTGGAAATGGCGAAGACGCTGTGTGACCGTATGGGCGCTTCGGAAATCGTCGTCGGCATGAATGGCCATGTGAACTATGGGTTAGGATTAACGTTAGAGCAGGGACACCGCCCGACCTTCGGCGCCATGTATACGAAACCCTATTACAGTGACCATTTTAGAGGGTTGGGATTCGAAGAAACCCGGTTGATTTCTTATGAGTACCCGTGGCAGGACCATGCGTTTCCCTTAAATGATCGATGGCGTAACCGCTTTTACCAGCGATATCAGTTTAGGGCCATGACGAAAGCCACCTATGATCAGGATTTAATCCACTATACAGCACTGAACAACCAGTGCTTCGGAGACCATAAATTTTATTTCCAGAGAACTGCAGAAGAGGATCGAAGCCTATTTCAGGACCTTAAGTTCTTTTTAGAGGAAGGTAGCCTAATTTTCGCCGAAAAAGAGGGGGTGCCCATCGGCTTTCTCCTTTGGTACCCTGATTGGGGCGAACTCATGGCCAGAGGAGAAACACTTTCGCCACTGACCTATCTGAAAAAGAAGCTTTATAAAAGGAAGGTGAAGACCTTTAAACTGGTGGAGTGGGCCGTCCTGCCGAAATACAGGCAGCGAGGGATTCCCGTCGGTCTTCTGGCAGCGTGCTTCGAGTATGTAAAGGATCAGCCCTACTCGCGGTGTAAGACGAGCTGGATTCTAGAGGACAACCTCGACTCCAGCGGTTTCGGACTAAAATGGGCGAAGCCCTATGAGGCCTTCGGCGTTTATTCCCTGCGTTTGAATCGAGGCGCTCATGAATAGCTTTTTAACCCCAGAAATATGGCCCACCATTAAAAATGCACACGGCGATGAGAGCCAGCGTGTGGAGCTGGAAGAGGGCTTAATTATCTCATACATGGCGAAGCTTAACCTATTTACGTTCTTAAGAGGGCGACATGCCATCCGTTTGCCGATACGCGTGGTGGGCGTGCCGCCATCGTTATCGGTGCCTGGGTACCACGCGGATTCTGAAAAGGGGATTCAACAAATCGCAGCATGGGTTTCGTCACAGAAGGGGCATACGCTGATGCTGAACGCCGATCATCGATTTGAAGGCCATTTTGCGAAACTGCAAACGCTACCCTCAGTGGTGATGGAAAACACCTTCAGCTCTTTTGAGGATTATTTGGCGAAGCTACGCTCGCATTATCGATACCGATTTATGAAAGCGAGACGCCGATTTGAAACGGTCACCATCACTGAAAATCATCCGTTTGATGCATCGCTTTACGCACTCTATGAAGCGGTTTATCAGCGCTCAGCCTATCCACTGGTGAAAAATACACCTGAGTTTTTTGGTCGCTTTCCTGGAACGATCACCGCATTCCATGTCATGGAGAAGCCCATCGGATTTTGCCAGTACCATATCGCCGATGGGGTACTTACCTTTATGTTTTGCGGGCTTGATTACGAAGCGCTAAAGACCTATGACACTTACCTTAACCTGTTACTTCACCTAGTGGAATGTGGTATAAAAGCGGGGGTAAAAACCATCGATCTCGGACAGACCACGGAAGAGGTCAAACTCAAGCTAGGGGGTACCCTTAAGCCTTTAAACCTATACTATCATCATCACCATCCGCTGATGAATGCGCTGGCGAAGTGCGTTATACCTTTCCTGAGCTATCGGCCTAAGCATCCTAATTACCACGTCTTTAAAGCATAATGAAGGGGGAACACCATGTCCAAATGGGACCTTTATGAGAACATCTATGATCGGCTTTAGGTTCAGCGCGTTTCGCTACAGCCCACGCGTGAACGCATCATCGAAACGATGAGAGGGTTAAAGCTACCCGTTGATCATGTTCTAGACATGAGCTGCGGGACGGGTCAGCTTCTGGACGACATGAAAACCCATTTGCCACATCTTAGGACCTTAGGGGTTGAGCCCTCTCGGATGGGTCGCGCAGCGCGCAGAAAAGGTCATGCGGTCATGGAAAACGCCATCTCTGAGCTGAGTCTAGATGACCGGTTCGGATGCATTTGCTGTACGCACGCCTTCCCTTATTACGATGCGCCGAAGCAGGCGATTAAAACGTTTCACAGCCATCTCGAAAAAGGGGGTTACCTGTTGATCGCACATGCGGAAACACGGACACTTTACGACCTGATGCTGCTCCCCATCGTGAAACTCACCACCTCTAGGGCGGCGTATCCCACACCGAAGCAGATGCGAAATTATCTCGAGCCTGAGTTTCAGGTGTGTGACATCATCCAGGTAAATGCGTGGTACGTGCCGAGCATTACCCTATATGTTGCACAGAAGTCGGAGGGCTAAGGCATATGAAAATTTTATTAATTAGGCCTAAGCCTGACCCGGAAACCATCGGTCTCCAGCATGTGATGATTTGTGAACCGTTAGAGCTGGAATATGTGGGGGCTGTGCTCATAGACCAGCATGATGTGGTGCTCGTGGATATGATTATAGAAAAACGGTCGATTGAGACGATTATTAAACTGGAAAAGCCTCAGATGGTTTGCATGACAGGATATATTTCACATGTGCATCTATTAAAAGACCTTGCATCGCGCATCAAGGCCATCGATAGGACGATTAAGGTGGTGGTGGGCGGTATACATGCAGAGGTGATTCCGGAGGATTTCATGGCGGGGCCTTTTGACCATGTACTGGCAGCCAACGCGCTGACGCATATCCGCGCCATCGCCGATGGGGAACCTAGGCCGAAGCTGGTGAAGGAACCGAAGGAACGGACCTTTGATCATCCGTACCCCGCACGGCATTTATCGGCGCGTTACCGAAAAAAATACTACTATATGTTTCATAATCCCTGCAGCTTGATCAAAACCTCCTTTGGGTGTCCATATCACTGCGCCTTTTGCTTTTGTAAGGAGATTACGGATGGCGCATATTTCACCAGGGACGTCGACTCGGTTATCCATGAGCTGAAGCAAATTCCCGAAAGGGAAATCTATATCGTCGACGACGACTTTCTTTTCGATGCGAAACGGCTCGATTATTTTTGCCAGCGCATCCATGAAGAAAACCTGGACAAACGTTTTCTCGTCTATGGCCGTGCCGATTTTATCGCCCAGCATCCTGAAACCATGGCACGCCTTAAAAAGGCAGGGCTTCGCGCGGTGATCGTCGGGCTTGAATCCTACACCGACGCAGAGCTGGACGCATATGAGAAGAATAGCGACACAGCCCTCAGCCTTAAATGTCTCGAGGTCTTATCGGCGCTGGATATCGAATGCTATGGCACCTTCATCATCGGACTGGACTGGACACGTGCGGATTTTAAAGCGCTGTACGGCTTTATCGTGCGGTCGGGAATCCAGTTTGTGAACCTACAGCCATTGACACCCATGAAGGGGACGGCCCTTTACGAAACCTATCAATCGCAGTTGATCGTTCCGCCAGAGGACTTCGCGCGCTGGGACATGGCGCATCTCGTGGTGAAGCCGGCACACCTCAGCATCAGGCGATACTACTTCGAAATCGTGAAGCTCTATTATAAAACCACGGTCAGGCCAACCATGGTCCTCCGTGCGCTGAGAAAATACCCATTTATGGAAAATTTGAAGCTGACGGTGGGGGCGAACCGGGTCATGTGGCAATACATGAAGCGCATCATTAGGGGGAAACCATGAAGACGAAAATTTTACTGATTCAGCCATCGCCTTATGCCCCGAGCGGTGAGGTCATTAAAAAATCCAGGCTCCATTTCGTGGGGTTATCACTGCCGCTCATCGCCGCGCTTACGCCTGAGGCGTTCGAGGTCGAGCTCATCTATGAAACCATCGAGGAAATCCCGTGGGAAACGGAGGCGTCTATCGTCGGCATCTCATCCATGGGACATGGTGTCCACCGGACCATCGATATCGCGAAGCGCTTTAAGGCCATGGGGAAGACGGTGGTGCTCGGCGGCTATATGGTGAGCTTGCTTCCTGAGGAAGGCCTCAAATATGCCGATGCGGTGTTTATCGGCGATGTGGAAGAGGCGTGGCCAGCCTTTCTAATGGACTATGAAGGTGGCGTCGTCAAGCCGATTTATCACATGCCGCTGTCGAAGTATGCACCGCCCTTGCCTCGCTATGACTTAATCGTCCACAAACGGATCGGCGCTTTTTTGCCTGTACAGGCGGGGCGTGGCTGCGTGAATACCTGCTCGTTTTGCTCAGTGGCGTGTCTATATCAAAGCCGCTATCACACGCGGCCAGTGCACGAGGTGATGCGCGACATACAGGAAGTGAAAAGGCTGGGCTTTCATCAGTTTCTACTCCTGGACGATAACATCTTCTCGAATCGTGAGTACACCATCGCTTTATGTCAGGCCATCATGCCGCTGAAAATGAAGTGGATGACGCAGTGTACCATCACTATCGGAGACGATCCAGAGCTGCTAGCCATCATCCGAAGAAGTGGGTGTATGGCCTTGTCGTTTGGACTGGAGAGCCTTTCGCAAGAGAGCCTCGACAGCATGGAAAAGCCTTGGGCACGCGTTTCCGAGTACCGCCGACTTATCCGCGCCGTAAGGGCAGCGGATATCCAGGTGTCTACTGAAATGGTGGTAGGTGCAGACGGGGATACCCTCGATTCCATAAGGAAGACAGCCGATTTCATCACCGAGATGAAGATCGTCGTGCCGAGATTTTACATCCTGACCCCGATCCCTGGAACGGTGTTTTTTCACCAGATGAAAGCGGAAAATAGACTTTATAATGAAAATATCTACACCTATAATGGCGCAGAAGCGGTTCACGTGCCGCGGCACATGAGTCCTAAAGCCCTTACGGAGGCTTACTGGGCGCTTTACAAGGACGTTTTCAGCTATGGAAGCATCCTGAGGCGCACCCTTTTTCAAAGGGCCTTCTGGCGTCATCCCCTTCAATCCCTTTTTTACCTCGGAATCAACCTCTACTACCGGTATCAGATATACCAAGGCATCACACCGAATATTATCTAAACTGGAGGCAGCATGCGCATACTGCTCGTTAGACCATGGATTAATAAGCACATCACCACCGTTAAAAACTACTTGTTCGGCGAGCCCCTGGGGCTGGAATGCTTTGCCACACTTCTAAAGGAGCTGTCGGTGGAGGTGCTTCTCGTGGATTTTATGGTGGAGACCAGCGGCCAGATCGAACCTTATCTGGCGTCGTTTAAGCCAGATGCCGTGGGGATTACCTCTCAGTGCACCGATGTGGAAAATGTGAAACACATCGCGGAAACCGTAAAACGGGTAAGGCCTGAAACGGCTGTGATCGTGGGCGGCGTGCAGGCATCACTCTATCCGGACGCATTTTTCGTCCCCTGTATCGATTATGTTTTTAAGTCCACCACCCGTGCCAATGTCCGGGCGTTCATCCACATGCTCCAAAATGGGCAGAAGGGCCATCGCATCGACGGCATCTATGATCAATCCCTAAACTTCATCAATACGGGCGAGTTTTGCTTTAACGAGTACGTGGTGCCAGACCGTTCATCTACTGCGCGTTACCGCTCCGAGTATAAATACGTGGGATTTCAGCCCTGCGCCATCGTTCAAACCGCCTATGGCTGTAGGAACCGCTGTCATTTCTGCTTAAGGTGGAAGATCGAAGGGGCAGAGGTGAGAGAGGTGGCCGTCGAGGAAATCGTGAAGCAGATCGGCGATCTGGACGAGCCCTATTACCTGATTTGCGATAATGATTTTCTTATTAACAAATCCAGGCTAGAAGCATTCTGTCATCATATGGAGGTGCAGAATATCCGTAAACAGTTTGTATGCTATGGCAGTGTGAACAGTATCCTCGAAAAGCCAGAGGTCCTCTCCCGTCTGAGAAAAAACGGTCTAGTGGCAGTGATCCTGGGCTATGAGTCCTTTGATGACCAGCAGCTATCAGACTATAATAAGGCTTCCACCATAGACGATAACGAGCGCGCTACACAGCTTTTAAAATCGAAGGACATCGCGTGCTGGGGCTCCTTTATCGTGCATCCCGACTGGGAGAAAAGGGATTTTAAGCGGCTGATACAGTACATCAAACGCCTTAAGCCGGAGCTCACCACTTTTTCGCCGCTTGTACCGCATCCTCTCACCTCAATTTATGAGACCTACCGTTCAAGGCTGCTTTACGAGGTCACCGACTATGATAAATGGAATTTCGGTGATGTGCTGATTAGGCCATCTAAAATGTCTTTAAAGGCGTATTATTTTCAGGTGCTTAAGCTCGCACTGATGGTGAATTTTAACGCACACAGCGTGAAATACACCCTGAAGGCTTTTCCACTGCGCAACACCCTTAAAATGCTCACGGGTTTTAACGTGTTATTTTCTGTCTACATCAAAAATTTTCTCACGAGGCGTTAGCATGATCGTTCTTTTAGTAAGGCCTAAGGCACCGAACGTGTTCCGGTTCTCTAAACTCGTGGAGAACGAACCCATAGAGCTGGAATACCTCATGACCGTATTAAACGCACATGGCCATCAGGCCACCATATATGATGGCGTCTTTGATAAGAGGCCTATTAAACGTGTGATCAGGAAGCTTGAACCGGATCTGGTGGCGATTACGGGCTACATCACTCAGGAAAACGCCATGAAGGAAGTCGCTAAAAAGGTGAAGCAAGTAAATCCACAGGTGATGACGGTGGTAGGTGGCGTTCATGCACAGCTTAATCCGGAGACCTTTAAAACACCTGACGTGGATTTTATATTTAGGAGTGCCTCCATGTCGTTTTTTTCAGATTTGATCGAGGCGATTGCTAAGCCCTATGATTTGAAAACCCTATCTCAAATCGATGGACTCGTGTTCAGAGATTTCAGTGACTCAAGCGCTCCGGTGTGGCGTGCGAACGGATTGGCACCCTGTGATATCAACCTTTTACCGATACCAGACCGCACGCATTACTACTGGAATCGCTATCACTACCGGTTTTTAAAGCTACGGGAAGTCGCCACCATGAAGACGGCCTTTTCATGTCCTCAGAGCTGTTCGTTTTGCTACTGTAAAAAGCTCAACGGCGGCAAATACCAGACACGTGATCTGGATTTGGTGATGCAGGAGCTGTCGGCGATGACGGCAGAGGCGGTTCAGATCGTGGACGACGACTTTCTGGCAGACATCAGTAGGGCCTGGGCGTTTGTGGAGCGCGTAAAAACAGCGGGCATCCGTAAAACATACACCTGCTATGCCAGAGCAGATGCGGTAGCCGCGAATCCTGAGCTTATCGCTGCGCTTAAGGCCATCGGATTCCGGTATTTTATCGTGGGGCTGGAGGCAGTGGATGATGCCATCCTGATGGATTATCAGAAGCAGACCACAGAGGAGATCAATCGGCGATGCGTTCAGACCATAAAGTCTGTGGGTGCAGAGTGTATCGCGCTGATGATGATTTCACACACCGCTAAAAAAGCTGACTTTGATGCCATTTACTCATGGGCGAAGGCCAGTGGCCTGACCTATACCACAGTCTCCATCTTCACCCCGATACCAGGGACGCCGCTCTACGAGGACTTTGCGTCTCAGATCACTTCGAAAAAAATAGAACATTGGGACTTTTTGCACCTGGTCCTAAAGCCGACGAACCTGTCAAAGCCAATGTTCACCTATTACTATATCAAGCTGACCCTAAAGCTTATTTTGCTAAGCATAGGAAGTAGCACTAATGAAACGGAGCAAATATTCTCATTTAGAAATTAAAATGGAGAAATGCTCCGTTTTATATTTACTTGGTGGTGCCAATATGCTATATTTACACTAAAGAACGCAAATTGTAGAGCGATTACCATTCGCGAGAGGGATTAATATGGCAGAGAAGCTGAGTGTAGCACTGGAGCAAAACAAACCGAACTATTCAAAGTCGGATTTAAAAATAGCAGCCTATGTAAATGCCCATATGGATACGGTAATGTATGATTCACTAACCGAAATCGCTGAAAAGTGTTCGGTAGGGGAAGCGACTGTGCTGAGATTTTGCAGAAAGCTGGGTTATCAAGGCTATCAAGATTTTAAGCTGGCAGCTGCCATGGAAATTAAGCCGGCGATCATAGCGTCAGAACATGATGGGAATTTGATAAATCGGGTCTATTCTGCCATGCAGAAATCGCTTGAGGAGTCGTATCAACTTTTAGATAAGGTTGGAGTGCAGCAAGCCGTAAAGTGGTTTGGAGAATATGAGGATATCGTCATCTTAGGTGTTGGACACTCTGGAATTAGTGCATTGGATTTTCAAAGTCGCCTACTTAGGGTCGGAAAAAAGGCCGAATCCGTGACCGATTCGCACTTTCAGGTGATGCGGGCATCACTTGCGACAGAACAAACCCTCGTCATCGCACTCAGTATATCGGGAAGCACTAAGGATATCGTCGATGCTGTGGCACGCGCTAAGGCAAAAGGTGCTAAAGTCCTCGCCATCACGAGTTATCTTAAATCACCGCTAACTAAGCTTTCAGACTTAGTCATTATGTCCAACGGGAAGGAAGGACCACTTGAGGGGGGTGCCATGTCAGGTAAGGTATCTCAACTACTGATCGTCGATGTGTTATGTACGGGATATGCTTTAGAGAACGGTGAGATGACCCAAAAAGTGAAGCAAGATGCTGCTATAGCAGTTTCACAGAAAATATACTGATTAAAAGGAGCATCATGAAAGCGATCGTATGTGAAAAAGTTTTAATCGGCCATGAGGTCGTGGAAAATCAGGTGGTCATTTTTGATCAGCATATCCTCAGTATCGAGTCGAAGTCTGCATTTGAGTCCCGTCCAATTGAATTTATCGAAAAAGTGGAAGTGCATCGCTATTCAGGTGTGCTGGTGCCAGGCTTCATCGATGTGCATATCCACGGCGCGTCAGGTCATGATGTAATGGATGGTACGGGTGAGGCGATTCAGAAGATGTCTGAAAGCATCGTTAAAATGGGAACCACTGCCTTTTTAGCGACCACCATGACCATGGCACAGGACAGGATCGAGCGTGCTCTAAACACGGTGCGTAACCATCAAACGCACCAAGCGGAGCAGTTAAAAATAGGCCAGCAGAGTGGTGCAAAGTTGATCGGAGCGCATTTAGAGGGGCCGTTTATCAATCCGATCTTTAAAGGGGCTCAGAACCTAACCTATATTCAAAAACCCACACGCCAGTGGCTTGACCCCCATATGGACGTGATCAAGATGATCACCCTTGCACCGGAGATGGACGAAGGATTCGCCTTCATCCGTTCCATGAAGGATACAGGCGTGGTCTTATCCATTGGACATACAGGATGCGATTATGAAACAGCCTGTGAAGCTTATGAGGCGGGGGTTCATCACGTGACGCACTGTTTTAACGCCATGACAGGCCTCCATCATAGAGAACCGGGTGTCATCGGCGCCATCCTCTCAAAACCGTTCTCGCTGGATATCATCGCAGATGGCATCCACGTCCATCCCGGTTTTATCGGACCTTTTATAAAACTCAAGGGCATAGATAAAACCGTATTGATCACAGATGCCATGCGCGCTGCCATGATGCCCCCTGGAAATTATGATTTAGGTGGCCAGAAGGTAATCGTGGACGACAAACGCTGTTGTCTAGAGGATGGGACTTTAGCAGGCAGCATCCTTAGGCTGGATCAAGCCATTCGAAACTTGCTAAAGCACTCAGACCTTACCTTCGTAGAGGTGGTTCGTATGCTCACTGAGAATCCTGCTAAGCTTTTAGGACTTTTCCACGAGCGCGGTAGCATCGCTGAAGGAAAGGTGGCTGATTTCGTGCTATTGAATGATGACTATCAGGTATCAAAGGTATATGTCGAGGGTATTTTGAATAATTTGGAGGCGTAAAGACGAATGAACTTAATTATCGTTAAAGATTATAGTGAGATGAGCCAGCGTGCAGCGCACTTGGTTGCAGCTCAACTGCTCAGCAAACCGGATAGCATATTAGGCTTAGCCACAGGGGATACGCCGAAAGGTCTTTACCGCTCACTGATTAAGTATTATGAAGAGGGCGTCATCTCTTTCAAGCAGGCAATGGCATTTAACCTTGATGAGTATGTGGGGCTTGCTAGTGAACACGCTCAAAGTTATCGTTCTTTTATGAAGCAAAACCTCTTCGATTTTGTGGATTTCTTACCGGAAAAGTGTTTTATTCCACAGGGGGATGCAAGCAATCCTGAAAAGGAAGCCATGAGATATGAAGCGCTCATCGATCAATCAGGTGGTATCGATTTGCAGATTTTAGGCATCGGTCGAAATGGACATATCGGGTTTAACGAACCTGGTAGTAATTTTGAAGCCTACACGCACGTGGTTGAACTGGATTCGCGTACTGTGGTCGATAATGCACGTTTTTTTGATTCGATTGAAGAAGTGCCGAGAAAGGCTATCAGTATGGGCATTAAAACCATTATGAAATCGAAGAAAATCATCCTGCTCGCTTCAGGCGCATCTAAAGGCGAAGCCCTGTACCAGATGATGTATGGTAAAATAACGCCCGAGCTTCCCGCGTCTGTGCTTCAGCTTCATCCGAATGTCACGGTGATATGTGATGAGGCCGCCAGTGAGAAACTTTTGAAATAAAATGATTCAGGCGATTAATCCTCCAGTTTCACTCCCATAAAAAATCCCCCTTTCAAATGGAAAGGGGGATTTTTTCACATAAACTCATAAAGCCGAATGGCGATTTGAAGGTGCAATCGCTCTTCCGATTAAGGATTTCGCGGTTGCACCTTTAATTTTGTTGACATTTTTGCTCAAAAAACATAATATAGATATGACACCCATTTCAATATTGAAACGAATATAATATCTCACTTTTATTATATAATACATTCGTTTCAATGTCAATAATTTTTAGCGAGGAAATTTATGAGGGACAATAGAGAAGAAATGAATAAGTTAAACCAAGTTCTCGAGGAGGTGCGTAAACAGTACGATGAAAATCGCCTTCAGCTCAGTAGCTATAGGGAAGACTACGCTGCTTCGCAAAGAGCGCTATGGGAGGATGTCGGTCCGGTATCCATATCAAATGGCCTCGATCAAATCGCTGACTTTATGGGACATATCCATACCATGAAAAATCAACTCCGCTCCTATGAGTTTCTACTTAAGCAAAGCAGTAAGCTCGAAAGACAACTGGATTCGCCTTACTTCGGTAGAATTGACTTCAGCGAGATAAAGGCGGGGAAGATAACGGAACCAGAACAGCTCTATATAGGCACTTATAACCTCATCAGCGATGCGCACGAATTTTTAATATATGATTGGCGTTCACCACTTGCCAGCATGTTCTATGACTACGGCCTAGGTGAGGCGAGTTATGAGTGCGCAGATGGCACGATTGCTGGAGAAATCAGTCTAAAGCGCCAGTATAAGATCGAAAAGGGCGAGCTTGCCTATGCCATAGACAGTGAAATCAACATCGACGACACGGTTTTACAAGACATGCTGTCCCAGCAAACCGAACAGAAGATGAAGACGATCATCACCACCATTCAAAGAGAACAAAATCAGGTCATCCGGAATGATCAGGATAAAGTACTGGTCGTTCAAGGTGCAGCTGGTAGCGGGAAGACATCGGTCGCCCTTCATCGAATCGCCTATCTGATGTATAAAAATCGAGAGCGACTTAGTCCAGAGCAAGTGATCATCTTTTCACCTAACGAGTTATTCGGCGATTATATCTCCAGCGTACTACCACAGCTGGGGGAGGATAACGTCAAGCAAAGTACCTTCGGAGCCTTGGTGGAAAGCCACCTCAGGTCGCTAGCCGGCATCAGACTTGAAAAATACAGCGACATGATGGAAGCGCTGTTTGATGCACATCCAAGCACTCAACAGCAAACCAGAATTCACTGCATGTCTTCAAAATCCAGCGCGTATTTTAAGGATGCCCTCGACCAGTTTGCGGCACGTCTCGTGAAAGCTTCACCTGAATTTGAGGCGATTACCTATGGAGAGGCAAAGCTCTTTTCGACGGCTGACCTCGGTGTGCTTTTCGAAAGCACCTATAAGGACATGCCTTACATGAAGCGGATCGGAAAAATCAGAGAGCGCCTAAAGAATGCCATCCCGCATGAAAAGAGACAAGGACACTCTAAGAAACGATTAGCGTTACTGCAGCAGATCGATCGCTTTTCTGAGGTGGACCTATTAGGGCTGTATCGACGTTTTATCCAAGGATATTACAGTGAGCCAGGCGACCAGTCAGCGCTAAACTATACGCTCGGTAGAATTTCCTCTGGCGTGCTCGATTACGAGGACCAAATCGCCATGCTCTATCTGAAGCTCGTGATCGGAGGCATCGATCCAGAGTACACCATGCGTGTGGTCGTGGTAGATGAAGCCCAGGACTATACCCCTCTGCAATACGAAATTCTAAAAAGGCTTTATAACCGGGCGCACTTCACAATTCTCGGAGACATTCATCAGTCGATTCACCCGCATCTTAACATCGGAAGCTACGACCGTTTAATCGAGGTGTTCCAGGAGGAACAACCGAAGTTTATCCAGCTTCTTAAAAGCTATCGGTCCACCCAGGAAATCAATGCCTTTGCCTCACAATTACTAAGCCCATTCTTGAAAGAGGAATCCCGATCAGACAGCTATGGGAGGAGCGGAGAAACACCTGAGGTGATTCATTTAGCGTTATCAGAGTCGCATAAAACCATAAAAAAACTGATCCGCACCAGTCTTCTAAAAGGGCACAAATCAGTGGGCATTCTCACTAAGTCAGAGCGTGATGCGCGAAAGCTATACGAACGGTTAAGGTCATCACCAGATGTTAAGTTGATTACTCAAAACACCGATCTTTTCATCAATCAGGGTGCCCTTATTATGCCCATCTATATGGCGAAGGGACTTGAGTTCGATGCGGTGATTATCCATGGTTTTGATAACCAAAATCTAGTGAGCCTTTCAGATGCGAGGCTCCTTTATACAGCGTGTACGCGCGCCCTTCATGAACTCAAACTTTTAAAGTTCGGGGATATCACTAGTGTCATCGATCAAGTCGTGTAATATTTCGTTGAGCGGCGCATCATTCAACGGATTTAGTAGCAAATGGATTACGAACATGATTGGCAATAGAAATAGTGCCATTCGATAGTCCGCAAATAGTTCGGCGGTGATCAAAATGGATAAAAGTGGTCTTCGCATAAGTGCGTAAAAGAAAAAAGAAGCACCACAGGCGATGAATAATGATGTATGTGCGAGCTCTTCTGGTACCATAACGGCGAGGAACAACGCCCCTACGGTTCCCCCGATGGAAAGGGCCGGCATGAATAGGCCCGCGGGAATGTTGGTACTGACACAGCTTAGTGTAAATGCGAACTTTATGAAGAGGAGTAGCGAGAGGATTGGCACAGCATAGTGGGTTGATAGATTAATGGCTTTGAGAAGCACGATACCACCGCCAGCTACTTCTGGTAGGCTGCGTGCGACCAGTAGAAATAGGAGTGGTAGCCCATAATAGAATAATAAGCGAAAGCGACCTCCGATAATGGCGGGGCTTTTAAGCAGGAGGGTTTTAAATATCAGACCAAGCGCTGTGGCGGCGAGGCTAATCATGATAAGTGTAATAACCACAGTCCAGGTAATATTACGAGGCAGTTCGCTAGGAATCAATCCGAGCTGTTTACTAAAAAGGACATAAGAGGTACCAAATGCAGTGAAGATAATCAAAATTGCACGCATGAGTGAGCGAATGTCTTTTTTTAGGCCAAACTCTTCCCATGCTAAAGCCAATCCAGCCAGTGGTGCACTAAAAAAAGCAGCTAGTCCCGCTCCTGCGAAAACGCCTAAAAGCTGTTGGTCTGCAAGCTTATTACGTGAGGCGATGGCACCTGCCGAAGCGCCTATAAATACTGACGGGCCTGCACTGCCTATGGAAAAACCCAGATTGTTTAATATGACGATTAAGATGAATTTTAAACCACCTTCTTTTAGAGGGTGGATTTTTCTTTTGCCCGAAAGGAAGCTTTTCACGTGAGGAACACCAGAACCTCTTAAAATTGAGTGCCGATCAATTATCCATTGCGAAATCAGGAGAGCGGTAAGTGCTACCACTAGAAAGAGAGGAAGCGACTCTATTTCGAATAATGTGAGTGGACCAAAAATCAGTTGCCGAAAAATGCCGAGAGCGATTCCGATCAGAATGCCGCTAGTGACGTAATGTAATAATTTTCTAGGGTCCATTGATGCACGCCTCCCTGTCTATGTAATGGCTAATTTCATTATAACCATGATTGTGGCAAGAGAGTAGATAAATTATCCCGATTTCGCCCTTAGGGATAATGGTAAAAGCCTGTTTCAAATGCTATGCTTTTGGTATCAAAGGAAGAACAGGGAGGTTTTTATGTATTTAGTTGGCATTATGATTTTTTTAGGATTATTGGTGGGAACGACACTGATCTCGGCAACGCTCATCACTTACATCGATTTTCCCAGCATCGTGGTCATCATCGGTTTTACCGTGCCGATCCTCATGGCCAGCGGGTTGCTGGGGGACTTTCTCAAAGGCTTTAAAGTCATGGGGCAAAAGGAAAATTCTTTCACTGCGCTTGAACTAAAGCGCATGCTCATCGCGAACAAACTCGGCATCACACTTATTTTATTATCGGGCATTATGGGAACGATTATCGGCAGTATCGGCATGTTGACGCATCTGACGGACATGATGATCGGCCCTAGCCTTGCCGTGGCAGTCCTTACTTCTTTCTATGCATTGATTCTGACGTTTGTACTTATTCCGATTCAAGCGAAAATTAAAGCCATATTAATCACACTGGAGTAGAGGCCTTATGATGAAAAGAATACTGGGGATGGCGTTTTTTACCATCCTCGCTGTGCTAATCATGGGTTATGACCAGCGCGTGCTGATCGATGGCCGCTCGCTTGTGGCGGTGCTTATCGGGACGCTGATTTTAACCCTATCCCAGTTAAATAGACGCAAATCGATGCACCAAATCATACAACTGGCCCGTTGGAATGCATTTTTCTCGGGCCTATTAACGACGCTACTTGCGACGCTGGCCTTCGTCACTGGGGCGGACGCACGTGAGGCGGATTACATGAGCGCTTCGATTCCGTTATTATATGGAAGTGTCCTCTTTTTAGCGCTCGAAATCGCTTCAGAAAAGCAAGTAAAGTCCGGCGAAATCACGCCTTTAGTGCCAGAAGGGCTCAACATCCAGCGCGCCTCAGCTATTTTGGTTTCCCACGGATTTTCTCCCAGAGAGGTTCACGTGGCCCTGAAAATTCTCGAGGGCTGTGCCAATAAAGAAATCGCATCACAGCTTTATATCTCAGAAGCCACAGTAAAGAAGCACATCCAAAACATGTTTAGAAAGTGTGGCGCAGAGGACCGTGCAAGTTTTTCGGCGTTATACCACCTATGGTCTGGTGAACAAAATATGTAAAATAAAAACCTCCAAATTAGACATCTATTTTGGAGGTTTATTTTTATGATCGGTTATATATGTGCTTCTAATGCAATAGCGAGCTGCGATGGGCAAGAAGTGGCTTTTCCACCACATTTTACATTTCTTAATTTCTTGACGACTTCCTCTACGGACTGTCCAACCACCATATTGCTTAGTCCGATGGCATTGCCTGGGCAACCGCCGATAAATTCCACATGCTTGATGAATCCCGCTTCGATGTCGAAATGAATTTCACTGGCGCACACCCCAGATGTCTTAATGCGATACATGTCGTTACCCCCTATGATTATCATTGATTTTTGACGTTAAACTCCTCTTATATTATAGGGGATAATGAAATAATTTCAATAAGTGTTTGGATACGATTATATTATATGCAAATCAAGTTTATTTATGGAATTTATATGTTGATGTAACTTTATTATAAAATTCGTTTCACAACACGCGAGAAGCGATTTCATGAGGATGCCAATGCTGTTCGATGAAGTGAGACATAGCGAATATGACTGTTTGAGCGAAGCGAGTTTCATATTCGCGTTGAACGAGTCGTAAACAGTATGCATCCGAATGACTCAAGCGGAGCGTGGGATTGTGAAGGGGATTTTAATAAAATCCACATCACTAATCATTCCATCATTACCCATTTGCCTTCATTTCCGCCTTATTTGCGTACATGAGGTGATCGGCGTGCTTAGCAAGTACTTCGAACGATACGCTGGCGTCATCGCGATGACTGAAGCCGATGGCCACTTCGAGCTTACTTAGTAAAACTTTTTCGCCGTCTAGTAGTGATGAAGATTCGAAGGTTTTCCTAAGGGCATCCGCCACGAAAACGGCTTTGTCCTTAGACATCCCGAAAAACACGAGGACGAACTCATCCCCACCCATGCGGATGGCGGAACCGTTATAGGTCTTCGCGGTCTCAGTTAAAATCGTGGAAACGGCATCGATCAAGCGATCGCCCTGATGGTGTCCATAGGAATCGTTTATGTCTTTGAGCAGGTTGATGTCCAAAACAAAAAGCGATTGAGGAAACTGCTGTTCATTTGCAGTTGTTTCCAGTTGGTTAAAATAACCACGGTTATAAAGTCCTGTCAGTGGATCGATGTAGATGAGGCGTTCTCTCTCTCGAGTTAACCACAGGTCCCTGAGGACTTTCATAAGTGCGATGATCAATAAGATTAAAAACGTACTAATTCCGATGATGATGGCGATTAGACGTTTGTTTGCGACATTGGCTACCTCGGGTAGTCCTTGGATCCCTAGATACTTAGCATCCTCGTAGCTAATGAGGAGTCTGGCGCGGTTGAAGATGCTTGCCAGAGGCGCATGCTCGGGTAGCATACCGAAGGTGAGGAAGGAATCGGAGGAGGTTTCTCCTTTTTTGATGATATTCGTATAGCCGAGACCGGAGATGTAGAAATCGGCAACTGCGGGCGTTTCGATAAAGTAATCTGCTTTTCCGGTGACTACGGCTTCTATAGCCCCTTTTATATCATCGGTGAGAATCAACTCGACCTCGCGTAGGTTCATATTGAGGTGGTCGATGTGCCAAAATCCCCTTATGACAGCCACGCGTTTTCCCTCAAGTCCGTAGATATCATGGACGTATTTGCTGTCCCTAAGGCCATAAATTAAGTCGCGCTCATTACTGAAAGCTTCTGTAAATACGAAATCACGTAATCGATCATCGGTTTTGGCCATATTTAAAAGGTCGATTTCTCCGTTTTGAATCTTATCGTAGACGTCGTCGAAGGTGCCTGGAACAGCGATGATTTCCAGACCGATCAAATCGGCAAATGCTGTAAGATAGTGACCTGCGATTCCCTTATATTCGCCGTCGACCGGATAGTCGATGGGAAGATAATCGGTGGGAACCCCCACTTTGATTTGCGGGTGATTACGCATCCAAGCTTCTTCATCCTCTGTCAAATTGAGTATTTTTCGCACATAATGGGTGCGGGCTTCGTCGATTAATGCGGTAATCTCCACCTCGCAGGATGAAAAGGTTTTAGAAAGGATGTTGACCAACCTTTCATTTTCGATTAGGGTTGAAAAGGTTAGTAGGGAGCGGATGTCTTCGATGTTGGCGATGACGCGCAGGCTTGGAAACCGGAATAGATAATCGTAAACCACATCGCCACCTGAGGTGATGAAAGCGCTTATTTGACCGCGGTTTAAAGCGGCTAATGCTACTTCCTGGTTATCATAATAGATGAAATCGAAGCTTAAATTTGGATATGCCTCTTGTATTAGTGTATTAGCAACATCTCCTGCCAGAAATCCGACCTTTTTATGGTTGAGGTCCCCGATGTTTTGCACTTCGCCCATCACTCTGCCTAAAACGGTATAAGGGACGCTGTAGATCGCATCGGTAAACCGCATGGTTTTTAGACGTTCTGGAGTGGGGTTAGCACCGAAGAGGACTTGTATCTCGTCGGATTGCAATCCAGAAACCGCCTCGGACCAGCTGAGGTCTGGTCTGATTTGCATTTTTATATCGAGCTTTTCAGATAGAAGCTGAACAATATCGCTTAGATAACCCATTTCACGATCGTCATACTGAAAATATTCCATGCCTGCATCGGGATCTAATCCCACATAGAAGATGTCCTCACCATGGGTTTGAAGCCAGTTAATTTCCTCTGGGGTCAATAAAGTCGCGATGCGTTCATCTACTTCAGCAAAGGTTACAGCACCTGATATGGACAGTATAGCGATAATCGAAACGATGAGGTGACGTATTATTTTGTTGAGTTGATTTCGTTTCATGTAACCTCCAAATGCGCGTTTCATTAAATCTATGTTACCACAAAATGACAGAAAGTCACATGACATTTATCTAGAACATCAGGAAAGATAATGATACAATTTTGATAGAGTAAAAATGTGATTAAAGGTGAGGAAAAAGATGACCAACAGACAGCTTCAAGCCATCGAGACTAAAAACAGGATTTATCAAGCCGCTATAAAACTGATGGAGCAGCAGGGTTTCCAAGACATGAAAATTGAAGAAGTCTGTAAGCTGGCAGGCGTTTCTGTCGGTTCCTTCTATAATTACTTCAAATCGAAAAACGAGATTCTGATGGAAATCTATAAAAGGGCCGACCATTACTTCGAATCGGTCGTCGCGCAGGACTTAACAGAAGATCGAACGGCAGATAAGATCATCACCTATTTCGTCCATTATGCTGCGTATAATGAAATGACGGGGCTTGAAACCGTTAAACAACTGTTTCATCCGTCAAATAAGCTTTTCGTATCTAAAGGACGTTTTATGCAAGCGCTACTCATGCAAGTGATTAAAGAAGGTCAGGAGAAGGGTGAAATCTCCACGGAGTTATCTCCGGAGGACATGACGGAATTTTTCTTCATCGCAGCCCGGGGTATTTCATATGATTGGTGTAGTCGAGAGGGTGCTTATGACCAAAAGGCTTACGTAAAGGACTATTTTAGTCGACTGATTCGATTGTTTGTATTATAAAGGCGGATTAAGCTGCCCACCACTGGTAAATGCCAGTCGCGTGGACAGCTTTTTTATTTTCAAAAATTGTTAAAAACTAAACGGAAAATCGTTGACAAATAATTAACCATAAATTAAAATGAACTTATTCGGTGAATCTATTCATCGAAACGATTCATTCAAATTCAATAAGGGGGCAATTCAATGATTTCAAAATCAAAAAAAAGGTTAGCGCTTCTGTTGATCTTTATGATGGTATTTTCATTTACCGGATGCAAAGGCTCAACCGAATCGACTGCTGAAAAAAAAGGTCTTTATGTTCCTGGAACTTATACAGGCGTAAGTGATGGTAACCACGGAAAAATCGAAGTCGAGGTCACTGTTACTGCAAACGAAATCACAGAGATCAAGATCATCAGCCAGAGCGAAGCGGCTGGGGTCAGTGATATCGCGTTTGAAAAAATACCACAAAAAATCATCGAATCGCAAAGCTTAGGCATCGACGTGATGTCTGGCGCAACGTATTCAAGTGAGGGGATTCTAGCTGCAGTAACTGATGCATTGACTAAAGCAGGCGCAGACATAGAAGCACTTAAAAATGTGCCTGTGGTAAAAGCAGCAGAAGAAAATATCGAAAAAACGGCGGATGTCGTCATCATCGGTGCAGGTGGCGCAGGCCTCTCAGCAGCGATTTCAGCACACCAAAACGGTGCGTCTGTATTGGTACTGGAAAAGATGTCACGTGTGGGCGGAAACACCATTATCTCAGGTGCGGCCTATAATGCAGTGGATCCTGAACGTCAGTCCGCGCAAAATATTGAAGACTCTATCGAAAAACATTTCACCCAAACTTATGAGGGCGGCGATAAATTAGGCAATCCTGAATTAATTCAGACGCTCGTGGAAAATGCTTATCCGACGCTACAGTGGCTGGAAGGCTTAGGCATGGAGTTTAAACCCGAAGTTTACACAGTGTTAGGTGGTCTCTGGCCGAGAGCACATGCCCCTGCTAAACCGCTGGGGACTGGCTTTATCGAAACCTACATGAGCTATATAGAGAAAAATAGTGATAAGATCGAAGTCATGGTCAACACTGAAGCGGTCGAAATCATTATGGAGAACGGCAAAGCAGTGGGCGTGAAGGCTAAAGGTGAGAACGGCGAAGTCGTCGCCATGGCAAATAAAGGGGTCATCATCGCTTCCGGCGGATTTGCAAACAATCCTGAAATGAGGGAAGAATATAATAAAAACTGGCCATCACTGGCAAACATCAAGAGCACGAACCATTCTGGCGCAACTGGCGATGGCATCACCATGGCGAAAGCACTGGGTGCAAACCTCGTGGGCATGGAGTGGATCCAGCTGTTACCGATGGGTGATCCTGAAACAGGCAGCTTAAGCGGCAACATCGAGCAAGGCGTGGAAAACCGTATTTTCGTCAACCTCGACGGTAACCGATTCGTCGATGAAGGCGCACGCCGCGACGTGATGACGAAAGCGCTCATGGAACAAAAGGAACAGTCCATGTGGGTAATTCTCGATAAACACTCTTATCCGACTGGTGATATTAAAAATCACTTTAACGAGAGCATCGATGAGCTCGTGGCTGCAGGCCGTGCGTTTAAAGGTGAGACCTTAGAGGATTTGGCTGCACAAATCGGCGTCGATCCTGCAAATCTCGTGAGCGCTGTTGAAGCGTTTAACACGCATGTGGATAATAAATCGCCAGATGCATTTGGTAGAACCCTCTATCAAGATAAGATCGATCAAGGCCCATTCTATGCTGGTAAGCGCGTACCTACGGTTCATCATACCATGGGTGGTGTTCAAATCGACGTGAGTGGCCATGTCATCGATACAGCGGGTAACGTCATTCCAGGTCTTTATGCGGCAGGAGAAGTTACTGGCGGTATCCACGGAGCAAACCGCCTCGGCGGTAATGCGCTCGCTGATATCAATGTCTTTGGTCGCATCGCAGGCGCTAACGCAGCACTTCAAAAATAAACCAAACGAATAATTCCTCTTTTTCCAATACCCCAATAAAAAACGCTGCTACGATTCAGACAAACGGTCTCGTAGCAGCGTTTTGCATTTAATGATTATAAGGTCTGTTCAGGCTTATCACGTTTGAGGAGCTCGAGCACCGTTTCGTATAAAATCGTCGGTACGACCTTAAAGGAGTATTCTTTTTCTATGCGCTCTGTGAACTGGTGTGCATCCTTTCCGAACGGACCGATGTTGACTACAGGAAGGCTAAGCTTTTGCATGTCCTCGATGGGGAGGGTATACCTTGAGCCGTATGCGGGCATGTTCTTTTCCAGTGAAGCGATGCGCTCATTTGATGGGGCAGAAACGAAGCTTAAATCGGAAATATACGGATAGAACTTGCGATTGATGATGGGACGACGTCCCTTGTGCTTTTTAACCACCGCATCGACGGTTTCCAGTAGGCGTCGTTCTTTATCACTATCGCCCTTTACATAGTTGTGCGGATAGTACGGTGGTGAAAAATACACGATGACCACTGGATCCTTATCAGACCAAAGGTTATGGACTTCTTCTACGAGGTACTGGCTAAAGAGGCGCTCATCGATGGTGGTGTCGCCCAGCATTTCCAGTTTAAGGTCCTCGATGCGTTGCTTGAGCTCTTCACCACGCTCGGCATAGACCGCTTCATATAACTCATCATATGACATGACGCGGGCCTTCCATGGTAAAAGCTTTGTATCGATATGGCTTGCCTTGCAGAAAATATCGTAGCGCTCGTTAATGGTGCATACCACATCGTAAAAGGCGTCGTATGCGGCCTTCAACATTTTTTCCATGACTTGGTCTGGGGTGCTGTTGTGGGTTGCGTAATTAAAGTAGAGATTAACAGCTCTGGCGATTTGAACCGAGTATTCCGACTTGAGGTCACGATGCTGTAAGGTAATCGGCGGTAACGAAACCTCGCCTTCCACCACATCTGAGTACGCGATGTTTTTATTGATCTTTAAGATGATGGCACCTGCGATTTGCGTAGGATCAAGCCCGTTGAAGGGTTGCCCCACATGGGTTTCCTTGCCGACGATATAAAACGATGGCATGAGCTTGCCCACGGTTCCGATATAGATGTATCGGTGGTTATCATCATCGTAACGTGGGGCGACATAGTCCGTATCCACGCACGCCTGATAATCATAGCCCATCTCCTTTTGTTTATCGATAAGCTCAGGGACAAATGAGAGCATGCCGCCTGAATTGCCTTCCTCATCACCTACGGCACAAAAGATGATATTTCCCTCCCATTCGGATATTCGCTTGGAAAGGTCCTCCATCATGGCGATGATCATGGCGACACCGCATTTCATGTCGAGAATCCCACGCCCGAAAAGGTAATCATCCGATTCCAGGTCGGCCCTGATATCGTCAGATAATGGCAGTGACTTTAAAACCTCTTTTAGCGCGCCAGGCTCAGTGGCCAGTTCCTTAAAGTCACCGTAGTCGCTGATGCCGACAGTATCTGTATGACCGATAAGGATCACTGTTTTAGCATTGGGCCTTAATTCACCGGTCATTTCAACCATGACACTGCTTCTACCGAGGGGGTCGTTGATAAAGGGGAGCTGTTTAAGTTTATTGGGGTGTGCCTGCCAATACGGCATTTGATTAAATAGCGCATAGATGGCATCGCTGATTTGATTTTCATCAGTGGTCCCCACGATGCTTCTGATACGTACGAGGTCGAGTGTCAATTCTTCGACGCGTTTAGAAAGGGCGCGCTTGCGTTCCATACTTCCTCCTAAGATGTCCATACTTCTAATGATTTCAGTATATCACTTATTTTATGCGCATACATGTATAATTTGAAAATTCGGTGAACATCACGCCTATCTACGATAATCTGTCGTAAAAATTATAAACGAGACCCCGAAAGGTCTCGCTTGAGCGTAATGGTTATGATAAGCATTCAGAAACTAAAGAAGTTACTTTCCGTAGAAGAGGTTAGTGGAAGCGAACTGCGGGTCGCTGGTAATGTCGATACCGAGGTTGCGGATCGTTGCTTCGTTATTGCTGTGGAGTATAATAGTGGCATGTGCCTGGCAACCGCGTAAGCTTTCCAGTGCATCTAGTGCAACCTGTGCAATCGGGTTGAACGCCGCACTGATGGAAAGGGCGATGAGCACTTCCTCCAGATCCAGTAAAGCTGTTTTATCCCCCAGGGATTCAGTCTTCAGTCTGATGATCGGGTTTAAAATCGCCGGTGACAGAAGGTGAACATCGTCCGAAATTCCCGCAAATCGTTTGAGTGCATTGATGATACAAGCAGCGATGGCATCCATGGCCTGTCCGTTTTTACCGGTGACGATTTCACCGTTATGAAGCGAGAGTGCCATGGTCGGGATTACAGCATCCTCACCATATTTTGCGGTGAGCTCCTGCGCGTAAAGGCGTGCTGGTTCGACTACCATGCGGTGTGTCGGTTTAAGCTGAAGTTCTTCCATGATCATTTTTGCACGGTTGAACGTTTCGATGTCACAAAGCCCTTTTTTATACTCGCATCCGGTCTTAAAATATCGGCGGATGATTTCTTGTCTTGAAGCTTCTTTGACCACTTCGTCGTCTGTAATGCCGAATGCGATGCGGTTGACACCCATATCGGTTGGTGATTGATACATGGATTCTGCCCCTGTGATTTTCTCGATGATGCGTTTAAGCACAGGGAAGGTTTCGATATCGCGGTTGTAGTTGACAGCCACTTCGCCGTAAGCTTCGAGATGGAAGCTATCCACCATGTTGACGTCCTTAAGGTCTACTGTAGCCGCTTCATAAGCGATGTTGAGTGGGTGCTTAAGTGGCATGTTCCAAACTGGGAATGTTTCAAATTTAGAATAGCCTGCTTTGCGGCCTAGGCGATTTTCGTGATAGAGCTGGTTGAGGCAGGTCGCTAGCTTACCGCTTCCTGGACCAGGTGCTGTGACCACCACGATGGGTTTAGTGGTTTCGATATAAGGATTTTGGCCGTAGCCCTCTTCGCTGACGATCATGTCCACGTCCGTTGGATAGCCTTTCGTCGCTCTATGAACCGTGACCTTGATGCCCATGTGTTCGAGCTTGTTGATAAACACCTTAGCAGCGGGTTGATGGTCATAGCGTGTGATGACCACGCCGTTCACCAAAAGGCCATTGCTACGTAAGTCATCGATAAGCTTTAGAACGTCGTTATCATACGAGATGCCGAAGTCACCACGGATCTTGTTGCGTTCGATATCACCTGCATAAAGGCAGACGATAACTTCGAGGTTGTCCTTAAGTTTTTGAAGCAGTTTAATCTTTGCGTTTTCATCAAATCCAGGTAATACGCGCTTTGCATGCATATCGAAGATAAGCTTGCCGCCGAATTCTAGATAGAGTTTATCGAAGTTATTAACGCGCTCAAGGATAAATTTAGACTGTTCCTCGAGATATTTTTCAGAATCAAAGCCAAGTTTCATGGAGTCCTCCAGGGGTTTTCTATAATCTATCATAAATAGGGCGTATTTGTCTATGCGTCCAAAGTGGGCAACGTCAAAATTAAGCAACAAAAATTGAAAATAAATTGTAAAGATTCATTAAAATTTCAAATTAACTATACTAATTTAGTAGGAATTATATTATAATCAAAGCAAGTAATGGTGAATAATGTGTCAAGGCACGGACATCGTTAGAATCTACGGAGGTGTATCTATGTATATTGCTACTAATGAAGAAACTTGTGCAAAAATCGGCGAGGTTTTATCTGCACAAGCTGACAAACCACAAAATATTAGAGTTTTCATCGCAGGAATGGGTTGCAGTGGCCCTAGCTTTGGACTTGGTCTCGATAACGTTAACGATAATGATCACGTTGAAGTCATCAATGGCGTAAATTTCGTCGTTGAGCAATCCGTGTTTGATACAGTTGGCGAAATTAAAGTTGAGTGGGTTGGCAATGGTTATTCCGTACAACCAGTCAACGTTCAACCATCAGCTTGTGGTTCATGCTCAAGCTGCGGTTAATGAACTGAATTAGCACGAAGACACGAAGCGCTTTTCCATGTGAAAGGCGCTTTTTACATGACGTTTTTCTTTACTTTTGCGTCTTAGTCACTGTTTCGGACTATTTTCTTCGGGTATAATGACAATGTATGCTAACAATGGAGGGCGAATTATGATTTTTATCGTAGATAAGGACACGACGGATCGCATCCGCGGCGTTCTTGAAAAACAGCCTGACAAACCCCAAAATCTGAGGGTATATGTCGCAGGCATGGGCTGAGGTGGCCCAAGTTTTGGTCTAGGTCTAGATCAAGTAAAAGAGGATGATATCGTAGAAAATATCGACGGTATTCCGTTTATCATGGAAAAGTATCTTGAAGAGACGTTCGGTCAGATTGAAGTCAAATGGAATGGCTATAGTTATTCTGTGACACCTGTCCGTGGCGGTTCAAAGTGCTAATTTTAGTAGCATCAAAAGAATAAAATGAGGAGCGCGCTTGTTTAAGCGACGCTCCTTTTTTCATGATGCTTTATTTATTTTTTAGAAAGGCCATTTAAACGCCCGATTTTATAGACGCTTGAGCTGACCGGGTCCACACGTACCAGGTGGTGTGTGGTGGCGTCGATGCGCTCGGGTGAATCCAGTAAACCACGCTCGTCAAAGATGAGCTCCACTAAGAGCTTATCATTTGGAATTTCCATTTTCTTCGTGGTGTATAGCTCAATGATGGCTTCCTTTAACTGATCGATGGAAAGCAGCATTGGCTCGTGCCCAGGATTATGGGCGATGAGCAAGCCATCAAAGCCAGGGACTTCATTTTGCTTGATGACCATGACGATGCCATCCTTAAAGGCTTCCTTGAACTCATCGTCTTCGATGAAGTGGATACGTTCCTTGATCATTTCCGGTTCGTTCATTCTAAAGCATTTGTAAGTCTTTCTGAGCTTTATGACATCCTTTACATATTTGAAAAAGGCTTCGTGCTTGACCTTGTTGCTCCAGTCGATGGCATTGATGCTGAATGGTGCATTATAGGTGTTGTGATGCCCTTTTTTGTTGCGCAGAAATTCATTGCCAGCATGGAAGAAGGGAACACCCTGAGCCATAAAGAGCAAGTTGAACGCAAGCTTACTTTGCTTAAGGAGTTCATCGTACGAGGCCTCTGGTGTGGTTAGCCTGAGTTTATCCTCGAGGATGAGGTTGTCATGAGAGTTGAAGTAATTAATGGATTCGCAAGGGTGGGTGGTGAAGCCGATGGTTTTCTCATCATATGGGATGGAGCCTGCAAGACCGACGTGCATCTGGTGTTTCATGTCGCGATTCCCGTGGATAAAGCCTTTACCGGAACCGTCGTTATCGCCCTTGATGGCATCCCTGAAGTCGTCGTTGAATAAAGAAAACTGCTGGTCACACTGGGAACCCTTATAGACTCTCATTTTATCGGGGAGTGTGGACAGTCCGCCCATCCATGGCTCGCCGTAAATCATGATTTCTGGATCGATAGCCCTTAGCGCTTTTTTAGCAATCGTGATGGTTTCCAGGTCGATCAGTGCCATGAGATCGAAGCGGAATCCATCGACCTTATACTCTTTTGCCCAGTAAACTAAGGAATCCACGATAAACCTGCGGCCCATGGGGGTCTCGCTGGCAAATTCGTTTCCACAGCCTGAGCCGTTTGAGAATTCGCCTGTTTCAGTGGTGCGGTGATAGTATTTAGGAACGAGTACGTTGAAGTTTGAATGCTCCGTACGGAATGTGTGGTTGTAAACCACATCGAGTACGACCTTTAGCCCCTTTTCGTGAAGCGCCATGATGGCAGCTTTTAGCTCGCGGATTCTGCAAACAGGATCGTTTGGATCGGAGGCATAACTCCCTTCTGGTGCATTATAATGCTCAGGATCATAGCCCCAATTATAGTTCTTGTCTTCGACAAGCTCTTCATCCACAGTTAAGAAATCATAGACAGGCATCAAGTGGACATGGGTAACGCCCAATTCCACGAGGTGATCGATGCCTGTAGACACGCTCGTATAACTGGTACCGTTTTCAGTAAACGCTAAAAATTTTCCCTTATGGGTCATTCCACTGGTCTTATGCGCTGAAAAATCTCCTACATGAACCTCATAAAGGATGGCATCACAGCCCTTAATGCCGTTTGGACGGTGGTGATTTTGCCAGTTTTCAGGATGGGTCTTCTCGAGATCGACTACGGCGCTTCGCGCGCTGTTTGCGGATGTGGAAAGGCTGTATGGATCCGTGACCTCAGTTTGACCATCCACGATGTAGGTGTAAAATAATCCGTGCAAGTCGCCTTCTATGGTCGTGGAAAACACCCCGTCAGAGCCCTTCAACATCGGGTGAAGGGTTCTGAATGGCGCTTTTGCGGAATCATATAGCGCGACCTTAACGTCCTTTTGAGTGGGTGCCCAAACGTTGAAAATTGTTCGCGCCTGAGTGTAATTTGCACCCAGATTTTTTTCGCTAACTGGGTAATCGCTGATTTTCATAGTCTCACCTTACTTATAATAGTTTACGACGTGGCGTCTATCCTGCATGCGACGTCTTATAATTTGAAATCCAGCGGCTTTCGGTTGATGTTCCAAATTCCTGAAGCATATTTCTCGATGGTGTAATCGGCTGAGAAGACCCCTGAACAAGCGATATTTGAGAGTGACATTTTTGTCCAGTGCTGCTTGTCGCGATAATATAGACCGATTCGTTCTTGCGCATCGCAATACGATTCAAAATCTCTTAGGATGAAAAATTCATCGTTAAATCGAAGCAAGCGATCGACGATAGGGATAAACTCTTCTTTAGGAACGGGGAAATGGCCATTGATCAATTGATCGACGACGAGCTTTAACGAAGGGGAATGGTTATAGTATTCATAAGCGCTGTAGCCGCCATTCTGATAGTACTCATAAACCTCTTCATCTCTAAGTCCGAAGATGACGATGTTATTTTCGCCCACTTCATTCATGATTTCGATATTTGCCCCATCTAAAGTTGCCAGTGTTATGGCGCCGTTCATCATAAACTTCATGTTGCCCGTGCCTGAGGCTTCTTTCGTGGCGGTTGATATCTGCTCACTGACATCCGCTGCTGGTATCATTTTACTTGCTAATGATACACCATAGTTTGGAAGGAATACAACCTTTAATTTGTTCTTGATGGTCGGGTCGTTATTAATGACATTAGCCACCGTATTGATGAGCTTGATGATTTGCTTCGCCACATAGTAGCTTGGTGCCGATTTACCTGCAAAGATGAAGGTACGTGGTGGGATGTCGAGATTAGGGTTCTCTTTGAGCTTATTATACAGGTGCATCACGTGAAGAATATTCAGATGCTGGCGTTTGTATTCGTGAATTCGCTTGGCCTGCATGTCAAAAATGGAATACGGATCGATTTTGATGCCTTGCTTTTCATAGATAAACTTCGCCAACTTTTCTTTATTTTGATGCTTGATCTCGAATAGCCTGTCTTGTGTGGCGCGGTCATCTCTGAATTTTAAAAGGTCGCGAAGTACGATCGGATTCTTTTTAAAGCCATCTCCGATTAACTCTTCTACGAAATCCGTTAGATTTGGATTAGCAGTCAGTAGCCAATGACGATGCATGATGCCATTTGTTTTATTATTGAATTTGCTTGGATAGATATTATAGAAGTCTTTGAGCTCTTTAGTTTTTAGAATCTCCGTATGGAGCTTCGCCACGCCGTTGATGCTATGAGACCCTACGATGGCCAGATGCGCCATTTTGACCATACCGTCTTTTATGATGGCCATGTTTTGGATGCGTTCATCATCGGAATAGAGGTAGACATTTCTTAGGTGTTCGATGAAGCGCCTGTTGATCTCATCGATGATCATGGTGATCCGCGGCAAAAGACCGGACATCATGAAGTGCGGCCATTTTTCAAGGGCCTCAGACATGATGGTATGGTTCGTATATGAGATGGTGGCGGTTGTGACGCGCCATGCCGTATCCCAGTCGAGGCCTTCCTCATCCAGTAAAATGCGCATGAGCTCAGGGACAGCAAGTGCAGGATGGGTGTCGTTGATGTGGATGGCCACATAGTCGTTAAACTCCTCCACGGGAACGCCCATTTTTTTAAAGGTGGTAAAGATGCTTTGAATACCGGCAGAGACGAAGAAGTATTCCTGTTTAAGCCTTAAGAGTTTTCCCTCGTCATAGGCATCATTTGGATAGAGAATTTGAGTGATGATTTCCACGTTGTGCTTTTTCTCGAACGCACTGAGGTAGTTGCCGCGTGAAAAGTTTTCGAAGTCAAAAATGTCTTCGATTTCCTCTGCAGACCAAAGTCGTAAAGTATTCACTGTATTATTTTCGAAACCGACGATTGGTGTGTCATATGGAACGGCTCTAACCGCGTCATAGTCCACGTGCTCGAAGACGAGTTTATCATCCTCCATGCGCGTGTCCACACGACCGTTATACTTTACGACCACGGCTTTGTTTGGTCGTTTATACTCCCAAACGTTATTATTTACCAGCCACCTGTCAGGAAACTCCACTTGATAGCCGTCGATGATGCGCTGCTCGAAAAGCCCGTTTTTATAACGGATGCCACAGCCGTGGCCTGGAACGGAAAGTGAACTCAGCGCATCCATAAAGCAGGCGGCCAAACGACCGAGACCACCATTACCAAGGCCTTGATCCACTTCGACCTCCATGAGCTCATCCAGTGATATGCCCATTTCATGTAAGCCCTTATCCACGATATCATAAATACCGAGGTTGTTAAGGTTCGTCGCCAGAAATTTTCCCGTGAGAAATTCCATGGAAAAATAGTAAACCTGTTTGGTTTTTTCGTTTCGGTATTCTTTATTCGTGTTTGCCCAGATGTTACCGATATAATCCTTTAAGAGCTCACCTAGCGCATTATAGCGTTCAAGGGGAGTGGTGTCTTCGATTTGCCTGGCAGAAGTGCCTTTAATCGCCGACATGTAATCGTCTTTGAATTCAGTTAAGGTCAATTTCATAAATTACCTCATGCTTTCCTTAATAGCGATGCATAAATAGACAAATACTCTTTTGAAGAGGTTTCCCAGCTGTGGTCAGCTTGCATGGCCTGAGTCATCAGTTTTGGCCAAGCCACGGGATCTTTAAAATATTCAAGGGCTTCCTTGATGGTGAAGAGAAGCTCGTGTGCGTTATAATTCATAAATCCAAAACCGGTGCCTTCGCCGGTGTATTTGTTATATGGAATTACGGTGTCCTTAAGTCCACCGATTTGTCTCACCACAGGAATCGTTCCATATCGAAGTGCGATAAGCTGACTTAAGCCACAAGGCTCAAAAAGCGAAGGCATTAGGAACAAATCTGAGGCGGCATAAATGAGATGTGACTCATGCTGATCGAAAAAGATGCGCGCAGAGAGCTTGTTGGGATGCATGTATTGATAATGCTTGAACAAATCCTCATAACGCTTTTCGCCTGTTCCTAAAACCACCAGCTGGACATCTAAGGTTAAGAGCTCATCCAGAATGTGCTGTACCAGATCAAGCCCCTTCATATCGGCCAGTCTGGAGATAATGCTTAGCATCGGGACGTCTGGGTTAACAGGAAGTCCGAAACGCTCCTGCACCTGCTTTTTAATGATCTTTTTATTAGACAGGTCTGTGACGGTGTAGTGTACGGGGAGATTTGAATCGGTTTCTGGATCGTAGACGTCGTAGTCGATGCCATTGACAATCCCGGTAAGCTTATGGCTATACTTGTTGATGATTCCGTCGAGGTTCTCTCCGAAATAAGGGTAGGTGATTTCGTGGGCATACGATTTTGAGACGGTGGTGATATGGTCGCTAAAGACGATGCCACCTTTTAGAATGTTAATGTTTTCATAGAACTTGAGGCGTTCCTCGTGGTAATACTCATAGGGGAGATTTAGCAAATCGCCCATGATGTACGGGTCGAAAACCCCTTGGTAGCGCAGGTTATGGATGGTGAAAACGGTTTTGATGCCTTGGTAAAAGGGATCGTGCTTGCGATAATAGTCGAGCAATACATTTACCGAAGCGGCATGCCAGTCGTTGGTATGGATGATTTCAGGCTTCAATTCGATCATTTTAAGTGCGGCAAGCACGGCCTTACTGAAATAGATATAGCGCTCGGCATCATCGCCATCACCATAAAGCGCGTGTCTTTTAAAGTAGAATTCGTTATCGATGAAGTAATAATCGACCCCATCATAACGAAGTGTCAACAGTCCGACGTATTGTGTCCGCCAGCCCATATTCACAGTGGTGAAGCCGAGATAAGTCATCTGATCGCGAAAGCTTGGACTGATTTTCACATGGAGGGGCATAAACACCTTGACATTTACAGGCTGGCCATCGATGGTGCCCTGATTCAGTGCTTTGGGCAAAGAGCCCGCCACATCGGCGAGCCCTCCTGTTTTTGCAAATGGCGCTGCTTCCGAAGCGACAAATACGACATTGATCATGACTTGCCCTCCTTGGAAATCACGGCTTTCTTTCCGCCGATATAAGGCAGTGACGGATCGCCGATAAGTGTAACCCCCTGGTTGACAGTGGTGCGCTTATCAAGGATGACGTAATTGAGGTGGACGTTTTGATCCACGTGGGTTTTCTGCATGAGAATGCTGTTTCTTACGATACAGCCTTTAGCGATGTTGACACCGCGGAAAATGATGGAATTTTCCACATAGCCATCGATTTGACAGCCATTGGCCACAAACGAGTTTTTAATACGGGCATTTTTCTGATAATGCGTGGAAGGCTCGTCTTTCGCCTTCGTGAAAATCTGCCCATGTTTAAAGAACAGCTCGTTAGAAATTTCAGGATTTAGGATGGCCATGTTGGCGTCGAAATAATTACGAAGGTTGTTGATACAAGCCACATATCCGTCGAACTCGTAGGTGCGTATCTTGTATTTGCTGAGGCTGTTAAGCACGGCCTGTTTCATGTAGTTGGCATTGCCCTTTTCGATGGAGTCGAAGAGCATGTCGAAATAGACGGCTTTTTTTACGAAATACATTTCCAGAGAGAGGTTGAAATTTTCTTCCATCCCTAGGTTGGTGCCAATGCTTTCGAATTCACCCCGCGCATCGAAATTGATTTTGTCACATCCGATAAACCGATTCATAGGGTCGTTTACCTTTTTATAGACGATGGAGATGTCTGCACCAGAGGCGATGAAATCCTCATAAGCGGCATTAAGGTCGATGTTGGCGAGCATGTAGGTCTTCGACATGAGAATGTTTTCTTGCTTTGCATTCTTTACGAAGGACTTGTTCTGGAAGAACAAATCGATATCGCCCACCTTTGAATTGATGGTGGTGTAATCGTAGGTTGGTGTAAAAAGGAACAAACCATTGATTTTACGGTCGAGGTCCCATGGCGAGCCTGAACCGAGATGGTCCATTACTGAGCGGACCTTGTTACCTGTAAAGACACCGATGGTGTTGATGCCGCTGTTGACCATGTTGGAAAGCATAAAATCGATGACGCGGTAACGACCAGCAAAGGGCAGCATCGAGGTCGGTCTATTTTGACTGAGAAGTCCGAACGGGCTATCGACTTCACTTAGGTTGATGATTCCAAGACAATTTTTCATAAGCACCTCACTCAGATTCGATTATTTTGTTTTTGCTGACCAAGTAGACAAATTCACTATCAGGCTTTCCGATGACTGTGCCTGGCTTGACCGTGACATCTTCCATGATGACGGCGTTATGAATTTCGCAATCCTCAGAAATGGTAACGCCTGAGAGAATGACACTGTTAAACACTTTTGCGCCTTTCTTAATCAGAATTTCGTTAAACAAAATACTGTTTTCTATGCTGCCTTCCACGTTGCACCCTTCGTTGACCATGCTGTTGACCACAGAGGCCTCTGAACCGATGTACTGTGGTGGAAGGTGTTTGTTTTTCGTATAGATCTTCCAGCTGGCATCGTAAAGATCAAGTGCGTTATCTTCCGATAGGAGATCCATGTTTGCTTCCCAGTAGCTCTTTACAGTACCGACATCTTTCCAGTAGCCTTCAAATTTGTAGGCATACGTACGTTTGCCGTCGTGCTTCATTTGAGGGATGATGTTTTTTCCGAAATCGTTTTCAGAGTTTGGATTTTTCTCATCGGCGATGAGATAGCTTCTCAGGGATTTCCAATCAAAGATGTAGATTCCCATGGACGCAAGGTTGGATTTCGCGTGCTTCGGCTTTTCCTCGAATTCGGTGATAAATTGGTCTGCGTCAGTGTTGAGAATACCAAAGCGCGAGGTTTCCTCCCAAGGCACTTCGATGACGCTGATGGTGATATCGGCCTTTTTCGCCTTATGGAAATCCAGCATACTGGAATAATCCATTTTATAGATATGGTCACCTGATAAAATCAGGACGTACTGCGGATCGAGCTCATCGATAAAGCTGATGTTTTCGTAGATGGCGTTAGCGGTTCCTTTATACCATCGACCGCCTTGTTCGTCTGTATGCGGTGGCAGGATTCTTACGCCGCCAGAGCGACGGTCCAAATCCCATGCGCTACCGATGCCGATATGAGAGTTAAGGTGATAAGGCTTATACTGGGTTAAAATCCCCACGTCGAAAATATTTGAGTTGGAGCAGTTACTTAGTGGAAAATCGATGATGCGATACTTTCCACCGAAAGGAACTGCCGGTTTAGCGACTTCCTTGGTGAGTAGTTTGAGTCTGGAGCCTTGGCCTCCTGCTAAGAGCATGGCTATCATTTTTCCTTCTTTCATATGGGCTTTTCCTCCTTATATTTGATGATCAGGCCGCCTAAGCTCGGCAGTTTAACGCGAATCGTGTTAGGTCGTCTGAATGAAGGTTCCTTTATGGCTGTATAAGTGGTGCTTCCTCCCTCGACATAACCGCCGAAGGACACATCGCTGGTGTTCAGAAGGACTTCGTATTCTCCTAAGTGGTCGACACCGATCGGGTGGGCATCCCTGGATACAGGTGTGAAATTGAAGATAAAGATGAGTTTCTCGCCACTGGCGGCGATGCGCTCGAAGGAAATGGTACTTTCCTCATTATTATCCACTTCGATCCATTCGTAACCATCGTAGGTGGTGTCCTGCTCATAAAAGCTCGGCTCATTTTTATAAAGGTGATTCAACGCCTTCATAAAGGCTTGCATTTTGCGGTGTGAGTCATAGTCCAGCAAATGCCAATCCAACGCCTGCCATTCGTTCCACTCGATAAACTGTGCAAACTCGCTGCCCATAAACAAAAGCTTCTTACCGGGATGGGCATACATATAAGCCAGCAATAAACGGAGATTCGCAAACTTATCTGAATAATTGCCTGGCATTTTTTCCAGTAACGACTTTTTACCGTGTACCACTTCATCATGGCTAAGGGGTAGGACGAAAAATTCGGAAAAAGCATAGGTCATGGTAAACGTCAGCGCTTTATGGAAGCCTTTGCGATAAACGGGATCGAGAGACATGTACTCGAGAATGTCGTTCATCCAACCCATGTTCCACTTATAGTTGAATCCCAGGCCACCGTCCTTGATATCGCCTGAGACCTTCGGCCAAGCGGTGCTTTCCTCAGCCATCATGAGTACATCGGGGTGCTCCTTGAACACCACGTGATTCATCTTCTTGATGAAATCGATGGCATCGAGGTTTTCGAACCCACCATAACGGTTTTTTAAAAGCTTTCCACCGAAGTTCAAGTACAGCATGTAAGCGACGGCATCGATTCTTATGCCATCCACATGGTAAAGCTCCATCCAGTAGAGCAGGTTTGAAATCAAGAAGGATTGTACCTCTGGTCTGCCATAATCGAAATTGATGGTGCCCCATTGGTCGTTATGTGCCCGGTCGTATTCCGGTGACTCGAACACCGGTCCGCCATCGAAATGGTAAAGACCGTGTGCGTCTTTACAATAGTGGCAGGGAACCCAATCCAGGATGACGCCGATGCCGTTTTGATGACAGGTATCGACGAAGTACATAAAGTCCTTCGGCGTACCATATCGGCTCGTCGGCGCAAAATAGCCAGTTACTTGATAACCCCAGGACCCGTCAAACGGGTGCTCCATAATGGGCATCAATTCGATGTGGGTAAAACCCATGTCCTTTACATACGGTACGAGCTCCTGAGCCAGATCATGATAGGAATACTGGCTGCCGTCGTGTTTTTTTCGCCAAGACATGAGGTTGACTTCATAAACACTCATAGGGCTATGGTGATGATCCGTGTCTTTCCGCTTCGCCAGCCATTCGCCATCGTGCCAAGCGAACCCCTTAAGATCATAGTATTTCGACGCGGTATGTGGTCTTTCCTCAGCGTGAAAAGCAAAAGGATCCGACTTGAAAAGTACCTGCTGATCTTGTGTGGTAATTCTGAACTTATAACGGTCATAGGGCTGAACCCCAACGACACATATCTGCCATACGCCGCTGTCTCTTACGCGCTGCATGGGATAACCGAAATCGTTCCAATCGTTAAAGTCACCAACGACATGGACCTCTCGTGCATTAGGCGCCCATACGACGAATCGTACCGCTTCAAGATCATGGTTTGAGATTGCATGGGCACCGAAGTAGTTATAACTTTTATAGTTCGTGCCTTCGTGGAACAAGTGAACGTCGAGCTCACCTTCATTTAAGTAATAGAAGCCCTTTTCGAGGATACTTTCTCTGTTAAACGACATATGTTAACGCCCCCCAATCGTGTTAAAATGACTTAGTCTTATTATTCCCATTTTTTTTACTAAACCCCAGTGTTTTTGAGGATTTCGAGATATTTTTTCGCTGCCAATGAAAGCGGTTTACTTTTATTCACCATAATACCGATTTCGATAGATGGGATAGGCTCCTTAATCGTCACCTCGGAGAGCTCGCCTGCCTCGATCAGTGCGGCGGCAATCTTCCTCGGGACGAAACCGATGCCCATACTGGCTTTAACGGCTTCTAAAATCACATCGAACGAACCGAACTCGAATGCGGGCTCCCATATCACCTCGTTAGTGGCGAAAAACTGTTCGAGTATACGCCGGGTTGTGGATTTCCTTTCAAGGCAAACCAGCGGGTGCTGTGAAAGTGTTTTAAGTGTCACAGGGACGGCACTGACTGGACTGCTGGAGATGAAAATATGCTCCAGTGTGGTTAATGAGACGCCTTCAAGTCCCTCGTAATCGCTGTCTGGCAGTAAGTTGATCACGGCTAAATCCAGTTCGCCATTTTTCAGCTTTTCAACGGATCTAGGAGAAGGGCGGTTGTTGATGGAGAGCTTCACACGCGGATATGCCAGATGAAATGCTTTTATGGCATCCATCAAGAAATACCGTGTGATGGTGTCGCTGGCGCCGATAAAGACAGTTCCCTCGTCCAGTGATTTGATGTTCTGCATAGAGATTTCCGCTGACCTGATAAAATGAAATGCCTTTTCGATATGCGCAAATAGGATTTCGCCTTCGTGGGTGAGTGAGACGGATCTTCCTTGTCTAAAGAAAAGGGGGATGCCCAGCTGTGTCTCCAGCGATTTGATGGCTTGACTAACCGCTGATTGGGTCACATGCATGGATTCGGCCGCTTTAGAAAAATTCAGCGTGGCAGCAGCGTGGTAGAATATTTTGTAGAGCTCGAAGCTGATGGTGGGATTTTGCATTTTCGCCTCCTGGGTCAATAATTAACCCTGCTGATTAAAATCGGACTTACGATTAGATAAACTTATATCATTATAGCAATCCAGAAGATTTGTCGCAACATTATTTTGAAGATTCTGAAAAATAAGGTTAAAGTTTGGTTAAAATCTTATTCACATTTGTTTAATACAATTCTAACTATTATTTAGTTAGATAACTATTGAACTTCAATTAAAAAGGTGGTATGATGTAAACATAGAAACCAACACCCCCTTTTTTAGAGATTCCGGAGGAACTTATGAAAAACATGAATTCTTACAACTCAATTACGATTCAATCAGATATGGATGGAAGAATTATCTTTAAACCCCTCAGCATCGACGACTTAAAACACCTCACAGATAAAAGAAGAAAATAACACGAGTGCATAAAATAATTCGAAGACGCGAGGTTATTATGACGCCAAAGGAAAGTAGAAATTTTTGGCTGACACTCAGTGGAAAGGGTGTCAGCCAATTTGGTTCAAAGCTATTTGGTTTTGCCATGAGCTTCTATATTTTAAAAATTACAGGATCAGCTCAAAATTTTGCCATCTCCCTTTTGATTACCACCTTACCAGCGGTACTCCTAAGTCCGGTAGCAGGTGTGATCGCCGACAGAGCGAATAAAAAGCGAATCGTGGTCGGCGCCGATTTCATCAGTGGGATGGCCATGTTAGCATTTTTTATCGTTTTGCAGAAAAATGACCTGACGCTTTGGCAGATTTATTTAGCGGAGCTAATCCTATCGGTGCTGTTCGTATTTCTCAGCAACGCGTTTTCATCCTCGTATCCTAATCTGGTCGCAAAAGAGCGGCTAACGAAAATCAACGCCTACTCACAAGGGCTTGATAGTGTCCTTTCCATCGCAACGCCGATATTAGGTGGCGTTTTATATGGGGTTATTTCCATTGAGTGGTTTTTCCTGGTCAATGCGATTTCGTTTTTACTTTCAGCACTGAGCGAATGCTTTATCGACTTTCATTTATATGGTGGAAGTCTGAATCATAAAAAACAGAAGGGCTCATTTATCCAAACCATGAAAGAAGGCTTCGTCTATGTGCGTAGCCAAAAGACTTTCATGACCATCGCCATCTATGCCCTGTTTATCAACTTTTTCATGTCGGCGTTTACCATCGTCATGCCTTATAACCTAATTACAGTGCATGGCATCAGCGCGCAGTCTAATGGCCTTATCCAGTCGCTTTTTCCAGTGGGTGCGATCATTATGTCGATTTATGTGGGGAAGAAAAGCGTGACCTTCTCCCATGCGCTATTGCGTAATACCATGATCATGTTTGGACTACTCATGGTGGCTTTCGCGATTCCGACGCTTCCTGGCGTTTCGTTCGGTTGGGGATTGGTAGGATACTATGGCATGATGATGGCACTGATGGCCATGGTGGTCATCCTCGTCAATGTGCCGCTTCAAGTATTGTTCCAAACCTTAATCGAAGATGCTTACCGCGGCAGAGCCATGGGTGTGCTCGGCGCTTTTGCCCAAGGGGTCATGCCAGTCGCCTATCTCATTACGGGGCTGCTCATCGATCAAATGCCCAGCTACTTGATTCTTTTCGGCGCAGCAACGGCGCTCTTGCTTATCTCGCTTTCCATCCATAATAACAATGCCCTTAAAGAGGTTGCAGTTAGCCCCACTTAATGCAATAATGGTGGTAAGACTAAGAGGAAGGTGATGACATGCTAAAAAACTTACGTGTAAAAAGCATCGATTTTGTCTATGCGATTCATCAGCTAGTGGGCATGAAGGATTATTCAAAAGAAGCAAAAAAAATGGGCTTTGATCCCACACCAGAAATTACCGAACTTCTCGAATCTCTAGCATCAGCTGTTTCCATGCGGCTTTTCGAGGAGCTGAAGGTCCTTTCTAAAAAGTATTTCCTCGATAGCCTAATGGTCCATTATGCCATTAATAATCCCGAGCTAGAGCCTGAACAACTGGTGGTCAAGCTGGGTGAAATCGGCAAGGACGGCCTTTATGACGCCTACATCAGAGAAGCCATCAGGCCACATGACGCCAGTGATGCTGCACTTAAAGAGCGCATCGAGATGCTTCTCGAAAACAATACGTCGCAGTTCGTCATGAACTACCATCAGATTAAGCGTTTCAAATCGGAAGCACCTGAGGTCTATGTGCGCATGATGGAGGCTGTTACTGAGTTTGCGAAGATTTATAAAAAGATCGCCCCGCGCGTCAATGCCATCTATGATCGAGAAATCAAGCTTTTCGAAGAAATGATGGCCGATGAAGAGCGCTTTAGAAATAGCTTTTTAATGATTCAATTCGATGGTTCAAATGATATGATTCAGACCGTCGAGGTGTGCGTCACAGTAATACCTGAATTTATGCAGCTCTATAAGCTCTATGAAGAACGTAATCACCTACTGATGGTAGTGGGCTTTGGCATCCGCAGAATGGTGGCCGCCCAGGAAGAAACCCTCTATCAGGAAGTGTTTAAAACACTTGGGGATCCCACCAAGCTGGAAATTATACAGCTCGCTTCGAAAACTCCGGTTTGTGCGAAGGACCTTTCCGATCTATTATCGTTATCGAAGGCGACCATTAGCCACCACATTAGCTTGCTCATCGGGCTTAAGCTGTTGACGCTTAACCTGCAGGAAGGCAAAAAGATGTACTATAGCACCAACAAAGCACTGCTCAAACGCGTGTTTGAAAATTTTATCCAATCGATTTACCCGCAATAGCATTTCCCAAAATAGCTTATTTCTTCATTCGATAAACTCCTTAAGGCGCCTCGGCGTCTTCTTTTTTTGTGCCAATGGTCTCGGTGCTATTCATAGGATTAGTTAAACTAATAAATATGATTAATAACATTAATTTTATTTATCAATCGGGCTATGTTACACTGAAAGCGAATATAGATTCTAAAATCAGGAGGGCATATGGTTACGAGGATATTGGTTGAGAAGACAAGTGGATTTGATATAGAAGCGAAATCTCTGAGAGACGAGCTGGTAAAAACGCTCCATTTAGAAAATCTTGAAGGTGTGAGAATCGTCAATTGCTACGATATGGAAGGCGTTGAAACGGCGGCACTTGAAACGATTAAGGCCTCTGTTCTCTCTGAACCCAATGTGGACCGTGTCTACGAAGGTCATTTTGAGGCGAACGCTGATGAAATGGCATTCAGAATTGCCCTTCTACCAGGCCAGTACGATCAACGTGCCGACTCGGCAGCTCAATGTATCGAAATCGTCACCCTTAAAACACGTCCAGTTATCGCTTCTTCGCGCATAATCGCACTGAAAGGTCAGCTAAAAACCGCTGAGGTCGAGGCGATTAAAAAGTTTCTCATCAATCCCGTGGAAGCCCACGAGGTGTCTATTTCAATTCCTGAAACGCTCATCATGACAGGTGAATCCCCAGAAGCAGTGGCGACGATTGAGGGGTTTATGGACTGGTCTTCGGATGCGCTTCTAGGTTTTAGAACACAAATGAGATTCGCCATGTCGGAAGCTGACATTAAACACGTGCAAAATTATTTTAGAGATGAAGAGCAGCGTGATCCTACGATTACCGAGCTAAAGGTAATCGACACGTATTGGTCAGACCACTGTCGTCATACGACCTTTATGACCGTGCTCGAGTCAGTAGGCATCGAGGCAGGTGAGTATTCAGCACCTATTTATAAAGCGTTTGAAAATTATACCCAGCTTCGCGAAATGGTGTATGAAAAGGGCACGCGTCCCATGAGTCTTATGGATTTAGCGACCATCAACATGAAGGCCATGAGAAAGCAAGGGGCTTTAGAGGATTTAGACGTTTCGGAAGAAATCAATGCATGCAGTATTAAAATAGATGTGGATGTAAATGGCGTGACAGAGCCATGGTTATTGATGTTTAAAAATGAAACCCATAACCACCCGACGGAAATTGAACCCTTTGGTGGTGCTGCCACATGCCTAGGGGGCGCTATAAGAGACCCGCTTTCTGGAAGAAGCTATGTCTATCAGAGCATGAGAGTTTCTGGTTCAGGTAATCCACTTTCACCAGTTGAAGAGACATTAGAGGGTAAGCTGCCACAGAAGACGATCACGCAAAAAGCAGCGGCTGGCTTTAGTGCCTACGGTAACCAGATCGGCCTCGCGACGGGTCACGTGGCAGAGGTCTATGATGACGGCTTCGTGGCGAAACGCATGGAGGTAGGTGCGGTAATCGGTGCAGCGCCCGCGAAGCAAGTGGTGCGTTCGGTTCCTGCGGCTGGCGACCTGGTGGTGCTCATCGGTGGTCGAACTGGACGTGACGGTGTTGGTGGCGCGACAGGCTCATCAAAAGCACATACTGAGGACAGCTTGCTCTCATGTGGTGCAGAAGTGCAAAAAGGGAATGCGCCTGAAGAGCGAAAAATTCAGCGCCTCTTTAGGAATCCGGAGCTAACGACGAAAATCAAAAGATGTAACGACTTCGGTGCGGGGGGCGTTTCAGTGGCCATCGGCGAACTCGCTGATAGCCTCGAAATCAACCTTGATGCTGTACCTAAAAAATACGAAGGGCTTGATGGAACCGAACTGGCCATCTCTGAATCACAAGAGCGTATGGCGGTGGTCATCGCTCCAGAACATCTGGAGGAAGTCCTTCACCAGTGCGCGATGGAAAATCTGGAAGCCACTGTGGTCGCAGTGGTAAAGGACCATGGCCGTTTAGCGATGAAATGGAAGGGCCGTGATGTCCTCAATCTCTCCCGTGCTTTTTTAGACACGAATGGGGTCAGAGGAAAAGCCAATGTATTCGTGACGACACCGGATCAGGTGTCCTACTTTCGTCGGCGTAAGCTTTTATGTGATGCTTCTGAATCGGGCTTGATCCGTTTGCTGAGTGACTTGAATGTCTGCTCGCAAAAGGGGCTCGTCGAGCGTTTTGATAACACCATCGGTGCTGGAACCGTTCTGATGCCCTTTGGTGGAAAAACGGCACTGACGCCTTCACAAACCATGGTTGCGAAAATTCCAGTGCTAGGTGCTGAAACGGAAACCGTATCATTGATGAGCTACGGCTATGATCCTGGAATCGGTAAATGGTCCCCTTTCCATGGTGGTGTTTACGCGGTGGTGGATGCCATGGCGAAGCTGGTAGCAGTGGGTGGAGACTATAAAAAGGCGCGACTTTCACTTCAGGAGTATTTTGAGCGTCTCGGCGATCATCCATCTAAATGGGGTAAGCCGTTAGCAGCCTTACTAGGCGCTAGTTTTGCGCAGTCCGCCTTTGGCACGGCAGCCATCGGCGGAAAGGACAGTATGTCGGGAACCTTTAAGGACCTAGATGTGCCACCGACACTCATCGCTTTTGCCGTATCGCATGGTCATGCAAAACACATTAAGCCACAGGTTTTTACGACACCTGGCTCAAAAATAGCGCTCGTAAAAGCGAAGCGCGATGCTTATGAAATGGTTGACTTTGAAGCGTTACAAAAGCAATACGACGCCGTGCTTTCTGGCATGGCGAAGGGTGAAGTGATTTCAGCCTATGCCATCGGTCAAGGTGGTGTAGCGGCGGCAGTTGCTAAAATGGCTTTTGGGAACCGCATCGGCTTTAAACTTGAATCGGGTGTGGATTTGTTCGATTTTGCATATGGTAGCCTGATCATGGAGGTATCGCCTGATTATCGCCCTTCTGTGGACGGCGTCGAGATGATCGGCACACTTACGGCTGATTATACGCTCGATTATGGAAAATTCTCAGTGAGTGGACCAGTAGCTGAGCAGGCATGGCAAGCGCCTTTAGCGCCGATTTTCCCGGCAGTGCATACGGATGAGGTTTCTGAAACTGCGAAGACGTTCAGCTTCGAGAAAAAGCTCTACGTACCAAAACCAACCTTCAAAACGGCGAAGCCTAAGGTGTTTATCCCCGTTTTCCCTGGCTCAAACTGCGAATACGATACGGAGCGCGCGTTTAGAAATGCTGGCGCAGAGGTTGAGACCACAGTGTTTAGAAACCTAACGGCGAAGGACGTGGAGGCATCCATCGAAGCATTTGCTAGGGCCATCAAATCATCCCAAATCATCGCGATACCAGGAGGCTTTAGTGCAGGTGACGAACCAGAGGGCTCGGGCAAATTTATCGCTTCTGTATTTAGAAATCCTGTTTTAGCTGAGGCGATTATGGAACATCTGGAAAAACGCGACGGGCTCATGCTCGGCATCTGTAATGGATTCCAGGCACTCGTAAAGCTTGGTCTTTTACCTTATGGGGACATTCGTAAGCTGGATGAATCCTCGCCGACACTGACCTTTAATAAAATCGGTAGACACGTGGCGCGCATGGCGCATGTACGGGTTTCATCGGTTAATTCGCCTTGGCTTGATGGCTTTAAGGTGGGGGATGTGTTCGAAACGGCATTTTCACATGGAGAAGGTCGCTTTTATGCCAGTGACGCTTTCGTGGAGGAAATGGCGGCAAAAGGTCAAATCGCGACGCAATACGTCGATGCTAGCGGAGCTGCCACCACAGATCCACAATATAACATCAATGGCTCAGTTCATGCCATCGAAGGGGTCTTTTCACCAGATGGCCGCGTGTTCGGAAAAATGGGTCACGCCGAGCGATATGGTGACCACCTTTATAAAAATATCCCTGGCAACACGCATTTTGATCTCTTTAAGGCAGGGGTAAACTACTTTAAGTAGAATTTGTCCCACTTAAGAATAGTGCAATTCCAATAGGCAGAGACGATATGGAAATATTTGTCTTTGCCTTTTTTGATTTTTGTGTTAGAATCTAAAACATAGCTAAATTCATAACGGAGGTCTTATGAAAACCAAGGTAATGATTTTGACGCTTTTTTCGATTTTACTGCTTTCCAGTTTAGCGTTTGCAGATGAGGTCCTCGTGACCGTCAATGGCAAGCTCATCAATCATGACGATCTCTTCATCGAAGAGAATGGCGTGGTTTATGGCTCGGTGGGGCCGCTCGCAGAAAAACTGGGAATCGAAGTAAACTGGATGGAATTACCACGATTGGCCGTCCTGAAAATCGACGAAGCGTACTACTGTTTTGGTGTCGACACTAATCTACTCATCATAAATAACCAAGATTTTTTCCTTAAGCAAAAAACGATCATGAGAGATCACAGGGTTTACGTAGCCATGGAAGACCTGATTGAGCAATTGGGACTCACCATCAGCTATAACGAAAAATTAATTCATGTGGTGGTCACAGATGAACGCATCACTGTGGATCCAGCCACGATCAGGCCGCTGAACTATACGCCTGAAGACTTATATTGGCTTTCCAAAATCGTGGAAATCGAAGCCAGAGGTGGCTCGGTAAATAAGAAGACGGCAGTTGCAAACGTGGTGCTTAACCGTGTGGCCAGTCCGAGATTTCCGAATACGGTGTACGATGTAATCTATCAACGTGGCCAATTCCCGCCCGTGTACACCAGCCGCTTTACGACACTCGAGCCGTCTGAAAACAGCATCATCGCCGCCACACGCGCCCTTATGGGTGTAAAGGTAGCAAAGGATTGTCTCTTCTTCAACTACATTCCATGGGCCAGCAAGGCTGACCGATTCTATAAGTTGATCGAAGGCGATTACTTCTATTATTAAGCAATGAAAGAGCTGTCCACATGGACGGCTCTTTTTTTGCCTTGATTATTAAAGCCATCCGCAGTATAATAAAAACAGAACACATGTTCTATTTGGAGGTAGCTTATGGATGCGCTGGACAAGTTGACGATACTGGCAGACGCTGCAAAATATGATGTTTCTTGTTCGTCTAGTGGCAGCGATCGTAAAGCGGTGAAGGGGATGCTGGGTAATGCGGCACCTCCGGGGATCTGTCACAGCTTTTCTGAGGATGGTCGCTGCATCTCACTTTTAAAGATCCTGTTTACAAATAAATGCATCTATGATTGCGCTTATTGTGTGAATCGCGCTTCAAATGGAGATATGCCTAGAGCGGAGTTTACACCGGATGAGGTGGTGGCCATAACCATCAACTTCTATAGAAGGAATTACATCGAGGGGTTGTTTTTGAGCTCTGGCGTGGTGAAAAATCCGAACCATACCATGGAACTACTGGTGGATGTTGTAAAGAAGCTGCGTGAAGTCGAGCGGTTCAATGGCTACATTCATCTCAAGGGCATACCGGGTGCTGACCAGCGGTTGATTGACAGAGCTGGGAGATATGTCGACCGCATGAGTATCAACATCGAGCTTCCGACGACGCAAAGTTTAAGGCTTCTTGCTCCTGAAAAGAGCCGTTCGGAAATGATCGCGCCTATGGGTTATATAAAGGAACAGATTGCAGAATATAAAGCGCTATCCAAAAGGTTTCAGAACACGCCATCGTTTGTTCCTGCAGGTCAAAGCACTCAGCTGATCGTAGGCGCAACTCAGGAAGTGGATTTGAAGATCATAAAAATTTCTGAAGCACTATATAACCGTATGGCGCTCAAGCGTGTTTATTATTCGGCATATGTTCCGGTGGGGAAGACGGAGATTGCCACACCGAATCAACTCAACCTGCTTAGGCGTGAACATCGAATCTATCAGGCGGATTGGCTTCTTAGGTTTTATGGGTTTAAAGCTGATGAGATTCTCACGCGTGAGGAGCCGAATCTGGACATGGAGGTCGACCCCAAGTGCCAGTGGGCACTGAGGAATATGCATCTTTTCCCCATGGAAATCAACCGAGTACCTTTTGAAGCGCTCCTTCGTATACCGGGGATCGGAAATGTAACCGCGCGACGTATCATGGCATCGAGACGGTTTGGACCGCTTAATTTTGATTCGCTTATAAAGATGGGCGTAGTAATGAAGCGAGCGAAGTATTTTATCACCTGCAGTGGTCAGGTGTTTGGGGGTATCGATTTAGAACCGATGAAGCTAAAGCAGCAGCTCATCGATGCGCCTAAGTCCCAAACTTCCCAGATGTCTATGTTTGAGCTTTATCCAGGACAGTTTAGTGGTGGAGGTGCGAGTTATGGTTTATCTGTATGATGGAACCTTTGAAGGGGTTCTATCGGGGATTTATGTGATGTTTCATCAAAAATGCCCTGTTGATGCCGCGCGCTTGATGCACAAGGACCGATATCAGTACGGAATTTTTGACGAGGTTGTCTTAGTCGAAACGCAAGTTGAAGAAGCCGGTAAGGTTGCCAGCTCCATAATCGAGACCTTTGGACAAGAAGCGTTTAGACGGATAGGTTATGCCTATTTGTCGGAGGATGAAGCCTTTGGTACGATTCTGTTTAAGTGCCTCAAACGCGCGTATAAGCTAGGTGGAATGGCGTTTGAGAACTTATCGGATCCAGATATTCTGGCGCTTTACAAATGCTTCAATGCCGTTGCGCGTGAATCCCATCGCATGCTTGGCCTTTTAAGGTTTATGGAGCTTGAAAAGGGCGTGTATTATGCTCCGTTCGATCCAACCTATGATCTGCTTGGGCTTATGGTACCCCACTTTACAGAGCGATTGAATGACCAGGTATGGGTGATTCACGATATTAAACGTCGAAAGGCGGCATTCTATAATGGGCATGAAGTTCATTTTGGTGAGCTGGATCCACTGGATACCATGAGTTTGTCGGCCAGGGAGCACGACTATCAAAAGATGTGGCAGGGCTACTTTGAGCATATTGCCATCGACGCCAGAAAGAACCCGAAGCTTCACAGGCAGATGATGCCGAAGAAGTATTGGAAGTACTTGGTGGAAAAACTACACTGAATCAAGTAAAAATTTAGTAAATTCAAGTTAAAATAATTGATTTTGTTAACTAATATGGTATGATAGTCTTAAGAAAAAATGGATAAACAGATGGATAACATGTGCGCAAACATGATGGTCCACTAATTCTTATGACGAGGAGAACTCATATGATATTGGTTTTAGGTGGTGCAGGTTATATCGGTAGCCATGCGGTGAAAATGTTACTGGATGCGGGTGAGACGGTAGGCGTCGTAGATAATCTCGAAACAGGTCATCTGGCTGCAGTTGATACACGCGCGAAGTTTTATAATGTTGATTTAAGAGATTTAAATGCCTTCGAAAGTGTGTTTTCAGAAAACGAAGTTGAATCGATCATCCATTTTAGTGCAAACTCTTTGGTAGGCGAATCGGTTAGTTTGCCGATCAAGTATTTTGAAAACAACGTTGCGGGTGCGGTTAACGTCTTAAAGCTCATGGAAAAGTATGGCGTGAAAAGAATCGTCTTTTCTTCAACAGCGGCTGTTTATGGAGAGCCTAAGCAGGTGCCTATCTTAGAGGATAGCGAAACCCTTCCGACTAGCCCATATGGCGAGTCGAAGCTCATGATGGAAAAAATGTTCAAATGGGCGGATTTGGCGCACGGAATCCGATTTGTGTCGCTTAGATATTTTAACGTGGCCGGAGCAGACCAATCGGGTGATATCGGCGAAGCGCATGGTGTCGAGACGCATTTGATTCCACTGGTGCTTCAGGTACCACTAGGTAAGCGTAAGGAAATCACGATTTTTGGCGATGATTACCCGACCAAAGATGGAACGTGTATTAGGGATTACATTCATGTTACCGACCTCATCGATGCCCACATGCGTGCCCTTGATTATTTGCGTCAAGGTCATGGCAGTGAGATCTTTAATCTGGGCAGTGGAGATGGCTTCTCTGTTAAGGAAATCATCGATGTGGCGCGTAAAGTAACCGGCCATGAGATTCCGGCAGTTATTGCGGCTAGACGTGCAGGAGATCCATCGACTTTAATTGCTTCCTCTGAGAAGGCGGAGCGCCTTCTTGGTTGGAAACCAAAATATAATGATGTAGAGACGATAGTCAAAGATGCTTGGAACTGGCACAGTAAGCATCCTAACGGCTTTGTAGGGCTGTAGGAGGGCTTATGACGACTGAACATTTAAAAAGTAAATTTGCTGAGCATTTTGGAACGGAGACAGAACAAATACAGGTGTTTTTTTCGCCGGGACGTGTGAACCTCATCGGTGAACACATCGACTATAATGGCGGGATGGTTTTGCCGGTTGCCATAAATCTGGGAACCTATGGCATTGTTGCGCAGAGAAATGATCGAAAAGTGCGTTTGATGTCACTCAATTTCGAAGAAATGGGTGTTTTAGAGTTTTCACTGGATCAGATTGCTTATGATGCGAAGATGGACTGGGCCAATTATCCCATGGGGGTTTTTCATACCCTGCAGAATGAAGGTTTCGCCATTACGAGAGGGTTTGATATTTTATTTTATGGCGACCTTCCAAACGGCGCGGGCCTTTCTTCATCCGCTTCAATCGAAGTGCTCACGGCGACGATTTTAAACCAGTATGAAGCGTTTGGTATCGCTCCTGAGAAAATCGCCTTACTCTGTCAAAAATCTGAAAACCAATTTAATGGGGTCAATTGCGGAATCATGGATCAGTTTTCCATCGCCAACGGCATGGCAGAGCATGCGGTGCTGCTTAATTGTGACACCTTGGATTACGAGCATGTGCCGGCAACCTTAGGGAAATACCGCATCGTTATCGTCAACACGAATAAAAAGCGAGGACTGGTGGACTCGGCATATAACCAAAGAAGAAAAGAATGTGAAGTGGCATTAGAGATGATTAACGAAGCGGATGGTGGGCATCAATATAACACCTTGTGCGACCTTACACCATCGGCCTTTTTAGGCTTCACTGAAGTAATGCCTGACAATGTCTATAAAAGGGCTTATCACGCCATTACGGAAAATGACCGAACCCTTCAGAGCAAGCGTGCTTTGTCCGCTGGAGACCTGATCGCATTTGGTGAATGCATGTACAGCTCGCACGAATCGTTAAAGCATCAGTTTGAGGTCAGCTGCTTCGAACTCGACACAGTGGTGGAGATCAGCCGTGGCCAGAGAGGTGTTATCGGCGCACGAATGACAGGCGCTGGATTCGGTGGGTGTGCCATCGCGCTCGTTCATGAAGCGCATGTGGATGAGTATAAAGCGGTAATGGCGAAGCTTTATCAGGAAAAGACGGGGCTCCAAGCTTCGATTTATATCGCACAAATTTCAGGAGGAACGGCGCGTGTCGAGTAGACTATTTGAGTGTGTGGAACAGTTGATCGGATATGGACTTGAGCATCAGTTAATGGATGAACTCGATGTGGAAGTAACCCGAAATCAATTATGGCGCAAACTGAATATTGAATGTGATCTGTTGACGGTTAAAGCCGACACGAATCAGGTGGCGGATATTTATCGTTTGTTAGATGAGATGACAGAGCTTGCGAAATCGCTTGGGACACCACTGGATTACGGTTATGAAATCGAGATGTTTCAGGCTGAGCTCATGTCGCTGATCATGCCGAGAAATTCTGAGGTCAATCGGATTTTCTGGGCGTATCATCAGGCGTCGCCGCAGTTCGCGTCACAGTATTTTTATGACCTATCGAATGCATCTACGTACATCCGTATGGACCGTGTCAGTAAGAATATTTCGTGGAAAAGTCCATCGGAATATGGAGAACTGGACATCACCATTAATTGTTCAAAGCCCGAGAAAGATCCGAAGGAGATTGCGCTTCAAAAAAACACGAAGCCTTCTGTGTATCCGAAATGTCTACTATGTGTGGAAAATGCAGGCTATAGCGGTAATATCAACCATCCTGCGCGCCACAACCACCGTATCGTCGAGATGACACTGGCAAATGAGCCGTGGTACTTGCAGTATTCGCCGTATGTCTACTATAACGAGCACGCCATCGTTCTGTGCCGTGAGCACCGCGACATGAAGATTGACCGGGATACATTTGTCCGTCTCTGTGATTTCGTGGATTACCTTCCGCATTATTTTATCGGTTCCAATGCCGACCTGCACACGGTGGGTGGCTCCATATTGACGCATGACCATTACCAGGCAGGTCATTATGAGATGCCGATGATGCGTGCTAAAACCATCTTTTCACATGTTCCAGAATCCTTCCCAAGCGTTCGTATCGATGTCATCGATTGGCCGCTGACGGTTCTTAAGTTAGTAAGTGATGATAGGGCATCGATTGAAGACCTATCGACGATTATTTTAAAGCAGTGGATCGATTATTCGGATGAAAGGGTTGAGCTTACGGCGCATACCTTTGAACGCCATAACACGATTACGCCTATTTTAAGGAAAGTCGATGGCGTTTATGAGATGTACTTGGCACTTCGTAATAATCGAAAGGATGAGAGACATCCAGATGGCATTTTCCACCCGCACCGTGAACACCACCATATCAAACGTGAAAATATCGGCCTTATTGAAGTGATGGGCTTAGCCGTTCTACCAGCGCGACTGGTAGAAGAAATGGAAGAGGCCATCGACTTGTTGGTTCAAATGGTCCCCACAGGTCATGTGGATTTGAAAAGGTTCATCGCATCGGAAAAGGTGGCTAAACACGCGGAGTGGATTGCCACGCTGATTCCTGAGGTCGAAGCTTGTTATGCGGACTGTGTTAAATCATCTTCAGATTTCGCATCGTCACTTGATCGTCTCCTCAAGGATGGGATCGGCCGTAAGTTTGGTGAGGTCTTAAAGGATGCGGGAATCTATAAACGCGATTTTGAAAAACTTAAACCGTTTTTTAGCCTCTGCGAGAGGGGGAAATAGCGTGCGTATCGAAGTGGAAAGATTTGATGCCATGACGGCTTTTTTAGGCGAAACAGTTGAGCGTATCGTCCTTCATAACGCGAAAGGTGTATCGGTCGAGCTCATGACCTATGGTGCCCTGATGTTGGCCATCAATGTACCCGATAAAAACGGTGTGGTGGAAAACGTCTTGCTTTCGTATGAACATCTCGAGGATTACGTGTCAAACCCCATGTACATGGGCGCTACCATCGGCCCAAATGCTGGCCGGCTTGCTGGTGGAAAGCTTCAGATTAGAGACGAGGTCTATTCGCTAGAGATCAATGAGGGCATCAGCAATCTTCATGGCGGTAGAAAAGGCTTTCATACCAAAATCTGGACCATGATGGGTGAGCAGGTTGGAACTGACCGTTGCTCAGTGACGCTAGGGCTTGAGCATGAGCATTTAGAGGATGGTTTTCCGGGAAATATCGCCGTAAAGGCCGTATTTACCCTTTATGATGACGGGAAGTTGACCCTTTTATACTCTGCAATTTCTGATAGAGCGTGCCATCTTAATATGGCTAACCATAATTATTTTAATTTATCTGGTAACGAGAAAACAGAAATATCCGAACATTTGCTCATGTTGCGGTCAAAAGGTTTTTATGAAGTGGACACACATAATTTGCCTATTTTCGATTTGGTTTCCCAAGAATGTTCGGAATTTGATTTTAGTCAGCAGTCATCACTTATGAAAGCGCTTCATGGTGACCGTGGTGGTATCGACCATCCTTTTGTTCTTGAGCATGACCGACTTTCCGATGCCCCACAGGTCGTTTATGAAGACCCGATTTCAGGCAGGCGACTTGAGGTGACCACGGATCAGCCATGTGCCGTGATCTATACGAACAATATCGGCTATAAGCATCATATGGGAATCTGTTTTGAGATGCAGCAGGTGCCTAATAAAGTGAATCTTTTAGAGGGCGGAGAGCCTTATATCAACGAAACGACCTATCGATTTTCAGTGGTGTCGTCATAATCAGAAATGATGCAGCTTCAATAACCGTTTATAAAACGCCTTTAAGGCGTTTTTTTATTTACAACAAGACACTTTTGAAAATAAAGAATTCTGAATGATATTCTTAAAATAGTTTAAAATATTCGTAATCGGGTTGACGGCAAACGCATTCTTGACTATGATGGTAATAGACGAACAAAAACATTATCAAAGTACAAATTATTCGGATATGGAGGCGTTATGAAGGTTGCAATTCTGATGGGAAGCGATTCGGATTTCCCGATTGTTGAGAGATGTATCAACATACTGAAGAAATTTGGTGTTGAAGTTGAGGCCCGTGTGCTTTCAGCACATAGAACCCCACACTTAGCGGTGGAATTCGCCATGAACGCAGAGAAAAATGGCGTTGAGGTGATTATCGGTGCTGCGGGTAAGGCGGCGCATTTACCTGGTGTCATCGCAGGCGTATCGAACCTTCCTGTAATCGGTATCCCCATCAAGTCTTCCACCATGGATGGTCTTGATTCACTTCTCTCCATCGTTCAGATGCCTAGTGGCATTCCAGTGGCCACAGTGGCCATCGATGGTGCTGAAAATGCAGGCCTTCTTGCGGTTCAAATGTTATCCATCAAATACCCGGAGCTAAGAGAAAAAATGAGACAATACAAAGCGGATATGGCGGAAGCCGTGGTTCAAAAGGACCGTTCGATTCAAATCAAATACTAATGTGCTGGAGGATAAGATGACTAAGTTAGAGCAACTTTACGAGGGAAAAGCTAAGAAAGTATTCAAGACGGATGATGAAGACTTGTATTTGGTTGAATATAAAGATGATGCCACCGCATTTAACGGTGAAAAAAAGGGAACCATCCACGATAAAGGCGTCGTAAATAACAAAATGAGCGCACTCTTATTTAAGCTCTTAGAAGAAAAAGGCGTTCCGACGCATTTCGTAAGCCTTCTAAATGATAGAGAACAACTCGTCAAAGCAGTGAAGATTCTTCCGCTGGAAGTCATCGTGCGCAATGTGGCGGCAGGTTCATTGGCAAAGCGCTTAGGGCTCGAAGAGGGCGTGGTCATGAAAGAAACGGTTTTAGAGTTCTGTTACAAAAACGACGAACTCGGCGATCCGATGATCAACGATTATCATATCTTCGCCATGGAATACGCGACGCCTGAGCAAGTGGAAGCCATCAAAGCCATGGCGCTTAAAGTAAATGAGGTGCTGATCAGCTTTTTTAAAGAGCATGGCCTTAAGCTTATCGACTTCAAACTTGAGTTCGGAACACATAAAGGGGAAGTGATCCTCGCTGATGAAATTTCGCCGGATACCTGCAGACTTTGGGATGCGGAAACGAACAAAAAAATGGACAAAGACCGCTTTAGACGTGATTTGGGCGACGTGGAAGAGACCTATCAAGAGGTATTAAACAGAATTCAGGGATAACCTGTGGAGGATAGAATGAGCGAGTTGTTTGAAAAGGACAAGCTTCACGAGGAATGTGGCGTTATCGGCATTTATGCACCAGGCGTAGAGGCTGTATCGCAGATGCTTTGCTTCGGTTTGATAGCCCTTCAGCACAGAGGTCAGGAAAGTGCGGGTATCGCCGTGCTGAAAGATAATAAAATGCAGTATTATAAAGAGATGGGTCTCGTTCAAGAGGTGTTCAACAGCAGTATCTTGGATCGTCTCCCTGCAGATATCGGCATCGGTCACGTTAGGTATTCTACTACTGGTGAAAGCTACGTCTCAAACGCGCAACCGCTCGTGGTGCGTTACAAAGGGGGCAGTATCGCTCTGGCGCATAATGGCAACCTCGTGAACGCCAGTGAAATCAGAGATCGTCTGGAAGATGAGGGTTCGATTTTTCAAACCTCCATCGACTCGGAGGTTATCGCAAACCTGATCGCCAGAAATTATCACCTCGGCATGAAGGAAGCAGTCATCGAATCGGTGAAGGAGATTAAGGGCTCTTATGCACTCGCCATCATGATCGATCATATGCTGATCGGCGTCAGAGACCCTAACGGCTTAAGACCGCTTTCCATCGCTAAGATTGAGGGTGGTTATGTGCTGGCGTCAGAGACATGTGCCCATGACGTGGTAGGCGCTGAGTTTATCAGAGATGTGGAGCCTGGCGAAATCGTCATCATCGGCAAGGACGGCATCGAATCCGTTTATTTCAACCAAGGATGCAGAAAAGCCATCTGTGCGTTTGAATATGTATACTTCGCAAGACCAGACAGCTTTATCGATGGAAAAAACGTGTTCGTGGTCAGAAAGGAATCTGGTAAAATCCTTGCGAGAGAAAATCCAGTGGATGCGGATATGGTCATCGCAGTACCGGACTCAGGGGTAGCAGCGGCCATCGGCTATGCTGAAGAATCAGGCATCCCGTATAATATCGGGATGATTAAAAACAAATACATGGGTAGAACGTTTATCCAGCCCGACCAAAAATCACGTGAGCTGGCGGTTAGACTTAAGCTCAACGTCATGAAGCAGAACATCGATGGTAAACGTCTGATCTTGATCGACGACTCCATCGTCAGAGGAACCACCAGCAAGCGCATCGTCAGCATGCTCAAAGCGGCGGGTGCTAAAGAGGTGCATATCAGAGTCAGCTCGCCACCTGTCAAGCATCCATGCTATTTCGGCATCGATACACCGAACCGTCAGCAGCTGGTCGGCGCAGTAAACACGCTCGATGAAATCTGTGAAATGATCGGCGCGGATAGCCTTGCTTATCTCAGTGTCGAGGGGCTTACAAAAGCCATCAATTTTGAAAAATGTGGTCTTTGCAGAGCTTGCTTTGATGGGGATTATCCGATGGATGTGCCTGAAGAAGCTGATAAATTTATGTTCGAATAAAGAAAACGGGAGAGGCTCATGTCGAATGGATCATTAACCTACGCAGTGGCTGGTGTGGATGTAAAAGAGGGTGCACGCGCTGTGGAACTGATGAAAAAACATGTAAAGGAAACGTTCAACCCAGATGTCATCGGCGATTTGGGAAGCTTCGGCGGTCTGTTAAGACTAAGCGGTCAGTTTGAAAGCCCAGTGTTAGTGGCGGGAACTGACGGTGTCGGTACGAAGCTAAAAATCGCCTTTATGATGGATAAACACGACACTGTGGGTCAGGATTTAGTGGCCATGTGTGTTAACGATATTTTGTGTCAGGGTGCAAAGCCCTTATTTTTCCTGGATTATTTGGCGACAGGTAAGTTAAAAGCAGAAGACGCAGCGCTTTTGGTTAAAGGCATCACCGATGGCTGCAAGCTCTCAAACATGCCGCTTTTAGGCGGTGAAACCGCTGAAATGCCTGGTTTCTATGCCGATGGAGAATACGACATGGCGGGATTTGCTGTGGGTGTGGTGGATGAACCTAAAATCATCACAGGTAGTGGTATTAATGAAGGGGATGTACTTATCGGCTTGTCTTCAAGTGGCGTTCATTCCAACGGTTATTCATTGGTTAGAAAAATCTTCTTTGATTTACTCGGGATGACGGTAGAAACCTTTGTTCCAGAGTTTGAGAGTACCCTAGGCGAGACGCTGCTCACACCGACGCGCATCTATGTAAAGGCCATCAGCCGTTTGCTGGAAGAGGTTGCGGTAAAAGGCATGGTTCACATGACGGGTGGCGGTTTCTTCGAAAATATTCCGAGAATCCTACCTTTAGGGCTTGATGCGCATATCGCGCTCGGCAGCTGGCAAGTGCCTCCGGTATTCAACTATATGGCTGAAAAGGCAGGCGTTGCCCGAGATGAGATGTTCGGAACGTTTAATATGGGCATCGGTTATATCGTAACCGTAGCACCAGAGGATGTGGAAAAAACCCTTTCGTTATTACGTGAAGCTGGAGAAACGGCTAGTGTTATCGGTTCTGTTCAAAAGGGTGCACATGGAGAAAAGGGAGTTATCTTATGCGAAAGCTAAGAATCGCAGTGCTGATCTCAGGTGGCGGTTCAAACTTACAGGCAATCATCGACGCTGTCCAGGGTCGAGGATTGCCTGTTGAAATTGCATGTGTAATCTCGAATCGCAAAGACGCGTTTGGCCTGAAGCGCGCCGAGAAGTTCGACATCGAGGCCTACTATATCGGAAAGGGCAACTATCCTGTCGAAAAAGACAGAAATGATGCGTTGCTGGCTACCTTGAATCAGGAACGTTTGGATTTAATCGTCCTAGCGGGTTATTTGGCCATAATCCCATCCGAAGTGATTCAGGCGTATCGCGGCAAAATCATCAACATCCATCCATCGCTGATTCCGAAGCACTGTGGTCCAGGGTACTATGGTCACCACGTGCACCAGTCGGTACTGGATGCTGGGGACCCGATTTCAGGCGCTACCACACACTTCGTAGATGAAGGCGTGGACACAGGGGCAATTATATATCAAGAAACAGTACCGGTACTTTCGGACGATACGGTGGAATCGCTTAGTCAAAGGGTTCTCCGGGTCGAGCATGAACTACTGGTGAAGACGTTAGAAGATTTCGCCTATGGGCGTATAAATAGGGGAGGGGTTATGAAAAAGCGGGCATTGATCAGCGTTTCCGATAAAACGGGTATTGTGGAATTCGCTAAAAAGCTTCAGTTGCATGGCGTTGAGCTAATTTCCACTGGTGGTACGGAAAAGGCGCTTCGCGAGGCTGGGGTTCCGGTGATGAACATCTCAGAGGTGACCGGGTTTCCAGAGTGTCTGGACGGCAGAGTGAAGACGCTGCATCCAGCGGTTCACGGGGGAATTTTAGCCATGCGCTCAAGCGAGGACCACATGGAACAGCTGAAAAAGCTGGGAATCGAAACCATCGACTACGTCATCATCAACCTTTATCCTTTTAAAAATACCGTCATCAAGCCTGGCGTCACGTTTGAGGAAGCCATCGAGAACATCGACATCGGTGGCCCGACCATGCTGAGATCCGCGGCGAAAAATCATCAGGACGTGGTGGTTATCGTGGATCCGTCAGATTATGAGCGCGTGATTTCTGAGCTTGAGAGTGGTGCCAATGTCAGCCACGACACGAAATACGATCTCGCCCTTAAAGTGTTCCAGCACACGGCACATTATGATGCCATGATCGCGGAGTACCTCATGAAACACGGTAAGCGCAATCCATACCCAGAAACCTTGACGTTGACGTTTGAAAAGGTACAGGACCTCCGCTATGGTGAGAATCCACACCAAAACGCCGCGTTTTATAAAGAAGTGTTTGAAACAAAGGGCACCTTATCCGATGCCATCCAAATCCATGGTAAGGAGCTTTCCTATAATAACATCAACGATGCCAGTGGTGCACTTGCTCTTTTGAAGGAGCTGGAGGAAAAGCCGGCTGTGGTAGCGGTGAAGCACGCCAGCCCATGCGGTGTCGGCACAGGCTTTGATATCCTTCACGCTTATACGAAGGCGTATGACTGTGATCCTGTGTCTATTTTCGGTGGCATCGTGGCGGTGAATCGCAAAGTGGATTTAAAAACAGCTGAAAAGATGAATGAAACTTTCCTGGAAATCATTATTGCACCTGATTTCGACGACGATGCCCTCGAATGCTTAAAGCAAAAGAAGAATTTGCGTCTTCTTAAGCTTCCTGAAATTTCTGTTAAACCCTCTGATATGCAAAAGGACATGAAAAAAACGCCAGGTGGTCTTTTGGTCCAAAACGCGGACACGCTTTTAGTAGGTGAAGCGTTAAGGTCGGTCACAGAGCGTATTCCGACGAAAAAGGAAATGGAAGAGCTGTTGTTTGCATGGAAGGTCGTCAAGCATGCGAAATCTAATGGCATCGTCATTACCAGAGATGGCCAGACACTAGGGCTTGGTCAAGGGCAGGTTAGCCGCGTATGGGCCACAGAAAATGCCATCAGGCAGTCTAACTTTCCAACGAAAGGCGCTGTACTGGCTTCGGATGCCTTTTTCCCTTTTGCGGACAGCATTAAAGCGGCGGCTGAAGCGGGTATAACGGCTATTATTCAACCGGGTGGCTCCATGCGCGATCAAGAGGTCATCGACGAGGCGAACAAATACGGCATGGCCATGGTATTTACAGGCATGCGTCACTTCAAACATTAGTCGGGAGGCAGGACATGAAAATCCTCATTATCGGCAGTGGCGGTAGAGAACACGCCATCGCACATAAGCTTTCGTTAAGTCCTAGAAACCCTGAACTCTATGCTGCGCCTGGTAATGCAGGCATCGCTGAGGTTGCCACCTGTGTGAATATTCAGGTGGACGACCTTGAGGGACTCCTCGATTTCGCCGTTAAAGCGAAAATCGAACTCACCATCGTCGGCCCAGAGCTCCCACTTGTCATGGGGGTGGTTGATCTTTTTGAAAGTCATGGGCTTAATATTTTCGGACCGAAAAAGGCGGGTGCGTTATTTGAGGGCAGTAAGGATTTCACAAAAGCCTTCTTGCTAAGGCATGGCATCCCCACCGCGAAATATGAAACGCACACGAAGCTGGACGCTGCCATCGCGGCACTGAAGGGTTTTGACTATCCTGTGGTGATTAAAGCAGATGGACTGGCAGCGGGAAAAGGCGTCGTCATCGCAGAGAATCAGAGGGTGGCTGAGCAGGCACTTATAGACATGATGACAAACCGCGTCTTCGGTGACGCGGGAGACTGTGTGGTGATTGAAGCGTTTTTAAAGGGCGTCGAAGCGTCCGTGTTATGCTTCGTAGATGGGAAGACCATTTTGCCGCTTCAACCAGCGCAGGATTACAAAAAGGCGTTTGATGGAGATGAGGGGCTTAACACAGGCGGTATGGGCACCTATTCACCGAGTATGATCATCGATGAAGGGCTCATGTCTCGCATTCAACATGAGATTCTGGATCCGTTCATCACAGGGATTCAACAGGATGGCATTCCATTTAAGGGCATCCTATTCGTAGGGCTTATGATTGATGGGGACGACATTAACGTCCTCGAATATAATGCAAGGCTTGGCGATCCTGAAACGGAGGTCACCCTCATCCGTATGGAGAACGATCTTTTAGAGGTGGTGGAAGCGACACTGGAGGAACGTTTAAGTGAAATCACACTAAAGTGGCGACCTGAGCATGCGGTCTGTGTCATCATGGCATCCGGTGGCTATCCTGAGGCCTATGAAAAAGGCTTCCTTATAGAAGGACTTCCCGTCTTTTCGCTTTCGGAGCATGACCTAGGTCCGTTTTACTATCACTGCGGTACGAAAAGGGTGCTGGATGGCGTCGCCACAAACGGCGGACGGGTACTCGGTGTCACAGCGCTCGGCGAGGATTTGAGAGAGGCGAGACGACGCGCATATGATGCGGTGAAGTCGGTTTCTTTCGAAAAGATGATGTTCCGCAAAGACATTGGCACACTGATTCAAAAATAAAAAAAGCAGGCATCTGAAGTCGTTTTAGACCTCGTGCCTGCTTGTTTTTTTAGGATGGGATTTAATAATGACCCTTTTCTGGAACGATGCATATGAATTTAAAAGGCGTATCACCCGCATTTGAGAATTGATGAAGCGTGTTTGCCGGCACGTAGGCATAGCTACCAGCCTGGATTTCGTTCAACGTGTCGCCGATCAGCAACGTCCCTTTGCCTTCGATAATATAGTTGATGTGCGGCCAATCGTGTGAATGCTTAGGTGAGTATCCCTCTGGCTCGAGTTCGACGACGCGCATAACGTGTCCTTCCCAGCCTTCATTAGGGGAAACGAGTACCTTCATGGCAGCGTTTTTCGCCTCAGGGCTCGTGATGGGTTTAGCGATGAGTTCATTAAAGTTTCCGACGATCATAGTGACCTCCTTTGTTATACCTTTATTATACCAAATTTGAAGAAGTAATAAACGTTAAAACTATTTTTGTACACGAAATATTTGAGTGACGAAGGTTTGCGTGCTATAATAGTTCTGAGAAAACTTTATGGAGGGGCTATGGACTTTCTTCAAAAGAGAGAAATGATCTTAAAAGGAAAAATGACGAAGGTGATTATGGTTTTATCGCTGCCGATCATGCTTAATAATTTTATCCATACGATTTATAATTTGACCGATACTTTTTTTGTGTCCAAAATTCCGGGAAATGCCGTAGCGGGTGTTCAATTCGTTTGGCCGCTAATCTTTTTGATGAGCGCCTTTGGTATGGGGATGGCACAGGCGACGTCTTCCATCATCGCCCAATACATAGGGGCTCATGATAAGCACCGGGCACGTCAGACAGCGGGACAGTCCATTTCGTTTCTATTTATGCTGTCGCTGGTACTTGGAGTGTTGGGTTTTCTCGGCGCACCTGCCATTATAAGGTGGATGGGAGGTACAGGTGAGCTTTATGAAAACGCTTATGCATACCTCAGTGTGATGTTTCTGGGATTGCCTACGACCTTTTTGATTAACGCTTATAACGCCATCAAACAGGGGCAGGGCGATATGATGTCTCCGCTGATATTGGGTGGACTTTCAGTGGGGCTGAACATTATACTCGATCCGATATTCATTTTTGTTCTCGATTTAGGTGTTTGGGGGGCTGCGCTTGCGACGGTGATCGCCACCGGTGTTTTTGCGGTTTATGGTATCGCCACGACCTTTAGCGCTAAACAAAGTTTGAAGCTTGAGTTTTCCGATTTGAAGTTCAATCGTGAGGTTTTAACGAAGATTATAGAGATCGGGCTCCCTTCCTCTACAGGGCAAGCGACGACGGCCTTTGGTTTCACCATTTTAAATGTCTTTTTAGTTTCCTTCGGTGAAGTGACCTTAACGGCGTTCGCTATCGGCAACCGTGTCAGCTCGCTCATCATGATGCCTGCCATGGGGATCGGTAGTGCGCTGGCCACCATCGTGGGTCAAAATCTCGGCGCGGATAACGTGAAGCGTGCGAAGGAAGCGGTAAAAAGCAGCACCTATTTATCGACCGCCTTTCTAGTGATAGGGGGATTAGCGATGCTACCGTTCTCCAGACAAATCGTCATGGCGTTCTCGCAGGATTTAGCCGTGATCGACAGCGGCACGGAGTATCTGAACATGATTATTTACTCGATTCCACTCATGGGTTACTTTCAGATTCTCGTAGGGGTGTTCCAAGGCTCGGGACATACGCTTTCAGCCATGGTGCTGATGATGGGGCGTCTATGGGGACTACGAATTCCCATGGTCTATGCGCTCAGCAAGCTAGACGGTTTCGGTCCAAGCTCCATCTGGTATGCCATGATCGTCAGCAATTTGATCATATGCCTGATTGGTTTGGGCATTTATCTCACGGGAAGGTGGGAGCATAAAATTATTAAGGAAAAGAAATCTGTGATTGAGGAAGTTGCTGTGTAATGGCGTTGACACTTTTTTCACATCATGCTATACTCTAGTTGTAAGAATCTTCAGGGCGGGGTGTGAGTCCCCACCGGCGGTATAGCCCGCGAGCCGAAAGGTTGATCTGGTGAAATTCCAGGGCCGACAGTTAAAGTCTGGATGAAAGAAGAGGTTTATGTTTATGTACATTGCCCCTGAAGTGTATGCTTTAGGGGTATTTTTATTTTTGAGTACCCTGAAGCCCACCACACTATTTTGATAATGTTTGCGAGAATAGCAAACTATATGAGGAGGTTTTAGGTATGGTTACCACATCTAAGAAAATGTCAGTATCAAAAATGACGAAAATTGCGATGCTAAGTGTTTTGGCGTTTGTGCTCATGCAACTCGAGCTCATGCTTCCTATTTTTCCTTCGTTCCTTAAAATTGACGTGAGCGATTTACCAGCATTGGTAGGTGCGTTCGCTATGGGACCATTCGCTGGCGTTGCCATCGAAGCGGTTAAAAACTTACTTCACTTGTTCCAAACAACCACTGGCGGTGTCGGTGAGCTTGCTAACTTCTTAATCGGAAGTGCCTTGGTCGTCCCTGCTGCTTGGATTTATACGAAACATAAAACGAAGAAATCTGCTTTAATCGGCTTAATGGTAGGCACTGTATTTATGGCCATCACGGGCTCATTGATGAACTATTTCGTATTGATCCCTTTCTATACAGCGTTTATGCCGATAGATGCCATCATCGGACTTGGTACAGCAGTCAATCCAGCGATCGACAGTTTATGGACGTTGATCGTATTCGGTATCTTCCCGTTCAATGTATTTAAGGGGATTGTCGTTTCTCTGCTGACGCTATTGATTTACAAACGTATTTCACCTATTTTGCACAAAGGATTATAAGCTCTATTCGAGTTGTAATGCCACCCTATATTGACGCCTTTTCGCGAGAAAGGCGTTTTTTTTGTTTCCATGTCTTGAATCGTGTTAATTATCTGCTAAACTATTAAGGGAACCGAAATAATAAATCAGCAAACAATAATATGAAGCATGTGAGGCATTATGAATGAAGCGGTAACTCAGCCATCAAAGGCCAGCATTAGAATATCGATCCTTAAAATGATTCTACCGATTCTGGCATCCAGTGTGCTGGAGATGTTCGTGGGGATTATTTCCATGAAGCTCATCGGGAATCTCGGTTTTATCGCCATCGGTGCCATGGGACTTAGCACAAGGGTGCGTGGTATCATATGGGCTGTTTATAAGGGAATCGCCATCGGTGTCCAGGTGGTGGTGGCACAGGCATATGGCGCAGGTGACCAAAAGCGGATTAGCGCTGCCCTCAGCCAGACAGTGGGTTCCATTTTTATCATCTCCATGGCATTCTTAGTGACGATGATTTTCACACCACATTTCTGGCTTACCATATTCGGCGCAGAAGGGGAATTACTGGCTGTAAGTGCAGATGTCCTTCGCGTCGTGGGAACGGGCATGCCATTTCTAGGGATTATTCTCATCATTTCAGGGGCGCTCCAAGGCAAGGGAGATGCTATGACCCCTATGATCATCAGCGGTATCATGAACATACTTAACGTCATTTTCGGCGTCGTGTTAGTAGAGGGGCAACTGGGCTTTCCAAAAATGGGGCTCATGGGGGCGGCGATTGCACTCGCATTATCTCAAGCGGTAGCAGCAATCATTGCCCTATGGTTTGTCATTAAAAAAGGTGGCCTCGTGGAAGGCCAACCCCTTTTAAGGTTTTTTAAATTTACGAGAGATATTCTGCGCTCAGTCTTTCAGACCGGGATTCCCAGTGCGCTGGAATCCCTCTTCTGGCAAATTAGTTCGATAATTCTGATTCGCGCGATCCTTACCTATGGTGATTCCGCCTATGCAGCCTATCAGCTAGGACTTCAGGCAGAAAGCATCGCGTATATGCCTGCGGCAGGGTTTCAGGTCGCCGCAACAGCGTTTGTAGGTCGTCATTTAGGCGCGAAAAATCCTGATTTGGCACGACTTTATTTAAGGGAGATTCTGATGGGGGCCATCTTGATTTCCATCATCGGTGGCGGGGCTTTGATGCTGTTCCCGAAAGGACTTCTAGGCTTTATGACAGATGATACCAGTTTGATTAAGTTGGGCACGGTCTACCTAATCATCTGTGGCGTGGCACAAGTACCGCAGAATATGGCGGGTGTACTTGGTGGTGCACTACGTGGAGCAGGTTACACGAAGATGCCGATGTACGCTGCTGGAGTTGGTCTTTACCTGGTAAGGGTACCCATCGCGCTTTTAGCAGCTTATGTACTAGACCTTTCCGTCAATGTGGTGTTCTTCGCCATCGGGTTCGACATGACGGTTAGACTACTTCTTAATAGTATTCTCTATTTTAAGACGGATATCTATAAAAACCCAAAGCTGGTTTAATGATAATCGTAAAGGGGCTTCCAAATGGAAGCCCCTTTTAAATGCGATTAACCCATGAATAGGTTGATATCCTCTTCTACGGAACCTATTCCGGCGATTCCGAAGTTTTGAACGAGGACTTTTGCTACGTTAGGTGATAAAAATCCAGGTAAGGTTGGTCCCAGATGGATATTTTTAACACCCAAATACAGAAGTGCTAAGAGAACGATTACGGCTTTTTGCTCGTACCACGCGATGTTATAGGCAATTGGCAATTGGTTGACGTCGTCGAGCCCAAAGATTTCTTTTAGCTTCAGTGCAATCACTGCAAGTGAATAGGAGTCATTACATTGTCCAGCATCAAGAACGCGTGGAATTCCACCGATGTCACCGAGTGGGAGTTTGTTATAGCGGTATTTTGCACATCCAGCAGTGAGAATTACAGTGTCTTTAGGCAATTTTTCTGCAAATTCAGTGTAATAGTCGCGTGACTTCATACGACCGTCGCAGCCTGCCATGACGAAGAATTTTTTGATAGCACCTGATTTAACGGCATCAACCACCTTATCCGCTAAAGCGAAAACCTGTGCATGCGCGAATCCACCGACGATTTCGCCTGTTTCAATTTCGGTTGGTGGCTTGCTACCTTTAGCCATTTGGATGATGGCACTAAAATCTTTCTTACCGTTTTCATCGGTATAAAAGTGCAAACAGCCTGGATAACCAGCGGAACCTGTGGTGAAGATGCGATTTCTCACTTCATCTGTTTTAGGAGGAACGATGCAGTTCGTCGTAAAGAGGATTGGACCGTTGAAGGTTTCGAAGTCTGACACTTGACGCCACCATGAGCTTCCGTAATTACCGACGAAATTACCATATTTCTTAAAGAATGGATAATAGTGAGCAGGTAGCATTTCACTGTGCGTATAGACATCCACACCTGTACCTTTTGTCTGCTCAAGTAATTGCTCAAGGTCAGTTAAATCGTGACCGGATACCAGAATGCCTGGGTTGCCTTTAACGCCGATGTTGACCTTTGTGATCTCAGGGTTGCCATATTTTGAAGTGTTTGCTTCATCGAGTAATGCCATGGCAGCAACGCCGTACTGCCCTGTTTTTAATGTCAAAGCAACGAGATCGTCAGCAGTTAGGCCATTATTTAAAGTGGCCGCTAGGGCTTCGTACATGAAATTGTAAATATCAGGATTTTCTTTACCGATATTGAGGGCATGATGTGCATAAGCAGCCATTCCCTTTAAACCGTAAATGACGAGTTCTCGGAGTGAACGCACATCTTCGTTAGCAGTGGCAAGTACCCCTACAAGTGGTGCTTTCGCAAGCATTTCATCGCGGTCGTTCACCATGAATGTCGCAGCGTCACTTAATGGTAAGCCGGGAGCTTTTTTCTTAAGTTCATCTCTGATTTTAATGACTTTTAGGATTTGGTTGTGGAGTGCGTCTTGGTCGAAATTGGCGTTTGTGATGGTCATAAATAAGCTGTTAAGTAATTCGTGATTGACATGACTTATGTCTTTAACGTCAAGTTTACCGATGATGACGATTTCCGAAACGCCCTTTAACGTATGAATTAAAAGGTCTTGAAGGTTTGCCACTTCTTCGTTTTTTCCGCACACACCTTTGATGTCACAACCGGTGCCGCGTGCTGTTTCCTGGCATTGATAGCAGAACATACCCATAATTAAAGCCTCCTTATTATTTTCATCCTGAAGTAAGCGTGACTGCTTACCTTCGCCCAAGATGGTACCTCGTACGAGTTAATTATACACATAATGCACCGAAATAAACACGAAAAAAAGAAAATCGCTACCCTCCCCAAATACAACGTAACGCGAAATAAAAATTGGGTGTGCTGTCTTCGAATATGTTATATTTGAGTAAGAGAAAGAACGATAGGAGGCTTTATGGAACGATTACCTTTAGACGCACTTGCAAAATATACCTACTTATCTGGACTTAATTTTAATGTGGCCGGAACTTATGGCGCATACGTTGCGCACACGGCACAGATGGAAGACAACAGTTATCACAGTGATATTTGGCTATTTAATCCAGTAGACCTGGATCAGCCGCCAAAGCAGTTAACCACCAGTGGCAAGGCAAGTTCCTTCGAGTGGCTACCTGACGGCGATCGGTTAATCTATCCGAGTATTAAAGACATGGCTGTCAAAACGTCGATTGAAAATGGAGAGCCGCTTACGGTTTATTATGCACTTTCGATTCACGGTGGCGAAAGTCAGGAATGGATGCGTATTCCTCTTAAAGTCAGTCAAATTACCCCCATCAGCGATACGTTATATTTGCTTTCGGCCGGTTACCATCCAGAATGGGATCGATTTAACGAAGCAGATGCGGCAGTGCGTCCGGGTATTTTAAAGGAGTGGAAAGAGGCCTTAAACTATGAGGTCATCGAAGAAATCCCCTTCTGGACAAATGGGGGCACCTATCTTAGAGGTGTGAGGAATCGTCTTTATGCTTACTGTAATCAGGACAAGGTCCTTTTGCCTTTAACCGATGAGGATACAGATGTACAAAGCTGGCATTATGAAGCCACGCTCGATCGTCTGGTCGCCATAACGAAGCAATTCCGTGGGAAAGCGCCGTTAGAAAGCGCACTTCAAATTGCAGATGGAATGGTGGCATTATTACATGAGGTTGATTTCGCCAACGCATCAAAGGAAGCCCTCAAATCAGCATTAAAATGTGTCTACCCAGCAGAGAAACATGCGATTCGGTACGCGTACTCACTTGATCGTGAGACGCTAGTGCTTCTGGCAAACGACGGATCCACCCATGGCCTTAATCAAAATAGCACGTTCTACACGCTGACTAAAAAAGGCGTTTTGGCACCTTTTGCGCCTGAGTTTAAAGGCAGTGTGGGCAATACGGTAGGCTCCGATGCTCGATTTGGTGGTAAAAGAAACATAAAGTCACATCAGGGGACTTTATATTTCATCACCACTGAAAACGAAAGCGCCTATTTAAATGTAATGAACATGAGCGGTGAAATCAAACGCTTGACGACGTTAAAAGGCAGTGTGGATGATTTTGCCATTAGTACGTCAGCGAACACGCAAGTGGCGATAAACGCCATGAGAGGAAACGGACTTGCCGAAATCTATCTGTTGAATGCTAAAAACGAGGTTCAAATCACGCATCATAATGATTGGGTATTCGAGAATTATCATCTTTCGACACCAGAGGAAATTTCCATCGACCGTGGGTTAGATGGTGCGGAAAATCCAGTTAGTATAGAAGGTTGGGTTTTAAAGCCACTGGATTTGAACGATGAAACTTCAAAAAAATATAAAGGACGTGCCATTCTAAATATCCACGGTGGGCCTAAAACAGTCTATGGTACAGTGTTCTATCACGAAATGCAGTACTGGGCGAATCTCGGTTATCATGTGCTCTTCTGTAATCCAAGGGGCTCTGATGGTAAAGGAGATGATTTTGCCGACATCCGTGGAAAATATGGAAGCATCGATTATGAAGATATCATGGCATTTGTAGATGAAGTTTTACAGAAATACCCTAGTATCGATCCAAAAGCGCTTTATGTAACGGGGGGGTCCTACGGTGGTTTCATGACCAACTGGATCGTGGGTCATACGAACCGTTTTAGAGCAGCTGCAGCTCAACGCAGTATATCAAACTGGACCACTGAATATGGCGTTACGGATATTGGCTATTACTTTGTTCCAGACCAAATGGGGGCGACACCATTCAGTGATTACGAAGCGCTATGGAACATGTCGCCACTAAAATATGCTGAAAATATTGAAACGCCTCTATTGCTTGAGCATTCTGATCAAGACTATCGTTGTTGGTTACCTGAAGCCCTTCAAATGTTCACAGCCCTAAAAGATCAAGGGAAAGAAGCGCGGATCATCATCACAAAGGGAGAAAACCATGAGCTTAGCAGAAGTGGAAAACCTAAAAGCCGAATCCGCCGGATTCAAGAAATAACGGATTGGTTTGATCGCTGGTAAACAAAATACAAAAGCGCTAATGCGTTCCGATAAAGGAGGCATTGGCGCTTTTTTAGAATTAAAGCATAAAATATTAGATTTTATAACGCTTGAGCTCGTCTTTTAAGAAGAGAACCACTTTCTCAAGCTCTGAAATATTCTCAGTGAGGTTGACGATTTCTGAAGAGAAGTTGGTGACATTGGCACTCATTTCTTCAGAGGTGGCTGAGTTTTCTTCAGCGATGGCGGCTAAGGTATGCATGTTTTCGAAAACCTTATTAATCTTAGCGGTTTCGTCTGACAACTGTTTAGAGATTTCTGAAATGGATCCGGAAACATCCTTGATGCGTTTTGACGCTACTTTACTTTCCTCGGTGACATTTTCCATGGTTTTCGTACCGTTTTCAAGCTCTTTAAACTGGTCGTTGACTTGTTGTACCATGTTGTTTACGCCTTGGGTAAAGAGCTTCAAGCTCGAGTTGATGGTGTTGACCGCTTGTTTTGAATCCTCAGCCAGCTTACGGATTTCTTCTGCCACGACACTAAAGCCACGGCCCATTTCTCCAGCACGTGCTGCTTCGATGGACGCATTGAGTGCAAGCAAGTTGGTTTGCTCTGCGATGGACTCAACGGTACTGACGATGGTGATAATGTCCTTAACTTTCGTGGAGAGTTCGTTGCCTTGGTTGTTGACCTCGGCAAATTTGTCTTTAACCCCATTAAGTTTGTTAGAGACAGATTCCAAATCCATGAACGATACTTCGATTTGTTTAACGGCCGCTTCAAGACTTTCTTTGCCTTCGAGCTCCCGCTTGCTGATGGTGTTCAGGATTTCGATATTATCTGACAGAATGCTTACGGAGCCTTCTGTTTCCGTTGCTTGATGGATCGCGCCTTCTGCAACCTCTTGGACCGATCTGGAAATCAAGTCGGATACATGGCTCATGTTGTCTGCCACGGCTGCGAATTTTCCAGTAAAGGAGTATAAATCATCCATCCCCCCTTTGAGGTAGGTGATTTCTTCTCTTAAAGATTCTTTTGCTGACGTAAGGCTCTTATAGGTCTCTTCGATTTCATCGCCAGTGTGAATAACAATATCCTCTGAAAGCTCTAGCTTTTTGATTTTTTCCATTTCATCTGTGAGGGCTTTCATCGGACGGGTGATAGCACGTCCGTTGATGATGCCCACGATTAGCACGAGAAGTGGGACGGCGATGAGAAGCGGTATGTTCTTAACCCCGTTCAGTAACAATACGGTGATCAATGATATGATCGTGGGGATGAGAATGATCTTTACAGTTGTGGATCGGATAAAGCCGAAAGACAAAAGTTTAGAGAAACGATAGTTTAGGATTTTCTTAGGGGACTTTTCAAATGCCAAGTGAATCTTTACCACGTGAGTGCCGTCAGATTCCACCTTTTGGTCGACGATTTTTGCATCGATGCGCTCGTTAAAGTGTTTGCCGACCCCTTCAATCAAACCCATTAAATAGGACTGAAGCCCGCGTTTTGATTTATAGATGATATACATATTTTTCTCGTCGATGATTTCAGGAATCATGCGCGGTGGTTTAGCACCAGGAATAATTTTAGTCAACTGAGTATGAATTTTATCCATGAGCATCAAAAATCCCATGGCGGATGATTTATCAAAATATGATGGAAACCATTGATAAAATGATGAAATATTATTCTGGCCAATTTTCTTCCAAAACTCCTCAGGGCTAACACCTTCGTGCCTTGCAAATGCACTCATCAGACTCATGATTTTAGGGTCTTCTATCTCTTCTAAGGGAGTTATCAGTTTATGGGGGTTCCATCCCTCTTTCGTTAATATTGAATTTTTTGTACTTTCTCCGTACAATTTAGTGATGGTGTTCAGCCATATGTTGACTACGGTTCCTTTCATATTGCACCTTCCTCGAATGTTTTGGTTTGCATAACTCAATTATATCCAATTATTATCGTTTTAAAATTTTTTTTGAATTCATTTCATTAAATTAATTTAATCTTATGGTAAAATACTCTGGGGAGGTGGTACTATGGAGACTCTATTTCTGGTCCTAGGAGTCGGAATTATTTCGGCGATGTTGGCTTATAGGACAGGTTCAAAATACAATATACCGGATGTGCAACCCAAAGCACAGAGTTCATCACAAAACAGTGACAGTGCCAGAGAGGCGTTTATTTTGGCGCAAATCACTGACAGCGTAATCACAGTGGACGAAAGCAAACGTGTCCGAGCTTTACTTAATCAAAATGCCATCGATTTACTAACCCATGAGGTCGAAGGCAGACGACTCAGTGAAGTGATTTATCCCAAGCAACCCGTCCGTCAGTCGGAAGTGGATCAGACACTGGATTATCTATTTCGCGCTGAAGTACCTTCAGAGCAACACGAATTGATAACTTTATTGCCCGTGGAAATCAATATCATCGATCGCATCATGAGGCTACGTTATGCCTTTTCCAGTCAAGAAAACCTGCTGTATATAATCTTATCTGAGGGTTCAGTTACAGAAACCTTCGCTTCAGATGTAAATGATAAAATGACAGAATTGGAAATGGCCATAGAAGTATTGACCCATCAAAAGGCTTATTTTGAACTTAAGGAAATGCTCCACCAATTCACCACGGTGGAAATCGAACGACTATGCTATGAAATTCACGATGGGCAAAGGCTAAAAAATGCCATAAGGTATGCGCTACACCCGATAAAGCTTCGGTGCCTATCGCTCAGTTTAAGTAACACCCTAAAAGCCATCGAGTACTTGGAAGAGAATATCGATCATATGGCCGTGGATTTGTCGGTGGAACAGCTTTTGTATCGACTGGACAATCTTGGAATCTATCGTTTGATGGAAGTTGATCAAATGTTATTAAATCAGCGCTTTGGTGATGATTTGCTCACATCGAGGACGTTGCCAGTCAGTTTGGAAGCCTTTCATGAGATTTACCGGTTAATCGATAATTTACCGGAAAGCGAAGAAAAGCATCTGCTTGCCACACGTTATGCCAGAATCAGGCATGTTGGCGTGGAGGAAATCATTCAGAGATTCGACAAATTTGCTAGAGATTATGCGAAAAAGCTAGGAAAAAAAGTCCGTCCGATCATCTACGAAGGCGAAACGTTGCTGATCGATGAAGACCGTTATGGTGACGTGATCAACGATTTTATCGAGCTGATTTCAAACGCCATAGAGCATGGCATCGAGTTCCCTTCCGACCGCTATCGCAATGGCAAACCCGAACACGGCATGATCAAGGTCACCACACGGATTAATGACCTAGGCTTATTGATCAGCTTCGAGGATGATGGCAGAGGCATCGACATCAATGCGGTAAAAGACGTGCTTTATGATAAAAAGCTCATGCCATTCGACGAAATCGTCGTCATGGATGATCAACAGGTGATGGAGGCAGTGTTTATGGAAGGGGTTACCACTTATGCATCCCATGACCGCTTGTCTCGTGGTACAGGACTGAGCATCCTTAAAAAACGCATTGAAGCTGCTGGCGGTGTGGTGAGTGTTTCTTCTGGGGTAAACCTCTTTACCCGTTTCGATATTCTCATAAAAATCGACTAAATTAAAAGACCGCCGAAGCGGTCTTTTCTATTTTTGGTCGAGATGGCGAATCAAGGTTGTAATGAACTGCCTAGTATTGTAAGGAGGGTCTCCGAAATCGGATAACGCCTTCACATAGAGCTCGTGCTCGTTAAGCGCATCCATCCTTCCGTGAACCTGCGTATAGAGTTTGACTATTTTCGAGGTCAGTTCAAAAAGCGCAGAGGCATCAAGTCCGGTGAGGGCGATGACGTTTTGATGTCTACCATCAAACGTGTTGTTCGGTGTTAGTCCCATGCGTTGTGCCAATGGCGGGCATGACAGGATTCCCTTCTCTTCATGAGCGATAACGTCGTTTGTCCCTGAGAAGACGAACATTACCCCTGGCATTTCACCTGAAGCAGCGAGGTCGGTCAGATGCTTCAAATTATTATACGCCGTCTGGCGAAGATCAGAACGGTCATTCAACACAAGGTCGAGCTCGTCGATGAAAACCACCAGTCCTTGATAGTCGAGAAGGGTAATCAATTTGATGAACGCTTTTAAAAAATCTAATGTGTTCGCCTTGTCTACCGATCCCGTGAGGCCATATTTGGCCTTTAACTCAAAAGGGATGTTGCGCTCACCTGTCAACCAGGCACCAGTGACGTTGATCATTTCTGTGTTGCGCTGGATTCTCCCGCGCATGAAGCTGAGGAATGCCCTCGCGAAGTTCATGTTATATTTGGAGATTTCCTGGCAGACGGTGTTGACCTCATAACGCTTACGATCAGCGATGGGAGAGGTTTGCAGGTTGGCGATCCAGAGGTCGAATATTTCATTAAAGGAGCTTTTTTCCTGTGGTTGATGCTTTAAAAACAGATTGTGCATAATGGCATAATAGAGGTCATCGATTTTGTTCAGACGAAAGCCGTTGTTGATTTGAAAGGAAGCGGTGATAAAATCCTCTTCCAGCGCCATATGCTTATAGGTGTTAACGAGCTGTGATTTTCCCATGCCATAATCGCCGACGACGAGTCTCACCAAACCAGAGCCCTTGGTGAGGGAAGTCAAATCTTTCGAAAATTGATGGCATTCCTGGTCGCGTCCAGTGATTAAGGATTTGGCGTTGTTTAGGGGCGTCGTACCGCTACGTAGTGCGTTCAGTAAGCGAAGAGCCTCGTCGTTAGAAAGGCGCATGGCATTTCCTCCCAAAAAGTCTATAACGTATTATAACCTTTTTTAATGCGCCCTTAAATGTTAATTTGCACCTACTCAGAAATTTCATTAGAATGTATAGTAGATAATCTTAGTTTTGAGAGGAATGAACAGTGTATGACATATGATGTAATCGTCATCGGCGGTGGCGCTTCTGGCCTCTATCTAGCAGCTCACCTTAAGACGAGAAATGCTTTAATCATAGAAAAAAAGCAGAGGGTCGGAATCAAGCTTTTAGCCTCTGGCAGCGGACAGTGTAATTTGACACATGCCGGTTATATGAATCACTTTTATGAATGCTATGGCGATAAAAGGCGCTATGTAAAGCCAGCACTTAGCGCGCATAGCAATAATGATGTGATTCGGTTTTTTGAATCGAACGGCGTAAACTGTTTTACTAGAGAGGACGGGAAAGTATTTCCACAGTCCTTAAAGGCGATGGATGTACTGAGCGCCCTATTGAAGGCGTGTCGCCATACCCAAATCCTGACGGAGAAACCCGTCACAGCAGTGGCGGTTGAAGAGGGGCTTTATAGAGTTGAAACGGCACAGGGGAGTTATCGATCAAAAAATCTCGTTATCGCCACGGGCGGAAAATCCTATCCGACCATGGGCTCAGAGGGCGACGGCTATCGTCTTGCAGAGCAACTTGGGTTTCACGTTGTTTCACCTAAGCCGGGCCTTACGGGAGTGGTCACACGTGAGAAGTCTTTGACGGCATTAAGTGGAATAGCATTAAAGGGTTGCGTTATCACGCATTTGCGTTCAGGTGCGAGGTTTAAAGCCTATAACGGAGATTTGCTTTTTACGCATTTTGGCTTGAGCGGCCCTGTGATTCTAAACAACAGTCGATGGTTTGAACGCGGTGATACGCTGGCGATTTCCTTCGTAACGGTGTCCGAGGAAGTGCTTGAAGCTGATTTCTTAGCACTTGTGGCAAGTGATGGCGAGAAGCCGCTTGCTTTTTTCTTGAACCGGTTAGTGCTTCCGGACGCGCTACTGTCACTTGTGCTTTCGAAAGCGTCAGTGGCACGAGAGGTTAAACTGGCGAACATTACACGCGCTCAGCGCCGTGGATTAATGGAAAATCTTTGCCGTTTTCCGGTGGAAATAGAAAATCTCATCGGGTATCAGCAAGCCATGGTCACAGTGGGCGGTGTTTCTCTGGATGAGATCAATTTAAAAACCATGGAATCTCTTAAACACGAAGGCCTTTATTTCACTGGTGAGGTGCTCGATGTCGATGGGGACACGGGTGGCTATAATTTACAATGGGCATTTTCGTCGGCATGGTGTGCTGCGGAGGCGATTAATAAAAAATTAGAAGGGGTTAAGACATGAATCGTAGACAGAAGGGACTTCTAAGTGTAATGATTCCCGTAATCACATGGGGAATATCATTTGTCAGTACAGAGTATTTGTTAGAGGATTTAGGACCGATGACCATCGGCGCCGTTCGCTTCATTTTTGCCACCTTTATCATGTACCTCATGATGCGGGCCACGGGCACATCGTTAAAAATTGATAAAAAAGATCACCTGCTGTTTGTGCTTGCGGGGGGGATCGGAATTGCCATCTATTTCTACTTTGAAAATACAGGCATCAAGTATATATCTGCCTCGCCATCGGCGCTGATAATCGCCGCCATCCCCATGTTCACCTTAATATTTGAGGCCTTGATTTATAAGCGACCAGTAACTTGGATTGATGCACTGGCAATATTGATTTCCATCATCGGTGTCGTATTGATCGTCGATCTGAAATTATCGGAATTCTTTATAGCGAAGGAAGCCTTTGGATATTTGATGATGGGCGGTGCAGTGCTTTCCTGGATCGTCTACTCGATGGCCTCGAAACCACTGTTTAAAAAATATAGCTATCTGACGATTATTTTCTATCAATTCCTGTATTCCCTACCATTTTTCGTTTTGATGGTACCCTTTGAGGTGAATCAATGGTCTCAGCTCTCAGTAGAAGGCTGGGCGCATCTTATATTCTTAAGCGTTTTTGCATCGGTTTTGGGGTTTTACTATTACGCAAAGGCGATGGATCTGCTGGGGGTTACAGAGTCTTCGGTATTCATTAATTTCTTGCCAGTGGTAACCATCATCTTCAGTTATTTTTATATGGGACAACTGATTTCGCTTAAGCAACTGATCGGTGGCGCTTTCGTCATGCTGTCGGTTACTGTGACGACACTTCATGAAAAGAAGGGCTAAAAAAGTTGATGAAATCTGCCGATAGAGCCTTTAGAGGTGACCTATGAAAATCAGTACACTTTTTCAAACAGGCAAAAAAATCGATTCATCAGTGACGCCGAAAGCGGATTTAGGGTTGACCCATCAGGCTGTAGGCGCTAAGGATAAAAACACAAGCGAGTCCATCCTATCGGACTTTAAAAGCTCAGGCTTAAAATCGGGAGAAGCGCTTCAGAGCCTATTTAACAGTTATGGCGTGAAGCCTACGAAAGAGTCGGTAAGCCAAGTGACGGCATTCATGAATCAAGCGAAAGGAACCGAGGGAGAGAAGCTCAAAACGGTGGAAACCGCTCTTTATAAGGGGATTGAACTCACTCAAGATAATTTATCGAGCCTGCATCAAGCGCTCGTCGAAGATGAAATCGTAGCACAGCCAGCAGCAGAGATTCCTGTGATTCAGATGTCCAAAATGACGTCGAAGGAAATCTCCCAGCTTGTGTCTCATTTAAAGCTACCTGAAGCGATAAAAAATGAGTTGAAACAGCTTTTGAAAACAGGCGAGCCCCTCGAACAGGTCCTAAAGACCATTGCTAAGCAGTTAGGTATCAGCGTGTCTGAAAAAGATTCACCAGCACAGATCATACTAAAGATAACGGCGGCAATCCAACTGGGTCCGACTATACAAACGGTAGGCGCTGATGCTAAGGCCTCCAATATACTGGCATCCAGTATCGATAACGCTTCAAGTAATATTTCACATGCACAAAATACCGTCCAGACACCAAGCTCTACACATGAACCAAGTGTTGCTCAGGGATCGAGCGCTTACCGTGAACCAAGTGTTGCACAGTTACCAAACACGGACAAGGCATCAAACGCAACTCAGCTATCAAGCACAACTCAGCTATCAAGCACCACGCAAGCGCTAAGCGACATGCTGACACCAAATGGTGCTTCGCCAGCAGATACGCCTACGTTAGAAGCTGCTGTGACTCAAACCTCTAAGAATCAAACTGTGGAAAGTGGGCTGACAACCGAGTCGAGTAATGACCTGGAATCACTCATCGAAGGCCTCACGAATCAATTGCTGGAGGATGTGAGTGAGCGGTTTACTTCGCTTGTGGAAGGCCTTTCACTTAAAACGTATTTGGTTGAGACAGTGACAGAAGCAACTTTGGCCGCGAAGAAGACCTTTGAGACGTTTAAAACCGATTTTTCAGCAGCTTTAGAACAGGCGAAACAGATGCCTAATAATGCTGCAAATAAGTTATCGCAGGCCATGGATATTCTAGGCAAAACCATAATGAGAAGTGAAGTCACCTTATATGCCGACATGAAGACTGAGCGGTCCTTGTTGGTGATGGGAGCTGAGCTGGAAAAGGCAGAAGCTGCACTAAGGCAAGGAGATTTTCAGAAGGCAAAGGCCGTAATCGATAAAACGCTGGAACTGCTTAATAAAATTGACTTCAATCCCAGCAAACGAAAACTTCAAGTATTCGCTTCGAATCGTTTGGAGCAGGTAAGCACACAGTTTCAGAAAAACGAAGCCCCATTAAAGCCCATCGACACACAAATTAAAGACTATCTAACGACGCAAAGGGAACTTCCTGAAGCGAGATTATCGCGTGATATTCTAGATACGATCAGGTTTTTAGGTCTAAATCACGAGGCGGAAGTCGCTGAAGCGCTCGAAATGGAAGACCCAGAGACGCTAAAGGAATGGAACCGATCAAATGTAAAGGAAATTTTGCTCAAATCCATGAAGGAGGAGCTTAAAGAACGCACTGTAAACGCCTCTGGTGAAACCATGATGAATCTTTCGGGACAACAAATGATGAACGATTCAGGGCAACGTGAGCAACCTTTTCATTTTTTCAACCTGCCCATAATGGACGGTGAAGAACTCGGGAATATGAAGGTCTTTATGAAGGGCGCGGACAAAAACGGTCGCATCGATTGGCAAAACACAGAACTCTACTTCGGTGTAAAACTCGGAAAATTGGGACCTGTCACGCTACGTGTATCTATTAACGGGGGTAATGTGGATTTTAAAATTAAGTCAACTGATGATGGCAGTGTCGCAGATGCCCTAACGGCAGTAATGGAAGATCTAGAGGCTCTGGGATTCACTAAGGGTAAGGTGATTCTAAGTTCGGCTCATGAGACGAAGGAAGATGTGGGTGTATCCCTAAAAACCGAGATGACGTCCCCTATAAGGATCCCTCTAGACGGGAAAGGATTTGATGTAAAAATATGAAAAACTATACAGATCAACCCTATGATGATTTTAGTGGCGTGGCAAAATCATTGATCAAACAAGCTGAAAAGGCAGGGATACCGATTGAACCGTCAGCTGATAAATGCAAGCACCTCATTAAAAACGACCTCAGAGAGGCTATTCCACCACAGCTTTATGCCCTTATGGCTAAAATCTCGTCTGCGATGGAGAACCTCGCTGCGGAAGGTCAAAATTCCCATATAAGTGAACCCAAAAATAAGGTATAATTAGATTTGAGTGATTCTGCTTAAGAGTTGCTCAAATCTTTTCTTTTGAGGCTATTATGAAGGTAGAAAAATCCTCTAAAAGTTCAAAAACCAGCACCGTTAAAAGTACGCCAGCGACTAAGGTGGAAGAACGTCCAAAAATCAGCTTTACGGAGATCCTAGCATTCAAGGATTACGACGCCCAAAAGCAGGAGCTGCAAAAAGCGCTGGATGAAATCGATAAAAAAGGGCAAGCGCTCGTGGAAAATCGAACGGTTGAGAACCTCTATGCCTATAAGGACCTCATTAAGGGCTTTATCGAAGAAACGGTGATGAAGGGGCTAGAAATCAGAGAGAGACGTGGATTTAGCAGGACGGGTAGAACGAAGGTCATGCGCACGGTTGCTGAAATCGATGCAAAGCTCATAGAACTCACGAACCTGATTCTAAAACGTGAACATAAAGAAATCAATGTGCTCAAAAAAGTGGGAGAAATTCAGGGCCTTTTGGTCAATATTTTAATATAATTGCAAAGTGAAATGAGGAGGCAATAATCAATGGATTTAAACGGATTGAATCCCGCGCAAAGGGAAGCCGTGTTAGCGGTGGATGGACCGATATTAGTCGTTGCAGGGGCGGGTTCTGGAAAGACAAGGGTGTTAACCCATCGAATTGCCCATCTCGTTGAAGCGCATGATATTTTTCCATCGAGTATTATGGCCATTACGTTTACAAATAAAGCGGCAAATGAAATGAAAAGTCGTATAGAGTCGCTCGTTGGACCGGTGACATCTCAGATGTGGGTAGGGACATTTCATGCCTTATGTGTGAGAATCTTAAGAAGAGACGGTCATCATATCGGGTATTCTAGCGATTTTGTTATTTATGACACCACAGATCAGAAGGCTTTGGTCAAAAATTGCTTTAAAGCGCTCAACCTCGATGATAAACAAACCCCGATCCAGTCGTTTCAATATAAGATTTCAAACTGCAAAAACGACATGATGACACCTGAGGTTTATGAAACCAACTTTATGAAGGACCCCAGAGAAAGGGACTTTATCAAACTCTACAAGCTGTATCAGGAGCGACTCAAAGCGAATCAGGCTATGGACTTCGACGACCTGCTATTAAAAACGCTTGAGCTTTTCGACAGGTATCCGGAGGTGCTGGAATACTATCGAAACAAGTTTAAATACGTCCATGTGGATGAGTATCAGGATACGAATAAGGCGCAGTACCTGTTTATTCGGAAGATTACCAGTAAATATAAAAACGTCTTCGTCGTCGGCGATGGCGATCAATCCATTTATAGGTGGCGTGGCGCGGATATTCGTAATATCCAGGATTTCGAGAAGGACTATCCTGGGGCGACGATTATCAAGCTAGAGCAAAATTACCGATCCACACAGAATATATTGGATTTAGCCAATGGCGTCATCAAGAACAACCCCGGTAGACGTGATAAGAATTTATGGACTGAGGCAGAGGCGGGTGAAAAGATCCGGTATTATCAAGCGTATGACGAAAAGGATGAAGCGCGGTTCATCATCGGTCAGATCAAAAGGCTGATTAGAGAAGAAGAATTCAAACCCTCCGATTGTGCCATTTTATACCGTACGAACGTTCAATCACGTGCGCTGGAGGATGTTCTTAATATTGAAGCCATGCCTTACAAGGTGGTAGGGGGCTTAAAGTTCTACGAGCGTAAGGAAATTAAAGATGTTCTGGCTTACATGAAATTGATGGTGAATGGCGCAGACGACATCAGTTTTCTACGCGTAATCAATGAACCTAAACGTAGCATCGGCGATAAAACCATCGAAAAGCTTACCGATTTTGCCCGTGAACGGGGGTTAAGTTTATTGGAAGCCAGCGGAAGGGTTTATGAAATCGATGGCATCTCTGGAAAAACAGCGGCGGCCATGAGTGAGTTTCATGAGATTATCGTGTCGCTTAGGGCGAAGATAGACCTCTCTTTTGCGGGTGAGGTGTTTGACGAGTTGATCGAGCGAACACAAATCATCGCCAGTTATGAGCGCGAAAGAACCGATGAGGCGGATGGCCGTATCGACAACATTTACGAACTTAAAACCGTTATCGAGGAGTTTGAAAAACGTCAGGATCAGCCGGGCATTCGCGACTTCTTAGCGGAGACGACACTAAAGAGCGATCAGGACAGCATAGAAGCGGTGGAGGATGGCGTATTGCTTATGACCCTACATGCTTCTAAAGGACTGGAGTTCCCGGTGGTTTTCCTCGTGGGATTAGAACAGAATTTGTTCCCTTCCTACCGTGCTCAGGATGATGAGGAGGAGCTTGAGGAAGAAAGAAGGCTATGCTATGTGGGCATAACGCGCGCCGAAAAGCTGCTCTATCTCACCCATGCAAAGAACCGAAACCATTATGGAAGGTTCGAACCGAGAACGCCTAGCCGCTTCTTAGGGGAGATGAATCAGCTGCTGATCGAAAATATGAGCGAGCGGACATTGGCTTCTGTGCTCAAGGAAAGCAAGCCTAAGGAACCCTCTTTCTACGATATCAAACCAGTAAAGAAAAATCCTTATTTTACGCCAGACATGGGAAATAATGCGAAGCCTGAAACCGTTTTAGAGGAAGGCTCTGCTTTTGCACCTGGCGATAAGATCACACATAAAGTATTCGGCTCGGGCATGATCGTCACCGTGGATGCTAAAAGCAGCATATTGACCATCGTGTTTGATGCACATGGCATTAAGAAGCTTGACCCTGCAATTGCTCAGATAAAAGTGATTAGGTGATGAACGATGAATAAAGAAGAGATAAGACAAAGGATAGAGGCGTTAAGAACGCAGCTGAATGCGTACAGTCATGCGTATTATGTAATGGACCAGCCCGTCATACCGGATAGCGAATACGATGTGCTCTATAATGAGCTGCTTAACCTAGAACGGGAGAATCCCGAATTTGAGGATGCTCTATCGCCCACCAAACGCGTCGGCGGTGCAGTTCTTAGCGCGTTTGAAAAAGTGGCGCATACGCAGCCACTACTGAGTCTCGATAATGCATATGATGCCGATGACCTTAGGGCATTTGATACACGTATAAAAAAAGAGCTGACGGGTCAGGTAACCTATACCTTAGAGCACAAAATCGACGGACTTACGGTCGCGCTTCTCTACGAGGGGGGAAGACTTGTTCGGGGTGCCACTAGGGGCGATGGGGTTGTGGGAGAGGATGTCACTGAAAATGTGAAGACCATTCGATCACTCCCCTTAGCCATCGATTATCAGGGGCGTTTAGAGGTGCGCGGGGAAGTGTTTTTATCTAAAGGACAGTTTGAGAAGCTTAATGAAACACAAGCACTATTAGGCAAAACACCATTTGCGAATCCTAGAAATGCCGCTGCAGGCTCACTGCGTCAACTCGATTCAAAAATCGCTGCTGCTCGCGGGCTTGACGTGTTCATATTCGACGTCTTATCCGATGCGGGTATCGGGGACCAATTAACAGCGTTTGAGGCCTTAAAGGGATATGGCTTTAAGACGACCGAAATTATCAGCTGTGATTCCATCGATGCAGTGATAGAGCACGTAGCGCTCATGAATGATAAAAGAAATGCACTCGCTTATGACATCGATGGCCTCGTCATCAAAATCAATGATTTCGAACAGCGCCGTGCACTTGGTGTAACCGCTAAAAGTCCAAGGTGGGCGGTCGCCTATAAATTTCCTGCACAGCAAGCGACGACTGTTATCCGTGAAATTCAGGTTCAAGTGGGCCGCACAGGGGTGATTACTCCGCTGGCCATTTTTGACCCCGTTCTGGTGGCGGGTTCGCGAATTAGCAAGGCGACACTCCATAATCAGGATTACATCGATGAAAAGGATATTCGCGTCGGCGACACCGTTTTTGTTCAGAAAGCAGGTGATGTCATCCCTGCTGTGGTGGGTGTCGATTTGAGCAAACGGCCAAATGAGGCGATCCGTTTCGTGCTGCCTGAAACTTGTCCGGTGTGTGAAGCGGAAACCGTCAGAAAAGAGGGGGAAGCAGCGCTCAGATGTGTGAACGAGTCTTGCCCAGCGAAGCTTGAACGTCTTTTGATGCATTTTGTTTCACGGACAGCCATGAACATCGATGGCTTCGGCGAGGCTTTTGTTGCGCAGTTCATCGACATGGGGCTTATCGAAACCATCGCAGATGTATACTGTCTACACGAGCATAGAGAAAAATTAGTGAACATCGAGGGATTTGGAGAGAAGTCGGTCCAAAAGCTACTCGAAGCCATAGAAAAAAGTAAAGGCAATGATTATTATCGCTTGATCGTCGGATTAGGCATACCCCTTATCGGAGAAAAGGCGGCAAAGACGCTGGCGAAGCATTTCGAAAGCATGGATTTGCTCATGGCTGCCGACGAAGCTAGGCTGACTGCCATCGATGAGATCGGCGCTAAAATGGCGCATAGCTTAGTGCATTATTTTTCTCTTTCTGAAACGCGCTTGTTGATTGAACGCTTCAAATCCTATGGCCTTAATATGAAGACGGATAAAAAGATGGTGACCGGAGGTCTCTTATCAGGAAAAACCGTCGTGGTGACCGGTACGCTAATTCGCTATTCACGTGATGGCATCAAGGATTTAATCGAGTCTCTCGGCGGTAAAGCGGCAGGTAGTGTTTCCGCTAAAACCACGTTCGTGGTAGTGGGAGAAAATGCGGGTTCCAAGGCTGATAAGGCAAAAGAGCTGGGAATCCCGATGCTAAGCGAGGAAGCATTTGAACGGATGATTGAAAATGGAGAAATGACGATTTAAGGAGACAGTGATGGAAGTCGGTAAACTAAAAAATGAGATGCTGGACAAGTGGATTATCAAGGAACTCCGCGGTATTAGGGAGGATGTGCTCATCAGACCCGGTATCGGAGAGGACTGTGCGGCGATTGCGTTTGGCGATACCGCCTGTGTTTTGACCACGGATCCCATAACAGGAAGTGGCTCGCATCTCGGAAAGCTCGCGGTTCATGTTTGCCTAAACGATATCGCGTCAAGTGGCGCTGAAGCAGCGGCACTATTGATGACGCTACTATGTCCAGAAGGGACCACCAAGGAAGAAATCCATCAAATCATGGTGGAAGCAAATGCAGAGGCGAATCTGCTGGGCATCGAAATTATCGGCGGGCATACTGAAATCACCTCAGCCGTGAATCGCACCATCGTCTCGGCCACGGCCATCGGAAAAATCCCTATTCAAAATTTGATAACAACCGCGGGTGCTCATGCGGGCGACCTGATTTATATGACGAAACAAATCGCCACTGAAGGAACAGCGATCATCGCCTCAGACTGCGAGGCTGAACTGTCAAAGGTTTTAACCCAGGATGAACTGGAAGCTGCTAAGGCGTTAATCCAACAGATCAGCGTCGTCCCTGAAGGGCGAATCGGCGGAAGAATCGGTGTAAGCGCCATGCACGACGCAACTGAAGGTGGGGTTCTCGGGGCGATTCATGAGCTCTGCGTCGCCAGTGGAAAAGGGTGTGTCCTCACTAAAGAACGTTTTCCGGTGCATGATGCCACCCTCAAAATCGCGGCATATTATAACATCGATCCCATGAAGCTCATCGCCAGTGGGTCCATGATCATGGCGGTAAATCCAGACCGTGCAGCTTTACTGGAATCGGCCCTTTCAGTCGCTGGCATCGCCTTTTCAATGGTAGGTGAGGTTACTGAGGCGTGCGAACACTGGCTTGTGGAAGATCAGCAGCGAATGCTATTCCATTCGCCCGAAGCAGATGAACTCTATAAAGTGATTAAATAGAAAGGAAATCAAATGAACAGACGATCTTTAGCACAACCAAGCGTAGCCCATAAATGGCTCGTCCTTTTCCTATGTTTGACGTTGATTTTTTCTGGACAGGTCACCTTTGCTAACAAATACTCAGAGTATGAAAGTGTAGAACTAATCGAAGCCAGTACAGGCCAAACCAAGTCCTATGCACCTGTAAACATCATGGTGGGCGGCCAGGATATTTTCTTTGATGCCCCAGGCATTATCGACAATGGACGCACCTTGGTCCCTGTTGCCGCCATTTTTCAGGAGCTGGGGGTGCCCTATGAATGGAATGGCACCACGAGGGAAATTGCCTTTACACACGGCAGCAAGCGCGTGGTGTTGAAAATCGATAGTCCTTACGCCACAGTAAACGGGACTAAAACCACACTGCCAGACAGTGTGCCCCCTCGGATCATGACGTATCGAAATACGGCAGGCGAGTCTGTGGGCAGAACCTATGTGCCGCTCAGGTTCATCAGCGAGATGCTGGATTTAAGTATCACTTGGCTCGGTGAAACGCGTACGGTTGCCATCAATAAAAAGGCACAGAAACTCACCGGTATCAGAATCCCTACAGATGTGAATTATGGTGAGGTACGTTTCAAGGTCACAGGCGAAGTGGATGTCACCTCGTACGTGGTGGATGGCGCCACTGTCGGTGGCAAGGATAAGATTATCTTAGACTTTCAAAATACGTCGCTCACCCCACCTTCTGGTGTCAAGCTGGTAAATGGCGTCTGGACCTATAATACGGGCGATGGCATCTACGGCGTCAGAAATATTGAAATAAAGCAAAATAATACATCACCTGTGAGCACTCAGGTTATCATCAACCAAAACGACAAGCGTGGTAGCCATGTCTACTACGATAAAGCCACCAGTGAAATCGTCGTTCAGCTCATCAACACGGTGAACGGCATCACTTTAGAAAAGAAATATGGTACCGATGCCATCGTCATCGACACGCGGCAGCTTCCGCCTGATTACTACCCGCAAATCCAGGGGAATCAGATGATTCTGGATGTCATCAACAGCAAGCTTAAGATCAACGGTGGCGTCTATCAGGTGCTTCCCGTTAATAAAGGAAAAATCGAGGCCATCGCTTATCAGCAGCTGAATACGAAGGGCAGTGACATCTATTCACCTGAGGATGAGGTTACGCGTATCACCATCCAGTTCACTGAAGCCATTACCTACGATGACTTTTTCGTGGAGGACATCGGTTCAGATATCTATGTCTATGTGACCGAAGAGCCGATCTATAACTTTAATTACGTGATGCACAGCGCTGAAAAATCGGTGCTTTCTGTGGATGTCAATGCACTGACGGAGTCGACCATAACCTATAACGAAAGCACGCGTATGCTGTCATTACAGATTCCTAGAGATAAGACGAGCCTCGCTAGTTTTACACAGCAGATCAACGATCATTTGGTCGAACAGATTACTGTATCTGATGGGGGCAGTTATTACCTGGTGGAAGCGAAGCTTACGGCGAACACCACCTACGTAAAAAGTTCCACCACTCGCGCTGTGACCCTTACATTTAGCAATCGCATCATTCAGGATTCGGTGAACCAGGATAAGCTGATCGTCATCGATGCAGGCCATGGTGGAAAGGATCCGGGGGCATTAGGAACAAAGACGCAAGAAAAGGTCATCGCGTTAAGGGCATCAGAGCTGCTTAAAACAGAACTCCAGAAGCTCGGCTATAAGGTCTATATGACGCGAAGCACGGATGAGTATGTGGGATTATACGACCGTGCAGCCATGGCGAACGATTTATCGGCGACGCTGTTTGTCAGTATCCACATGAATGCCTTCACGAATCCGAATACTTCCGGTGTCGAGGTGCTCTATGCAAATGAGTCGCTGAGCAGCGATAAAGGATTGGCACAATCGATCCAGAAGGAACTGGTCGGGGCGCTAGGGGCTGTGGACAGGGGTGTGAAGGCCATGCCGCGACTCGTAGTACTTAAGGAAACACAGATGACCTCTGTGCTCTGTGAACTAGGCTTTATTACGAATCCAAATGAGCAAGAAAAGCTGATGACGGATGCCTACTTGATTAAAGCGGCAGCGGCCATGGCAAAAGGCATATCGAACTTTTTAAAATAGGAAGGAGTCAACATGAGGTTTGACGGTAGAACAAGTGACGCATTAAGACCCGTAAAAATTACGCGACAATATATTATTCATCCAGCAGGCTCGGTATTGATCGAAATGGGCAACACGAAGGTCATCTGCACAGCCATGATCGAGGAGAAGGTCCCTTCATTTTTGAAGGGGACCGGCTCGGGATGGGTTACGGCGGAGTATGGGATGCTGCCTGGCTCAACTGCCCAGAGAAAACAAAGAAACACCAAGGGCATCGATGGGCGTAGTCAGGAAATTCAACGATTGATCGGCCGCTCGCTTAGGTCCGTGGTGGATTTGAAAAAACTAGGCGAGCGCACCATTTGGATCGATTGCGACGTGATTCAGGCCGATGGTGGAACGCGAACCGCTTCGATCACAGGTGCATATGTGGCGCTTAGTGATGCCGTGTCTTCTTTGATTAGTCAGGGGCTACTAACGGAATCGCCGATTACGACTGCAGTTGCCGCTGTCAGCGTGGGCATCGTCGATGAGGATGTGGTGCTGGATTTATGCTATGAAGAAGATTCAAAGGCACATGTGGACATGAACCTCGTCATGACAGGGACTGGCGAGTTTATCGAGGTGCAGGGAACAGGTGAAGAAAAGCCGTTTAATCGTCGTCAGCTTGAGGCGCTGTTAACGGTAGGTGAAAAAGGGATTATCGAGCTGATTGCCCTGCAGGAAGCTGCGCTGAAAGGTTAATGAGATGAAGAAAATCGTACTGGCTTCGGGAAACCGACATAAATTAGAAGAAATTCAAACGATGCTTAAGGATTTCGGTTTTGAACTCGTTACCATGAAGGATGCTGGCTACGGGGATGAGGACATCATCGAGGATGGCGACACCTTTGAAGCAAATTCAATGATCAAGGCTTTAGCGGTTCATAAAAAACTGGGCTTCGCATCATTAGCCGATGACTCTGGCCTTATGGTGGATGTGCTGGGAGGTGCTCCTGGGGTCTATTCCGCGCGTTTTGCAGGCGAACCCAAATCGGATGAAAACAATAACCGCCTACTGCTTGAGAAGTTGGCTGAGATTCCCGATGAGCGTCGCACGGCGCGGTTCGTTACAGTACTAACGCTGATTATGGAAAATGGTGATGTGCTTACGGCGAGAGGAGAGGTCGAAGGGATCATTGGACATGCGCCAAAAGGCGTAAATGGTTTCGGTTACGATCCGTTATTCTTTGTTCCGCATCTTAATAAGACGTTTGCAGAGCTCACATCAGATGAAAAAAATGCGCTCAGCCATAGAGGCAACGCTCTGGTGGCATTAAAAGAAAAGATAGGACAGTATTATGAGGCTCTTAGTCGTCAGTGATACGCATGGCTGGATTAATCCCGTCATCAACTATGTTAAAAGTCATGCGACATCTTTTGATGGCATGATCCATTTAGGAGACCATTATCGCGATGCGGTGAAAATCGGACATTTATTAGAGCTCCCTGTTTATGCCGTTCGCGGTAATTGTGATGCCCATTCGTCTGGCCCAGAGGATTTGATGGTTGAACTCGGTGGAAAACGGGTACTTCTAACACATGGTCATCTCTATGGGGTCAAATATTCCTTGCTTAGATTACATCTTAAGGCCGTTGAAGAAGGTGTGGATCTCGTCTGTTTCGGACATACACATGTGGTGGCGCAAGTGCATGAGCAGGGCGTGGTCCTGTTTAATCCGGGCAGTGCTTCGGAACCGAGAGCGGGTGGATACCCTTCCGTCGGCATCATCGAGATCGATGGTCGGGGGATCCATACGAAAGTGGTTCCGCTTTTAGGGCATTCGTCAGAGTAGTCTGAAAACAGCCGTTTCTATGAAGAAAGTGTAAAGGTTGAGTAAATATTTTCTTGAAAAAGTGGTTGACGCTCTATACCAATTCATGTATAATAAAATTCGTCAGTAAAGACGGGGTGTAGCGCAGTTTGGTAGCGCATCTGGTTTGGGACCAGAGGGCCGCGGGTTCAAATCCTGCCACCCCGACCACTTATGCGTTCGTAGCTCAACTGGATAGAGCACCGCCCTTCTAAGGCGGGGGTTTGGGGTTCGAGTCCCTACGGACGCGCCATTTCTTTTTCTGATGGATTCTAAAATAATATGGCGGCTGTCGTCAAGCGGTTAAGACAAAGGACTGTGACTCCTTCACACGTGGGTTCGATTCCCATCAGCCGCCCCATTTTATTGGGGATTCGCCAAGCGGTAAGGCAACGGACTTTGACTCCGTCATTCATAGGTTCAAATCCTATATCCCCAGCCATGATCCATTAGCTCAGTCGGTAGAGCACCTGACTTTTAATCAGGGTGTCCCGCGTTCGAGTCGCGGATGGATCACCACTGAAAAGTCGCTTTGATCATTATCGGGGTGGCTTTTTATTTTTTATTACTGTATAATAATGTTAACATAGGCATCCATAGCTCAATCGGATAGAGTAGCGGACTTCGAATTCGTTGGTTGGGGGTTCAAATCCCTCTGGGTGCGCCACCTGAAACACATCGTATAGATTTTCGAATCTTAGCGATGTGTTTTGTTTTTACTATGCTTTTTTACCGACAGGGATGATGTAGATGATGAACTCGTCTTCTCCATCCAAATCAAATAAGGCATCGGCTTTTTCTTGGTCGTAGGAAGCGATGGCACATGCCCCGGCAGAGATGGCCACTGCTGCTAAGTAGAGGTTTTGGCCCAGGTGCCCCGCGTCGAGGAGCATGACCTTATGAGACTTTAAGCCATAACGCCATTCGGCGCGATAAGGAATTGCACTGTAATAAAAGACGACATTTGCGGTGCCGGCAAACTTTTGGCCATTAACCGAAATCACCACTTCGTCTAAGTCGACGCCCTCTTTCAGTAGCTCAAGCTCGTGTGATAAGGGCAGATAATGATAAAGTCCAGGTGTGATTCCATCGACATCGATGATGGCCAAATACGTTTCAAAAGGATGTCTTGCACCGCCAGATGGTGCTGGGCGGAAAGTGGCGACGTGGTCGCCAAGAATCTTTTGGACACGCGAGGTGGATTCTAATAAAAAAGACAGTTCAGAGAGTGTCAGTGATTCTAGCGCGTATTGACGGACGCTTCTTCTATGATGCAGGATTTCAAACAAGTTCATTTCACTTGTATCTGGAAGTGGGACATCCTTGAGTGGGATGATTTCCGCGTCGGTCTTCGGCGCTTTTTGAAGTGGCGGTGCGGGGATGCCGTTCATTTGATCGGAGTTGGCAGGACCTTTCCAGCTTTCATAATCCGCTTTCATAAAACTTCTGTTAAAGGAAATGCTTTTCATATGGCCTCCTGGTATCGATGATTTTTATTGAATTTGTAGTGTGTTTGTGTTTCAATTAAAGTTACTATTAGTATACTAAATGGAGATGGCGATGTTAAGTTTAAAAAAAATGACCAAACTACTCTTAGTGTTTATCATGACCTTTATCTTAGTAGCATTATTTTTAAATTTCATACTCGTGCCAAGTCTGCAGGACTTGAACGCTAAAAACCATCAGTCTATCGAAGAGGTTAACGCAAAGATAGCTGCCATTGAGCTCCCAATGCGTGTTCTAGATAACATTTTATCACAGTATTCTTCTGGCGTGTCGACATTAAAGCTGGAAGAGGCTTTTGAACGCAATAAAGAAATTTTATACACGTTGTCAGGTGAAGCCTCGGGTCATTTGACCGCTTATCTGGATCAAATCAATGAGATGAATCGCATGAGCTTTAAACGGCATAACCCATTAGTCGTGGAGATGACAGCGAAGGTCGCTGCGCTTGATGAATCCCTTAAGCGGATGGAACAGCTGTCAAAGGGGAGTGGATCGAATACGATGCCGTTTGACATTATCAGTGGCTATTATACAAAGGCGGCTGGTTTGAAGGCTGAGCTTAAAGTTTTAAACGAAACCCTTACAAAGGCAACGGTTGAGGACATCACGTTTATACTCAACATCATATTCATCTCACTCATACTAATTCTGATAATCATCACTGCGGGTGTCATCAAATACGCCTTAATCGACCAACCTTATATTTTAAGCCTTTTATCGCATATGGAAAGGCATCAGTATCGCTATGAACAGTTGCCAAGGTCGATTCCATTTTTTAAGGAAGAACTTGAAATTTCTAAACTGGTGAAGGAAATTTTCGAGGAGGAGCAGTTCACCAAAGAAGTGGAAGAAATCGCCAGTAAACATTATATCGTCGATGATCTGGTTGAAGTGCTATTTGAAAAAATCAACCTGAAGATCGGTATTGATCGCGTCGGCGTGGCATTTGTAGACTATGGGCATAAGAAGTTCATCGCCGAAATCGGGGTTGCCAGTTTTGAAAACATAAAGCTAGGCCCTGGGTTTGAAGTGCCATTCAGCCGTACGACATTGAGCAGGATCCTATATGACAAAAAAGCATTCATCAGCGATGATCTCGAAGCCGAAATCAATGAACGCCCGAACAGCGATGCGCTTCGTCTAATACGGGAAGAGGGAATCCGCTCCAATATGGTGGTCCCTGTAATGATGGGGGACGCAGTGTTTGGTCTAGTGTTTTTTAGCTCGAAGTCACCGCGTCATTTTACTCAGAAGGATTTGAAGCTTGCTGAAAAAGTCATCAGCGAAATTAGTGGGTTGCTTAATCGGGCCTATTTCACGAAAATCGTCTTTTCAAATGTCACGAACAGTTTCGCTGAGCTGGTGGATAAAAAGGATGATGAAACGGGCGATCATATCGAAAGGATGGTACGCTACTCAGTCGTGATTGCCGAAGGTCTGAGAAGACGTAATGCGCCAGGCTACGAAGTAAGTCGAAAGTTTGTTTTAGAGATTGAAAGGAATGCATCCGCACATGATATCGGTAAGGTGGGTGTGCCAGATGAAATCCTTAAGAAACCAGGCAAGCTCTCGCCGGATGAATGGGCAATTATGAAGCAACATGTCGATGTGGGCGCCGATGTTTTTAGTCTACTACGGGAAGGGCTTAGTGTATTCGATGCCGATTTTTATCGATTTGCTGAGGAAATCGCTCGATATCATCACGAACGATGGGATGGTAGTGGTTATCCGCAAGGGCTTAAAGGGGATGAAATTCCGCTATCAGCTCGGATAGTTGCTGTGGCCGATGTATTTGACGCGCTTACCTCGAAGCGTCATTATAAAGAATCGTTCAGTTTTGAACGCTCGGTAGCCATGATTAGAGAATCGGCGGGCTCGCATCTGGATCCATTTGTCGTAGAAATTTTCGTGGAGAATCTAGACCGTATTTGGCGAATTTATCACGAGGCTGAATAAAATATTTTGTACGCCAGAGTGCTTGAAAAAACTAACTAAATTAATTAAATGCCACAGTTTACTTTAAATAGACGGTGGCATTTTTTTGTGTCTAAGGCTATAATATAAAAATGATATTATGTTAAGCATAAACGATCGGAGGCGTAAAGAATGAAGAAAATTAAAAAAGACAGTCACAGGATCAAGAAAAAGTCGAGAGGTCTTGACCTTGGGTTTAAGCATTGGAAAATAAGAAATAAAGTCTTTTTCGGATTTATCGTCATTATACTTGCGCTTGTTTACGTAACCTTCTCGTCCTACCAGTTTATAGGGGTAATCGCCAACACGTTTATTCCGGTGATAGAAACGCAAAGTCAACTATCGGCTACCGTTCAGTCTATGAATGCGACACAACGCGACTTCTTCTTGATTGATCGAACAAACGAGGCTTTTTTTAAAGAGGCCTCTAAGCTCCCTGAAGGTGAGCTGGCACAAACCGAACGCACCTTGGCCTTCTCTGATTTTTATGAATCGGCAATCGCAAATTTAGAGACTCTAAAATCAGCTGATTTCATTAAATCGAATCAAGGATTGATGTCTCAGCTATCAGCACTTGAAGCTGAGCTTAACAATTATAAAACACAGTTTCATAGCATGCACGCAAGCGTCCAAAAACGAGGATACGACGCGTTTGGTGTCGTAGGAAAAATCGATACCATCAAAAGACAGTTAAAGACAAAGCTAGCTGCTATGCCTCAGGACAGCAACCTCGATAAAGCCATCGCAAACCTTGATATTGCACATGTCAATTATCTATACACACAAGCCCCTAAATATCTAGATCAGATAAAGGACCAATTGGGTTACCCCAATACGCAAGTCATGCTTGGTGATTTTACCGATTCGTATAAAGCGGACTATAAAGCCATTTCTGATGGCTATGTGGCGGCATTTGCTGAGTTGGTTGCACTCGACGACGAAATTGGAAGAAGCGCGACAGAAGGGTATTTTGGTGCGATCTCGGCATCAAGTCAACAGGTTGAAGCGTTATCTACCGAGTTTAATCAAGCGGTTAAAGATGACCTGAACGACGAAATCGGTAAATTGATCGGTAGTTTGTTGCTGATCGTCGGCGCCATCATCATCGCGATGCTAGGCTTTGCATTTATACTGGCGACGCTGATCTCAAAACCGATTAACAACGTCAACCATATGCTAAAGGATATCTCAGAGGGCGAGGGCGACCTTACCAAACGTCTAGAAATTCAAACACGTGAAGAAATGGGGACAATGGCAGGCTTGTTTAATCAGTTTGCCTCTAAAATAAGAGACGTAGTAGCACAGGTTAAAACCAGTGCAGGCTCACTCACCAATTATACTGATGAAATCCACGATGCTATCGAACAAGCCAATGACAGTATCGAACAAATCAATGTTGAGGTTCAATCCATGATCGACGGCCTTCAAAATAACGCTAGCGTCGTGGAACAAACCACTGCGAGTATCCAAGAACTGTCCAGTAGTGCTCAAATGATTTCTAAGGAAGCTGACCTCGTCGTGGGCGATTCAAACGAAGTCCTACGTGCATCAAAACAGGGCGTCGATAAGCTCAACCGCGTGGTTGAAAGCGTGGAACAGGTTAAGTTAAGCTCCGAGAGCATGTATCAAGTCATTGAAACGCTCAAGCAATCGTCGGATGAAATCGTGGGCATCGTAAACTTGATTAATGCAATTGCCGATCAAACCTCACTTTTAGCATTAAACGCTTCGATAGAAGCGGCACGTGCTGGCGAACATGGTAGAGGGTTCTCCGTGGTGGCTGAAGAGGTGCGAAAGCTTGCAGAGCAAAGTAAAACCTCCGCATTCCAAATCAACGGAATCATCGAGCAGATTTCAAATGATATTCACGGTGCAGGTCAGACCATGAGCAAAGAGCGCCTGTTAGTAGAACGCAGCGTTAAGGAAGCCCATGAAACCCATGGTAACTTCAATCAGATTCTGACACTAATCGAAGGCATCAACTTAAAAATCACGAATATCAGCCAAGGCGCTGGGCAGCAATCCCAAATTTCTGAAGAAATGGCCAAGGCCATCGATGAGCTATCCGATATTATGCAAGGCAATGTGGCCTCTTCCGAGCGCATCGGCTCCAATATTGAAAATCAAGTGGCGACATTTGAAGAGATTGCCGCTAGCATTTCTGAACTTAAAAACATGGCAACCATTCTGGAATCGGAAACAAACCGTTTTAAAGTGGGTTGATGATTATGTACGAGACGTTCTTACCAAAGGCGTCTCGTTTTGCTTGCAAACTTCATGTCCCTAAGCTATTCTTATGAGAGAGAAAACTACAACCCGAGGAGACGAAACATGCAAATTCAAGAAGCTTACTTACACGTACTGGATGCGGTAAGTGATGTGAAATTATTATCGGAACGCCCCATGATTTTAGACGTTGACATAGAGGAGTACGCCCAAAAGCATATCGAGGGCTTTTTTGAGCACCTGGATATCGTTAAACTCGACCATCATCAAGTGACACGCTTTACGGACCTTTCGGCTGACTTTAAAGAAATCACCTTGCAAATGGCTGACGCCTTCTTCGAGGTGATGCAAAAGACGGAGGAAATTAAACCGTGCGATTTGATGTGTCTGAAATTTGAACGTGAAGGCCGAAGCTATATCGGTTTTTTGAAGCTTAATTTTAGAACCAGCTTTGCCCACGCAGTGGCGGTTGAGGATCAATTGATCATCAATAAAATCGTAAGGCAGGTGACGACGCTGCCTTATAAATCCCAAAAGGTTGAAGAGGCCATTTTATTCGACCTTTCAGGCGGTCGCGTACTCGTCAAAGACAAGATGGTGACAGTGGATGGTGGAAAAAGCAAATACATCGCTGAGCATGTGCTCGGCGTTTCGGGGTTTACATTGACAGAAAAGCGAAAAATCGACCTCGTGGCTAAAACCGCAGAGAAGGTCATCGAAAAGTATGAGGATCAGTCCATGGTGAAAGTGGCTGGGGTGAAGCACCTCATCACGTCCCATTTGGATGAGCGCGGTGCGCTGGACGTGAACACCTTCGTCAAACAGTGCTTCGATTCCGCACCCGTACAGGAGGCCTACGAAAAAGCATTAGAGGAGAAGGGGCTTGCGCTTGAAGCGATCGAAATTAATGAAAATCAGAGCAAAAAGCTAAAGCGTACCCAAAAAATAAAAACAGCCAGTGGCGTGGAGATCATCTTGCCGTTTGAATATGTTTCCAGAGAGGAAAATCTGGAAATCATCAATCACCCAGATGGTACCGTATCCATTGCCCTTAAAAACTTAGGAGCCTTATTATGAGACTGAACAAATTTCTCAGCGACGCAGGCGTTTGCTCGAGAAGGGAAGCCGACAGGCAGATAGAGGCAGGGGCCGTTTATGTCAATAAAGCTGTCGCCGTTTTAGGAACCCAGGTTTCTGAAAATGACGAAGTGGTCTATAACGGTAAAGTCGTTCAAAACGGCCAACGAAAGGTAGTGATCGCGCTCTTTAAGCCTGTGGGAATTGAATGTACCAGTAGTCCAGAAGTGAAGGACAATGTCGTGGACTTCGTAAATTACCCCACACGCCTTTTTCCCGTAGGCAGACTGGATAAAAATTCAGAGGGGCTTTTGCTAATGACCAATGATGGGGAATTATCAAACGGGATTCTGAAGGCGCGGAACTTTCATGAGAAAGAATACGTCGTAACCGTAAACAAGTCCATTTCCCGCGCGTTTATCAGCAAGATGTCCAGTGGTGTCGCCATATTGGATACTGTGACGCGACCATGCGAGGTCACTCAAGTGGATGAGAGGACTTTTAGGATTATATTGACCCAGGGGCTTAACCGACAAATTCGTAGGATGTGTGAGGCTTTAGGCTATGAGGTGGTTAATCTAAGGCGAATTAGGGTATTAAATATTACACTAGGCGCTTTAAGGAAAGGTGAATGGCGCGAGCTGGACGCAAATGAAATCGACACGTTAAGAGAGATCGTTCAAGGAAAGCTAAAGTAAACCACAGCCATTTCCGATAACCTATATATAGGAATGAACAGGAGTACTGTATGTTATCGAGCATGTTTTCAAATATTATCGTTGCGGGTCTGGCAACCTTCTTCATCTTTATGATGGTGGAAACGGTTAAAAGCTTCAGACAATTTTTGATTTTCAAACGGGTTAGGCAGACGATTCTCCTAGCGACATTTGCATATCTCAGGAAAACGCCAAAGGGCTTCGTTGATTTGGCGCGTCTAAAGCATGTGCTCTATGAAAGGCTCATGGAAATCAAGCTGGCCACTTGGGTGAAGGAAATCAACATCACCTGGCAATCGGTGGATGTCATCCAGTTTGTGTTTGAGCTAAGGTTTGAAAAAATTCAGCCGAAATACAAATTCATAATCGGCCTAAAGGATTTTGATGAGTCAAAGGATCAATCGTCAACCATTTCATCGTAAAGGAAGGAACCTATGAGGAAGGCATTTGTCATTTTACTACTCGTCGTTGCAGGATTTTTATATTACAACATTTTCGTTCATGAAAGAGTGCCTCAGGATATCGTGACCTATCGATTTGATTTTGACGAGATGGATAAGGACTTTTGGCTCGTCAGCGAATGGGAGAATTTTTCGCGCGCATATGACACCGTGAAGCTTGAAGGCGGGACGCTTAAGCTTTCGGCGGACGTCACAGGCATCATGCCCTATATGCTCAGTAAGCCACTGGAGCTCCAAAGCAAGGATGTTTTAACCATTAAAAGGCGTGTGAAAATCAGTCACGGAACGGGGACGTTTGAAGGTGGCCTGGCGTTATATCAAACCACAGACCTCGAACTGGTTCCAGAAAAAAGCGATGGTTCTTGGTTTACAGCCATGGGTGACGGAATCGTGCTCGTGGAGTATTCGTATGACCTCATGTCTACCAGCGTGAGACCTGGAAGAGATGTCATCCGTTTTTTAGCGGCTGACTGGGAATATAATGACAACTACACCTTGATAACCCCCATCTATGATGAGTGGGTAGAGGAGACGCTTATATTCGACATGCGTTCCAACCAGATGACCTACAAACTGGGTGATAAAGAGTATAAGCTTTACAGCTACAGGCTCGATAAAAGTGCCGTACGTGTGCTCATGCATGCTTATGGTTCGGGTTCTGGAAATGTCATCGAGCTAGACTATGTGGAAATCACCATCGAGGACAAGGGCAGTAAGAGAGGGCTGTAATGAAATAAGGTGTTTGAAGAATTTGAAAGGGAATTACTATGAAATCAATGGAAGACAAAGGGCTGGAATATGCCCTTTATTTATTGTCCTTGCAAATGAGAAGTGAAAATGGGCTCGTCGAAAAGCTCCTTTCAAAGGGGTATGAACCTCATGTGGTCGAAGCGATCATCGAACGGCTTAAAGAAGCGGGGGTTGTGGATGATGTTGCATTTGCTTCTGCCTATATTAGGGGGAGACGCTCAAAATATGGGGACTATCGCATCAAGATGGAGCTAGTCAGAAAGGGCATCGATGCTAAAACCATCGAAACGGCATACTTTGGCCTTGAGGAAGAAGAGGACTTGCACGATCCCTATCAAATGGCGAAGGCTGTACTGGAGAAAAAAATAGCGGCCACCACCATCGAGTGGGACCGCCTTAACACTGATTATAAATATAAAATGAGCGTTTATCAAAAATTGACGAGCTTTTTAGCCGGTCGTGGATTTTCCAGTGGCGTTGTTAAACAGGTGATCAGCGAAAGGCTGCGCCAAGAATTCCTCGACGAATTTTGAGGGTGGGTTGTAGCTTCCGCCGATAAAATCTACGTGGAGCACCTCGAGAACTTTTTTGGCGCGCGTCAGCGCCACATAAAACAGTCGGCGCTCTTCCTCGAGTGCATCGCCCTCGGTGGCTTTAAAACCAGGAAATATCTGCGGATTCACATCGATTAAAAACACTTGATCAAATTCTAAACCCTTTGACCCATGAATCGTCGATAAGACGATTTTTTCATTGCTATTGAACTGATTCTCTTTCAGCGTTTGCTTAAGTTGCTCGATGCGGTTCATGAACTCGAAGCCTGACTTTAGGGGTTTTGCGATAGACTTGAACGTGTCTAGGCGCGTCCGCGCGTGGTTAAGCGTTATGCCCAGGCGCTGCAGGTTGTTTTTTAGGTAATCCAGATAACCGAGCTCCGTTTCGATATAGTGGATGGCATCGTAAGGTCTAAGGCGGGCGAGTGCATCGAACTGCGCCTGAATTCGCTCTTGTGTGCGCGTTTGATAATCCTCTAAAAATGGAATCTCCACCAAAACTGAAAACACGCTTCGCCCGCGGTGATGCTGCTTTACATGGTTAACCATTTCCCTGGAGATATAGCCGTTTGTTTTAAACGCAATCCGTAAAAAACTCTCCAAATCTTGCGGAATCATGGCCAGCGTCATAAAGGCGATCAAGTCCTGAATAATCCAGTGTGAAAACTCTCTGATGGGTGCATCCTTAATTTGAAATGGATGCCCGTTCCGTTCGAGTGCATCGATCACGCTCAGTGCTGAGATTTTATTACGATAAAGAATGGCCAAGTTACCTTCTATTTGGCTTTTTTCGCTGATGAGGTACTGGTTTCTGGCGCTCAAATCGTCGAACACGTGAACACTTGGGCGCACTTCGGCAGGATGATAGGCGTTCATCACTTTGCTAAAACGGTTGGTATTGGCCGTGATGATCGCAGCTGCTGTGGATACGATATTCGCATCAGAACGAAAATTCTCATCCAAATAATAGACCTTAGCGGATTTAAACCGGTCGGGGAAGTCCAGTAAGTACTGGGGGAATGCCCCCCTGAACCCATAAATGGATTGATCGTCATCCGCGACGAGAAACAGGTTTTTTTCTTCCCCCAGCAGCAACTCGATTAGCTCAAACTGAAGCTTAGACGTATCCTGAGCTTCATCCACTTGGATGAAGCGATATTTACGCCGGACCTGTTCCAGCAAGTTAGGTGACTTTTCGAGGATTTTTATGGCGCTGACGAGCATGTCGTCGAAGTCGAAAAGGTGATGCGCCCTTTTGTATTCATGAAAGGCTTCAGCCATTTCAAAGGTGTCCTTCCACTGGAACTGCTCGGCGCGTGGGTCCTGCCGACTCAGCCTTAGGTTGTAGATCAAACCGATATGGTTGGATAGCGTTTCAAAATCGTCATCTGAAAGCGTGTCATGATGGTGTTTTCTATAAATCTCACTGAGTATTTTAAATTTTTCTAACCCATCTTCAAGCAGTTTCATTTCTTTGCCCTGATGCGCAAGGTACCGCTTGAAGATATTAAAGGCGAACTTATGGATGGTCATGAAGCTGAATCGGTAACCCAAGTGGCTAAAGCGCTCTTCATACCGTGCGCTCATGTCATCAGCGGATGCCTTTGAGAAGGTCAATGTTAGGATTGACTCTGGATGGACACCATAGGTTTCCACGAGCTCGATTAGACGATGTAGAAGAAGCGTGGTTTTTCCACTGCCCGGGATGGCCAAGGTCAACGCAGGCCCTAGATGGTGCATTGAGGCACTTTTTTGTGAAGAAGTTAATGGTTTTTGACGCATTTTTGCTCCTAAAGGGTGTTTGGATGTGAATGATTTATGAATAATATATAACAAGAGGGTTAAATTTGCAATAAACCCTTGTTCAGGGCATGGAATCAGGTATAATTATAGTGATTTTGTCTGTAGAACTTTACTTTTTTCATCAAATACGGTACGATAAATAGGTTAAAGGTGTTATTTTTTGGCTTCGTAAGACGAAGCAAACTTAATGATATATCATTCGGGAGGCAATTTAATGAGCTACGAGATTTTAAAAAAAGAAAATAGCGAAGTGACCATAAAAGTCACAGTTCCAGCACAGGATTTCGAAAAGGCAGTGATGTCTGCTTACAACAAAAACAAAGGTAAATTCAATTTGCCAGGATTTAGAAAAGGCAAGGCTCCTAAAGCTTTAATCGAGAAGCAATATGGCGAAGGCGTATTCTTTGAAGATGCCGTTAATGAATTATTACCGGTCTATTATGAGAAGGCTCTCGACGCATTATCAATCGAGCCTGTAGCACGCCCTGACATCGACATCGAAGAAGTAGCGAAAGGTGCTGACATGGTGTTTACCGCTGTGGTGACTGTTGCTCCTGAGTTTACACTTGAAGGCTATAAAGGCATCGAGGTAGAAACCATCCATGCAGAAGTAACAGATGAGATGGTGGATGCTGAAATCGAGAAAACAAGAAACATGAATGCTAGACTCGTGTCTGTAACAAGACCTGTTCAAAAGGATGACACAGTCGTCATGAACTATAAAGGTTTCGTAGGCGATCATCAATTTGAGGGTGGTACTGCAGATAACCAAGAGCTCGTCATCGGATCTGGAAGATTTATCCCAGGCTTTGAAGACCAGTTAATCGGTGCAAATGTAGGCGACCATGTGGATGTAAATGTAACCTTCCCAGAAGTTTACCACTCTGAAGAGCTTGCTGGTAAAGAAGCCGTGTTCCATGTAACGATCAATGACATCAAGTTCAAAGAATTGCCAGCGCTTGATGATGAGTTCGCTAAAGACGTTTCTGAGTTTGATACTTTGGAAGCTTATAAAGCAAATATCAAATCAGAGCTTCAGGTTTCTGCAGCTGATAGTGCTAAAGCGGCACAAAGAGATAAAGTTATCGATAAAGTGGCGGATCTGATCACAGTTGAAATTCCAGCCAAAATGGTAGAAGCAGAAATCGATGGCATGATGAGAGAATTCGATCAACAATTAAAATATCAAGGATTAAGCCTTGACCAATACGTCCAGTTCACCGGTGGTAGCCTTGAAAGCCTGCGTGAGCAAATGAAGACAGATGCTTTAACGCGTGTTAAGACGAGCATGGTCATCGAAAAAGTCATGATTCAAGAAAACATTGAAGTGTCTGAAGAGGACGTGGAAGCAGAGCTTGATAAAATCGCAGAAATGCAAAAGAGAGATAAAGCAGAAATTAAGAAGTTGTTTGAACGAGATAACTATGAATACTTGAAGTCAAACCTCAAGTCTAGAAAAACAGTAGACTTCCTCGTGGAAAACGCAAAATTCATCTAGTTGGAGGTGTTGAAATGGCAAATTATATCCCTTATGTCATCGAACAAACGAGTAAAGGAGAGCGTTCCTATGATATTTACTCGAGACTTTTAAAGGATCGCATCATTTTTATCAGTGGCGAAATCGATGATTATACCGCAAATTTAGTGGTGGCACAGTTGTTGTTTTTAGAAGCGGAGAATCCAGACAAGGACATCAACGTGTACATTAATAGTCCAGGTGGTTCCATTACTGCTGGGATGGCCATTTTCGACACGATGGAATATATTAAACCGGATGTATCGACGATTTGTGTCGGTATGGCAGCAAGTATGGGCGCATTCCTGCTTGCTGCTGGAACAAAGGGGAAACGTTATGCGCTTCCAAATGCAGAGGTCATGATTCACCAACCACTGGGCGGTGCACGTGGTCAAGCATCAGATATTAAGATTCAAGCTGACCGTATTTTAAAGATGCGAAAAGATTTGAATACGATTTTAAGTGAAAAGACGGGTAAGCCTTATGAGCAAGTCGAGAAAGATACCGATCGAGATTTCTTCATGACAGCACAAGAAGCCGTTGAATATGGCTTGATTGACAAAGTATTTGTCAAGCGATAAAGAACAAGAAAGAGGTAACGCATGGATAAACCAACTTTAAAGTGCTCCTTTTGCGGTAAGAGCCAAGAACAAGTCAAGAGACTGATTGCAGGTCCTAATGTCTATATCTGTGACGAGTGCATTGAATTATGCAATGAGATACTTGAAGAAGAGCTCTCAATCTATAAAAAGGACGACAGTAACGAGTGGTCGTTGGAATCCTTACCGAAGCCGGCTGAAATAAAAGAAATTCTCGATGCTTACGTGATTGGCCAAGAAAAAGCGAAGAAGACGCTTTCGGTGGCCATGTATAATCATTATAAGCGTATTCAAAACACCATTGATGAAGATGAAGTGGAGCTTCAAAAGAGCAATATCTTGCTGATTGGACCCACTGGTTCAGGTAAAACACTATTGGCTCAAACATTAGCGAAGATATTGGATGTGCCTTTTGCAATTGCGGATGCAACTGCTTTGACTGAAGCGGGTTATGTCGGTGAAGACGTTGAAAATATCATTTTGAAGCTGGTTCAAGCAGCAGATTATGATATAGAGCGTGCACAAAAGGGTATAATCTATATCGATGAGATTGATAAGATTACGAGAAAGTCTGAAAACCCATCGATTACGAGAGATGTTTCAGGAGAAGGTGTACAACAAGCGCTGTTAAAAATTATTGAGGGCACTGTCGCTAACGTGCCACCTCAAGGTGGGCGAAAACACCCACATCAAGAGTTCCTACAAGTGGATACCACTAACATTCTATTTATCTGTGGTGGTGCTTTTGACGGGATGGAATCGATTATCAATTCGAGAATCGGCGAAAAAGCATTAGGATTTGGCGCGTCGATTCAAAGCAAAAAGAATATTCCTTTAGGCGAGCTCTTTGATAAAATCGAACCAAAAGACTTGCTGAAGTACGGGTTGATTCCAGAGTTTGTTGGCCGCGTGCCCATCGTCGTTTCATTACACGAGCTCGATCAAGAGGCTTTGGTCCGCATCTTAAAAGAACCTAAAAACGCCATTATCAAGCAATATCAAAAGATGCTGAAGCTTGATGATGTAGAACTTGAATTCGAAGAGGACGCCTTGGTGGAAGTTGCTAAAATGGCGATAGAAAGAAAAACCGGTGCTCGAGGTTTAAGATCTATTCTTGAAAGCATTATGATGGAAATTATGTATGAAATTCCTTCGCGTGATGACATTAAAAAGTGCATCGTGACGAAAGAGACCATCCGTAACCATCAGTTGCCGACCCTGGTGCTTATTGACGCTAAGAAAGAAAGCGCCAAAAAGGGATTGCCAAAGGGTAAAGAAAGTGTATCCTAAAACGAGCGAAAGCTCGTTTTTTAGTTAAAGTAAGTAGTTAACAATTTAAAATAGATTAAATGAGGTGATCCCATGGAAAATGAAGGTAAAATCATAAACATTCCTTTGATACCGCTGAGAGGCTTATCCATTTTTCCTTATATGGTTTTGCATTTCGACGTAGGCAGAAAGAAGTCGATCAAGGCTTTAGAGGCTGCCATGGCAAAGGATCAACGCATCTTTTTAACCACGCAATTTGATATAGACAACGATTCGCCAGAATCCACTGATTTTTATAAAGTGGGTACCATTTGTAAAATCAAACAAATGCTCAAACTGCCTGGAGATGCTATTCGGGTACTGGTGGAAGGAATTGAGCGTGCCGAGGTCATCACCATCGTCGATGAGAACCCGTATTTCAGAGTGGATGTAACCGCTTATGTGGATGCAGTTGAAATCGATAAAGAAACACGTGCGCTCATGAGAAGCTGTATCGCTGCTTTTGAAAAGTACATCGCCACCACTAATCGCGTCAGTGCGGATGTGATCTTGTCAGTGACGGCCATCGATGAACCTGGTCGTTTAGCGGATACCATCGCAGCGCAGCTCACGCTCAAAACAGAGCAAAAGCAAGAGCTGATCAACGCTATCGATGTGAAGAAGCGCCTTGAAGCACTTTATAAGCTGCTTTTAACGGAAGTGGAAATTCTCGAAGTCGAAAAGAACATCAACGATAAAGTAAAAAATCAAATCAACAAATCTCAAAAAGAGTACTACCTAAGAGAGCAAATTAAAGCCATTCGTGATGAATTAGGCGAAGAAGATGCTCAAGAAGACGAAATCGAAGAGATGAGACATAAGCTTAAAAAGCTGAAATTGTCGAAGAAAATCGATAAAAAAGTGTCAACAGAGATTGATCGTTACTCCAGATTATCGCCATCGTCGGCAGAAAGTGGCGTCATTAGAAGCTACGTCAATTGGATTTTAGATTTACCATGGCGCAAGGAAACCAAAGACGAAATCGATTTGGTAAAGGCGCAGTCTATACTCGATGAGGACCATTTTGGTCTTGAATCGGTTAAAGAGCGCGTGGTGGAGTACTTGGCCGTGCGCGATCTGACACAAAGCATGAAAGGTCCGATCATCTGTCTCGTAGGCCCTCCTGGCGTTGGTAAAACCTCGATCGCCAAGTCGATTGCTCGATCACTTAATAGAGAGTTCGTGAGAATGTCGCTGGGCGGCGTAAGAGATGAGGCTGAGATTAGAGGACATAGACGCACTTACATTGGCGCCATACCAGGAAGAATCATCAACGGTATCAAAGAAGCGGGCACGAAAAACCCTGTATTTTTATTCGATGAAATCGATAAATTATCCAGTGATTTTAGAGGAGATCCAGCTTCAGCGTTACTTGAAGTATTAGACCCTGAGCAGAACAAAGAGTTCACTGATCACTATTTGGAAGTGCCTTTCGATTTATCGAAGGTGATGTTCGTTACGACTGCGAACTCGTTGACCACTATTCCTAGGCCGTTACTCGACCGTATGGAAGTGATTCAGGTGTCTGGTTATACTGAATTTGAAAAGCTGAACATCGCTAAGAAATACCTCGTGCCGAAGAAGATGGAAGAGCACGGGTTATCGAAATCGAACCTCTCCATCTCGGATGAAGGTCTTAATGAAATTATCCGTAAGTATACGAGAGAATCAGGTGTTCGTGAGCTCGAAAGAAAGATAGCCGATCTATGTCGAAAGGCTGCGGTAAGAATCGTTAAAAGTGAAGTGAAATCAGTACGTGTGACGGATAAGAACCTCGATAAGTACCTCGGTAAATCCAAATATCACTATGATCTCATCGCAGATGAGAATCAGGTGGGGATCGTAACAGGTTTAGCATGGACTGCGGTTGGAGGCGATACGCTTTCTATCGAAGTCAACACGATGAAGGGAAAAGGCAAGCTTCAGCTTACAGGCCAGCTCGGGGATGTCATGAAGGAATCGGCTCAAGCAGGGCTTTCCTATATCCGAACAGTGGCACAGCAATATGGCATCGAAGAGAATTTCCATGAAAGCCTCGATTTACACGTGCATATTCCAGAAGGTGCAATCCCTAAAGATGGTCCTTCAGCGGGTATAACGATGGCAACTGCCATGATTTCCGCTTTATCGCAGATACCGGTGAACCGTTTTGTGGCCATGACGGGTGAGATTACACTTCGTGGTCGTGTGCTTGCCATCGGTGGGTTTAAAGAAAAATCCTTAGCCGCTAGAAGAGCCGGTATTAAGAAAATCTTATTCCCATTTGATAACCTAAAGGATTTAGAGGACATTCCAGAGTCCATAAAAAAAGAAATCGAGTTCATTCCAGTCAGAACGATGGATGAAGTGCTAGAGCATGCGCTGGTGAGAGAGGAACTAAAAGATGAAAATTAAGAATAGCCAATTCGTAATCAGTGCGGTTGCGAAGACGCAATATCCACCAGATGCTTTACCAGAGCTGGCGTTTGCCGGCAGATCCAACGTAGGTAAGTCTTCCCTTATCAACATGTTGCTCAACCGAAAAGGGCTGGCGAAAACCAGCTCGACTCCGGGGAAGACACAGCTGGTTAACTTTTATGATATCGATGGTCTATTTCGATTTGTCGATTTACCTGGATATGGTTTTGCTAAGGTCTCTAAGGCACAAAAGGCGAATTGGGGTAACATCATCGACACGTACTTAAACACGCGTGACAATTTACTGGAGGTGTTTCAGCTTATCGATATAAGGCATACCCCAACCGGTGAAGACAAAGAAATGTACGCGTGGATTAGAGCTTGTGGCTTTAATGGCATCGTCATCGCGACGAAGTCTGATAAGCTCAGTAAAAACCAAGTGGCTCAGCAGCTGAAGGTCATTAAAAAGGAACTTCAAATGCCAGATGACGGGGTGATTATCCCTGTTTCATCTCAAACGCGCGATGGAAAGTACGTTGTTTGGGATGTGATCAATGCTTTGTTCGCAGCAAATGAACTTGATATTGTCGTGGAACGCCAAAATGCTTCCGCAGAATAATTCATAAGAAAAAGGAGAACGGATATGTCACAAAACCCACAATTAACAATAACGCTTGAAAGCGGCAAATTGATTACTTTAGAGCTCTATCCTGAAATAGCGCCGAATACCGTCAACAACTTCATCAGCTTAGTGAAGAAGGGCTATTATGATGGCCTTATATTCCACCGTGTCATCAAGGGCTTCATGATTCAAGGCGGTTGCCCAGATGGAACGGGTATGGGTGGTCCAGGCTACGGCATCAAGGGCGAGTTTTTGATCAATGGCTTCCAAAACAACCTGAAGCACACGGCGGGTGTCATCTCCATGGCGAGAGCTCAAAACCCGAACTCTGCAGGCAGCCAGTTCTTTATCATGCATAAAAATTCACCACATCTCGATGGACAGTATGCTGCATTCGGTAAGGTAATCGAAGGTCAAGATGTCGTCGATGAAATCGCTGAAACGAAGACAGGCTACGGCGACAAACCAGTGGTCGATCAGAGAATCAAAACCATCACAGTGGAAACCTTTGGGGTGGAGTATCCAGAACCGATTAAAAACTAATTGATAAATAAAGGCGCTCATGTGAGCGTCTTTTTTTCATTCATTTTTTGTTTTAATTTGATGTGGCCGTTTGCATGGAGACGTACGGTAGCGAACGATTCCGCAGGCTTGCCGAGGACCAAGCCGCAGGCTTGCCGAGGACCAAGCCGCAGGCTTGCCGAGGACCCAAGTGAGCAAGTACTGTCTCCATGAAAACGACCCAACTTAAGACAAAAAAATAAAATGACCTTTATGAAAAGGTCACTTTATCAGCATTTTTTATTTTTATTTTTGGTTGCTACCAAGCACGTTAACGATTTTGTGTTTAACCATGCCGTAGATAGCTTCTCTAGCAGGAGCCAAATATTTTCTTGGGTCAAAGTTTGCTGGATCTAATGCGAACTGCTTACGGATAGTACCTGTAAGTGCAAGTCTTAAATCCGAGTCGATGTTGATTTTGCAGATGCCGTATTTTGCTGATTCTCTTAATTGATCTTCAGGGCATCCTTTCGCATCGACGAGTTTACCGCCGTACTCGTTACACATTTCAACATATTCAGGAATAACTGAAGATGCGCCGTGAAGTACGAGTGGGTAACCAGGTAACAATTCAGAGATTCTTTTGAGACGTGCGATATCGAGCTTTGGATCTGAATCCGCTGCGAACTTGTAAGCGCCGTGGCTAGTACCGATAGCGATAGCAAGTGAATCACAGCCTGTTCTCGTTACAAAGTCAACTGCTTGATCTGGGTCAGTGTAAGTCGCATCTTCAGCAGAAACGTTAACGGCATCTTCGATACCAGCAAGTCTGCCGAGCTCAGCTTCAACTGTGACGCCTCTTGCGTGAGCGTATTCAACCACTTGTTTAGTAAGGGCGATGTTTTCTTCGTATGAATGGTGTGAACCATCGATCATTACTGAAGTAAAGCCATCGTCGATACATTGTTTACAAATTTCGAAATCCTCACCGTGGTCGAGGTGTAATGCGATTTCTAACTCAGGGTGCTCAATCAAGGCAGCTTCTACTAATTTTTTGAGGTAGACTGGGCTAGCATATTTTCTAGCGCCTGCTGAAACTTGAAGAATAATTGGTGATTTAGTTTCTGCTGCTGCTTTAACGATTCCTTGGATAATTTCCATGTTGTTAACATTGAATGCGCCTACAGCGTAGCCGCCTTCTGCGGCTTTTTTAAACATTTCTTTGGTATTTACTAATGGCACTCGAATCACTCCTTTATCTTTTATGGATTAAGTGCAAAACGCGTTTGAACCTATTAACAATCTCCTGCTATATATGATATTATAAATCATGTCATCTGAATTTGCCAGTGATTAGTTGAAAATAGTTTGTAAATTATCCCGCAGGGACTAGGAGCGACCCGTGAAATTACCGAAAGCTTTTGAAGAGCGTATGCGTGCGACATTAGGCGATGAATATGACGCGTTTGCCGCCACTTACGATGAAGAACATTATGTCAGTTTAAAGGTGAACACGCTTAAGATTGACGTGGCCACTTTTTTAGAAAAGTTTCCCTATTTGTTAAGACCCGTTCCGTGGACCACCGATGGGTTTTACTATAACCCTGAGGATCCAGTAACCAAACACCCCTATTTTTACGCAGGACTATACTATGTTCAGGAACCGTCCGCCATGTCGCCGGTAAATGCCTTAAGGCCATCTCCCGGTGAGATTTGTCTCGATTTATGTGCCGCTCCTGGTGGGAAATCTATGCAGATAGCGACCTTTATCGAAGATAAGGGGCTGTTGGTGACGAATGATATCAATGAAACCCGTGTGAAGGCCATCTTACGAAATGTCGAGAAGTTTGGCCTACGGAATGTAATCGTGCTTAATAACGCGCCTGACAAAATCGCTAAGGCCATGGGCCATGTCTTTACGAGTATTCTCGTGGATGCCCCATGCTCGGGTGAAGGCATGTTTCGAAAAGATCCAAAAGCGGTTAAAGCTTGGGAAACCTATGGGCCGAGGGCGTGTAGTGAACTTCAGCGTACCATTATCGACGCGCTACCAGAACTTGTAGCGGCAGATGCTAAAATCATATACTCGACCTGCACATTTGCACCAGAAGAAAATGAAGAACAAATTAAGCATATGCTGAGCAATTTTGATGGTTTTACGCCACGCGCAATCGCGCTTAATAGTATCGGACCAAAAGCACCTGACACGCCGCATATGGCGCATATTTGGCCGCATAAAAACGAAGGTGAAGGGCACTTTATCGGTGGACTTATGAGAACTTCTCCCGATTCAGTAACACTTCCATCGTATGAGCCACAGTTGCCTCCAGAACCAGTCAGAGAATTTTTCGTGAAGCACTTAAAATGCCCTATGGAGGGCCATTTTGATGTAGAAGGCGAACGCGTCTTTTTAAGGCCAGAATTAAAGCTTCCGACACGAGGTTTGAATGTCGTACGGGAAGGGCTTTTAATCGGTGAAATCAGCAAAGGGCGGTTTTCGCCGAGCCAAGCACTGGCTCTGGCATTAAAGGCTGAAGCGTTTCAACCGCTCCTCAGGCTATCACCTGAAAGTGTGGAGGTCATGAAGTATTTAAAAGGCGAAACGATTTTTGTGGATAGCCTTACCGAGGGATTGCACCTGGTTTGCGTAGAAGATTATCCACTCGGATTTGCTAAAATATCAAATGGAACCGTAAAGAATTTATTGCCAGTTTCTTGGCGGATGATGTAGGAGGAAGCCATGGGTGAGAAAATCAGATTGGACAAGCTCCTTTCAAACATGGGAAAAGGATCCCGCAGTGAAATGAAGGACGCACTGCGTTTTGGTCAAGTGAAAGTAAATGGAACGGTGGTGCGTTCCGGAAAAGATAAAATCGATGCGGAAAAGGATTTGGTCACGTATAGAGGAGAACCCGTCATCTATAAGAAGTTTCTTTATCTCATTATGAACAAACCTCAGGGAGTGATTTCGGCGACAGAGGATAACCACCATAAAACGGTAATCGACTTAATTGGTGAGGAGTATAAACACTATGAACTATTTCCAGTGGGTCGACTGGATATCGATACAGAGGGACTGTTAATCATCACAAACGACGGTGAACTCACTCATAACTTGCTCGCACCTAAAAAGCATGTCCCGAAGACATACTTTGCTAAAGTGGAAGGTCGTGTCACAGATAAAGATATCGCGGCTTTTTCAAAGGGAATCACACTGGATGACGGTTATCTATGTAAGCCGGCAGAGCTAGAAATCGGTATACAGACCGGTAATACCACCGAGGTGGTATTGACCATCCATGAGGGAAAATTCCATCAGGTGAAGCGGATGTTCGAATCGGCAGGAAAACGCGTGGTCTATCTTAAAAGGATTAAAATGAATGCTTTGGAACTTGATCCTAGCATTGCCTTGGGGCAGTATCGGGAATTGACAGAAGAAGAGTTCGACCTTTTAACAGAAGGTGTGCTTGAATAAACTAAAAAACGGACGGTTCAGTTCATGACTGAATGCGTCCGTTTTATTTTATACACAAATGAAATTTATCGTCCTTCACCGGCTAATACCTTGATGATGGTCTCGAGTGAATCGGTCTTGCTGACTTTATAAGTACCTGCTCGAAGTTTGCTGTCATAGCCCATTTCGATTAACCTTTTGACAAATTCGTCCCGGTCGGCGATGAAGCCTTGGGATTCGAGGTTTTTACCGATCGTATAGCCAAGCTCACCATCTCCCACTACAAAGGTTTCGAGAGCGCCAGGTGTGGTAGCTGCCTGAGTAGGCGCTTCAGTAGGGGCTTCGGTTGTGGCTTCAGTGGATGCCTCTGTGGTTGCAGTCGCTTCAGTAGTACCCGCTTCTCCTGCACTGGTTGCTTCTGTGGAGTCAACAGGCGTGACGACGATTTGGCCTTCGGTTGTAGCGCTTGCTTCACTAGTGGTTTGTGGTGCATTTATATCGACGCTTAACGTGTCAGAAATTTTCCATGAAACGGCGAAAAAAATAACGCCGATAATGAGCAGTGAAACGAAAATATCGCTGATATCGTAGAGGAAATCCTTTATTTTTTCGAACATGACTTATCCTTTCAGAATGCTTCCATTTAGTATAGAATAGCATAATTTCAGGGATTCATAAAGCATTGTTCTTTCCAAATTGATTACTTTCGTGTTACAATTTTCATAGAGGTGGATCATGCTAATTAAACTTACCCATGAGCATTTACCGATTATTTCGGATTATATAGAGCAATTTCATGATGATGTCATCTATTTAATGAAACCAGCAGAATTATTTGCTACAGGAGACGCCAAAGGCGTCTTTTATGGCGCAATAGAAAATAATCAACTATTGGGTCTTTTTTATTTTTCAAACAAAAGTGTCCTCGCATTTCATACCTTGAGCCCTAAAGTGTTGGGGAGTCTAGATTTTTTGAAATCCATTAAAGCCCATAAGCCTAAATTTATCAAAGCGAATCAGGTGATGATCGATGGCGTATACAAACTGATTTGCAGAGCGGTCAGTGAAATCACCGAGTCGAAATCAACGCTCATGTATTATGAAGGTGGACCTACACCTATCGATTCACTGGAAGGTTTTGATTTGATTTCTGGGAAGCATGCTCTAGTTGACGAGCTGCTAGGCGATCTCAAGTTCTTCATCGATGTGGAATCTCATTTTGGTCGCCAAAGCAAAGCCATCAATGACATCGTTAAAACGTTTAAAGCCATGATAGAGGAAGAAAATTATCTTTTAGTGGTGAAAGACAGGGAAATGGTCGCTCAGGGACTGATTGAGGATGAAACTGAAAAGATGGGGATTCTTTCGGGGATTTATGTGTCGCCTAAGTATAGGAAGCTCGGTTTAGGAGAGCGTGTCTCGCGCGAGCTTACGAGTCGTTTGGTGAGTCGTGATAAACGCGCAGTTCTATTCGTAAAGAACAACAACTCAAATGCGAGAAGACTTTATGAGAAAATCGGGTACAAATCCATTAAGCAGTATGCTGTCCTCACGATTAGCTACTGAGTGATTGCTGATAAAAATAATAAACAGTGAATACACCCACAGTTGGTGATAGGAGAGTAGATGAGAAAAATTGAAATAACCAAAAATGAATCTGAACAGAGGTTTGACCGTTTTTTGCTAAAGTATTTCAACGACACTACCCGCAGCAATATCTATAAATTGATCCGCAAAAAGGTTTTCAAAATCAATGGAAAACGCATCACCGATGAACAATATTTTTTGCAGGAAAATGATGTTTTAGAAATCTTCTTATCGGAAGAATCCATCGAGGCGATAATTAAGCCCTTTGTGCCTGTTAAACCTGAAAAATTAGGGCTGGATATCGTCTATGAAGATGACGAGCTCCTGGTGCTCAATAAACCGAAGGGACTTTTAACACATCCCGATAAATCGGAGTATAAAAACACACTCGCCACCATGGTGCATTTCTATTTAAAGGATTTATGTACCAACACATTTAGACCCGCACCTGTGCACCGTCTAGATAAGAACACCAGCGGTGTGGTCATCTTCGCGAAAACCTATGAGGCGTTAAAAAAGTTTAATGCACTGATGAGAGACCGAGCAGTTGAAAAGTATTATCTTTGCATTGTCCACGGAAAACTCACGAAGGCGGGCGAAGTTAAAGGGTATCTGATTAAGGATGAGGTGGCCAATAAAGTACGCATCGTTTCAAGCGATGACGATGAAGCGAAATACTGCCATTCCAAATACAAGCCGCTCAAGACGTTTGGTGATTATACCTTAGTCGAAGTCGAGCTACTCACAGGTAGAAGCCACCAAATCAGAGCGTCCATGCAGTTGATCGGCCATTCCATCATAGGTGACTATAAATACGGCGGACGAAAAATCGATGGCCATACGAACCAGTTACTCCACAGCTATCGCATCATTTTAGAAGATAAAGTATTTGAAGCCCCTTCGTTAGAAATTGAGACGTTTATCAGTAACCATCAATAATAGGAGGCATTATGGTCGAGTCACTACAGGTCGTTAAAAAGTTAATAGAGCGTTACGATTATTGTGGTGCACTGGAAGTTCTCAAAGAGAAAGGGATTGAGAACATGGATGCTGGAGTGCTCGTCAATTCGTGCCGATATGCCGTGAATTTCGACTTTGCGACGGCTCGAAAGTACCTAAAGAATCTCTCGGGTGAGGCGCTAAAAAATCCGGAGGTTAAAGCGCTGATCGAGAATTTGGACCTGCTGAATAACGGTCACCCTGATGTACTGATGTCGGAGCTTTTAGAAAATCTCAAGTTTCAAATCGTCAATGAGGAGTACATCGATTTTCTAGGAAGGGTATACCGGTTTAAAGAAGCCATCTATAAGTATATGTTCATTAAAAGCCAATTGCCGGATCGCAGCTTTACCTTTCAAATGCGTTTTCTTCAAAAAAAAGAGATTTTAAAGATTCTAAGGAATCACTACAAAATTTTTAATAGCAACTTGATATTTGCCCTGAATACGTACTTTAGAAAGTATGATCGAAATAGTGGTGCAACAGAACCGATAATAAGGCTGATGAACTCTGAAAAGATGAATCAGTTGATCGAACTCAGACATGATTCACTTATCGGCCATGGTTTTAAAGGGGTTAGTGCAGAAGAAATTCAAAGGGTTTACGGTAATCCTTATAATGTTCTCGATGATTTTCGGGCTTGCTTGCTGACTTTGGGAATCGAAGTTCAACGGTATAAGTATGCAGCGCTCAATGAGATGATCATTTCCTTTTTAATAAAAGACTTTAACCATTTCATGAAGATAGATCCAAATGGCAATAATAACTTCGAATAACTCAATTATGGGAGGAAATGCAATGAAAGTTGACATTAAATCGTTTGGAACGTTTGAATGCAACGTGGGTGATCGCTTTGAAACGCTTGCAAAGAAGCTTCAAAAGCCAGATCAACCCTTAATCGTCGCCGCAAAGTGTGGCAACCTGCTCAGGGAGTTGACCAATGAAATCGCAGACGACTGTGAAATGTCTTTTGTTGATTTGAGCCATTCTGATGGTGAAAAAATCTATCAACGAAGCTTATCATTTTTGATGATTCGGTCAGCGCTTAAGTGCTTTGATGGAATCAAAGTGCGCGTTGAGCATTCCTTAAGCAAGGGCTTGTACTGCGAGTTCGACTACTCTAGACGGTTGACACACGAGGACTATGAGCTGATCCAAAAAGAGATGGAAGCCTATGTTGCAGCGGATCTGCCTTTTGAGAAAAAGAATTTAACGGTAGCGGAAGCTTCTAAAGCCTTTGCGGCGTACAACATGACTTCGAAAGTAGACTTGATGAAGTTTAGATCCAAAAGTGATATTCGCGTTTATGAGCTAGACGGTGTAATCAATTATTTTTACGGCTACATGGTGCCAAGTACCGGTTATTTGAAGTCGTTTGAGCTTTTAAAATACGATGATGGCATGATTTTAATGCACCCTACGAAATACAGCCCATTTGTGCCGCCGCGTTTCGTGGAGTCACCGAAGATTGCAGAGGTCTTTAAGGAAAGTGAACAATGGTCCGATATTATGGGAATCGGTTACGTAAGTAACCTAAACACGCTAATAATAGATGACCAACATAAAGAGCTAATCCAAATCGCGGAAGCGTTACATGAGAAGAAAATAGCCTCCATCGCGGATGAAATTACGAGGAGAAAGAAACGCGTCATCCTCATCGCAGGGCCATCTTCCTCAGGAAAAACGACATTTGCGAACCGTTTAAGAATACAGCTGAAGGTTAATAATCTTCACCCGGTAACCATATCCACAGACAACTATTTCGTCAACCGCGATAAGACGCCTCGAGATGAAAATGGGGACTACGATTTCGAAGCACTTGAAGCAGTTGATGTGGATCAGTTCAATAAAGACCTCACGGATTTGCTTGATGGTAATGAAGTCGAGCTACCTGTGTTTAATTTTCAGACAGGAACCAGGGAGTATCGCGGAAATAAACTTAAAATAACCGAGGATCAACCGATTATCATCGAAGGGATCCATGGCTTGAATGATGCGTTAACCAGCAAACTATTTAAGCGTGACAAGTTTAAGATCTATGTCAGTGCGCTCACCCAGTTGAATATTGATGAGCATAATAGAATTCCCACCACTCAGACGAGACTCCTAAGACGAATTGTGAGAGATAACCAGTTTAGAGGCCATTCTGCGAAACGCACGATTGGTATGTGGAGTTCTGTAAGACGTGGCGAGGAGAAGAATATCTTTCCTTTCCAGGAAGAGGCAGATGAAGTGTTTAACACCGCGTTGCCATATGAACTCGCAATCCTCAAGAAGCATGCAATCCCATTATTAGAACAGATCGGTGTCGATGAACCAGAGTATTCTGAAGCATTGTTGCTAAGAAAGTTCTTAGGGTATTTTACCTCCATCGACGACGATGATTTAGTACCGAAAGTATCGATTTTAAAGGAATTTATCGGCGGCAGTGGATTTGATTTGTAGGTGGTAATAATGGATGAAGTAAGAGAGAAGATCATAGAACGCCGCTCATATATCTTATCTGTTTTGATTGCGACGATTCTGGTAGCATTAAACACATGGGTTTTATTTGAGCAATTCTCTGGTGTGTTGGACCAATATTTCTTAGTCGTTATTATCGGAAATATCGTTATTTGCTCTTTGCTGGCAAATGCGACCTATTATACGAGCAGAATTCGTATAGATGAGCTGTATTTAAGCATATCGTTCTTTTTGTTTACCTTAATCGCAGACTACTTGGTGGCATTGGTGGTGCTCATGATTAGACCACCTCAGATGGATGCCCTTATTTCACTGTTTATCGGATTAGGAAAGTGTTTCTTTATATTCGGCATCGTGGGGCTTAAGTGGCGTCACCAGTTAAGTCGGCTTTATAATAGTGTACTGGGAATGATGATGGTTAGCGTGATCATCTTTGCGCTCCATGTGCTTGCTGTCTATCTGATTATGGGTTCCAATTTTAACGTGGACACGGCCATCTTTCTAATCAATGGCTTTTCTGTCATGCTTCTCGTAGCACTTGAATATGAGTTGGTTCTAGAGGAGCGAAATCAAAATTCATTTGCGTTCTTATTTGCGTTCTCCATGATGCTGATTGCACAGCTCATGGTCACTTTGTCAAATAACAGCATAGAGATTCAGATTCAGAGTCATATACTTCAGGGGATAGGGTTAGGGTATTTCTTCTATTATGTGAATCGCAACAATATCCTGATTCCTGAAAAAGAGAAACAAAGTCTGCAGCGGCAGTTCAACCTCTATTCTAAAAACCTGAAAAAGATAATCGATAAAAAGACCCATCAAGTCCGAGATGTGAATCAAAAGTTTATCGATGAGCTGGAGTATGCAAAGCAGATTCAGCAGTCCCTGTTACCTGCTGAAGACACGGTTTATCGCGATATCCGGTTGGTGTCGGGCTATTTTCCGTGTGAACGGCTAAGCGGAGATTTTTATGATCATTATCGACTGGATGATGACAATATTGCGCTTTATTTACTGGACGTATCGGGTCATGGTATTTCTGCAGCACTTCTTACCATGTTCAGTAACAATTACTTGAAATCCAACGATAAAAATCAACAGCTTTTCAGGGGACTTAAGCCTGACCGGACCCTTAATTATTTCTATGATCAGTTTAATCAAATGAATTTTCCGGATGAAATGCACATGGTGGCATTCTATGCGACGTTAAACCTGAACACGAAGATGCTCACTTACTGCTCAGCAGGACTTAACTGCAGCCCCATTCGTTTTCGGAAAAACGGGAAAGTCGAATTTCTCGACAAAAGTGAAGGATTTCCCATCTGCAAACTCAGTGATTTTGTAACACCTGATTATAAAAGCGAGCGCATTAAGCTTGAAAAGGGCGATCGTCTTCTGTTTTACACGGATGGATTAATCGATTTGGAAAAAAACAACACTTACGACCTTGACACCTTAATCCGATTTATCAAAAGTCACAAGCACGTGGATATCGAGACCTTGAATACGTTGATTACAGGTACGATCAATCCCATACGAGAATCGCTAAACGATGATATCACCTATATTTTAGTGGAAATCTAGTTCTATTGACGCATGGAAGTATTAGACTTATAATTAATTCGAAGGTTACAAAAAAAACGGGTAGGGTGACTATGAAAGAAATTCTCATCTTGAAAGATTTAGAACAAATAAAAGCCATTTCGCAGCAATACCGTTTAGACATCTTAGAAGCATTTGACAATCAAGCAAAGACAGCGAAACAAATCGCCGAAATGTTAGATGAGCCCCATGGAAGAGTGAATTATCACATAAAAATACTCGAAAAAGTGGGCATCATCGAATTGGTTCAGGAAGTGACAAAGTTTGGCGTCGTTGAAAAGTACTATTGTCCCGTCGCCTATAAGATCATCATAGACAGCAGTGCCGTGACCTTAGATGATGAGATGACAGACTCTATCAGCAACGTATCGGTTGCATTCTTTGAGAGCATCTCGAAAGACTTCTATGAGTCCATTCAACATTATAGCGGTCCAATCACTCGAAAGGTTTCACATTTCTCGGATTATTATATTACTGAGGCGGAAGCAAAAGAAATCAATGAAAAGGTATCCAACCTGTTGGACGAACTGCTTAAAGACAAAGAGGACCCAAGAGAAGGTGCTGTTAGACATTCATTAGCAACCATGATGTTTGCCATGCCAGAAAAGGAATAAAAAGATGAAGCAAAAGCTATTTTTGTCAGCAGTAATGGTTATTTTACTGCTGACATTTTTAAGTGGATGTAATCGCTCCGCTAAAGAGGAGACTTCACAAACGGATATTAAGCAAGATCCCATAGAGGAAAAATTAAAGGCAAATCCAGCGCTTTCGCGCTCAGGGGCCTTAATTGTCGCGTCTGAAGAAATCGATGGTGGGTTCAATCCTTTATTCCCAGCGTCAGACACGACCCATTGGATTGTGGATTTGGTGTTCGACCCTCTATTTTACTATGGCGCTGATGGCAATCTTGAAAATGGATTGGCAGAATCATTGGAACAGCAAGAGAATCGTTTGATTTATATCATGACCTTACGTCCAGGTATCGAGTTTCATAATGGCGCGGATTTGACTTCCAAGGATGTGGTATTCACTTACCAAACGCTACTGAATCCTTCATATGATGGGGCTTATAAGTCAGCTGTCACAAATCTGGAAAAAGTTGAAAGTGCGGTTGATGGGACAGTCACCTTTACCTTTAGGTCAGATGATCGCATGAATGAAAGGGCATTTACAGTGCCTATCCTTTCATATGACCATTATCGATTTAGCGAATGGCAAGCGTTTGTAAATAACGATGCTGTTCCAGTGGGTACAGGTGCATTCAAGTTTGACAACTACACAGAAAATGATAGCATCATACTGATTAAAAACACCGGATACTGGCAAAAACCACCGATGATTACTGGCATCGTAATCAGGGAAATGAGTGAAGCCGTGGCAAGCAAAGCCTTTGAAGAAGGTAGAATCGATTTGTACAGCATGACACCATCACGCGCGTCGAGTAGCGGGGTTAGAACCCTTGATTATTCAGGCATCATCGTACAAAGCGACGATGTTATCACCATGATCGGCGTCAATACCTTGTCTCCAGTTTTATCTGATTATAATGTCCGGAAAGCCCTTTTGATAGGAATGAATCGTGAGAACTTCGTCACGACGGAATGGGAAGGCTATTCTTCTGTCGTCGATACGATTACGACCAGTTTGATAGAGGCGCAACTGGGTAATCAGGATTCACGTTTTAAATACGACGCCGAAGAAGCGGCAAACTTACTCGAAGCGAGTGGTTGGCGTGATTCGGATGACGATGGTATTCGCGAGAAAAACAAAGTGAAGCTGAGCCTTGAGTGGCAAGTGTTTGCTGATGTGGATTGGTCTTATAATCTAGCTGAAATGGCCGCAGCGGAATGGCGCAAGCTTGGTATAGAAGTCAACCTGGAGTTTTGCGATTATGAAAAGATGATGGCGGATCTTGAGGCAGGTGATATACCCGATTTATGGAATTTTGCATGGCGTATGGATAATGATGCGAATCCGGCGGTTCTTTTTGGCAATGGAGAACCTAATTATAATTACACCGGCTATAATGATGGTGTGGCAAATCAAATCTTTCAGTCCATGAGAACGGCTTACACCTCTTTTGAATTCGAGGAGCTGATAGACCAGTGGCATATTTTGCAATCGGATTCGTTAGCCTATTTGCCGATTGCTAGGCCGTATTCGGTTTGGGTTTATAATACGCGGCTCAAGAATTTCGGATTCAGAGAAGGTGGCGATTGGACAGACTTCGTCAATACACTTGAGCTTGAAGTCCTTCAATAGGAGGCGAGATGATCACGAAATATAAAGTGAACGAGATAATGGATGCCCTGACGATTAACAGTTGGGGCATCATCGTTATAGATGATGATTATCGGAATCGCGTACTTGAGCGAGATTTGTTTAATGTCCCGAATAGCCTGTTTAAAAGTGGGTTTCAGGGGGAACAAACCGTTCTAACCATCCTCGTACCCTATGGGACTGAAGACGGTGAGAAACCAAAGGGCGATCAGTTTGGTAGGGTGGATCCGTCTGCCTGGTCCTTCGATTATCACAGAGAGGTAAAAGCGCTTTTAAAAACACTTGAAGAGAGAATGTATGACGACTTAGGTCATCGTATCGAGGGGACGACACATTATGTTGATCAGTCGCCTTATAATGATCGTGAAATCGCTTTTTATTCAGGTCTAGGTCAGGTCGGTTACCATCACCTGCTGATCAATCCTGAATTGGGATCAAGCGTTTTCATCGGCTATATCATTTTTCCGAAGCGACTTTCCATAGAAGCATCTGCACTAACCAATTTTGAACAGCTTCCGGTATCGCTTGAATATGAGGGATGCAGGCACTGCGAAAAATGTTTGAGTGCATGTCCAACATCCGTGTGTGGTCCGGAGGGTGACATGAAATACTGCGTTTCAGCCCTCACACAGACGAAGGAAGCAATTGAGGCTATTTACTTATCAAAGATGAGTAACCGCCTCTATGGCTGTAACATTTGTCAGCGTGTCTGTCCAGCAGGAATCCGTAAAACCCCTCACCCATCGGTCAGTATCCGAAACCCTAACTGGGTAGACTTGTTTTCATTATTAAGTATGACACAAAAGGAGTTCAAGGCAGCCTATGGACATATGGGGTTTTCATGGCGAGGGCTGTGGGTGCTGAAACGAAATGCCTTGGTCGTGTTGGGCAATCATGGAGGTACTGAAGTCTTAAGACAGTTAGATGCGTATAAATGGTTGAATGATGATCAACGATTAGCGCCATATTACAAAAGGGCAATAAATGCGTTAAGATACCGGAACTTTAAACATTCTGACACATCCGGATAAAGCGGGACGTTTTTTATTTTCATCAGGTGTATGAGATGTTATACTATTACCGAACAATCACTTATATGGAGGGATGACGATGTCAAATGTACATGAGTTAAAGTATTTGCAAGATCAGGTTCAAGAATTGAAAGATCAAGGGGTCTATCGAGTACTGCCTATATTAGAAGGTGCAAATGAAGCTGAAGTCATTTTGAATGGAAAGAAAGTCATCAACTTGTCATCAAACAATTACCTTGGTTTTGCTAGCCATCCGAAGCTCAAAAAAGCAGCGATTGAAGCTGTTGAAAAATATGGTGTGGGTTCAGGTGCGGTAAGAACCATCATCGGAAATATGGACATCCATGAAGAGCTCGAAAAGAAACTGGCTGTTTTTAAGCGTGAAGAAGCGGTTATGGTATTCCAATCTGGCTTCAACTGCAACGCAGGGGCTATCCAAGCCATTACAAATAAAGGAGATTTGATTATCTCGGATGAATTAAACCACGCCAGTATCATCGATGGCGTCAAGCTTTCAAAAGCTGACAAGGCGGTTTACAAACACAGCGACATGGCTGATTTGGAGCGCGTATTGATCGAAAGACGGTCACAATATGAAAATTGCTTAATCATCACCGATGGCGTTTTCAGTATGGATGGCGATATTGCTAAATTACCGGAAATCGTTGAGTTAGCTGAAAAATATAACTGTATGACATACGTGGATGACGCGCATGGTTCTGGTGTACTTGGAGAGAGCGGTAGGGGTACGGTAGACCACTTCCACTTACATGGACGAATCGATTTTTCCATCGGAACCCTTTCGAAGGCAATCGGCGTAATCGGCGGCTATGTGGCTGGATCTAAAGTGATGAAGGAGTGGTTATTACACCGCGGCAGACCTTTACTTTTTAGTACTTCATTACCACCTGCAGCAGTGGGTGCCATCATGGAAGCAGTGGATCTGCTTAGTAGCACCACAGAGTATACGGATCGTCTGTGGCATAATGCCCGATTCTTCAAAGCTGAACTTGGAAAGCTCGGTTTTAACACCGGTGCTAGTGAAACGCCTATCACACCTGTTATCGTCGGTGACGAGGCTAAAACCGTTGCCTTTTCAAAACGCATGTTAGAAATGGGCGTTTTCGTATCGCCAATCGTTTTCCCAACAGTCCCTAAGGGAACAGGACGGGTACGTTGCATGGTTACAGCGGGTCACACTGAAGAACAGCTCGTAAGAGCCGTTGCAGTATTTGAACAAGTCGGCAAGGAAATGGGTTTAATCTAATCTAGCCATGTAAACATGACCCTAACAATTCCATGAATTGTTAGGGTCATTTCTTTATGAGCCATTATAATTTAATCGTAAAGATATCTTCTTTGATTTTATCGCTTATGATGGGGTATAATGGAATAGAAGATATTAGTTGAAGTATTGTGATGGAGGGTGTTTGGGATGGATAACAAGCAAGGTATTTTATTGGAAAGTGGTACAGGAGAGGTTGAAATTTTGCATTTTACCGTGGCAGGCGTCCACTATGCAATCAATGTTGTAAAAGTTAAAGAATTGCTTCAAATTGAAAATATTGCTAAAATTCCAAATTCGCATCCAGCCGTATCGGGTATTTCATTAATCCGAGGTGAAATGATTTCCATCGTGGACTTGCTCTATGTTTTAGAAAATCAAAAAAATCAAAATGTCAAAAACAGCATGACGCTGGTGTGTGAGTTCAATAAAATCAAAGTAGGGTTTGCCATCGATACCGTACTCGGTATCAATCGTATCGGTTGGAATATGATTCTCAAACCGGATAACCTCACTTCCAACTCACTGATTATCGGAAATATCAATCTGAATAACCAAATCATTATGCTTTTGGATTTTGAGAAAATAGTGATGGATATCAACCCTAATACAGGCATCAATATGGACCGTATCAAGGAAATCGAAGTCAAAGACCGCTCAAGAATCAAAGTGGCGCTCGCGGACGACTCGCCGATGATTCGAAAGGTCCTTTTAGACACGCTTACTAAGGCGGGATTCACGAAGCTCAAATTCTTTGATGACGGCATGCAAGCCTATGAATACCTCGCCATGTTGGCTGAAAAGCGTGGCGACCAGTTTATGAATGAAATTGATCTTCTGATTACGGATATTGAGATGCCACAGCTTGATGGTCATGCATTGACTAGAAGGATCAAAGAACACCGAATTCTAAAAAAATTACCAGTCATCATCTTCTCATCTTTAATAACGGATGACCTGATGCACAAAGGAGATGCTGTAGGCGCGGATGCCCAAATGAGCAAACCCGAAATCGAAAACCTGGTTAAACTCATCGATAAAATTTTAGATGTTAAAAAGTGATAAAGATCACAGAGCGCAGTGCTATAAAGCATTGCGTTTTTTTTATTCGTAAAGGTTGACGCTAACAATTACTAAGAGTATAATAAATCGAGTGAAAAGTTTAATGAAAGTAAACAAGCAAAGGAGGGACGATTGTGCAAATTGGCGAGAAAATAAAACGGCTCAGGCTGGAGAATAATTTGACTCAAGAAGAGTTGGCTGACCGCTGTGAACTGTCAAAAGGTTTTATATCCCAACTTGAACGTGATATGACGTCACCTTCGATTGCGAGCTTAGTGGATATACTAGAGAGTCTCGGAACTAACCTTCAGGCGTTTTTTAGTGAAACGGTGGACGAAAAAATCGTATTTAAGCCAGAGGATTTCTTCGAAAAGGAAAATGAAGAAATTGGATATAAACTTGAATGGATTATTCCTAACGCACAGAAAAACATGATGGAACCCATTCTACTAACGTTAGCGCCGAACGGTGCTTATGATGAACATGAACCTCATGTGGGTGAGGAATTTGGTTATGTGCTCTCCGGATCTGTGGTGATTAAGCTCGGCAATAAGAAGTATATCGCTAAAGCAGGAGATTCATTTTATTATAAAGCGAACAAGGGGCATGAAATCGTCAACAAAGGAAGACGAGAAGCGGTACTTCTTTTGGTGGGAACGCCACCTAATTTTTAGCATTCGGAGGCAGACGTGAGCGATAAAATAGTTAAAGGACTCAACATTACAAAAGAATTTAACGGCGTCGCCGTTGTTAAAAATATCGATTTTTGGGTGAAGAAAAACCAATTCTTAACGATTCTTGGACCCAGTGGATGCGGAAAGACCACGACACTTAGAATGATAGCGGGTTTTGAAATTCCCACTTCTGGAAAGCTGTATTTCGAGGGCCAAGAAATCACGAATACACCGCCTTATCTGAGACCCATCAATACTGTTTTTCAAAAGTATGCGCTTTTTCCGCATATGAACATCTACGAAAATATCGCATTTGGATTAAGAATCAAGAAGCTTCCTGAAAAGGAGATTGCGCTTAAAATATCTAAAATGCTTGAATTGGTTAATTTAAGAGGGTTCGAGAAGAGAAGTGTGGCGTCTTTATCTGGCGGTCAGCAGCAAAGAATCGCTATTGCGCGTGCGCTGGTAAATGAACCTAAGGTGCTTTTACTGGACGAACCTTTAGGCGCTTTGGACTTGAAACTTAGAAAAGAAATGCAAATCGAACTTAAAAATATGCAAAAAGAGCTGGGCATTACTTTTGTTTATGTCACCCATGATCAAGAGGAAGCCCTCACCATGTCAGATAAAATCATCATTATGAACCACGGCGAAATTCAGCAAATCGGTTCACCGACGGATATTTATAATGAACCAGAAAACGCGTTCGTGGCTGACTTTATCGGTGAAAGTAACATCTTCAAAGGGACGATGGTGCGTGACCGTTACGTGACATTTGCAAACCGTGGTTTCGATTGTGTCGACTTCGGATTCGCGCCGAATGCACCGGTAGACGTGGTGATTCGCCCCGAAGACGTAAGGCTCGTGGAACCTGCGACAGGTCTTCTTAAGGGGATCGTTAAATCAGTGGTGTTTAAAGGCGTTCATTACGAAATGCTGGTAAATGAAGGTGATCGTGTTTGGATGGTGCATAGTACAACCATGGTTCCTGAGGGTGATGAAGTGGGCATTTGGCTGACACCAGATGATATCCATATCATGGATCAGGAGGTGTAATATGATCAAACGCTTATCATCAGGTCCTTATTTATTTTGGATGCTGATGTTTGTCATCGTACCGATCGTCATGATTTTAGCCTTTAGTATGGTTACTGTTACGTCAGGTGGTGACTGGTCCTTTTCGCTATCGAATTTTTCCAGGGCATTTGATCCCATCTACATCGCCGTATTAGGAAGGTCATTGAAGATCGCTTTAGAAGCGACATTCATATGCTTTATTTTAGGGTATCCGATGGCGATGATTCTCGCTAAAATGCCTGTGAAATACCGTACGTTCTCCGTCATGCTGTTTGTCGTTCCCATGTGGATGAATTTTCTACTTAGAACCTATGCATGGATGACGATTCTGGGTAAAAACGGCATCATCAACGGTTTGTTATCGTTATTAGGACTACCAAATGTCACTTTTCTCTATACGGAGGGCGCCGTACTTTTAGGGATGGTATACAACTTTTTACCCTTTATGGTGCTTCCCATCTATACGGTTTTGATGAAAATGGATCAAAGCTTAGTTGAAGCGGCGGAGGATCTGGGTGGCGATAAACGCACCGTGTTTAGAAAGGTCATTTTTCCTTTATCAATCCCAGGCATTTTATCGGGAGTATCCATGGTATTTATGCCATCCGTGAGCACCTTTGTCATCTCAAATCTCCTTTATGGTGGACAATACATGCTCATCGGTAACCTCATCGAGCAGCAGTTCCTCGTGGTAAACGATTGGAATTTCGGTTCTGCTGTGGCGATGATTCTCATGCTGTTGATTTTAGCTTCCATGGCGATCATGAATCGATTTGGTGGCGGAAATCCTGAGGAAAGGGGGGCAAATCTATGGTAAATAAGTGGATGAAACGCCTTTATACCGTACTGATCTTCGGATTTTTATATGCGCCCATCGCCGTATTAGCCGTTTTTTCTTTTAATGATTCAAAATCGACTGCCAAATGGGAAGGCTTTACGCTAGATTGGTATCAAAGCTTATTTCAAAACAGTCTGATTATGAAATCTCTGTATTATACTGTGCTCGTGGCACTCATCGCATCTGTGGTGGCCACGATTATTGGCACATTTGCCGCCTTTGGCATCTTCTATATGAAAGCGTGGAAGCAAAAGGTCATACTCAATGTCAACTCGATTCCCATTCTCAATCCAGATATCGTAACGGGGATTTCCCTGATGACTTTATTTGTGGCACTTAACATGGAGCTAGGTTTGTTGACCATGATTATCGCACATGTCACCTTTTGTATTCCTTATGTCATCTTATCGGTTCTTCCGAAGTTCAAGCAAATGCCCAGTGAAATGCTGGAGGCTGCACTTGATTTAGGGGCGACACCGTGGTACGCATTTAGAAAGGTCATCTTTCCGGAAATCAAGCCCGGAATTATCACTGGCGCACTGATCGCGTTTACCCTTTCTATTGATGACTTCGTCATCAGCTTCTTTACCACTGGAAATGGCGTAGGCAACCTATCCATCGCGATTTATTCCATGGCGCGCCGGGGAATCAAGCCAGAAATCAATGCCTTATCAACCTTAATGTTTATCGTCGTATTGGTGTTGATGTTAGTATTAAATAAAAGAACAAAAATTGAGGAAATTTAGTGAAGGGAGTATCTAATGAAAAAAATTGTTTCCATTGTTTTATTGATTGCATTATTTGCAACGCTTTTTACAGGCTGTAAGAGCGAAGACAAAATCGTACTGAACGTATACAATTGGGGTGATTATATCGATGAGGATATTTTCGAAACCTTTGAAGAAGAAACCGGCATTGAAATCAATTATGAAACCTATGCTACTAATGAAGAAATGTACACGAAGATAAAAAAAGGGGGAACGCAATATGATATCGCGATCCCATCCGATTATATGATCGAAAAAATGATTAAGGAAGATTTATTGGAGCCTATTGACTTAAGTAAAATTCCGAATTATGCTAATATTGATAGTCGTTTTAAAGGCTTAGATTTTGACCCGGAAAATAAGTATTCAGTCCCATATTTTTGGGGAACTGTAGGGATTATTTATAATACAGATCTCATAACTGAGCCTGTAGACTCATGGTCAGTTTTATGGGATGAAAAGTATTCTGGCATGTTTACCATGGTGGACTCTCAAAGAGATTCAATCATGGTAGCCCTTAAAAAACTAGGCTATTCCATGAACACGAAAAACTTGGATGAACTCGAAGCAGCTAAGCAAGCACTTATCGAACAAAAGCCTTTAGTACTCGCTTATGTGGGCGATAACGTAAAAGACATGCTTATCAGCGAAGAGGCTGCCATGGCAGTGGTTTGGTCTGGAGAGGCAAGCGCCGTTATCCAGGAGTATGATAACTTCGCATATGCATTACCGAAAGAAGGATCAAACATGTGGTTTGATAACGTCATTATTCCTAAAGGTTCAAAGAATATCGAAGCAGCGCATCAGTTTATCGACTTCTTATGTAGAGGCGATATCGGATTTAAGAATGCGGATTACGTAGGTTATGCAACCTGCAATACAGAAACGATGAAGCTGATTGATCAATCACTTATCGGCACGACATATGCTTATCCAGATTTGAAACTTTTAGAGAACTTTGAAATTTTCAGCGATCCTGGTGATTTTATCACGGAATACGATCGTATTTGGACAGAGATTAAAGCAAAGTAGCAAAGATGAGCCCATTTTTAAATGGGCTTTTGTTTATCACCTTTTTGTTGATCACTTAGTACAGGGGGAGGCAATCATGATTATTGATGGAAAGGCAATTGCTGAGAGAATTAAAGGTAAAGCAAAGAATTGTTGCTCAGATTGTTACAGAAAACCAAACGCCGTCGCGTTTATTTTAGGCGAAAATCCATCTTCAGAAGCGTATTTGAGAATGATCGAACGCACTTTAAAAAGTGTCGATTTCGGTTATACATTAATTCGTCTCCCTGAAACCATCAGTGAGGAGGAGTTGCTTCAAAAGATTGTCGAAAAGAACTTGGATACTGAAGTAGATGGAATTCTCGTTCAGATGCCGCTACCAGAGCACATCAGTGAAGAGCGTGTCATTATGACCATTGCACCTGAAAAGGATCTCGATGGTTTCCATCCTATTAATGCCGGACGTCTATTCAAAGGTGAGAAAGGCACGAGACCATGTACGCCTTTGGCCGTCATCACGATTTTTAAAGAACTCGATATCGATTTAGAAGGTAAGTACATCGTCGTGATCGGAAGAAGTAATATCGTAGGTAAGCCATTAGCGGTTATGCTCATGCAAAATAACGCAACGGTGACGATCTGTCATTCTAAAACAGTTGACCTAGAAGAACACACACGAAAGGCGGATATCATCATCGTTGCAGTGGGAATTCCTAATTTCTTAACGCGTGATATGGTCACTGAGAAATCGATTGTCATCGATGTGGGCATTAACGAAGTGGATGGAAAAATCGTTGGCGATGTCGATTATGATAGTATGAAAGATTATGTTCACATGATTACACCTGTTCCTGGGGGTGTCGGTCCCGTTACAAATGCCGTGTTGCTACTCAACTTGATTGAACACTTCAGAGGGGTAGTCAGGTGAATTTCTTAGGCATGATTCTCACAGTAGGTTCATTAATTGGTGCGGTGGTCTACTTTATGAAAGATAAGGACTCAAAACCCATTAATGTCTATAAAGATTACGAGTTATTTTTAGAGGCGATGTCACATTACAAAGAAGAGCATGGTGACTACGCTAAGGATATCAAGAAGTTGACGTCATATCTTCCACCTGATTATGAAACGGATTTGAAGCGCTATGGTTTATCTCTTGATGGCAAGTTCTTGACGGTTAGTCATTTGTCTGAGCAAGAAGGACAAAAAGTCATCAATGAAATTGGCGGTGGCTCTTATATCAATGGCATTTACACGTATTTAACACTAAGACGTGTGAATGAGCTCAGCAAAGTGATTCCCATCGCTCATTTTTCCATGAAGCCTGAGGGAAAATATACCACGACGACCTTTATCACGTATGATACCAGCGGCTGTGTTGCAGAGGATAACGAGGTGATGGAGAAAAAGTGGGAAAACAAGTTCGCCACGTTTAAGGAGCCTGGTGTTTATACTATTCGCCTAAAGATTAGAGATAAGCATAACAACTGGTCAGACGTATTTGAAAGAGAAATTAGAGTAACAGAAGAAAAGGGTGTAAAAGGAATCGAGGCATACGATGGTTCGTTTTTCATGCTTTATAATAATGGACGCGTTCTTTCTAGAGGAAAAAATGAGTTTGGGCAGCTTGGAATCGGTACACTGAATCCAGTTAGTGACTTAAAGTATAACTCCATGCATGATTCCGTCATGGACGTTGCTTGTGGAGAAGGCTTTAATGTTTTTAGGTTCCACGATGGGTCTGTGGGAACAGCTGGTACAAACCGCTATGGTGAATTAGCCACGGGTGACAAGAATGCTCAGAAAACAATCACTAGCGTTTGGGGCCTTGAGAATATCAAGCAGATTTCTGCTGGGAAAAAGTTTGCAGCTGCGCTTGACTATGAAGGAAATGTATACGTATGGGGCGATAACTCCGATCATCAATTAATGAAGGAAGAGATTCCTGATTCGGCATTCCCGACGAAACTCGAAAAGATTTCCGGTATAAAGCAAATTGCATGTGGTGCTACATTTGGCCTTGCTTTAAAATACGACGGAACCGTTATGGCATGGGGAGATAATACCTTCGGTCAGCTGGCTGTCGGTTATAAGGGGAGCATAAGCGAACCTGTGGTGACGTTATATTCTAACGTGAAGAGTATCCACGCCGGTGATAAATTTTCTCTGGTGGTTACTGAAAGTGGGAAAGTATTTGGATGTGGTAATAATGCTTTTGGTCAGATAGGGACTAAGGGAAAATCAGAAATCTTATTCCCAGTTGAAGTTTTGGGTATAAGAGATGTAGAGACGCTACGTGTAAGGGAATCTCTGGTCATGGCGGTGCTAAAGACTGGAAAAATCTATTTGTGGGGCAATTTTAATGGACCAGGCGCAAAACCAATGATGGATCCTGTTGAGTTACCAGGTATCAGTTACGCAAAAGCTTATGCAAATAATGGTAAGAAGTGCTTTATACTGGATGGTGCTTACGATTTCCACGTAATCTCTGACCTGAGCGGAAAGTACGAAAAGAAGAAAATGTATGAAAATTTCCACGAATTTATGGAAATTGAGGGTTCAAAAGCAAAATAATCATGTATAATGACTGTAGGTTGCAATTTAGGTTAGGAGGATCTTATGCGAGAGAGAAGGAGAGCCCATAGGCTATCTTATAATGCCGTGATAAATATCGATGAAGTATATAATCAAGAGCACGTCATCAAAGGACAACGGGAATTTCCAATCACCATTTTAGATATTTCTAAAGGAGGCATCGGTTTTCTCGCTAAGGAAGAGCTTCCTGTCAATTTTTATTTTAATGCAAAAATTGATTTGGGTAACGGAAAGCAATTTTATAGTGTCCTGAAAATTTTGCGTGTAGAAGAGTTGGAAGAGGGCTACAACTATGGCTGTGAGTTTACGGGATTAGCCGATATCCTTTCAATTTATATTGATGAGTTTGAGCAAGAAAGCCAATCTTAAGAAGAAATGTATTAATCGGGCTACTGGGAACAGTAGCTTTTTTATTCTAGAAGGAAGTAAAAATGAAAGATTTAAGAAACATGTCAAAGCAGCAAATCATCAATTTTGTAGAAGCCTTAGGCGAGAAACCTTTTCGCGGGAAACAGGTCTATGAATGGGTCATCAAAGGCGTTTCACAATTCGATGAGATGGCAAACTTACCGAACGCATTAAGACAGAAGCTCTCTGAAGTGGCGATTTTGGACAACTATAAAATTATTCAGCAACTAAAAGCTAAGGATGGCACCATTAAAGTGCTGGGTGCACTTAAGGATGGAAACCTCGTCGAATCTGTATTTATGACCTATAAGCATGGTCACAGCGCCTGTATCTCCACTCAGGTTGGTTGTAAAATGAAGTGTTCGTTTTGTGCGTCAACACTTAATGGAATCGTGAGGAGCTTAACGGCTGGGGAGTACCTCGGTCAAATTTATGCACTTCAAAAATTGACTGGACACAGAATCGATAATGTCGTACTGATGGGAAGCGGTGAGCCGCTCGATAATTACGAGGAAAGTGTTCGCTTCATCAAAATGGTAACGGATGAGGATGGCCTAAATCTTTCAGGACGGAGTATTACTTTATCAACCTGTGGGCTTGTGCCTGAGATTTACAAGCTTGCAGATGAAAAATTCGCCATTACACTGGCCATATCACTTCATAACCCGTTCCAAGAAGAGCGGATGGAGATTATGCCCATTTCTAAGCGTTATCCTATAAAAGAGCTTCTTAAGGCAGTCGAGTATTATGCTGAAAAGACCGGACGGCGTGTGACGTTTGAATATGCTTTAATTGCTGGTGTAAACGACACCGAGCTCCACGCGGAGCAGTTAGGGAGCCTGTTAAGGGGCAAGCTCGTCCACGTGAACTTAATACCCGTTAACGCAGTTGAAGAAAAAGCGTTTAAACCGTCACAAAATGATCAAATTAATCGATTCAAAACGATATTATTGGATAAATATAGAATCAACACCACCGTTCGAAGGGAATTGGGCTCAGACATTAATGCCGCATGTGGACAGCTCAGAAATAGTCATTTGAAATCCGAATGATTATTCTGAAAATTTTTTTAATGTTTTTGAAGGAAATTGGCTCATGTACCTAGAATAATACATTCAAGTGTTTAATTCGAAGGAGGAGATTAAAATGGTTACTTTAATTGCAGGCAAAAAAGGTTCTGGTAAGACTAAAGACATTGTAAAAAAAGCAAATGAAGAGCTATCGGGATCGAAGGGCAATATGATTTTTATCGATGATGACAATCGTGCGATGTATGATTTACATCATGATATCCGTTTTATCAATCTCAGTGAGTTTCCAGTAAACAGTGCATGTGAATTTATCGGATTTATATGTGGCCTAATCTCCAACAACTACGATATTGAAAAGATCTACATTGATGGCATCCTTAATACAGTTAAAATGACTGAAGAAGAGTTAACGGGGTTCTTTGCAAAAATTGACGATTTGTCAACGGCATTTAGCATGGATTTCATCGTGACACTTAATTATGAAAATGAAATTCCACAGGGTCTTCACCGATTTTTGAATTAAAAGATAGAAAAGAACTTCAATTATATGTGACAAATGAGGAATAAATATATAAAATCCCATGACTTCGATAAAATGCGGTTAAACACTTTCGATTCCATGGGATTTTTTATGCGATTTGACAGTTGAACTTAGGCGTATGCGGTTAGACGAATTTCTTACCGAGGTATTTTTTGATGGTTTCCTCGTCCGAAAAAGCATCGACGAAAACCTCGACATCCGTCTCTTCAAAATAGACCCTGATTTCTGCATCACCAGCTTTAAAGGCTTTAATCACAGTATCTTCATTGAGTTCTCTTATTTTGTTTTTATGGTGCTTGATTTTTTCATGCTCTTTTACATACATAGAACCTGTAATACCGATTATCTTTGAATATCGATTCATCTTTCTTCTCCAAATGTTAATATACACCATTATAACTGACGAAACGCAACCTGTCATGGAAAAGTGAATTTTTGAACAAAAGTTTACGAAATGATATGAATAATTTAATCTTTTTGGCCTGTCATTTTGCTATAATTGTTATGGACGAAACGCAATCTGGAAGGAGACAGTTTATGAAGCGCAATAAGAAAATTATGGTCTGTGTGACTCAGCAAAAGTCCTGTGAGCGTTTAATCGATTACGGAACGAAGCTAATCGCTGATGAAGCAGATGAACTCCACGTGATTCATGTCGTCAAAGAGAATTGGAAGTATTTTGGTCAACTTGAAGAAAAGGATGCTTTAGACTACCTTTTTGAAGTATCCAAGGAGAAAGAAGCGATGCTAACGGTGATCAAAGCGAAAGACATCGAAAAAGCACTTTCTCAGTTTGCAACTAAAAATGAAATCACCGATGTGGTAATGGGAGAATCTCTTGAGGCTTCAGAGCAGCAAAATATGATTAGACGTCTTCAAGAAAAAATGAAGCATCCAGTTCACTTTTTGATTGTTCCGATTCATTTAGATGACGATTCAGAAATCGTTTCATTATAGCACCTCTTTACAAAAGCATCATAAGTTGAACACCAATTCTCGCTCAGTGGAATTGGTGTTTTATTTTTTTGGTCGACCGATAAAAATTTATTTGTACATTTGTTACAAATTATTTAAAAATGTTTGAAGATTCAGAAAAAAGGCTATAAAATCATTGTTGAGATGGGATAAACCCTCAAACAAAAATTAGGAGGCGTAACATGAAAAAGGTACTAAGTATTTTCCTCGTGCTGGTAATGATTTTTTCTATGTCGACGGTATCCATGGCTGCTGACACTGTGGTAAATTTGACCATTGTTCACACAAATGATACCCATGCACGAATTGAGTCTGGTAAAGATATCATGGGTTTTGCTAAGATTTCTGCTAAAGTTAATCAGCTGCGTGCTGCTAACCCGAATCTACTATTGGTAGATGTCGGAGACACGTTCCATGGACAAACCATCGCAACTTTAGTTGAAGGTAAGTCAGTTGTGGACGTCATGAATGCGATGAAGTATGATGTTATGGTTCCTGGAAACCACGATTTCAACTACGGTCAGGACCGTTTGTTGGAATTAGCGGATATGCTTAATTTCCCGATCATTTCTGGTAACATCTCTAAAGCAGACGGTTCAGATTACTTAGAAGGCACTTATATTAAAGAAATTGGTGGATTAAAAGTAGGCTTCTTTGGATTGACCACACCTGAAACGGCTTATAAAACACATCCTAAAAATGTTGAAGGATTAACCTTTGAAAATCCTATCACAAAAGCGCAAGAAATGGTAAATGCGCTTAAAGGTAAAGTAGACATCATCGTATGTGTCGGTCATATCGGAGAAGATGAAGGTTCGGAATTCACGTCCAAGAAAATCATCAATGCAGTGGATGGAATCGATGTCTTTTTAGATGGTCATTCACATACGGTTAAACCTGAAGGCGAAATGGTCAAGAATACCTTATTAGCACAAACAGGCTCATATGATGCAAATCTAGGCGTGGTGACGCTTACTGTAACAAACGGTAAAATCACAGCGAAAAAAGCAGAACTGATTACCACTGCTCAAACAGCAGATCTCGTAGCAGATCAAGCGATATTAGATGTAATCGCGGACGTGGTGGCTGCTAATAAGTTGATCACTGAGGTAAAAGTTGGAACAAGCAGTGCTTTCCTCGAAGGCACACGCGAGAAAGTTAGAACTGGTGAGACCAATTTAGGTAACGTCATCACAAATGCGATGCTCTATGAAACGGGCGCTCAAATCGCTATCACCAACGGCGGAGGTATCAGAGCCTCAATTGAGGCAGGTGAGCTGACAGTAGGCGATATTATCACGGTATTGCCATTTGGTAACTATATCATAACGCTCGATGTTAAAGGATCTGACCTTATCGCTGCACTTGAAAATGGGTTGTCCGTCTATCCAGGAGCACATGGCGCATTCCCTCATGTCGCTGGTATCAGCTATACGTTTGACGCATCGAAACCTGCTGGACAAAGAATCGTAAGTGTTATGTTCGGCGATCAACCACTTGATCCTAATGCCACTTATTCTGTAGCAACAAACGATTTTATGGCAGCTGGCGGTGACCAATATGTTACGCTGGGCAAATCACCTCAAACAGGCGAATATGCAGCTTTAGATGAAGCAGTCATCAGCTTAGTGAAGAAGCTTGATCCGGGCTTAGTGCTCATGCAAAATCGCGTTAATGTCATAAACATTCCTGTAGCTGAAGAGGAAGAACCTTCACCAAGTGAAACTTACACCGTTGTTGCAGGCGATGTACTTTGGAAAATCGCACAAAAATTTAGTACCACATGGGAAAAAATTGCTGAACTCAACAAGTTGGCAAATCCTAACTTGATTTTCCCAGGTGATCAACTCGTTCTTCCTAAATAATGATTAAAAATTAAGGCTGCTTCGGCAGCCTTTTTTAATGCAACCTTTACTTTCCATTGGAATTCAGTATGTGTTAAAATAGAATAGAGAGTTTGGAGGCATCATGCATTATAATAAATACAGCAATGCTCTAATGAAACGATTTGGAGAAAAAGTATATAAAATCCCCATCAATTTGCCGATAACATGCCCGAATCGCGATGGTAGCATTGGCAAGGGTGGCTGTGCATTTTGCGGAGAGATAGGTGCTGGCTTTGAAGCACAAGAGAGCTGTCACTCTGTGTCAAAACAGCTTGCCGATAATATAGCCGTGATAGCGCCTAAATACCATGCGCGAAAATTTATAGCCTATTTTCAGAATTACACGAACACCTATATGGCACTTGATCGTTTCAAAGCCTTTACTGAAGAAGCGGCTGGGTTTCCAGATGTCATCGGTATCAGTATTTCCACTAGACCAGACTGTATTTCAGAGCCGTATTTAGCACATCTGAAGCAGCTCTCGACCGCATATGGACTGGCCATCGAAATTGAACTTGGTCTTCAAACGGTTAACGAAGCCTCTCTACTTAAACTCAATAGAGGTCACGGCGTTTCTGAGTTCTTAACTGCTGTGAAATTGGTTCAAGCATTTGGGTTTACCATATGTACCCACTTGATCGGCAATATTCCATGGGATACTGAAGGAGACCTTTATGAGGCCGCCCGCTTAATCAACCATTTGAAAATCGATGCAGTAAAGCTTCACTCCCTGTACATTTTGAAAGAGTCGCTTTTGGGACAATGGTACACAGACGGCGAATTTTCCATGATCGATGCGGATACCTATATCCAGCGTGTCATTCATTTCCTTAGAATACTGAATCCAGAAATAACCATCCAACGCTTATTTGGGAGAGCGCCGGAAAGCATGACGTTATTTTGCAATTGGGGGATGAGTTGGCGAAAACTGCAAAATGAGCTGGATCATAGAATGACCATGTTAGGTGTCAAACAGGGTGATTTATACGAAGAATAATACTAGGAGGCGAATTATGAACGTTATCAAAGAATGGAAAACGCTTCTAATTCCTTATGAACAAGCAGTAGAAGAACTTAAGGTTAAATTTAAGTCGATCCGAAATCAATATCGTGAGCTAAACGAATACTCGCCAATCGAGTTCGTCATGGGTCGCGTTAAAAAAATTTCCAGTATCATAGAGAAAGCAGAGCGCCGCAGTATCCCCATGGAGCACCTTGAAGAGCAAATGGAAGATATTGCTGGAATTCGCATCATGTGCCAATTTATCGATGACATCTACGAAGTGGTGAATCTCATCAGAGAAAGAAGTGGCAAGGATTTTACAGTACTCTATGAAAAGGATTACATAAAGAATCCTAAAGACAGTGGCTATAAAAGCTATCACATTATCATCAAATACCCAGTACAAACCGCTTTGGGCACTAAAGAAATTTTAGCAGAGCTTCAGATTCGTACACTCGCCATGAATTTTTGGGCCACGATAGAACACTCCCTAAACTATAAATATAAATCCCATATACCGGAAGATATTATCGAAAGACTTAGAAACTCTGCCCTCGCAGCGACTAGACTCGATGAGGAGATGATGGAGATCAGCCGAGAGGTCATCAATGCGCAATTGATGTTTGAGGAGAAATCCAATACGATTCGCGACATCGTAACGAATATCCAGCTATTATTCACTCAAGGCAAAGAAATTGAAGCACTAGATTTCCAGCAACGCTTCGATAATATTAAAAATAACGATAATATGTTCGAGTTTGAGCTACTATTGACGGAAATCAAAAAGAGCTTGCCACGTTACAATCAGTTTGAAAAGGGAAGATTGATATGAAACGGTGGATGAACAATCTGTTCATGAAGGATTTTAGACGTGTAGTGGAAGCTTACGAATTGATTCAGGAGGGAGATCGGATCTTGGTCGGCGTTTCAGGGGGCAAAGACAGCTCTCTCCTCTTTTATGCACTGAGTGAATATCAGAAAATTAGTGAAGTTCATTATGACGTTCAAGGGATCGTCGTGGACCACGGTTTATTAGGAAATATCGAGGCTTATACAGAATTTTGTGCACAGAACAGCCTACCGCTTCAAATCCATGAGGAGCACTACGCCATGCAGTTTGCCGAAAAGCAGACCGGCTCAGTGTGCTACACATGTGCTCGGATTCGAAAAGGGATTCTCAAGCGATATGCCCTTGAGAATGGCTTTAATAAAATCGCTTTTGGGCACACAAAAGATGATTGTGTAGAAACCTTTATGATGAACATCATTAAGCATGGACGATTGAGCGCCATGGCACCCAAGACCGAATCTGAAGAGGGGATCGAGATCATTAGGCCCTTAATCGGGTTATCCGAGTCGAATATTATAAAGGCAGTGGCGATTCTTGGATTTCCTCTGATGAAGGATTTATGCAAACATGCCGAGGGGCGTCTTAGAAGTAATGCGGAACGTTTAATTAGCGAAATTGAATTGACAGTTCCAGACTTTTCCGATAAAGTGATACAAGCGTTAAGCAATGTTGATTATAAGCGATTATTATAGTAAGGGATGAATCATGGCAATCTTTGCAATAGGTGATCTACACCTGAGTTTTGGTACAGATAAGCCCATGGAGGTTTTCGGGGCACACTGGGAAGCGCATTACGATAAAATCAAGTTGGATTGGTGCGAACAGGTTACAGACGACGATGTGGTGATAATTCCAGGTGATATTTCCTGGGCGATCACGTTTGAGGGTGCAAAAATCGATCTGGATTGGATAGAATCATTACCCGGAAAGAAAATACTGTTCAAAGGGAACCACGACTATTGGTGGGTATCGAAGACGAAGATGGATCCTTGCTATAAGACCATCACCTTTGTGCACAATGGCTATGCTTCCTACGGCAATCTCGCGATTTGTGGCACGAGGGGCTGGACATGTCCAGGTGAAGAGTTCACAGCTGAGGACGAAAAGGTATACAAACGTGAATTGCTAAGATTAGAAAACTCCATTACACAGGCAAAACGCGATGGGTATACAGAGATTCTAGGTGTCTTACATTTTCCTCCAACGAATGAAAAGAAGGAACCTTCTGGCTTTACTGCCTTGTTCAGCAAATATGAAGTCAGAAAGGTTATTTACGGACATATACATGGTAAGTCGAATTTTAGAGGCGCACTCAATGGCCTCTATAATGGCACAGAGTACATTTTAACGTCATGTGACTACTTATCGTTTAAATTATTTACCTTAGAGGGTTAGAAAGGTCTTAGATTGAAATCATTAACGAAAGGCAACATGGAAATTATCTTATCCAAACGGTTGGCATTTATTGAACAACTGGAAAAAGGTCTACTCGATAAAGAAGCCTTTATCACATTAAACTATGAACTGGTAAAATCTCTGGGACACATAACCACTACGATAAAGTCTTTAGAAGAAGGGGTCGTTAAGTACCACTATTTTAATGCCATGGCAAAGATGAAAATGCTGGAAGCCGATCAAGTGGTTTTTCAGAATGAAAGACAGTATCAAGCGTTACAAGAAGAGGCCTTTTCGCTTTATGTAAAAAAGGACCGGATTACACTTCAAATGCTGGAATTAGAAGGTTTTAACCAGATCGACGCCTATTACATCAACATGAATTCCAAAACATTGGAAGGACAGATTTACGAAATCAAGTTTAATTCACTGGAAAAAGTGGTATTACATTCAAGAGACCGTAAAATTTTATATAAGTTAAGAATGGCAGGATGTTTTCATGAAGAGCAAATGGCCTCAGTCGTCGATACTTATATCAATACTCGGGTTTATTGAAAGGGGGCGCCACCATGGAAAATTTTGATGATCTAAAAGTAGGTTTGGTTCACACACTTCAAAAGAAAGTCACGATTGATGACACTGCGCTTAATTATGGCAGTGGAAAAATTCAAAATTTATTTGCGACACCTAAACTTGTAGCATTTATGGTTGAAGCGAGTTCACAGCTCATGGACCCATTGTTACCGGAAGGTTTCATTTCTATAGGCCATCATGTGGAGGTCGACCACTTCAAACCGACACTTTTAGGAGCTACAGTAACGATTGAAGTCAAAATCGAAAAAATTGAAAATGGTAAGTACACATTATCGATGCGTGCCTATGACGAGTATGGTCAAATTGGAAGAGGAAATCATACGCGAAGTGTCGTACCGTATAATCGATTAATGGAGAAAGCAGAAAATAGAGAAAGAGAACCATTTCCAGAGGAGTAGTATGTTAAAACTAGATAATTTTGAGGCCATTATCTTTGATTTGGATGGCACACTAATTGATTCGATGTGGATCTGGAAACAGATTGACATCGATTTTCTTGAAAAGAGAAATATTGTATTGCCCGATGACTTGCAAAAAGACATTGAAGGCATGAGCTTCACAGAAACAGCGCATTATTTCATCGAACGCTTTGCACTAAATGAATCACTTGAAGAGATTCAGCGTGAATGGAATGAGATGGCAAAGCAGTTCTATAGTAATCATATCCCACTGAAAGAGCAAGTCTTTGAGGTGATTCAATATGCGCTAACTAAGGGGATTAAATTAGGAATCGGTACGAGCAATTCGAGGGAGCTGCTTCACGAAGTGATGGAAGCGCATGGTTTGACCGCGTGGTTTGAATCCGTACGCACATCCTGTGAGGTGGCAAAAGGAAAACCGAGTCCTGATATTTTCTTAAAGGTTGCTGAGGATTTAAAAGTGAATCCTGAAAAGTGTTTAGTATTTGAGGACACGCATGCTGGTGTTATGGCAGCGAAGAATGCTGGAATGACAGTATACGCCATCTATGATGATCTGTCAGCGCCCTATATGGCGGTCATTAAACGCGATGCGGATGCTTATATCAATAGCTTTAGTGAAGTATTAGAAGGGTTATAAGGAGTTTACGTGAAAAAAGGCGAAGAAATTATTATACGAATCGATAAAATGAAATACCCAAATGTGGGTATCGGTCAGCTTGATGGACAGTCGATTAGAATAAAAGGCGCATTGACCAACCAGTTGATTAAAGGTCGTATCAGCAAAAAAAGAAGCGGAAAAATCGAAGCGCGTTTACTGGAAGTCGTAGAACGGTCACCCCTAGAGCAATCTTCCTTTTGTGAGCACTTTAATATTTGTGGTGGATGTATGCTCCAAACCTTTGACTATAAAGGGCAATTGGAACTTAAAAAGGATATGGTTAAAGCGTTATTTGAAGAAGCTGGGTATTCTATTCCCATCGATCTGGTCGTCGAGAGTCCAGAGCATTTTGAATACCGTAATAAAATGGAATTTTCCTTTGGTGATGCCTATAAGGACGGACCATTAACTTTAGGCATGCATAAAAAGGGCCATCACCATGACGTGGTCGATGTCCCCATGTGTCATTTGGTAGATGAAGATTTTAGGTTGATTCTTCGTGAGGTGCTGAGCTATGCAAAAACACAGGAACTGTTAAAATTTAACAAACGTAGCAATCAAGGATTTTTACGCCATCTGGTGGTTAGAAAAAGTAAAAGCACCGGCGAAATCATGATCGCATTATCAGCGACGACGCAAGCGTGTAATCCAAAAGGTGACGCTTTCGATGGTGCCCACTTCGTAGATTTTTTACGTGGCTTGAATTATTCTGGAACACTTGCGAGCATCCTTTATGTTAAAAATGATGGCCTCGGTGATGTTGTCGCAGGTGATATTGAATGCCTTTATGGACGTGATTTTATCGTAGAACATTTGATGGGGCTAACATTCAATATTCATCTATACGCGTTCTTCCAAACGAATACTTTAGGTGCTGAGAGATTGTACCAAACGGCAATCAATCTAATCCCTGACATGAACGAAAAAGTCTGTTTCGACCTTTTTAGTGGAACGGGTACCATCGGTCAAATCATGGCAAAACATGCAAAGACTGTCTATGGTATCGAATGGGTCAGCGAGGCGGTTGAAGCGGCGAGAGAGAATGCCTCTATTAATAAACTGGATAACTGTACGTTTATTTGTGGGGATGTTTTTGAGAAGCTCTCTGAAATCGAAGATAAGCCCGATGTTATCGTCGTCGATCCTCCCCGTAGCGGAATGGGTGAAAAAACCACTAAGGCCGTGGCCGCCTATGATATTCCACAAATCGTGTACGTCTCATGTAACCCTGCAACCCTGCTGGATGATTTGCTGGTATTCGCTAAATGTGGTTACTATGCTGAGAGTCTTAGTATCGTGGACATGTTCCCCTGGACGGGTGGCGTGGAGAGTATTGTAAAGCTACAAAAGAAATCTATGTAGAAATCGTTGAATTTACACACTTTGTCAAGTTTTGGACCTTTGAAGTGAAACCCGATTTATCAAGAGAAAAGCATCTTGTGAGTCGAATGAGCGTTTCAGCTGGTGTATACCTGGACGTAGGGTACACAAAGCAATTTATAGATGAAAATGAATAATATAGTCAAGATATTTAGGGATGCTTATACAATGAGTGTCCCTTTTTCTATGTAAATTAAGGAGGACTAAAATGGCAGAGATTATCGCAATAGCAAATCAAAAAGGTGGCGTTGCCAAAACGACTACAACTCTTAATCTAGGATATTCCTTGATGAAGCTTGGGAAAAAAGTCTTGATGATCGACTTTGATGCCCAAGCCAATTTGACAACTTGCTTTGGTATCGATGAACCCAATTTAATCGAAACAAACATAGCACATCTCATGATTGCGAAAATGAATGAAGAAGTTGTGCCGTCTAAATCACAGTATATCGTGTCGAGTAATGGCATTGATTTAATTTCCTCAAGTATTTACTTATCTGTCGTAGATGCCAATTTGCGTCTTGAAATGGGAAGCGAACGGATTTTATACGAGATTCTCGAACCCTTGAAAACGGATTACGATTACATCATCATCGATACGTCACCTTCACTTGGCTCTTTGACCATTAATGCACTCAGCGCAGCAGATAGTGTAATCATCACGGTGAATCCTCAATTACTTGCCATGATGGGGCTACAAGATTTCCTGAAGACTACAAAAAAGATTCAAAAGAGAATCAACTCCAGGTTATCTATAAAAGGCATCCTACTTACGATGTGTGATTCAAGAACCAATCTCTCTAAGATTTTGTCTGATCAAATGAGTGAAGCCTATGATGGCGTCGTAAATATATTTGAGACACATATTCCTATGACGGTTAAGGTGGGAGAGGCCATCTATTACAGCAAGAGTATTGCAGAATATTCACCAACTTCAAAAGCAGGGATTGCATATGCCGACTTCGCAAAGGAGATGTTACTTTATGATGAAAGATAGTCCAAGACGGAAAATTGTTGATGCCATAGATTTTATGACTGGCGATAAGAATGAACCGCAAATTGTTGAAATAAACATTGAGAAAATTGTAGAATTTTCAGACCATCCTTTTCATCTCTACGAAGGTAAGCGACTAGACGATATGGTAGAGAGTATCAAGAGAAATGGCGTACTTAGTCCGGTCATCGTCAGAACTATTTCTTCTGGTAAATATGAGATGCTTGCCGGTCATAATAGAATGAATGCCGCGAAAATAGCAAACATAGATAAAATACCAGCTTTGATTAAAGAAAACTTATCCGATGAAGAGGCCTATATCTATGTCATAGAAACCAATTTGATGCAAAGGTCCTTTGGTGATCTGTATCCATCCGAAAAAGCGGTTATCCTTGAAATGCAGTATGATAAAGTCTCAAGCCAAGGCAAGAGAAATGATATTATTAGTGAATTGAAAGCACTTGAGCAGGGTGCAGATTTAGAATCAGTAGAGCCATCTACCGACAGTCGCGAAAGGCTTGCAAAAGAGTATGGCTTTTCAGGAAGAACCGTTGCAAGACTGTTGAGACTTAACAAATTAACAAGTGATTGGAAAGTCCAAGTGGACAATGAAGTGATCGCATTGATGACAGGTGTTGAACTATCGTATTTACCTGAGTCGCTTCAAAGTCATCTATATAATGAATGCAGTGATATGCATATAAAAATCAGCTTAAAAGATGCACAAATGCTTAAGGAACGTCATCAAGCAAAGGCATTAAGTAAAAATGAGTTAAGCAAATTGTTGATTGAAAAAGAAAAAAGCAAACTAAAGAATAAGGACTTTCAAAGCATCAAAGTATCTAAAGAGATTGTCAGCAAATACTTTGATGAAACTACGAGTAAAAAAGAGATGGAATCAATCATTGTACTGGCTTTACAAAAATATTTTACAGATCAAGAGGGGTGATGAAAAATGCGGAGTCTGAATTTGGACTATTATTATGGTAACGAGTCAGAACAATTTTCGTTTTTTCGGATTCCAAAAGTGTTGTTCACAGATGATCAAT
>JAIUOA010000005.1 GCA_020161295.1 Bacillota bacterium | reverse complement strand
ATACAGAATGGCTGAATCCAAGACAGAAAACCGAAGAAAAAAAGGAGACGAAAGTCTCCTAGAAATGAAAAAATGAAACTAGGCTGGGTGACAACTAGCCAAAAAAATTCCGTGAAAAGCAAAGAAAAGAATTTGGGAGATTGGTATGAACCTAAAGAAGGTATTGATGAGATTGTTTCAACATTTAATAACTTTCGTATAAAATATGGAGATGATTGGGAAAAAATACACAAAGCTGCTGTAGATTGGTATAATCAATTTCCGGAATCAAATCCAATCTATTCAAGTAAGCATTATTCTTGGATGGATGATAAAGGTGTGTATTTTCCTGCAGATATTTCTGGGCCGAACTATGGACAATACCGTTATGATGTATTTCATCCAGTTACAGGCAAAAAGTGTAAAGAACCATCGAGTGGGTGGAGATATCCTGAAAATACTATGATAGAAAGAATCAAGGCAGGATTCGTACATTTTGGGAAAGATGAAACTACTGTACCTAATAACAAAACATATCTCATGGAAACTATAAATCAAAGCTTAACAAGTGTGAAATACAAAGATGGACGTGTTGCATCAAAACAGTTAAATGCTCTAATGGGTGGTAATTATTTTACTAATCCCAAAGATGTATCAATACTAAAGTCATTGATGAGTGCAGTTAAAATAAATAAAGACGATATAGTACTTGATTTTTTTTCAGGTTCATCATCAACTGCTCAAGCAGTGATGCAGTTTAATGTAGACTCAGATAATAAATGTAAATTCATAATGGTTCAACTTCAAGAAAATCTTGATGAATCACTTGCGAAAGCAAAAGGAAGTTCTAAGCAAGTACTTAAAAATGCAATTGATTTATGCGATTTATTAGGACGTCCTCATTTACTAACTGAAATTGGTAAAGAGCGTATTCGTAAAGCGGGATGTAAAATAAAAGATGGAGCTGGGCTTACAGCTCAGAATCTGGATATTGGTTTTAGAGTTCTAAAAGTAGACAGCACAAATATGAAAAATGTTTACTACAATCCAGATGAATATACCCCAACTTTATTTGATGAACTTTCAGATAACATAAAAGAGGATCGAACTTCTTTGGATTTACTGTTCCAAGTCATGCTTGAAATGGATGTTCTATTATCAAGTAAAATTACTGAAACGGAAATATGTGGAAAGAAAGTATATTCTGTCATGGATGATTATTTAATTGCATGTTTTGATAAAGGAATTACTTCTGAAGTAGTTGAAGCAATTGCTATGAAAGAGCCATATTATGCTGTGTTTAGAGATAACAGTATGGCTGATGATAGTACCATGGCAAGTTTTGAGCAAGTTTTTGAAACTTATAGCAAAGATACTATTAGAAAGGTGTTGTAAGATATGAAGTTTAATTTTAAAATTCAACAATACCAAACAGAATCAGTAGATAGTGTTGTTAAAGTGTTTAAGGGACAACCTTTTTATGATCGGATTAAATATATTCGCGACATCGGAAATGTTTCTCCTGAACCTGTTCAGATGAAGTTATCTCATGATGAAGAACAAATAGATTTATATGACAATATTGGTTTTATCAACGAATTAATCGAACTTAACGACGAACAATTGTTGAGTAATATCCGAGAACTTCAAACGAGAAACAATATTAAGCTATCGCAAACTCTTGATAAAGATCTAGGTAGAGTCTCGTTGGATATTGAGATGGAAACTGGTACTGGAAAAACCTATGCATATATAAAAACAATGTTTGAACTGAATAAACATTATGGCTGGAGTAAGTTCATTGTTGTGGTGCCTTCAATTGCCATCCGCGAAGGTGTTAAAAAGTCTTTTGAGATGACGACAGACCATTTCATGCAAGAATATGGTAAGAAAGCCAGATACTTTGTATATAACAGTTCTAATTTGACAGAACTTGATAAGTTCGCTGCAAGTGCCGGGATTAATGTCATGATCATTAATACACAGGCATTTGCTTCATCACTGAAAGAAGGCGCAAACAATAAGGAAAGTAGAATTATTTACAGCAAGCGAGATGAATTTGGATCGAGACGCCCAATAGACGTCATAAAAGCAAATCGTCCGATTATCATTATGGATGAACCTCAAAAGATGGGCGGAGAAGCAACACAAAATGCACTAAAAAACTTCAACCCATTGTTTAGTATCAACTATTCAGCAACTCATGCAAAGCAGCATAACCTCGTGTATGTGTTGGATGCGCTTGATGCATACAACAAAAGGTTGGTTAAAAAAATTGAAGTTAAAGGTTTTGAACTTAAAAATTTCAGAGGAACTGACAAATATTTGTACCTTGAAAGCATTGTGATATCTTCAAAAAAACCACCTATGGCGAAGATTGAACTTGAAATTTCTTACAATAAGTCAATCAATCGTGAGACGCGAATTCTTGGAGTCAATGATAACCTTTATTATGTTTCCAATGAAATGGAACAATACAAAGATGGCTATACCATCAAAGAAATAGATCCAATAAATGGATCGGTTACGTTTTTAAATGGGAATGTCATAACGAATGGGGATGTTGTTGGTGATATTTCCGAAAAAGACATGAGACGAATTCAAATCAGAGAAACGATAATCTCACATTTTGAAAAAGAAGAGATGCTTTTTAATATGGGAATAAAGACATTGTCACTTTTCTTTATTGATGAAGTTGCTAAATATCGTCAATATGATGAAAATGGTGATGAAGTTTCATCTGAGTATGGAATGATATTTGAAGAAGAATATAATAACATATTGAACAACTATATTAGGCTTGATGAAACGCCATATGTAAAGTATCTAAAGAGCATTGAGCCATCAGAGACACACAGGGGTTATTTCAGTATTGATAAAAAGACAGGCAAAGCAGTAAATAGTGATGTTAAGAGAGGTTCAGAATATTCAGACGACATCTCAGCATACGATCTTATATTAAAAAACAAGGAAAGACTTCTAGACTTTAAAGAACCAACGCGTTTTATTTTTTCTCATTCAGCCTTACGTGAAGGCTGGGACAATCCAAATGTATTTCAAATTTGTACGCTTAAACATAGTGATAATAATACCACCATCAGACAAGAGGTTGGTAGAGGACTTAGGCTGTGTGTTAATCAGCATGGTAATAGAATGGACAAAGATACATGTGGTGATTCAGTTCATACAGTTAATAAATTGACTGTAATAGCAAACGATGGTTATAAGAGCATCGTTAAGGCACTACAAGCAGAAATTAAGAAAGTTCTATACGATAGGCCATCAAAAGCAACAATGGAGTATTTTGAAGGGAAAACTATTCAAATTGATGGAATTCCAACGATTATAGACGCAAAACAAGCAAAAGAAATATATCGGTATCTACTAAAACACGACTATGTTGATAATGACGATAATGTTACTGACAATTATAGAAGCGATTTATCAAATAATACTTTAGCACCATTACCTGAAGAGCTTCTGCCCATTGCTGAAGGTATACATGTACTTGTTCAGGGTGTCTTCGACGAAAGTGTCCTTGACGAGATGATTGAGGATGGAAATAAGACTAAAATTCAGGACAATGATCTAAACGATAATTTTTACAAAAAAGAGTTTCAAACACTTTGGAAATATATCAATCACAAATATGCGTATGTAGTCGAATTTGATTCTAATGAACTGATTGAAAAATCTATTAGACATATAAATGAAAAATTGTTTGTTTCGCAGCTTCAGTATACTGTTGCAAAAGGCGAGCAAATAATTGACATGAATGAGCATGTACTCGAACGTGGAGAAGCTTTTGGTTCAATTAAAACTAAAACTGAAATGCTTAAGCATGCTCAAACAAGCCAGGTCAAATATGATTTGATTGGGAAAGTAGCGGAAGGTACAACATTAACTAGAAAAACAACTGCTTCAATCCTTAAAAAATTAGACAACCACATATTAGCCATGTTTAAGCATAATCCAGAGGAATTTATAACAAAAGTTATTAAGCTGATTAAAGAACAAAAGGCAACAATGATTGTTGAGCATATTTCATATAATCAAATTGCTGGTGAGTATGACAGTTCGATTTTCACTCAATCGAAGAGCACTCAAGATTATGTTAAAGCGTTCAAAGCGGAAAAGCACATCCAGGATTATGTGTTTACGGATGGTTCAGCAGAAAAAAGCATAGAACGAAAGTTTGCTGAAAGCCTTGATGGCGCAAATGAAGTGTGTGTGTATGCGAAAATGCCTAAAGGATTCGCAATACCAACTCCTGTTGGGAACTATTCGCCAGACTGGGCTATAGCTTTTAATGAGGGTACTGTAAAACATGTTTACTTTATTGCAGAAACAAAAGGAACTATGGAGAGTTTAAATTTACGTCCTATTGAACAGGCTAAAATTTCATGTGCTAAAAAGTTATTCAATGAGATTTCAACAAGCAATGTCAAGTATCATGATGTCGATAGTTATCAGAGTTTGCTTGATATCATGAGCAAATTGTAATGGTGCAAATATGGAGAATAATAGCAAATCTCGAATACTCAGTATTTTAAGAATTCTATATGAGAATACGGACGAACAAAGTACTCTCTCGATTACAGATATAGTTGAATTATTGGATAAGCAGGGAATTAAAGCTCATCGTAGAACGATTATGGCGGACCTTGAATCAATTGAAGAGACTGGCGTTGATATAATCACAATTAAATCCACTCAAAATAGATATTTCATTGGAAATCGAGACTTTGAGCTTGCAGAAGTAAAGTTACTCGTTGATGCAGTTGAATCATCAAAGCTCATTACTCAGAAAAAGAGTAATGAGCTGATTCGAAAGTTAGCAACTTTAGTAAGTAAGAATCAAGCGTCTGAGCTAAGTAGTCATGTCTACGTTGACCAACGAATAAAACCTGCGAATGAAGAAATATATTATACAGTTGACGCAATCCACTCCGCCATTAATTCGAGCAAGCAGATAGAATTCAAATACTATCAGTACACCGGCAAAAAAGAGAAGATTTTTAAAAATGAAGGAAGTGTATATAGCCTTAGTCCATATGCGTTAATTTGGAGTGAAGATCATTACTATGCTATTGGCTTTAGCAAGAAACATGGTAAGATCAGTAAATTCAGAGTAGATCGCATGGCTCAAACGACCATTACGGCTATAAACTCTGTTACAAAACCAGCTGAATTTGATGTCGCTGAATATGCGAAAAGTGTGTTTGAGATGTTCGATGGCGATACAAAGACTGTAGAACTAAAATGCACAAATGATTTAATGGATGTCATTGTCGATCGATTTGGTGAAAGTGTAAACACTCAGGAACTTGGCAGCAATTGCTTTAAAGCTATCGTTGAAGTATCAATTAGCCCTACATTTTATGGATGGGTGTTTGGTTTTGGGAGCAAGATGACAATTTTAGCGCCAGCAGAGGTTAAGAACGAGTTTGTAAATATGGCGAAAAGCGTTACGCAAAGATGAGTAACTTAAGAATAAATATCGAGGAGAGTTAATTATGGCAGAGATAAAGTTTGAAATTAAAGATACAATCGGAGTATTGTCAATTTCAGCAAAAGGCTGGACGAAAGAACTAAACCTTGTGAGTTGGAATGACAAAGAAGCAAAATATGATTTGAGAGAATGGGATCCAGAGCATGAGAAGATGGGAAAAGGCGTGACTTTGACCTTGGAGGAAGTTAAGAAGTTAAAAGAAACATTAAATGCTATAGAATTGTAAGTTGTCAGCGAAAATCACTAATAAAGTGTCGATTGTGAATAAGTAAATTCAGAAGGTAGTGTCTAATAATTTATGAAAAAAGGTTATTCAGAATGTCGGGTGTTAAATATGAAGTTGGAAGAATTTAAGACGTTTGCTGAGAATGTTTTCTTATGTGAAGATGATATGGAATTTGATGTGTGAGATGGTGGGAGGATGGAATGTCGAAATTACATGAAGCAATTAAACAAAATAACATTGATTTAGTTTCCAAGTTATTATCAAATGGAGAAGATCCAAACGCAACCGATTGTGATAGTAAAACTGCATTAGATATTTGTACTTCAAATGAAATTGAGGATTTGCTTTTTACATTTGGAGCTACTAGAGATCTCGAGTATTACTTAAACAACAGATTTGTTGCATATTTTGACGGAATTACTAAGTTTGATGAAGATTTAAAGCTTGATGTAATTTCACGAATCGAAAGAAAATACGGTAGAGAATTCATCAATGTTTCCAAGGAAGATATTCTTGATGACATTGACGAAGTGTATTACTTATTATTTTTATTGGGTGTAAATTCTATTGAAAATAGAAAACCACTATTTGAAGATAGGTTTGATAATATAGCTGATTTGATTGACTTGCTTTATGATCTTGATTTAGATGTGTCATTTGAAGGATCAGAAAATGGAATGGAAGGGAAAATCGGGATTTATTATATTGAATAATACACAAAGATAGCGAATGCTCAAAAAGGCAAAAAAATAAATCAAAGGAATTTGATAATTATGGCATTAAACAAGAGTACACTTTTTAATAAAATTTATCATGACGGATTATACGATGATTTTGTAAATTTTGCAATTTTTATGCGCTTGACGAAAGGATATTCGTATTTTAACTCTGCATTAGTATTACTACAAAGACCAGGAGCATTATTTGTTGAGACAGAAGATATTTGGGAAAGACGATATGACAGACGCGTTAAACCTGATGCTACGCCTATAGTAATCATGTTACCTTTTGGCCCAATTAATTTTGTATATGATTATGCGGATACATATGGTGATCAGATTCCAAGCGACATGAAAGATACTTTTAACTTACCTAAATCAGATCCACTAACAGGAAAAATTCTACCCACGTTAATATATGTATTAAATCAGCTTGGTATTTATTATGGAGAAAAGGACTATGGTTCTAGAATGGGTGGACAAGTTGAATTTATGGAAACCCCAATCAAAGTAAGATCATTTGATGGCAAGAAGGAAGTAACAACAAATTCGCATTATGCAATAGTTGTGAATAAAAATTTAGATGAAAATAAAAAAGCGGCAACGATATTGCACGAAGTTGGCCATATCCTATGTGGGCATCTTCCAGTTGATAAAGAGAATCAAAGATTAAGAGTTATGGATAGGTCAAATGAGCATTTAAGTAAGGAGCAAGAGGAATTCGAAGCTGAAAGAGTCTGTGAATTAGTTTGTAAGACTTTAGGCTTAGCGTATGATAATGAACATTATTTGAAAGGATATTTAATCAATGGAACTGAACCTTATTTTTCGGTTCGAGTAGTAGTAGAAGCAGCGGACAAAATTATGAAATCATTGCAAACGTCCATTTAAAAAAAGTGAGGTGCACTATATGAGTGATGTATCAAGTTCTATTCCTGCAGATTTAGTATTTGTAGATAGTGAAGATTATTATCCGAATATTGATGATCATTTCTTATTTTTACCTGAATTGGCGAGACCGTTACTTAAAAATGCGAAAGTTGTATTATTAAAAATTGAACAAATGCTCTATTCTGCTCCAGCATTTTTAAATGTTGTAAAATCTAGCATACCAGAGGAATATCTTCAAGCAGTATTATCAGATGATCAGAAGTCTAAACTAGCTGAAGGTGTCATCAAGTTGATGACTAAAAAAGATGGATCATTGATGGCAAACTTAGTGGATGTTGAAACTAAGAAAATTGTTTCCACGATATCTTTAGAACACATTAAGTGTACGCCAGAAGTAACTCAAGCCGCGACTAATTTTGCGACTCAAATGCAAATGGCTCAAATAGCAGAGCAAATAAGACTTGTTCAGATTGCAGTTGAAGAAGTTCGCCAAGGTCAGGAGTTTGATCGTTTAGCAACAGCATACAGTTGCCAACAAAAACTAATACAAGCGATGACCATAAAAAATCCAGAGCTTAAAACAATGGCCTTGCTAAGAATTGCCTCTGATGCTGAAGATAGCAGAAATCTGTTGATGCAAAGCCAAATGGCTAACGTTACATTTATTAAGAATCAACCAGAATCATTTTTTGGCAAGTTGATAACCGGAGCCGCTCCGGTAAAGCTAAATTCAAGAATGAACGAAATTCGAGAAAGTTTGTGTGCTATTAATATGGTATCATTTGCTGAAGCGATGGCATATTTTGAAATGGGAGAAAGCGAAGCTTCCAGAATCAGTTTAGACTATTATGCAGAATATATTCAAAAGACTTACCTTGAAACAGAAGGATTAATGGAGCGACTTGATTTAATAGATCCGTCACCACACAATTATTGGACAAAGTCTATCCCTGAGATAGGTAAGAAAATAAAAGCATTACCATACTACGAAGAAGAAAAATTGCTAGGAGAATCAAATTATGGAAATTAAGAAATGTAAAAACAAAAAATGTATGAGAACACTACCTAAGTCATATAAACATAAGTATTGCGAAAACTGTAGAAATGACCATGTGAAGATGGTTAAAGATGCTGGTAAAGCAGTCGCTGGTATAGGTGTGCTTATGATTGGCGTGATAACAAAAGGTAAGATCAACATAAAAAAATGAGTTAAACCAATAATATTACTGCGAAGAAGGTGAAACTATGCCATTTGAAATCGTAAGAAACGACATAACTAAAATGCACGTTGATGCTATCGTCAATCCAACAAATGCTGAAATGTTCGGCGTAGCTGGTGTGGATGGCATGATCCATAAAATTGAAGGAGCACGTTTGCGAGACGAAACAGCCAAAATGATTCCATTAGCACCGGGAAAGTGTGCTTTAACAGAGGCGTTTAACCTCCCTGCAGGCTTCATCATCCATACAGTTGGTCCAGTCTGGAAAGACGGAAATAGTGGTGAGGAAGAGATTTTAAAAAGCTGCTATAAAAATGCGCTGGCGCTCGTAAAAGAACGAGGCTTTGAGAGCGTTGCTTTTCCACTCATTGCGTCAGGTGCTTATGGCTATCCGAAGGACATTGCGCTTAATGTTGCGATTCGTTCCATCGGGGAATTTCTGCTTTTTAATGAGATGACGGTATATTTGGTCGTCTTTGATAAGAAGGCCTATCAACTTTCTGAAGCGTTATATGCTTCCGTTGAATCCTACATCGATGATCATTACATAGAGGAACACAAATTTTCAAATCGATATAGGGAAACCGAGAGACGAGAGATCGTTTATTCAGTACCCTATTCACCAAAGCAACAGTCGCTGGATGATGTCATCAAGCGCATGGATGAATCGTTTGCTGAGATGCTATTACGCCTGATTGATGAGCGTGGCCTAAAGGATCCTGAAGTCTATAAGAAAGCCAATGTCACCAAGCAGACATTTTCTAAAATCAGAAATAATAATCAGTATACCCCAACCAAACAGACTGCGGTGGCGTTTGCGATTGCTTTGCAGCTTAACCTAGATGAAACGAAAGATCTATTGCTCAAGTCTGGATTTGCTTTGTCTAACAGCAATTACTTTGATGTGATCATCAGTTATTTTCTCGAATCAAAGCGTTATGATGTCAATGAAATCAATGCGGTTCTTTTCCACTACAATGAAAAACTGTTGGGTTATTAAAAGTCAATTGACAGGTTACCTTTGTAAGCATTGAAAGATGTATCCTTAAAACATCAAATAGATGAATGGAGGATGCAACATGAAAAGAGGATTAACGGAACTGGTTTTTATTTTGGACAGAAGCGGATCGATGAATGGCCTAGAAAGCGACACCATCGGCGGGTTCAACAGTGTATTAGCGAAACAGAAAACGGAAGAAGGCGAAGCACACATCACTACAGTATTGTTTGATGATAAGGTTGAGCTGCTTCATGATCGTTATGACCTAGAAAAAGTATCGATGATAACGGAGAAAGAATATTATGTAAGGGGTTCCACAGCTTTACTGGATGCCATCGGAAAAACGATTCACAAAATGGGCAATGTCCAGAAGTATGCTTCAGAGTCTGAGCGTGCTGAAAAAGTCATGTTCATCATCATTACAGACGGCATGGAAAATGCCAGTATCGAGTACTCCTACGACCAAATTAAAAGGATGATTGATCGTCAGAAAGAAAGATATGGTTGGGAATTTATCTTTCTAGGCGCCAATATTGATGCCATAGAAACCGCAAAGCGATTTGGCATTGGAGAAGATCGGGCAGCAAACTACCATGCGGATAGCAACGGAACACAGCTCAATTACGAAGTAATCAGTGAAACCGTCAGTATGATTCGCTCGAAACGAGCGATTGAAAAAGGCTGGAAAGACCGAATTGATAGAGACTTTGACTCTAGGAAAAGGCGGTAATACTATGATTGGTGCAATTATTGGGGATATTGTAGGCTCGAGGTTTGAGTTCAATAATCATAAATCGAAAGACTTTGAATTGTTTACGGATGAATGCTATGTGACAGATGATTCCATCATGACGCTTGCGGTTGCAAAGGCTTTAATAGAGACTGAAAGAACGTTTAAGAACAGTGAAGACAATTATAGAGTAAGTAAAGACTATCTTGATAGATTGACAGAAAATACGGTTTTATATATGAAGACGATTGGTAGAAAGTATCCTAACTGTGGGTATGGCGGCCGTTTTGGACAGTGGATTTTCAGCGAAAATCCCAAGCCCTACGGGAGTTATGGCAATGGTGCTGCGATGCGAATCAGCCCCGTGGCTGCAATTGCTGCGAGTGAGGAGGAAATAAAGGCATTGTCAAAAGCAATCACTAGCGTTAGTCATAATCATGTGGAAGGATTAAAAGGTGCAGAAGCTACTGCGATGGTCATATACATGGCGAAAACGGGGTATGATAAAGCTGAGATACGAAAAGTTGTTAGCGATCAGTATTATAACTTGGATTTCTGTCTTGATGATATTAGAGCAGCTTATAGTTTTAATGAAACATGCCAAGAAACAGTGCCACAGGCAATCCAAGCTTTTCTTGAATCGGAGTCATTTGAAGAGACGATTCGAAATGCCATTTCACTAGGGGGTGATAGTGATACACTTGCGGCTATAGCCGGGAGTATCGCTGAAGCGTATTATGGTGTACCGGATGTAATGGTGAAGAAGGCTTTGGGGTATTTGGATGGTGAGCAGTTGGCAATTTATGATGAGTGGTTATTAAATTGTAAAATGCAAATTAATAATAGTAATTTTAATGAATAATGAACTGGAGGATTTAATCATGCATGATAAGATTCGAGAAATAATAAGTTTGTATAAGGCGGATTTTAAGAAGATCGATACTGAAGAAAGATACAAATGGGTTGCAGTGAAATATTTCCAGGATCATTGGGACATTGAGTCACCAGAATTTGCCGTGATGCTTGAAAAAGCGTTTTCTAAGCACGTTAATTTGTTAGATATAGGTGTTGCAAGACCATTGGCGATAATGGTTTATTTCGCCAAAAGAGAACCGGAATCTGTTAGGTCACTTTTCAGAATTCTTTTTGATGAGTCATTGCTACTTGAAGATAGAATCCAAGACTTTAAATCAGGTGTTGAATTGTTTGTATCCAAAATGAGATTGGAAGATTCAAATTGGAAAAGTACCTATCAGGATCAACATGCGGTTAGTGTTTATCTTACCTTCAAATATCCTGATAAGTATTATATTTACAAATACAGTATTTTAAAAGCTTTAGCACCCATATTTGAGATTAACATGAGTGAGAGTAGGTTGGAAGCATATAATAAATTATGTGATTCTATCAGAGAAATTGCAGTTTTAGACGAAGAATTGATGGTGATGAACCAATCTCGATTAGATTCGTTTTGTTATCAAGATCCTGAAAATAGGATGCTTGCTATGGATATCGCTTTTTTCGCTTACACGAGACAATTACAAATACAAGAATTACAGAAAATCGAAGCAAAACCTACAATAGTGTTAGAATTTAAGAAATGGTTAGAAGCTCCTACTCGGAAAAATGGAAAACCTTATGATTATAAAACAATAAAAGTATATTTACAACAGTTAGAAGATGAGTCAAGAAAACTTTTGCCCGAGTATGAAGGAAATATAAATTTATTCACATATGACTCAGTTCAAAAATTTAACATGATAACTAAAGACATTGAAGTTTTAATAGATAAGGATAAAGCAAGAGTAAACGGTGCATTTCCAAAGATTTTAAAATTGTATGAACAATTTTTAAGCGAACATGAAACGGATAATAATTTGATTTCTGAGATAACGATACAAGAATACAATCTATCAAAATCAAATACGATTTATAATAGAGAAAAATTTCTCCAAGAAGTGTTTCTGACATCGGAAGATTATGATTCATTAATAAATCAATTGATACGTAAAAAGAATTTAATCCTACAAGGTGCACCTGGTGTTGGCAAGACATTTGTAGCAAAAAGGCTCGCATATTCTCTTATAGGTGAACTTTCCTCCGAAAGAATTTGTTTTGTCCAATTTCATCAGAGCTATGGATATGAAGATTTTGTTATGGGCTATAGACCGAACCAATCAGGTTTTGAGCTGAGAAAAGGATCCTTTTATTCCTTTTGTGAAAAGGCTTCAAAAGATCCTGATAATGATTGGTTCTTTATAATCGACGAAATTAATCGAGGAAATATTAGTAAAATTTTTGGTGAACTATTGATGCTAATAGAAGCTGATAAGCGTGGGCAAGAATATGAGATTCAATTGCAAGGCGCAGATGAACCCTTTTATATACCGGATAATGTCCACATTATTGGAATGATGAATACTGCAGATCGTAGTATTGCACTAATCGATTATGCATTAAGAAGACGATTTGCCTTTTATACTATGGAACCAGCTTTCCTAAATGAGAGTTTTCTTGAATATGTCGAAAACAATGCAAATGATTGTTTAACGAAAGTGGTGAATCAGGTCATATTGCTGAATGATGAGATTGAGGAAGATCCACTCTTGGGATCAGGTTACAAAATTGGTCATAGTTACTTTTATTCCAATTCAAAGATAGATTCTAAAAAACTTAAAGACATTATACTTTATGAAATCAAACCGCTTCTTAATGAATACTGGATCGAAGATACAGATCGAGTTAAGTTGTGGACTTCTAAGCTTTTGGAGGCTGCACATTGAGTTCAAATGACAGCGTTGTAATCAAAAACATATATCATATGTTGGCATACGCCTTTCGCTCGCTAAAAATTGGTGGTATAAGTGAATTCGGTGCCGAAAGTTTTGAGAATTTAAATGAGTTATTCGCTGAAATCATAGTTCAAGGAATGAAGAGACAATTAAAAAGAGGACTACCAAGAAGTTATATTCATGAACATGACGAACTAAAGAACCTTCGAGGAAAGATTAATTTTCAAGAATCTTTGAGGAAACAATCACACGTTAGACATGGACTTGTATGTGAATTTGATGAGTTTTTAGAAGATACACCAGGTAATCAAATCATTAAAGGTGCTGTCGTTAATTTACTTCGCCAAAGTAATCTTTCTAAGAATAGAAGACATTATTTGAAATTTATATGGTCTAGCTTAGGAAGTGTATCAGATGTGAAACCACTTAATCTAAACTGTAGAATTTCTGGTGACTCAGACTATGTTACTTTAGTTAACATATGTCAATTTTTTCTGCGTGGCCTACTGATCAACTCTGAAGGAAATACAAAAATGAGAGAGTGGCTTAGAGACGAGGAAATGAGTGTACTATATGAGCATTTCTTACTCGCGTATTTCCGTAGGCATCATTCAAGTCTTAATGCTAAGGCTGCACGAATCAATTGGGATATGCAAGAATTTTCATACCATATGCCAGCTATGAAAAGCGATGTCTATTTATCTTATGAAGATAAGATATTAATAATTGATGCCAAATATTATACTAAAACGATGTCTGATAATTTTGGAAAAAAAACATATCATTCAAACAATCTATACCAGATTTACACATACGTTAAAAATGCAGACTTAAATAAGAACGGCAATGTTTCAGGTATGTTACTTTATGCAAAAACCGATGAGGAAATTACTCCGGATATAGATACTCTAATTGGCGGTAATAAAATTAGCGTAAAAACACTTGATTTAGCCCAAAGTTTTGATCATATCAAAGCTCAATTAGATGTAATCGCTGAATCATTATATTATTAATTGGGAGGTTCAATGAAAGTTATCTTAAGCAGAAAAGGTTTTGATAGTGGGTATGGTGGTTGGACAAGTCCAGTTTTACCAGATGGAACAATGCTTTCAATCCCAATACCGGTTACTGATCAAACAATTAAATACAGCGAGCTTTTCCATAATGGTGTTAAGTATTCAGAAATAATTCGAGATTTAATGGGAGAGAATATAAAAGTAGAAGGTGAAGGATACTTTGGGCTTGATGACCTTTCGTGCCATTTGGATCCTGATATTAGAAAAGATAGTTTTGTTAGAAAAGATGGATGGAAGGGTATCTTTGGGCAAAATGGATCAGCTTTTACTCATTTGAATAATCAGAATGTGGGAAAAGGTGACTTGTTTTTATATTTTGGCTGGTTTAGAAAGACTATATATAACAATGGCAAATTGAAATATGATCCTAAGTGCAAGGGATTTCACGCCATATATGGATATTTACAGGTAGATGAAATCAAAAAGATAAATGAAACTGACTTTGAAGAATGGGCATTGTACCATCCACATGTGTGCCGGGGTAAAGTGGCTTCTAAGTTCGATCATTTATTCTACGCAGCGGATAAATTGAACTTTATAATGTTCACATAGAGTTGGACACAATTTCCAAAAAATAAGTTATGATATAAGTATGAGTAGACAAAGAAGAAATTGGACCCCTGAAGAAAAAGCAGCAATCGTACTAGAGATCATTCGAGAAGAAGGTACGTTAGCTGAAATTTCAAGAAAACATGATATCGCTGGGCCCGTGTTGAGCCGTTGGAGAGCCGAATTTATAGAGAATATGGCAAGCGTATTCGATAAAAAAGGCGAATCAATCGACAAAGTGAAAGAAGAATACGAGGCGGAAAAGGAGCTCCTTGTTAAAAAGATTGGCGAACTCACATTGGATGTAGATTTCTTAAAAAAAAAGCACAAGCAAATTGCCGAAATGAGGAAAAGAAAACCTTGATTGAGTGGAAAAACACTCAAATCACCATCAAGCATCAGTGTGAGTTGCTTGACTTACCTCGCTCAACGGCTTACCACACTCCGGTTGAAATCGTACCTTCCGGGGATGAAATCGCGATTAAAAATGCCATTGATCGTATTCACTACAAAGAGCCTTCTTACGGTGTTCGTAGAATCAAAAATGAGCTACATAAACTCGGATACTCAAGTGTTGGAAGAAGGCTTGTCAAACGATACATGCAAGAGATGGACATTTACGCATTTTATCCTGGTCCGAACCTCAGTAAAAGAGCAAAAACCGCTAAACTTTATCCTTATCTCTTGAGAAACCTTGAGATCAATCGTTCTAATCAAGTTTGGTCAATCGACATTACGTATATAGGTACACCATCGGGATTCGTTTACCTGACAGCCATTATAGACTGGCATTCACGTTTTATTGTAGGCTACACCCTAAGCAATTCACTTCAGACAGATATGGTAACAAGAACTGTAAAGAAAGCTGTGGAGCGTTATGGCACACCTGAGATAATTAATAGTGACCAAGGTAGTCAGTTTACCTCAACGGAATATATTGAATTTATTAAGAGTTATAAAACAACAAGAATCAGCATGGACGGAAAAGGTCGAGCAACAGACAATATTGCAATTGAAAGGTTTTTCAGATCTTACAAATGGGAACGCCTCTATTTGATGTACCCTGAAACCATCCAAGATGTAAAAGATATCACAAACGAATATATGGAAACGTATAATTACGATCGAGGACATCAAAAACACAAATATCTCACGCCTGCAGATATTTACTTTAACATAAGTAATCAAGTGGCAGCATAAAATTCACGAAAGGAGTTCATAACTAAGAATTTGAATTTCGTGTCTTGACAGGCGTGTACATTATACTTTATGGAATCAAAGAGTGGTTATGGTGTATTAAATATTTCTGATCGGGTTATATTGACGAAAGACGGTCAAACAAAATCAAAGTGGAATTTGCCAGAATTTTTCAAGCGGTACAGAATTTCATACCATACTGAAAATAGTTGGAAAGACGATTGCTTTCAATCTGCAGCAAAAGGTCAAGAATTTGTGATTCATGCGGATGATGAAATTATTGATTGGGTTAAGTGTTTGTTTTAGGTTAGCAGGGAAATAAAGACTAGAAATGCGTTAAGGAGTTGGCCTAATATGATGATTAGCCCTGAAAGTTACTATGATGAATATCTCAAAGGAAAATCTAAAGAACAGATTATGAGCGCTATTCATGGTCTTAAACAAGAAGTTGGTCGTTTGAAAAATATAATTGAAAACCCACACAATGGTCAAGAGCCAAGTCTTCGACCGAGTGAAGAAACGCGCATTCACTGGTCACGTGAATATTTGGACAGAGCAAAGTTAGCCTATGCTGAAGCAGGTGGAACTTATACTATGTCAAAATCAGAAGAAAAGGCTGCTGAATTTGATTCTAATATTACTTTTATCAGCAAGATTACACTTAGTATTGGCGGATTCTTTGGTGGTTTCTGTGGCTATGTGGTAGAACTTTCAGATGAATTGAGAGCATATACAAAATTATGGGTTGATGAAGAACCTCTTGTTTTATTGGATGAAGATGATAAGCCTTTTATAATATCTACATTTGTTGCTGCACTGGCAGATCTTCATATTTGTGAATGGCGTAGAAGTTATTCAACTATGCGCTTTGGATACATGGTTTGTGATGGTACGCAGTGGGATTTGGAAATTGAATTTAATAATGGCCATACACCAGTAAAATATAACGGTGATAATTCATACCCTTATAATTTTGATAAGTTAACGATGTTATTTGGCATTGAAAATACTGAGGAGGACGTGGATGAGCAAATTTAATATTTTGACTAAATACATATTAATGATTCAATCGGATAACATCGGAAAGTGGATTGTTGACAAAGAAAATGATGGTACACTAGAGCATCCGATAAAGATGCCTTTTGTGGGATATTCAAGAATGGTGGATTCATTCCAAGAGGACTTATACAAATTTTGTGATAAACATCTAGAATTCGATCATACTCGATATGGCGAAACACTTGAAAGCAACAACATTGAATGGAGTAATGAATCAATGAAAGCAGCAGATGTATCAATACTAGATAAAAAATGTGTGATAGCTCTTCTAATAGGTGCTTCAAGAGCAGAACGTTTCTGCGATGGCGCACTGTTAAATTTCTTTGAGAGTGGCTGTATATTGAAATGGCTTGAAAGATTAAATAGTATTTAGCAATGATGGATAACAGTGTCCAGCATAAAACGGCAAGAATACAATTTCTAATTTTGTAATCATTCATTATGATGGAGTTCAAATTAGAACTAATAGTTTTCGGCATCAAATTCAACATCAGAAAAACAGGATTATTAGATAAGTTGAATCAAAATGAGTGATTACTATATCTAAAATATGCTCTAATCCTTAATGAATAAATAAGAAAACTTGTCAACACGTTGGGAGTTATTGTATGAGCCGTTTGAAAAAATTGGATTTTCTACATGCAAAGGCGATAATAAATGAAATTCTATCTGTCGATAAAAGCGCCATGGATCTTGAAAAGAAAGAGCGCGCCTATATTTCTGACATACAGAAGAATACAGAATCAATAATTGAAGATTTATGCGACAATGAACTGAAAAAGATGGATATTGAACATATAAATATCAATAAAAGCGGTATCCGAGTTTCAAATTTGAGGGCTGCAGGTATAACCAACATTTATCAAGCTAGACAATCGAAATATGAAAAACTGGTTAGAATGGATGGAATCGGTCCGCAGTCGGCAAATAGAATTATTGATCAAGCATCCAATATTTATCTTAGTACTCGTGACTCTATTAAATTCAAATTTGATCCTAATTCTAAAGGTTATTATGAGTCTAAAATGTTAGAAGCGCTGTTTATATTGATCAATGGTGATTCCATCTTCAAAGAAGCGGCTGAGATTAATAAAAAAAATCATGATAAGATAGCGATACGCGTCGGTCAAGCCAGCCCAGCTCTAAGTAAGTTTAAATGGTTTTTTACTTCGAAGAAAAACAAGGCTTTTATATTAAAATGTCTTGATGAAATTGAAGTATTATTATCTGACGGTTATAAAGACAATGTTGTTGAATTAATTCACACTCTTTCCGACCTTGAAAACAAAGCAAAGAAAGCAAGTTGGTCAGAGTTTGAATCAAATGCTTCAAACTATTATGCAAAATATGAAAGAATTTGTGGTACGCGATACTCTTCAAAAGTTATCTCAGGAGGATTAACCGCGGACTTAATTAGTAAAATTGAGTCATATAAACTTGAACTTGGCCTATTTAAATCGACATTAAGAAAATATCAGGATTTTGGAACCAAATATATACTTTGCCAAAAGTATGTATTGCTTGGTGATGAGATGGGTCTAGGTAAAACGGTCCAATCGATTGCTGCCATGGCTGATTTAAATGCGAAAGGTAAATCCAATTTCTTAGTAATTTGTCCTAATAGTGTTTTGATTAATTGGATGCATGAAATTAAGCTACATAGTAATTTTCAATATTATAAAATCCATGGAAGCAATCGAAATCATGAATTTACAAAATGGAAGAAGCAGGGCGGAATTGCTGTTTCAACCTACGATACAATCGGGAAATTGGATTTGCCGATTGATTTCAAAATAGACATGCTAATTGTCGATGAAGCACATTTTATTAAAAATCCAGAAGCACAAAGAACCAAAAACTTGATTCAAATTGCGAATCAAGCGGACTACAAATTATTTATGACAGGCACACCAATAGAAAATAAAGTAAATGAAATGTATTTTTTAATAAAGACATTAAATCCGTTTCTTGCGGACAAAATCAAAGATTTTAAGAGTCAATCAAATTCAACTTTGTTTAAAGAAAAAATAGCCCCTATTTACCTAAGGAGAATACGGGAAGATGTATTGACCGAACTGCCTTCATTGGAAGAAATTGAAGAATGGTGCACGTTTAACGACAAAGAAAAAAGATCTTATATTGAGGCTTTGGAAACAAAAAACTTTATGAAGGTCCGACAACTATCTTGGCATGTAAATGACATAGAACATTCTAATAAAGCAAAAAGATTAGTTGAAATATGTCAGGACGCGTATGAGAACAATAGAAAAGTAATTGTGTTTTCATTTTTTCTAGATGTAATTGATAAGGTATCAAGACTTGTTGAAAATCGTTGTGTAGGCGTAATTACTGGTTCTATATCATCACAGGAGCGTCAAAATAGGATAGATTCATTTACAGCAGCTTCACATGGAGCAGTTTTAGTGTGTCAGATTACAGCAGGTGGGATTGGACTTAATATTCAAGCAGCAAGTGTTGTTATATTTTGTGAGCCGCAACTCAAACCTTCGATAGAAAATCAGGCAATTTCACGCGCATATAGAATGGGACAAACTCAAAAGGTTATTGTTCATAGACTACTCATGGAAAGTAGTATTGATGAAAGAATTATGGATATTCTGGGTGCAAAGCAATTGATCTTTAACAATTACGCTCATGAGTCAGCAATTGCTGAAGCTGATAAAAAATTTCAAAGTAGCACTTGGATTACCAATATTATAGAAGAAGAGCGAAAAAAATATGCATAAAGTATTTTACCGAATATAAAGTGATTAATTTCCGTTTGTAAAGAATCATCGGTTGTAAAATACCTGGATGTATAAATTATTAAAAGGAGAGTATGATTATTGGAAATCATACAATAAAATTATGGAAATATTTTTTGCTATTATTATTACTTTTTTCGTCGTAGGAATAATTTTCGAAAAAAGCAATCGAGAAAAAAATTGTGATTCCAACTCGCTAGAGGACTTGTATGAAGAAAGAAACTTTCCAGTAGTCAAAACAATAGAATTGAAAAATAAATCAAGTGTTAATTTGCCTGAAATCAAATTTTACCTTGTTGAAAAAAATTCGAACGATGAATATTATGTTGATTCTCCATTGTATATTGAAATCTCAAAGGGCTTATTAGATGTCATATCATGTGCCATAAGAGAAAATAATAAACCTGTATTCAAAGTAGAGAATGTATTACAAGGCATGAATGAAGAAAGCAATGTAAATTATCCTAAGTACGTGTATATAATGAGATTGCTCACAAATTTTAATTTTGAAGGTCTTATTAATAAAAATGGGACATATGACTTTAGTGAATTTGACAAACGGACACTTGATGAAGTTAAGAACTATACGAATTCAGTAATTGTTGACATTGGAACAAATATTATAAAAATTGCTGTGCAAAATATTAACTTGTCATAAACAATCAATCACCCTACAACAATCTTGATGGAGTTTGTTGTAGGGTGATTTTTATGCTCAGCATCGTATATTAATCGGACGTCCGTTTTAAATTAAACATATAAATATGCCCTTCTATTTTAAAATATGTGGGCTTCAAATAAAACATAAAATTACTTATGAAATAGTATATTTTTTTAGTTTCTCATCAAGTACACTAGCTAATTCAACTAAATTGTTGGACATTATATTCATTTCGGAAATTGAATCAACTTGAATAAGAGTATTTGATGCAATCTCTTCGCAAAAGGCAACGGTTTCTTCAGATATACTTGATAAAACCTCAATTGAATTAGTAAAGTCATTAGCATAGTTTTGCATCTGATTTATTGCGTTAGTTTGATTTGTTACCTTTTCATTAATTTCTTCAGTTGCATTTGAAATGGATTTGAAGGATTTGAAGGTTTTATCTACTGCAATTTTTTGATTGCCTGATATTCCTTTCATATCTAACATTGACTGAACTGTATCTTTTGATTGTTTCTCCATTAACTTTAGTTGTAAATCTATCATACCTGTGGTTTCTTTACTTAAATCTGCTAATTTTTTAATTTCATCAGCTACTACAGAAAAACCTCTCCCAGCTTCACCGGCTCGTGCTGCTTCAATCGCTGCGTTTAGAGATAGAAGATTAATCTGATCAGTTATTTTCTCGATAGAACCTAACATTTTTGTTACTTGATATGTTGAAGAAACTAAATCCTCGGTTGTATTGTATATTGATTCAAATGCGCTATTAGATTTTAGTGATATCAATTCTAGTTCTTTTATTGCATTCATGCCATCTTGATTTAGAAGCTTTATACTCTCTGTACTAGATAGAATAATACTTTGAGATTGTGTTAACTCACTAATATTTTTATTTAAAGATTGGGTTTTCTCAAGCCCGTCTCTTACAACTGAAGCTTGGTTAATTGCTCCTTTAGTAATTTCATCTACGGATTGTGATATTTGTTCAGTGGATAGTAGGTTGTTATGCGCTTTATTATTCAATGAAGTTGAAATTTGAACAACGGCTGTTGATAATTCAATGAACTCAGTTATCAAAACTTTCATTTCATTTATAATAGTATTTACTGATAATGATATTTTGTTTAATGATCCAAAAAATTTTGAATTAATTACATAAGAGAAATCCCCGTTCTTTATAACGTTCATATCATTCTCGAATTTTACACTTAGTCGGTTTAAAGAGTACCGAACAAAATAACTAACAATAGCTGATAAAATAAAACCAAAAATAATTAGCGAAAAGAAAAAGTAACTATTCTTAGTAAAATACCATGATAACATTCCAATGAATATGCTTGTTAAGCATAAAGATGCAAAAATAATCGTTGTAAAATTTAACATTATTGTATTTTTTTTCACTGTCAATCTCCTTAAATATTAAGAATATAAAATTTAGTAATTACTTGGTGGCAATTGTGGTAATATGTCAAACTGATACTTTGAGTCACTTGAGAATATTGATAATAAAATTACTCCTAGTTCTGAACTTAACATGAATTTTGCAGAACTGATAGTAACTTGACCTGAAGAGTCTGATATATCTGTATTGTACATATGTTTATTTATTACACTCGTCATATCTACAAATAACGTATCAATTAGTCCTTTTAATTTATCTGACCATAATGCCATGCTTACAATATCAAAAAGAATTTTAAAAACACCAGGATCGTTTTCGAATGTTTCTATGAAAAATTCATTTATTCGACTCTGAATATTAACATCACTACGCGTTTTAATTAAGTATCCATCTAATTTTTCTATATATTTATTCGACATAAATTTGAAAAGATCAACAAATAAACCCTCTTTGTTTACAAAATAATAATTGAGTTGGCTTAAAGCAATATTGGCCTCTTTCGAAATTTCTCTTAGAGTGACATTTGCATATCCCTTTTGCGAAATTATTTTATATGCGGCTTCTAAAATATTGGTTTTTTTATTTTCATAACTTTCCGAAGACATTATTATATCCTTTCAAAATAAATTCGTACGTCCGACCTAATTTATAGTTTAATACGAAAAGTAATATGTGTCAATGAGTTGGCTTAATTCTGATTAATCATGAAATTTTATTGAACACTAACGATTAACTTCTCTTTAAACCCTTCAAAAATTATTTCGCCAATAATTGCTCCAATTTCAGTAATATTTTTTGAATATTGATTATTTAACCAACTAATATAAATTGAAATAATTCCTGCAGAATAAAAATTACTAAAAACAATCAACTCTTCTTTTGAAAGATTTGTAAATTTGAGATAGATTTCAATGATTGTTTCCTTTATTAGATCTTCAAGCTGCTTCCAAAAAAGATGATATTCAGAACTAGATGCTATTTTTTTATAAAATTCTATATCCTTTAGTAATACGGTATTTAAAGCATTTAAGATTCTCTTAAAATCCATCAAATTCTCAAAATAGTTATTTTTTTCTAGTATAATGATTATTTCACTGATTTTATCTTTTGCAATTTCCTTAAATACTGAATCTATTGATTCATAATGAAGATAAAATGTTTTTCTGTCAATATTTGCATTAGATGCAATGTCAGTTATTGTTATTTTGGGGCCTTTTTTTTCCATAATCAAATCCATAAATGACTCGGTAATTGCTTTTTTTGTTTTTTGAATTCTTCTATCAACCATATAAAACCCCACTTTCGATTGTTTGTTGATTAATACACATCAAGTTATATTTTGGCAATTGAACGCCTTTATATATAACAGTATAATACACAAGTGACGATAATTCAACAACTGTGTATTAAAGGAGGGGGTTATGAGAAACAATAAAATTATTTGTCAGGAGACGGAAGATTTGTTTCACAAAATATTTAATGAATTACTTATGAAAACTGAGCTTGTTAAAACTTCTGAACACTCACACCATGGAGAAACTAATGTTTTAGAGCATAGTTTAAATGTAGCAATAATGTGTCTTTATATCGCATCGGCTTTTAAGCTAAATATTGATAATGCTTCACTTATCAGAGGAGCACTTTTGCATGACTATTTTTTATATGACTGGCATGAAAAATCTCAAGATCACAAGTATCATGGATTCACTCATCCAAGAAATGCAGTTAAGAACGCATCTACAAAAATATCTTTATCCAAAACTGAAAAAGATATGATCTTACATCACATGTTTCCATTGACTATTTTACCTCCACAATCAAAAGAAGCATGGATTTTGTGTTGTGCCGATAAAATATGTGCTATTTATGAAATTTTCGGTTCAAAATCGAGGTTATCTTATGAATATTAATACTGTTTTAATTTGTCTATTCATCTATAGTTTTGTAGGGTGGCTTTATGAATCTATTATTTGTTCAATGATAAATGAGAGGAAAATAATTAATAGAGGATTTTTGATTGGTCCATATGTACCGATTTACGGATTTGGTGCTGTTTTAGTTATCCAACTATTCGGGAATTTATCAAGTTTATTTCAGATTTTTATTTATTCAATGATTATCTGCACAACTATAGAATATATTACTTCGGTGGTAATGGAAAAAATGTTCAATGCTATTTGGTGGGATTACAGTAATTTCCCATTTAATTACAGAGGTCGTATAAGCCTATATGCTTCGACATTATTTGGATTTTTATCAGTAATTCTTATAAACCATGCACATCCAATTATTATCAATAATATCAGTACATTACCTGTTTCGATACAAAATGCGTTATCTGTTATAATTTTGATTATTTTACTAACGGATCTAATTTTAACTTTAAATGCATGGACAAACTTTAACAATCATTTAAAAACTTTGCACTCTTCACTAAACAATGTACAGAGCTCAAACATTGACAAGATCAATCAATTTGTAGGCAATTTAATAACTGATGAGATGGCTGATTTTGGTGGTGATTTGGTTATTAATATTAGAAATTTTAATGTGACCATAAAAAAAAATGAACTTAGATTAATATCTGCATTTCCTAAATTAAAACTAAAACAATACAATTCAATATTAACAAGAATAAAGAAAATAATAAAATGACAATGATGTAATTGTTTTATAGGCATTACTTTATTATGTGATAATTCGCTGTACACAAGGAGGTCAATATGAAATTAAATAGTAATTTAAAACTTTTTGGATTAAGCAAAGCGATGGAATATCTAGAAAAAGATCCTGACAAAAATTTTTTAAAGTTAATGCAATTTACTGACCAAATACTACCGAGTAATAGCTTTGAACCTCAAAGGCGTGCGATAAAAAATGCATTTAAGGAGAAGAACAATTGGTATGAACTAATCATGAAAATATACGATTTAGATTCAGAAATTAGAGTATCATTTTTTGAAAATTTTATTTTAAATGCTAATTTGATTGGCTTTAAGGAACAAGAAAAAAACAAAAAAAATCATGGCTGTAATATTCCTTGGGCGATTCTACTTGACCCTACAACAGCATGTAATTTAAGTTGCAAAGGTTGCTGGTCAGCTGAATATGGTAATAACTACAATCTATCTTTTGAAACAATTGATTCAATTATTAAACAAGGAAAAGCTCTTGGAACGTACATTTATATTTATACTGGAGGAGAGCCATTAGTAAGAAAAAACGATCTAATTAAATTATGTGAAATACATGATGATTGTATTTTTTTAACTTTTACAAATGGAACATTGATAGATGATGAGTTTTGTATTGACATCAAAAGAGTTAAGAATTTGATTCCAGCAATTAGTTTAGAAGGATTCGAGGAGGCAAATGACTCAAGGAGAGGATCCGGAATATACGATAAAGTACAATATGCAATGAGGCTACTTAAAAAACATAATATTCCGTTTGGAATATCTACCTGTTACACGAGTACAAATTATTTAGATGTAACTAGCGAAGAGTTTTTTGACTACATTACTAATGAAGGGGCGCTATTTATATGGTTATTCCATTATATGCCAGTTGGAAAGGATGCCATCCCACAATTAATGGTTTCTCCAGAGCAAAGACTTCACGTGATGAATAAAGTTAGTGAGTTCAGAAAATCAAAACCTATTTTTTCAATGGATTTCCAAAATGATGCTAAGTATGTGGGTGGATGCATCGCGGGTGGTAGAAGATACCTTCATATCAATGCAAATGGAGAAGTTGAACCGTGCGTATTCGTTCATTATTCTAATGCTAACATCAACCAAGTAACATTATTAGATGCGTTAAAGTCTCCGATTTTCATGCAATATTACAATAATCAACCATTTAATGCGAATATGCTTAAACCATGCCCGATGTTGGAAAATCCTCAGATATTGCCAGCGCTAGTTAGTTTGTCGAGAGCACATTCCACAGATTATCTTGCACCAGAATCTGCAGATGAGTTATGTAGCAAGACAACTAGGTATGCAGCTAACTGGAGTGAAGCATTAAATAACAGTTAACGATGAAAGGATGATAATTATGAAACGTATTGAGATAATAACAGATGTGGGTTCTGATCTAGTGGCAATTGATGGTCTTGTTCTTCCAATGGAAGTAACCTTTGGTGATGAACAGTATCTTTATGGGACAAATTGCGCGCTGACTTTGGAGGAATTCTACAAAAAATTAGATCAATTCAAGGTAGCAAAAACAAGTCAAGTTACACCCTCGATGTTTCTAGGCATTTTAGAGCCTTTGTTAAAAGACGGCGCAGATATTATATATGTGTCATTGTCTTCCAAGCTATCTGGAACCTATGATTCTGCTATTATCGCTTGTAATGAATTAAAAGAGGCTTATCCTAGTAGAAGAATCACTTGCATTGACTCAAAACTTGCATCGACCGCTTTAGGAGCACTTGTTTTAGAATCCATACGTAAAAAAAATGAAGGACTTTCTTATGATGACATAATATATTGGATAAATTCAAAAATCGGAAATATTCCAAACGTCTTTGTAGTAGACGATTTAGACACATTAAAAAGAGGAGGTAGAATTTCAAATACCGTATCTATTGTTGGTCAAGTTCTAAATTTAAAACCCATTCTTCATATTAATCAAAGTGGTGAGATCGTAGTAATTGGTAAAGCACGAGGTCGAAGTGGATCTATTAAATATTTCACTGATTTTCTAGAGGATCAAATAATTAACAATAATTTTTCGACACTATATATAGGCTATGCAAACAATCCTGGTTATGCTTTATTACTTAAAAATAGTATTTTGCAAAAAAAGGTTAATTTCGAAATCAGAATGATTGAAATAGGGCCAATTATAGCTTCTCATGCGGGTGCAAATACTGTAATGATAGCATTAATTTAGCTAATTCTTTATCACAAAATACAATGTACACGCTTCATTTATTATATAAATCGATGACCTGACGTACTTTAATAGTGGTCAGGTTATTTTATTAATCCATCAATTAGCGAAGCTAATACCAATCAGACGAAAGGAATTAATCGTATGCTCGACATAATAGCATTTCCATTAGGTAAAATTCTAAAATTAATATATGACTCAATAGCATTTCAAAATTATGGCGTTGCGATTGTAATGTTTACAATCTTGATCAAATCGTTCATGTTACCATTAAACCACAGACAGTTTCTTTCTACCCATAAAATGAAAGAAGTACAACCACAAATTCAGCTCATACAGGATACTTATAAAAATGATAGAGAGCAACTAAATATTGAAATCATGAATATATATAAAGAAAATAGAATAAACCCAGCAAGCGGTTGCCTTCCCATATTTGTGCAATTACCAATTTTATTATCCTTATACTATGTTATTTCACAGCCACTAAAATATATGTTCGGTAAATCGCAGGAAACAATTCTTACACTTTATAATTTAATACCTGATGGTGCAGCAAGATATGCAAACATGAAAGATATTAGCATATTGTCATACTTCAACAATAATACTAATGAAATTTTTAATGTATCTCATTTATTGAAGCTTGATGAGCTAATTAATCTGAATTTTTTAGGTATAAATTTAGGAATTATTCCTTCGCTCAATCCAGATTACTACTTAACAAATAATGCTGGAATGTCGCCCTTTCTTATTTTATTAATTCCAATATTATCATTTATAACATCATATTTATCAATGAAATATAGCTCTCAAGATACCCCCACTGTTGATGACAATTCATTTCAAAAATCAATTCAAAGAAATATGCTACTTTTAGCACCAATTATGAGCGGTGTTATTGCATTTACAGTCCCAGCAGGATTAGGGCTCTATTGGATTGTAAGTAATATATATCAAATATTTCAACAAATACTGCTTGAATATTCTATGAAGCTTAAGAAAAGATGAGAAAAGGTAAATTATAAAGATAATCAGTTTGTTTGTATTAAGTGAATGCGAGGGACTATAATGAAAAATATAATTGATTATGCTAAGGAAGCAAAGTATAGATTTCAAGAAAAAGAGTTTTCGGCTGTTGATAGCCTTGTTTTGTCACAACTTTCATACTTAAATTTTGAAGATTTTGTTCCATCAAGTTTTGGCACTTCTTGTAAAATATTAATGAAGGATATAGCCTCTTGTGGAAACCTTGATCGGTTATTCCTTAATGTTAGAGATGTATCTGGAAATCGAAAACTATTTTCTGTACTCATAGAGAGCAACAGATACAAAAATATAGAGCTCTTATACTACAAAAGTGTAATTGATACTCAATCAGAAATGCAGTTTGCTGCAACAACTTTTTTACTTGATGATGAAACCGCATATATTGCATATAGGGGAACTGACTCAACCTTTGTGGGATGGAAAGAAGACTTTAATATGGTATTTTTGTATCCTATACCTGCACAAGAAAAAGGTCTATCTTACTTAAATGATATTGCTTCGTTTCTTCCAAACAAACTTAGAGTAGGCGGACATTCCAAAGGTGGAAATATTGCTATCTATGCATCAATAAACAGTAAGAAAAGTATTCGTAAAAGAATCATTCAAATCTATAATCATGATGGACCAGGTTTTCTAAAAGAGATTTATAACTCCAAAGAGTTCATGGATGTAAAAGATAGAGTACGGACAACTATTCCCCAAACCTCAGTAATAGGATTGTTGCTACAAGCGAACTATGAATATGAAACAGTGGAAAGTAATCGTCTTGGTATAATGCAACACGACCCATTCTCATGGATAATTGACAATGAGGACTTTTCGTATTGTTCAAATATTTCAAAAAGAGCGAATTACTTAAATCAAACAATAAATCAATGGGTTTACTCTGTTGATATAGATAAGAGAGAATTGTTTGTAAACACATTATATCAAGTGATTCAATCTACAAAGGCAACTAGTGTTTACGATTTTACAGACGACTGGAAGAATAAAGCTTTTAACGTGCTTTACTCTATTAAAAATATAGATTTAGAAACCAGAAAGTTTTTGTTTGGGACAATTCTTGCTTTATTTGTTATTGCAAAAGATAATATAAATAAATAATGTTGTATGATTTTAAGTTTCGAAGAGTAGGTATGCTATTTCAGAGATAAGGGCGAAGATAAAGTTCCTCGCCCCAATTACATTGATTTACAATTCTAGTCTAGATGCATTGAGTAGTTGCTTACAATATCTAATCTAATAATTAAAATAGATAATCACATCATATACTTAATACAAATTAGAAATTATTCTTACTGTTTTTTATAATTTTTAGTATTAACCAATTTCCCAATATAACTGCTAAGCTAAAACCGACAACTCCAAAGGCTGGAATCCCAAACAATCTCATCTCCATCTCGGTTGTACTGATTAGACTTGAACCAATTAATAAAGCTGCACAAATGATTGATACCACAATTTTGTTAATCATGTTGTCTAACTCTTTTAACGGTCTTTCTGAACCCGTAAGTTCTAAATTAATTTTTGTCTGTCCTTTCACTGTCATTTTTAACAAGTCTGAGAAATAATTGGGGATATCAACGCTTTTTTTTATTCCATAAATTAGTGATGAATAAATAGAGATTAATTCGGTTTTTAAATTAAAACTTTTACCAATTAAGAATGCGGAAGCAATTTTATTAAAATTTAATCCTGGATAGATACTTTCTAAAACACTTTCTATAGTAACTAATCCTCTAGATAACATGGTAATTCCATTAGGCATACCAATATTATTTCTTATCGCTATGTTCATTAAATCAGATATAACAATACTAAGATTCATATGTGCAAAATCTAACTTTGCATACTTACTTAATGCATTATCTAAATCACTAAGCAATAGTGAATGATCAATTTTATTTCTGATTACCCCCATAGATAACACGATTTGTTTTAGTTGATAGGCGTCATCATTTTTTATTGCTATTATCGCTTCAGTTAATAGTGTTCTTTCTCTTTCTGATAATCGACCCATCATTCCTAAATCAAGCCATACGATTTTTCCGGCGCTTACAAAAACATTTCCTGGATGAGGGTCTGCATGAAAAAAGCCATCAATCAAAATTTGTTTTAAATAATTTTCAGCAAGTTTTGTGGCTATTTCATATCGATCATACCCAATTTTTATTAGCTCATCAAAGTTTAATAATTCAATACCATTAATATATTCCATCGCTAAAATATGAGACGTAGTCAATTCAATATTGACTTTTGGACAATAAACATAAGAAACGTCAGCATTATTAAGCCTAAATTCTTCAAGATGAGATGCCTCAATCAAAAAATCTAGTTCTTGTTGCGCAACATACCACAATTCTTCAATTATTGTTAAATAATCAAGAGAGTTGCCTAAACTCGGTCGTAGTTTAACAAGTACAATAGCTTTTTTTAAAAATAGAATATCTTTATACATTGTCTCTCTAACGGCTTTTCTTTGTACTTTTAGAACTACAGATTTACCGTTTTTCAGTATCGCGTAATGAACTTGAGCAATAGATGCTGAACCAATTGGAATTGGATTTATATAAGAGAAAATTTCATCAAAATTTTGAAGTGTATATTCTTCGTTAATAATTTCTAATACTTCATCAAAAGACATAGCTGAAACTTCGGATCTTAACAAAACAAGCTCATCACAATACTCGATAGGTATCAAATCAGGTCTCATAGATAAAATCTGTCCTAATTTCACAAAAGTAGGCCCCAAATCCTCTAGTATTTTCCGAAGTTTTTGGGGCGTAATTCCATTCAATAGGTTGTGAAAATTTAGGACTTCTACAATTTGAAGTAATCTGTTACTAGATTTTTCTCTTTTCTTCATATCATCCCCAACAGAATTCTTTTTGACTCACCCCAAAATACTGAAAAAATTGTTAACTATTTTTTTTGAGGAAGTTGTTTTTATTGTGATCTGTCAACTATGATTAGTAGTAATCATTTTATTTAACTTATCATGTAATGTCTTTAAATCTTCAGTGTTTAATTGTTCAACTTCACTCAGTATTTCTTCAAAAGTTACATGTTCACCTGATGTGGTAGAGGTTTCACTTATTACCCATTCAATATTTCTTTTTAATTCTTGATTTAAAATTTTACCTTGTTCGATTGTTATTTCCCCTTTGTTAATAAGCTGCTCCATTAAAGATTTAGATTTTTCAGCTGTTAAAACCATTGCACCGATGCTACTTAGAAATAAATTTTTAAACGCATGGTTAATCTCTGACATAATTATATACCTCCCGTTTTATTATTTAATTTATTTATCACACTAATATCCAAAATCCGAATTTGAGTTAAATATTTTATTCTCTGTCAAATGTAATAATCAAATTAATTAAGGCTCTGTCGCAATTATCAACTGGTTTTATATGAATTTAAAAAGTTAAGATATTTATACGTAGCAAGTCAGATTTTTCGTAAAATTTTTGAAGGATTGTGATTAAATATTCATTTTATCAATTATAAGTAGTGACAGAGCCATAATTAATTGGATTAAATTTCAATGCTTTTATTACCTTGACTATTGCATCCAAATCTTCTATCTCTTAGATTAAAATCTTTTAAAGCAATGTCAAAATCATTTGTACTAAAATCGGGAAAGCATTTATCAGTGAAATACAATTCTGAATAAGCTAGCTGCCAAAGCATGAAGTTGCTAATTCTTTGTTCTCCACTTGTTCTAATCATTAAATCAATCGGAGGCAAATGATTATACATGTACTTATCTATAATATCTTCGTTAATTTCATCAATACTGATTATATTTCTTAATACATCTAAACTAATATTCTTACAGGCATCTGCAATTTCAGATCTTCCACCGTAGTTCAAGCAAAAATTCACAACAGTTTTTGTATTCTCTTTAGTTAAATTTTCCATAAATCTAATTGAATAATTTAGTTTTTCTGATAGGTTATTTCTCTTACCTGAAAAAATAATCTTTATATTCTTTTCATTCAATCTACTTGCCTGACGACGAAAATCATGAGTAAATATTCTCATTAAATAATCTACTTCATCTGAATCCCTTTTAAAATTTTCTGTGGAAAAAACATACAAACTCAGATAAGCAATATTTTTCTCAGTGGCATAACGAATAATTTTTTCTAAATTATCAAAGCCCATTTTGTGACCTGTTTTTTTATCAAATCCATTATTAGTCGCCCATCGCCTATTACCATCTACAATAATTGCTATATGCTTTGGTAAAGAATTTTCTACTTTGCTCACTCATTAATCCCTCGCTTGTTTTGTTTATCTAAATGTTGTACAATGAAGCAATTTTAACTAACTAAACTAATTTAGATTAATAGTTTGTAATAGTAGTTTATTCATTTTATAATAAGTAAACAAGGGTCAGTATTTGTACATATGTAGAATAATACACAGAGCTACATTCTTTGGGGCTGATAATATTCATTGCAGCTTTGTTTATTTGTCTTTTCAATTATTAATTAAAAAGGAAATCCAATCAGAAAAAAATGATTATAGAGTTTCTATGCGTTTTTCAGTGGAAATTATACTGAATTTAATATTGGATGAAAGTCATTTATTTATAATTAGACCGCGATTGCGAATTAAATTCTGGAAGCAGTTATTGGCAATGCAGTAAGAATAGTGATATATCAATTGACTATATAAAATCAAAGAAATAATGGTTGAACTGCTTTTTTTACCGGTCAATTTGGTCAGTATTACGGAATCCTTTCATGTAGGTATGCAAATTATTCTTCAATTGATTAACCTCTGAAACTTTTTTCTTGTGTTCAACGAGAAAAACCATCAAATTTTCTGATTCTAAAGTAAGTTCTTTAATTCTCTTTTCAAGTGTAGAAATCAAATCTGTCGATAGTTTACTAATTATTGAACCCAGTGATTCTCTGGCAGCTTCAAACAAAATAATCTTACTTTCATGCATACGGAGATAAGCATCTTTATCGGTAGAATTTTGATAACCGGTATAGATGCTTTTGTATTTTTTGTACGTGTTTATATTTTTAATCTGATCGGCTGTTTCAATAATCTTCAGTTCAACGCTTTTAAGATCACCTTGAATTTTTATAAAGTCGTCATGAATTTTTGCGACATGTGAATAAAAGGACTCGATGTCACCAATATTATTTTGATTGACACTTTGCCATGTTTTAGCCATGTTTTTAAGATTTTGAAGTTTTAACCATCTTGCAAAACCAGCTGATTCTGATGCAAGTCGGTTTGAAGATATATCAACAACTTTAATAGGTGTTCGTTGTTTGGAATTGTGAATCATTTTGCCACTTGCTCGATTTTCTATACGTTCTTTAATACGTTCTTCTGAATAATCTGGTCCAATCGTCTTTGCTCTAGTGAAACGTTCTTGATTTGAAGCTCTGAATGATATATGTACACCATGTTTTATTTCGTAGCCATGGTCGTGCATGAAATTGATAAACGCATCCCAGTCCCTAGATTTCTTGATTGCAAGGTCGATCGTATATTTCAGTTTAGCTTTGTAGCTGTTACCAGCCTTAAGTTCTTGGTATTCTTTATATGATTTCCCTTTTGTCTTATTGTAATTTTGTTGATCGACACCAGATAAAATTGAAAGACCATTGTCCTTACAAATTTGATCACTCTCACTTCTAATTTGATGGTAACTTTTTTTGTTCGAAATATAGGCTTTTCCATCAACAAAACTAACATTGTTAAAAATGATATGGTTATGAATATGACCCTTGTCAATGTGAGTGGTCATGACATATTCGTATTTGCCTTTTAAATGCATTTCACATAGTTTTTGACCAATCTCATGAGCGAGAGAAGGCGTAACTTCACCAGGCATAAAGGATTGTATCAAATGCCTAGCAATATTCTTGCACGAACTATTCATGACTTCTTTTGTGTTTTCAAATTGAAGTGCTGCTGTTTTGTGACCGCACTTGTATGAAGAAATCAAGATTGCCTCATCCGTCTTTGTAGCATCACAGATGTAATCTATGCTTAAGTTTAGGGTAGTTTTGATAGGATGGATTTTAGTGATTGCCATATGTCTTCAGTCATCTCCTTTAATTCTTGAACGTCATTTTTATAAATGGAATCTGTAGAATTAACGCGCTTTGCAATTTGATTAATGTTAGTGGAGACTCTGGTCATATGCGAGGACAGTTCTTGTAATGGCGAATGATCAATTTTAAAAATACGACCATCAATTGCAATTTTTCGCATATAAGCACCAGTATTCTTAAAGCCAGCCAGCTTACTTCGCTCTTCAATAATGTTTTTTTCTTCTTCAGTCACCATTACATGTATGTTTATTGGTCTTGATCGATTCGCCATAGTATGTGTTAATCCTTTCAAATTTTAATAGGGGATTGGGGATACTCCCCAACAAGCATTCACAATTCTGACCAGGGGGAAGTAGTGGGAATATCGGAAGTGTGGCTACACTTCCTGTGCTTGCTAATAAGATTTAGAACCAAAAAGATAAACCCTTTTTAAAGAAAGACTGCAACCCTTTAAATAAAACCGGAGCCAAAGCCGTAACCACCGTAATAGAAAAAAAGATCAGTGCTGCACTGAGTGCAGAGTTATCAGTTAACTTTGAACCATAAAGAATGGATGAAGCTAGGATTATAATTATGCATATTGATATGATTTTTCCCAAAATCACATTTGATAATACCTCGAAAATGGAAGCGAAGATGACTCCAAGCGTTGATAGAACATATCCTATAATGAATACGAGTTTAGCTGGCAGTAGCAAAATGTTGCATAATATTTTCATCGTAGTCCCCTTAATATTAAATCTCTCAATGTAAGTATAGATAAAAGACATAAAATAAACAAGACAAAAATATAGTCTTGTTTAAAAGAGGGGATTTCAAATTTAGTTTAAAAGTGTACATTTGAAATGTCTTATTATAAAATGGTAATAAAGAATGAAATATCACTAGAAATCCGATTTAAATAGAACTAATAGACTAAGTATATGATTTGGAGACCGACTATGAGAACTAGTAGAATTATTGAAATGATTTACCTACTACTAAACAATAGACAACAAAAAGCGCAGGACATTGCGGATCATTTTGGTGTATCTACCAAAACCATTTATCGAGATGTTGAAACTTTAGCCGAAGCGGGTGTACCAATATCAATGCAACAAGGTATTGGTGGTGGAATTGTTCTGAGCGATAACTATGCGATTAACAAAACCAAATTGACAGTATCTGAAGAAGTGGTGCTGATGAAAGCGTTGGATGAGATTAAGAAACTGCCAAATGCTCAATTGGATTATGCATTAAAGTTGCTCAAACAATATTTTAATGAAGCAGCTACGCTGTGGATTAACACGGATGACATTGCGTTGGATATCCAGGATAAGTTTCATCAAGTGAAAGTCGCAATTATTGAAAAAAGAGTGATTGAGTTTGATTATTTTACTAACTTGAAGTTTATAAAATATCGTGTAGAGCCTTATGAATTACGGCTAAAAGGGGATGTCTGGAATCTTTTAGTAAGACATATTAAGACAGATTGTTTTGAAGAAGTGTATTTGGCTAGAATGAAAGATATTGATATTAAAACTAAGTGCTTTACACGTAGAGAGTTGCCAGTAGAATTTGGTAAGCGATATGGCGGAACAATAAATGAAATTCGCTTTCAAGTGACAGAGTTAACAGACGAGATCTTAAACCGTTTTCCAATTGAAAACTTTGAGTTTGGAGAGGATGAAATTTTATTACGCGTTAAGGTCAAGGAAACCGAGAAATCATTAATGATAGAAAAAGAATTTGTTGAATTGAAATATGTTAAGGCTTTATAAGTTTATTGAAATCAGATTGTATATTTCAGAGCGCTTTAATAAGTTGATATTTATGATGCTGTTGCGTTAATATCAAATTACATTTATTTATTAGAATAAGTTTGTATGTGGAGGTTAAGAATGAAGGATGTAAAAGAAATGCCAAATATTGAACATTATCCTCAAATTATTGAAGCTGCTAAGACGGGGAGGTTGGTGATTTTTGTTGGGGCTGGAGTATCCGCATTGATCGGTTTGCCTTTATGGAGTGGGTTTGCTCACAAGAGACTAGAATTTGTTTATAAGAAAGGGTTTATAAATTTCAGAACAAAGAACGAACTGGCCAAATTGGGTGACCCTAAAAAAGTATTGAGCATTTGTAAATCAATTGTTGATACTGAATTTAATAATAAACGTCTTACTTCAGAAGAACTAAATGAGTATAAGGCATCAGGAATGTTCGAAATAGACGATACAAGCAAAGAAAAATATGAAAAGATATTTGGAAACCTATACTCAACAAATGCAATTTTTGTCACAACAAATTATGATACATGTTTTGACCTTCAAGTAAATGAAAGTTTAAAGACAAAATCAGAAATCAGTACGAATTCAGATACTTCAGTCAATAGTAATACGATTAGAAATGAAATTTTGTATGTTGACTCTGATTTTTTAACATCTAAACTATGTAATGGCAATGTCATACACATACACGGAAGCGTAAAGGATGAATCTACAATGCTTGTAACGCTTACGGACTATTTAAGTACATATAGCATTAGAAATGGGAAAACAAATTTATTAAATTTATTAGATCGAATCTTTAATAGTGACTATGTTGTTCTATTTATGGGATATGGTCTTGAAGAATTAGAAATACTTGAATTTATGCTCTCCAAAAATAATGATCCTGCTGAGGTTAAAAAACATTATATGCTTTATAATGCGTATAGAGAAGATTTTAAAATTACCGAACATTTAGATAGTTATTTTTCGCAGTTTAATACAGAACTGATACCATATGATATTACAGAAAGAGGATATGATCAGTTAATTGACATAATTGAGAACTGGTCTAAATATTTAAGTAAAGTATCAAACAATAGAGATTTCACAAGAATGATGAGACTTATTGATCATGAACTGAATAAATCAAAAACAGAACCCAATTTTCCAATTAATTCAGTATGTGATTTATTAAATCAAGATAAGTCTCTAGAAGTGTATCTTTTCAAGAGATTAGCAGAAGAAGATTTTCCGTTTGCCTGGTTTGTTGAGCTTGATATAAGAGGTTATTTCTCACCAAGCAATATTCCTAACTTAGTATCGGTAGAGGGCGGATATCGAGTACCGCCTTGGTTTCCTTCAAATTATTTGATAAATCTTTCGAATAAATATTCTAATGACAGAAATATTTGTGATAGACTTATTCGGATTATTTTTAATACTTCAACATATGTAGATGGTAAAGGCTTTCATATAGAAAATTATCATGTTCATCGTACTTTTATATCTATGATAGGAAGTATTAATAACAATTTCATATCAAAAGAGCTTATACAATCAATACAGGCTTGGAAATACACGAGAATACAGCATGATTTTGTAATTATACAATTGAGAGAATCGATAGTATCTAAGTTTTTAAAATCAAATAATGATACAGATAATGAGAAATTAGGATTGATAACAACAATGCTTTTAAGAGTTTTTTCTGATTCAGCACTAAATAGACGAGACAATTATTATCTTGATAAGGTTTTTGACGATGAACTAATTAGAAATATTGCTGAAAAATGTTTTGAAAATGTTATTGATGAAATTGAAGAAATACTGAAGGCAAAATTTAACGAAACAAATCATCAATTTAATTTTGAGTATGATAATACCCAATGGTTGATCAAGATTTTTGAAAAACAAAATAACTTAATAATAAATATTGTAGATGCAGTTGATGTAGACGCTCATGAATTAGGAGAAAGCATCAGCAAAAGGAATAATTTTGAGTATGTGTTGAATAAGAATTCAAATGTAGAAGAATATGCCAAAACTGCAATAGAAAAATTAACAATAGACTTTAAAATTGAAAATTTACCTTCAGATATGAATGAGAAGATTAGTAAGCTAATTTTGGGGTTTCTTAGTGAGGGTACATATCATTCGTTATATGAATCTAAAAAGTATCATATACACAGTTATGAAGGCATTCTTGATATTCTATTACGCATTTTAGATAATATTAATATGGATGTTGCATTAACTGTATTTGAGAGGTATATGATTGAGAATTTATTTATTTTTCAAAAGATAGTTCTTTATAATGTTGGAAAAAAATACCACATATATAAGTCAGAGTTTTGGAAATTGTTAAAAAGTGAAAGAGGACGCATTGTTTTTGGGAATTCAGCATTTGGTGATGAACTTCGAGTTGTTTTGGAGCAAATTGAAAAGTTAAACGAAGAAGAATTCTGCTTGATTAATACTTTTATTGAAAATGGACCGCAAATACATTTTAAAATGGATGAGGAAGACAGGTATGTAGACGTATGGAAATTAAAAAGAATAAATGCGTTAAATAAGATTGAGAGATTTAATAGTATCAGAGATCAGATAACTCAAAAATATAGTGGAGATTTCAAACCTGTACTGGCGGCAAGTATTGGTCCAATAATAGTTGGATCATACACAGCAAGATCTCCAATTACAATTGATGAAATGACAGGTATGACAATTAGTGAGCTAAGTACGGTTTTAAGAGATTTCAAAGAAAATGGATGGGATGGTCCTACAGTTGAAGGGTTAGGAAATGTGCTTAAAAATTTTGTTGAAAACAATCCTGAACTTATTGTATCTCATTTGAATTGTTTTAAAAAACTGGGTTATCATTATGTAGCAGAAATTTTAAACGCTTTGAATAATGTTTGGAATAATAAAGGAGGATTTGATTGGTCAAAATTACAAAATTACATTTATGATTACATCACTGATGAGGGCTTTTGGAATGGAACATATGAAGTTTATAGTAGTCACCATAAAGCAACATACAAATGGGTATTGTATTCGATTTCAAAGTTGATTGAGTCTGGTTGTAGAAGTGACAAAATGTCATACGAAACTAATAATTATTACTTATCAAAAGAGATAGTTTTAGAGATTTTGAATAATTTGCCTTTAGAGATTGAAGCGGAATATAAAGATTGTTATGTTTCATATTCACATAGAACAGTTAGAGGAGATTTTATTGATACGTTGATTGTTTTGTCTTTATATGGTAAACGAAATAATGTAACAGATGGCAAATGGGATATTGATTTAGAAAAGAAATTTAAGTCACTGTTGGATGAATGTGCACTGGAGGCTTATACATTAATGGGCCTTTATTCCGTAAATATTGACTATCTTAGCAATAATTTTTTACTTGATCAAATATCAAAATTAAAAGATTTTACAATCAGTTGGGAAGCTTATTTTGAGGGTTTTGTAAGTGGAAATCTTAATGTGAAATTATTCCAATTAATGAAGGAAAACTATATTAAAGCATTCAAATATTCGTTTAAGAAAGAGGACATTTCAAATTTAATTGCAAGGCATCTTTTTATTGCTTTATACAATTCTTTTGAGGGTTCAAGCGATTTGGTTTATTTAAGTTTGATTGATAATTGGAATATAGACATTATATCAAATTTACAACGGGAGTTTTTAAGCCATATACCTGATGAAGAAATTATAGAAGATACCAAATCGGTTTTAGTATCCTTTATGAAAGCATATGGTAATAAAATTCGGTGTTTAGATAGGCTGACAGCTGCTGAAAAGTCACTTTTATCTGAAAGCGTACGGTTTTTAGAATATATTGAACCCTATGAAAATTGGATTTATGAATTTTATTGCATTGCTATAAAATATGTTGAAGTTGAGTACAATTCTCACGATGCAATTAACGCTATTAAAAAGCATTGTGTAAATGTTACAACGGATGATAATAAAATGAAACTTGTAAGTTTGTTTGATATCATGACAGACAATTCATTGCCTAGTTATCCAGAGTGTGAGATTGTTGAAATAATTAAGTGTTTTTTTGAATGGAATATTGATGAAATTAATGATAAAACATCAAAAATATGTAATAAGTATCATCAAGGAAACATCTACTTTCTTAAAGAAATAAGTGATAAATTTATGAGCTAATTTTGGAAATACAAGGGTGAATAGTTGTTTGAATGCAGATATAGACATAAAATTATACTTGAAAAAAGGACGATTGCATCGCTGATTTGTAATGATTGAGTAATGTGTGTATGGAAAGGCAAAAAAATATTGCAAAACAAAAGAAGTGTGTTGGTTACTTTAACCGATTCATTTCTTTTTTTTATTTTCAACGCAAATAGCTAGGTGCGAACTTAGAGTTTTAAGCGTTTATGATTATTTCGATGTGAAATTTTTTCCCAAATAGTAGTTAATCAAAATTTATATTGATAACTTTCAAAAAATCGTGACTCAAGTTGTTGTATTAGTTGAAACCGAAAATACAACTTGAATAATCGTCTAAATAAATTGACCCAAATGAGTTTTGCTAAGGAAAGGGGGGATTTGGATGAATCAATCTCCTTCCGTTGAGCAGATTGTATGCATGAAATTTGACAGTTTTATCAAGACTTGTTTGAGGAATGAGCTTCGAAATATCGAGAAATATGAAAAGAGGTTGAGAAGTAGAGAGCTCATGATATCTGATTTTTCTTTGATTGAAGGCAAGTCAGATATTGCAGAGATTGTTATTCCTGATTTTATCGTCAAGGGTCTTGAGATTTCAATTAAAGATCCGGATTTGTTAGAAGCACTTCAAAAACTGACAGCGAGAGAAAGAGAGTTAATTCTACTGATTCATTTTACCGGTTTTAAACCAAAAGACATATCTGAACAAATGAATGTTGTTGAGCGTACAATTTACAATCAACACAAGAAAATACTTATCAAACTAAAAAATTACATGGAGGAAGCCAATGATTGATCATTTAGATTTTTCAAAAGTTTCAAACAGTCACATCACGCCACTCGATTTTGATGTAATCATTCAAGCTGTGGGGGGCGACGTCGCATGCGTTAAAATGATTATCGATCATTATATGCCTTATTTGAAGGAGCTGGCAACGAAGCGGCTTTATGATGAATATGGAAACGAATACAAGTACATGGATGAAACCATCAGATGCCAACTTGAGAATAAGTTAATAAAATCGGTACTCGAATTTAAAATTCAAATTTAAAGCTGGTGAGGGCTATGAAGATAGCTCTCAATTTATGTGTAGATCAAAATCCATAATTTATTATGGATTTTGGTGGGCATATAAAACTGTCTGTGAACTTTGACAATTGAATAGTCCTTGCAAAAACGTTCGATAATGAGAGCTGTATAAGTAACGCCAAGATGGATCTAATCCGGAGCGTGTAATGCTTTGAAAATAGATGTGGGAGTCTATCGGCCAAGACACATTATCGTTATAATGATACTTTTGTTTAGTCATAGCTTGAGTGGTAACCAGTCCACCGCACGCCATGAAAGCAACTACTGTAGTTGGTAGGGGTGAAATTCCTATGTTGCAATTTCCAGTTGCGATTTGCAAGGACATTTTATTAATCTCAAATGAGGAGGGTTTTCTAAATGGAGGAACCAATAATTTCAGATAAAATGAGCAATATCAATAAAAAATTATTTCAGTACAGTCAGGAATTAGTGATGCTCAATTATGTATATGAACAAAAGTTGCTTTCTAAAGATGAAATGTTATCAATTAAAAAGGAAATCATGAAAAATTATGGGGTGCAAAAAATCTCATTATAATCGGCTATGTAAATATATTGCATTTGCTAATGTTACATGCTAGTATTAGGTATCAACGGTGTACGTAATGTGTGCAAAAGGAGGCTTATGAAAATTCAAGAAATTAAGGCGACAAAGCCTTCTAGACATGTTTCGGGAAATAGAGTTGAACGTATGAGAGTAGCTGCTTATTGTAGAGTGAGTACGGATGAATTGGAACAGTTGAGTAGTTATGATTCTCAGAAACAGTATTATACGCAGTTAATTAACGAAAAAAAAGAATGGCATTATGCTGGCGTATATGCAGATGCTGCTATCACAGGAACACAAGTTAAGAAAAGACTAGATTTTTTAAGATTGATTAACGATGCAATGAATGATGAAATCGATATGATTATTACAAAGTCAATCTCTCGATTTGCTAGGAATACATACGACACTCTGAAATATGTTCGCATGCTGAAGGAAAAGGGTGTTGCCGTATTCTTTGAAGATGAAAATATTAATACGATGACAATGGATGGTGAACTTCTTCTTACAATCCTCAGTTCAGTAGCTCAGCAAGAAGTAGAGAATATTTCTGAGAATGTGAAAAAAGGCCTTAAGATGAAAATGAAGCGCGGTGAAATGATTGGCTTTCAAGGCTGCATGGGATATGATTACGATAAACAAACTAAATCGATTTCCATAAATCATGAACAAGCGGAAGTTATACAATATATATATAGCAGATATGTAGAAGGCATAGGTGCAACCATCATATGCAGAGAGTTAAACGAACGCGGTATTAAAACGCTACTGGGGAATAAATGGACCAATGGTTCAATCATTAGAATTATCAAGAATGAAAAGTACGTTGGCGATCTACTAATGGGTAAATCTTATACGGTTGATCCGATTAGTAAGCGTAGACTTGCCAATAACGGTGAAGAAGACAAATATTATATTAAAGATCACCATGAAGCGATTATTGATAGGTATACTTATGATGCAGCTCTAAAGTGGCTAAGCAAACGAAGTTATGAGAGGAAACCTAAAGGATTAAATGCATCAAGGCAAAAATTCAGCAGACAATATGCATTTAGTAGCATGTTAGAATGTGGGTACTGTTCAAGCCATTTATCTAGACGTGCTTGGCATTCAAGTACTAAATATATGAAAGTCATTTGGCAATGCATGAACAACACCAAACAGGGAAAGAAAAACTGCGAACATAGTAAAGGTATATCTGAAGATATTATTGAATCTGCATTTTTAGAGTCATATGCGATGATATCGGGTAAAGACAGAGAGCTCGTTGAAAGCTTTGTTAAAAGAGTAGAAAACACGCTCGGTGTTGAAACAGTGGCGCAGAAGATTAAAACTCATGAGCGTAAGTATTATGAAGTGCAAAAGAAAAAGAAAAAGATTTTAGAACTTTTGCTAGATGATCAATTAGATAAAACTTTATTTGAAAATTCTATGAATGAACTTAGTGAGGAAGAAAAAAATCTTAAAGACAAAATTGAAGGATTTAATCTGAAATTAGAACATGAAGTAGAACTAAAAAAACGAATTGATCGATTAAAGGCAGCACTAAATAGCAACATTAAGCTTAATAAGTTTGATCGTCATATTTTTGAAAGCTTAATTGAAAAAGTGATAATTGGAAAAACAGATGAAAATGGAGAAGTAGATCCCTATTATATTACGTTTATCTATAAAACAGGTCTAGACAATACGGTAAATGGCGAGAAATATAGAATTGACGGTAGGAAAAAAGATTCGAGTGTATTGCCGTCAAAAGGTACTGATGTGGTTACAATATTGCCGTCAAATCGTGAGGACGATAGGGGTTGAAAAAACGATATTGATAGCTATCAATGCAACTCCAAGCACGTGGAGACGGTAGTATTGATGTCAAGGGTAGATAAGTAAGAGTGTAGAAAAGCCTTGAAATAAAAGCTTTCCGGGATTTCAGAGTAAAAATCTGATGTGTGAAAATCGTGAAAATATCTGTTTGTGGAAACAAGTCCAAAGGCATGATTTTGAACGTGACAGAGCGATTTAGATAACATGGGTTTGCGTGTGGTCGATTTAGATAACATGGACTTGCAGTGGTCGATTTAGATGTTTTTGAAAAATCCGAGGTTATGTGGCCAGAGTGGTTACGCAAATCAATCGTGACTTAAAATAATGTGTAAACGGAGGATTCGGATATGAATTTAAATAATGAATGCTGTTGCGGATGCAATACTCAATTAGCAGATCTAACGAAAATAAACAATTGCCCTGCCTGCAATAATGAGGGGATTTCGGTTGGCAAGATAACTGTTGAGCATTTGGTCACTGACGAATACCGCGAGTCTGTAGCAGGAGATCGTTACAGGATTTGCATGAACGATAGCTGTGATGTGATCTATTACGATACGGACAAAGGCGTTAAATTTGTGAAAGATCAAGTTAGGGTCCCTATTTGGTTTAAAAAGGATGCAAACCCCAAGTACGTATGCTATTGCAGCAAAGTCACGGAAGAACAGGTAATTGAAGCAGTGGTTAAGAACGGAGCGAAAACGGTTAAAGAAGTGAATGCCATTACCGGGGCTATGAAAAATTCTAATTGTAAAGAAAACAATCCGCTGGGCGTTTGCTGCCATAAAATTATTCAGGAAGCCATTGATAAAGGGATGGCCATGAGATAAATTGAGCTTAACGAAAAGGAGGATGATCGCAAAAATGGAATATAAAAAGCTACTAAGCCGCAGTGATGACTGGTTGAAATATGCGATCAATCTTCACTTGCTCCATGAGCCAAAGGAAACTCTTGCTGAACTAAGAAATGCAACACTAGCGGATAGCCGTATCCAAAAGTTCCTTGCGGATGTTTCAGTCTTTCACGGTACTCTAGTAACAAATCATAAAAATCCCGATTTACCGATACACAAGCTGCTGTTTCTGCTGGACCTCGGCTTCGGAGCAGAAGTTCCCGAAATCAATGATGCCATTGATGAAATTCTTAAGCATAAGGATAATCACGGTATTTATCAGTCTATGACCAATGTACCAAAGCATTTTGGCGGAGCGGGTGTGGATGTATTCAGTTGGTGTCTGTGCGATGCTCCGCTACTTCTGCTTGCTCTTTTAAAGGCAGGTGTGGAATACCATGAATTCATCAAGCAAGGAGTTGACCATCTGGTATCTTTATATTGTGATAACGGATTCCCTTGCGCCGTGTCTCCTGAGCTTGGCAAATTCCGTGGTCCTGGGAGAAAGGACGATTGCTGTCCATACGCGACACTGATAATGGCCAATTTATTATCATATATACCGGAGTATAGGGATTCCCAGGTTGCAGTTTCCTCCGTCAAAGTGCTGCTAAGCCTTTGGGAAAACAGCCTTGGTCAGCATCCGTATATGTTCTACATGGGGACGGACTTTCGTAAATTGAAAGCGCCATCGTGCTGGTATGATATTGTCAGTGTAGCCGGAGTACTAAGCAAATATGAGTTTGTGCGGCATGACCTGCGTTATCTTGAAATGATTGCTCACATAAGAAACAAACAAGATAATGATGGTTTTTTCACACCTGAATCTGTATATCTGAAATTGAAAGATTGGGATTTTGGGCAGAAAAAAATGCCATCACCATATTTGACCTATTTATGTTATCGGATTTTTGAACGCTTAGAATTATGATAATCAAGGCACCCTACTTCACAATTCAGTAGAGTGCCTTGTTCGTTTTCAACCTTATTCATTTACATCCACCGTCAATCCGGACTTGAATTCCACGGTGAATTTGTCCTCGTATACAGTAACCTTTTCAATCAGCCGCCGAACAAGTGCCTCGTCGTATTTGGTCAGGGCAGTGGGTTGCTCCTGAAGAAATGAGCTCATGTCGGTGATACGTTTTTGCAGTTCATCCCGACCTAGGTTTTCGAATTGAGCCTTTTGTTTCTCCTCACGCAGGCGATAGATTTCATCGCCAACCTTCTCGTAGTCAGCCTTTGAGCTGGCGAGCTTCAAGAGCTCTGCTTGAAGTTCTGTAAGCCGTTTATCGATTGCAGTAAGGGTATGACTGTTTTCGTGGCAAATAACGGTTTCGATGTTTTTCTGCAACGTAATGAGAAAATGATCTTTATTACATAATGCTTGATTGATGGCCGTGACCATCACTTGCTCTAAGGAGCTCTCAAGTACCGTTCGGGCTTCGCAGAACAAGCCTGTGTTCTCCAAGCGGCTGACACACCTCCAGACTATGGACTTCTTACCTCGGTTGTTCCAGCGGACCCTTCGGAACACCTCGCCGCAGCCACCACAGACAATCATGTTAGAGAAACAGTGGATGCAGCTGAAGGTCCTGTTCTTACCGTTCGGGCTGGTGTGGACGATGCGGCGTTGGATGAGTTCCTCCTGCACCTGCATGAATATTTCACGCGGGATGATGGCCTCATGGCTGTTTTCCACATAATACTGTGGGACGACGCCGTGGTTCTTTACTCGAGTCTTTGTGAGGAAGTCAGTGGTGTATGTTTTCTGTAAAAGGGCATCCCCAATATACTTTTCATTTCGTAGGATTTGATTGATATTGCTGGTATGCCATTTTTCATTTCCAGCACCATTAAGAATGCCGTCTGCTTCAAGACCACGCTTGATTTTCAGCATGCTGGCACCTTCGAGGTATTCCCGGTAGATGCGCTTTATGATTTCTGCTTCCTCAGGGACAACGATCAGGCGCTTATTCTCATCCTTTGTAAACCCGAGGAATCGGTTGCAGTTGACCTGGATTTCGCCCTGCTGGTAGCGGTACTGAAGCCCCAGCTTGACGTTCTGGCTGAGGGACTGGCTTTCCTGCTGGGCAAGAGAAGCCATAATGGTGAGCATGACCTCGCCCTTGGAATCCATGGAATTTATGTTTTCCTTCTCGAAGAAAACGGGTATGCTCTTTTCCTTAAGCTGCCGGATATATTTCAGGCAGTCCAGGGTATTGCGGGCAAACCTGCTGATGGATTTTGTAATGACCATGTCGATGCTGCCAGCCATGCACTCATCGATCATTCGGTTGAATTCTTCGCGCTTCTTGGTGTTGGTGCCGGAGATGCCGTCATCCGCATAGATACCTGCCAGTGTCCAGTCCGGATGGCCGTTGATGTAAGCTGTGTAATGCTCGATCTGCGCATCGTAGCTGGTAGCCTGTTCGTCACTGTCGGTTGAAACCCTACAGTAGGCAGCAACACGGAGTTTTGGTTTTTCTTCATCGCTATCTTTTCGGGCATGTTTTCTAGCTGGAAGAACCGTAACAGTTCTATTTGTTGCCAATTATCTACACCTCGCTTTCTATTAGACTATAGGCGTATGCCGCCTGTGCAAAAGGATCATCATAGACGGAAATTATGGGTGTCAGATTACAGAACGGAAGAAACTTTGATTCGCATTTTAATTTCTATTGACTTGTTTTCTAACACTATCAGTGATAGAATTGTGGCAGAAGTGATATAAACTGATATAAAGGGTGATATTATGAGTATGTATGAAAGAGAAAGCATTGAAATAAAAGAAGTCTACACGCCTGAAGTGAAAAAGGAAGTGGTGGCATTTGTTAATACCAACGGTGGCACGATATATATTGGAGTTCAAGATAATGGGGAAATATCTGGTCTTGAAAATCCGGATTTTGTAATGCAACAAATTTCAAATGCAGTACGAGACAGCATTCGCCCAGATGCTTCTATGTTTACAAATATCGAATTGATAATGAAAGAAAGCAAGAATATTATTAAGATAACCGTTCAACAAGGAACAAAAAAGCCCTATTATTTAACAGACAAAGGACTGAAACCATCTGGGGTCTATGTTCGAAGCGGAACCATCTCTGCACCTGCATCGGAAGATGCTATACGTATGATGATAAAAATGACCGATGGGGAGTCTTTTGAAAACAATCGATCACTTGTTCAAGATTTGACTTTTGCTAGTTTGAATAGAGAAATGGCACTGAGACAACTGGAATGTTCACAGGTGCAGATGAAAAACTTAGGGATACTAACTGGGGATGATATTTACACAAATCTGGGATTACTGGTTTCAGATCAATGCAAGCATTCCATTAAGTTTGCTGTCTTTCAAGGGACAGACAAATTGGTATTTAAAGATCGAAAGGAACTGACCGGATCTTTATTTGATCAGCTTACAGATGCATTTAAGACCATTGATTTTTATAACGGAACGAAAGCTGCTTTTCATGAGTTGCTACGTAGAGATGAAAGAGATTATCCGGAAGATGCAGTACATGAGGCATTACTCAATGCGATTGTCCACAGAGAATATGCTTTTAGTGGCAATACCATTATTAATCTCTATTCAGATCGTTTAGATATCATTTCACTTGGGGGATTAGTCGCAGGAATGTCTTTGGAAGCAGCAATGCTTGGAGCATCACAGGCTAGAAATGAAAAATTTGCAAGTCTGTTTTTATCGAATGAAATTGATAGAAGCCTATGGCACTGGCATCAGTAAAATCATGAGTTGCTATAAAGGACTACATGGACAACCGAATTTGAAAATGTTGAAGGTGCATTCCGAGTTATTCTGCCCAATATACATGCACAAAAAATAAGCTTAGGGGAAGAGACGTATTTGCCCATACTGTATTTGTTTGAAAGCAAAAGGAAATTACTCGTAACGATGTTGAAGAAGCACTTGGGGTTGGAACGACACAAGCGGTAAATATGCTCAATGAGATGCTCGCTAAAGACCTGATAAAGAAAGTGGGGAGCGGCAGATTGACGAGGTATGTAATAAATTGAAGTTTTAAAAAATGATTCCTTCAAATAACCCTTGAAGCGATAAAAATGATAGAAAAGATGAGGGAATATAGAAATGGGACATTATTGCGTGGCTTGTGGCAAAACGCGAGCCAATGAGAAGTTTTCAGGAAAAGGACGCAAGAATCATGTTTGTAAGGATTGTAGCGGTAAAATTCTTAAAGAGACAAGACTGAGCATTTTGGACAGCGATGAATTTGGCCTTGATGATAAGGAACTAATAGGTGATGAGGATTACAACAGTATATGTTATTATGAAGATTATTTTGAAGAGCTTACTTCAGAATTTGAAGATGATGAGGTTCTACCATTTTGAGGGCAAAATTATGATAAATAGAGAGGAAGTGATTTGATGGACAAGACTAATGCTGAGACGGCAGTTAAAGAATTGACCATGATGCTAATGTATTTAACTAGATTTAATGAACGAAGCGCTATCGAAACTGTTTTGGAAATGACTTGGAAGGGTTATGATTTTGATATTATAAATGAACTAGATAAGGAAAATTATATCCGACAAGGAAGCCATCGCTCCAAATCTGTTGCTATTACAGAAGAAGGAATGAAATTGTCACGAGAATTATTGTCTAAATATAATATAATAGATTGGGAGTAGATATTAAACAGATAGGGGCCGTGTTACGAAACTTTGAAGGGTATCTGAAACCCAGTATATTAACCACTGAGTGTCATTTTACCACTCTGTGGTTTTTTATTTGATGAAAAGTACGTTAAGGAAGACTCATATCGGGTAATAGTTGACTGAATCTCAAGACTTTGGTGGTAAATAAAGGCACTTGAATGGTATAGGGAGGGTGCGATGAAAAGACTATTATTTGTTTTGATAATTATGACCTTTGGATTTATCAGTACTAGTTGCGGTGATACAGTTGAAACCGGCCGATTAGAATCATCTGGTGCGGTTGAAGGATTTGATTTTTCGGATGAAGATAATAATTTGGAAATGACGTTAAGTAATATGCAGTATGGAAAGCCGTTCAAGCTAGGAGATGAGTGGGAAAATTATCGCGTAACGACTGAAAGTCCAGATGATAGAGATCCAAATCATACCGCTTACGAGAAAATTGATGAAGATTACTTTTTAGTGAGAGTAAGTCGATCAAGTAGTGGTGAAAAATCATCGTATCAAGATCTCGTGTTACTGGCATATCATCTCTCTAAGTGGAATCAGAATAGTGCTTGGATGCCAGTGTTATTGCAGCATAATAATCAGTACGCACTATCCGTTAGTCCCTTTTATTATGATAGCTCAAAAGATGGCTATGATGATGTATTGAACATTTTGAGGCACGTTGATCCCATGACAGAACAGCAAGATAATGCTTATTCGATAATAGGGTTACAGCTTAAATCGGATTTCGCAGCTTATGGAAGAACCCGTCATGATATTCAGTTGAGCTACTTAAATCAATCCCAGGATGAATTTGTCTGGAAGGGCGATTTTTTAATCGATAAAAATAGTGATGGGAAATGGATAACCGTGTATACCAGCAAGCAAAGTAATGAAAATGAGGTGATCATACACGAAAATGAGTTGAAAAGCTTGGTTTTTTCCATCGATAGGAAATACAAGGATTTGGAGATAGGAGATTACAGGATATCCTTCAACTATTATAGAAGGCAGCAATTCGGTATACCCTATCGAGATACGAGCTATCCAGTATATAAAGCGGAGGCAACTTTTCTAGTGAGTGAGATAGATTTACATTATTCACTTGATTATGATAAAGTAAAAGACATCTTCCCAGGCATAGAGTTTGAACCAGAATTTCAGGTTTATCCACTTGGTACAACTCATGTAAAAGTTAAATGGCGCAATAATTCAACAGATGGTATTATATATGGTGCTTATTTTATATTGGAACAAAAAGTTGATAACGAATGGCATCAGATCAAATTAAATCCAGACGATGATATTATGTTCCCATTAATGGCTTATAATGTTAACCCTGGGGAGAATGCATGGTATGAGTACCCGATTAATCTGTATTCATATGCGGACACAACAGGTGAATATAGGATTCACACGCGTTTTATGAGAAAATCCCTTAATGGAAAGGATTTCGGTTCAGGTAAGTATCCCGATTATGATATCTATGCCTATTTCAGGATAAACTAATATCAAATATTGGCAAACGCATTTAAAAATCCCTTAAAATGGGTTAACATATAGGTGAGGACTAAATTAGAGGTGAACCCATGTATGATATAATCGCGATGCTTGTAAGATATGCTCTGACATTCGTCATTTATCTGTTTATTTACAGGATCGTAAAGCTGATTTACAGCGACATAAAAACCATGACGATTTGGGAAGAGGCAAAGGATGAGAAACCGCATTTGTTGCTGATGTCCTCCATGGATAAAGTGGGTGCAAATACGGTTGTGGAGATTTTTCCGCTGGGAAATCAACTTTCGGTGATTGGTCGTGCCCTAGACTGTGAAATCGTCATCGCCGATCCGCATATTTCTTCGAAGCATCTGCAAATCGAAAAAACGATTCACGGCTATAGCGCACAGGATCTCGGTAGTGTGAATGGTACGTACATCAACGGCGTAAGGCTTCTAAATCCCATCCTGTTAAAAAGCGGTGATGAGATTACCATCGGCATTACCCATCTCGTGTTTTCAGAGGGTGAGCATCGCCATGGATAAAATCGTCAGCATTCAAAATAAACGGAAGCGGATTCCGAACCCCATCTATTTGGTGGTTTTAATCGATCTGATGCTTTTCGGATTACTGTCCACTATGAGTGGCACGTTCGATTCGCTATTAATGATGCTCGGCGGCGGAAAAATCGCCATCACATTACTGGTTCATGTAATTATTAGAAAGCTTAGAATGGGAGATCCTCATATCTCCACTCTGGCATCGCTAATCTTGAGTATAGGACTTGCCATGCAGCTCAGGCTTTCCATGGAGATCGGCTTCAAACAATTCATCTGGTATCTGATCGGCATGTCCATTTTTCTGCTGACCTGTGCCATTTTTCCCGTACTTAATAAACGCATCAGGTCCATCTGGTTGTTTTATGGCACCATGATTTTTTTGTTTGTGTTAACCCTCGCCATCGGTGTTCGCATCAATGGCGCGAAAAACTGGATAATCCTCGGCAAGCTGTCGTTCCAGCCATCAGAATTCATAAAAATCCTGTTTGTGTTTTTCATGGCCGCTTTCGTCTCGAACCCGGAGGCCCTCCATATAAAAATATCAGGAAAGAGAATACCATCCAAATGGACACTTATGGGCATGGTGTTTATTTTGCTTGGATTTTTCGTTCTTCAGAGAGAATTTGGAACAGCTTTACTAATCTTTACAGTGTATCTGACAGTGGTGTATGCATTTGAAAAAGCCGTGATTTTTATCAGTGCCAATGCAGCACTGGCCGGTTTAGCGGCATTAATCGCCATCCAAATCATGCCGCATCTTAAAGTCAGAGTCGATAGCTGGTTAAATCCATTTGCAGATATCGCAGGGAAGGGCTATCAAATCACCCAGTCACTTTTCGCCATCGGAAGTGGTGGATTTTTCGGAACGGGGCTTGGCATAGGCTATCCCCATTTCATCCCAAATGTTGAAACGGATTTTATTTTTTCTGCCATCTGTGAGGAAATGGGGTTGTTTGGAGGTATCGCCGTCATCATTTTGTTTATGCTCATCAGCTATCGCGGTATAAAAATCTGCCTTAGCCTTAGGGATGCTTATACGAAAGCGGTGGCCTTCGGTCTGACCATGACCGTCGGCTTTCAAACCTTCCTGATCATCGGTGGGGTGACGAAACTGGTGCCGCTCACTGGGGTAACGCTACCGTTTGTGAGTTATGGCGGATCGTCACTTATTTCCAGCTTCTTAATTTTAGGATTGCTCCAAGTTTTATCGGGGGCAGTTTTAAGAGGGGAGGTACTTGACGTTGAAAAAGTCCACCATCAATAGCCGTATGCTCCACATGTTCATCGTCTTAAATGTGCTTTTATTATGCGTCGTGGTTTCGATGACCTATTTTGAACTGGTCGGGAAGGAATCATTGATGTCGAATAACTATAATCGTAGGTTAAAAGCGTATGAGGATGGCATTATAAGAGGCGAAATTCTCGACCGTAATGGCGAGGTATTAGCCTATTCAGAAATGGTTGAGGGGATTTCAAAACGCGTCTATCCATACAAAAGACTCTATTCTCATGTTATCGGATATAGTAACGACCGATTGGGGAAGACCCTTTTAGAGGCAAAGTACAACGAGATGCTATTAGGAAAAAATGCACTTGGTTTGATGGGGAATACCATCAGCCTCGTCACTGGGGAAGATAAAACAGGAAACAACCTGATTCTTACCATCGATCACGATTTACAAACCCGCGCCAGAGAGCTGCTTGGAGATAACCGAGGCGCCATCGTCGCATTAAATCCTAAAACGGGTGAAATTTTAGCCATGGTAAGTACCCCGGACTATAATCCTAACGAGAACGCACTTTTAGAGAACTGGGATGCTTTATCGACGGATGGTCAAAGCCCGTTGCTTCCCAGAGCGGTAAGGGGGTTGTATCCACCGGGATCAACCTTTAAGGTGGTCACCGCCATCGCAGCGCTGGAAAGTGGACATGAAGCCTTTACGGTAGATGATCAAGGTAGCATCGTCATCGATGGAAAAATATTTGCAAATGCATACGATAAAGCCTACGGTCCACTCGATATGACCACGGCCATGGCGGTTTCAAGCAACGTTTATTTTACGGCGTTAACCACCGTGTTAGATTCTAAGGATCTGATTAAATCAGCTGAAAAAGCAGGCATCAACCGGTCTATCGATTTCGATCTGGCGACGAGCACCAGTAAGGTGGGTAAAACCATCGAAAGCAAGACGGAGTACGCCGCCACTACCATCGGGCAAGGGCAGCTACTCGTCACGCCACTTCAGATGGCACTCATCGGTGCAGGAATCGCTAACGAAGGCACCATCATGAAGCCCTATTTGGTAAAGAGCATCTCCGACCGGAGCGATGTGGTGCTTACCACCACGAAGGACAGCAAGCTTTATCAGCTCACCGATGCGACCACAGCGGACCGTATAAAAGAGATGATGGTCGAGGTCGTTAAAAGTGGCACGGGTAAAAAAGCCGCCATTTCAGAGGTGACTGTCGCTGGAAAGACAGGCACTGCGCAAAATGAAAAGTCTAGCTTAGGTAGTGGTTACGATCATGCCTGGTTTATCGGATTTGCTCCTGCAGAGGCGCCTGAAATCGCCATAGCGGTCATCGTGGAAAACCATGCGGAGGATGGCGGACAAATCGCAGCCCCTATCGCTAGGAAAATCATGTCATTATGGATTAAAGAGCTGAATCATTAACCAGCTTATCGTAGGCTTGCTCGAGTGTTAACCCTTTAAAGTCTTGAGCATGGATTACGATGCCACCTATGCTGTTTTCGATAAATGCGCCAAGTGCTAGACCTGGGAGTGTACTTTCGGGATCGTTTGGTGCGTATTCACCACCGAGATCAGTTCGGCACCAGCTTGGATTCGTAAGCGTCAAGAGGACGTTTTGGTCTTTGGTTTTAGATTCGAGGTCGCGTGTGACTTTTTCAAGTGCCGCCTTGCTGGCAGAGTAGCCAGCTTGTTCTGGCTCCAGATCGATGTCGCTGGTGGTATTAATGATACGGCCGAATCCATTATCAAGCATCTTAGGAACAAAATGATAGCAGATCATCATCGGTGCGATGGTATTGATCATAAAGCTCGTCGTGTAATCGGAAACGGGTGTATCATAGTAGTTATTTCGATAGGCCACTTGCATGCCTGCATTATTGAAGATGATTTCTACATCGACCTTTAGAGCGTCGATGGCTGAAAGTAGGTGGTTGATGGCCGTTTCATCAGAAAGCTCACCTTCCACTTGGTGAACCTTTATCCCAAACGAGAGACACTTTTGAGCGATGTCGTTCGTGTTTTCAAGTCGCCTGCTGTGTAGAATCAAGTGACAGCCTTCTTTGGCCATAAAAAGTGCGATTTGATTACCTAATCCACGGCTTGCGCCTGTGATTAATGCCCATTTACCCTTTACATTGATCATAGGATCTCCTTATGTGTTCTTCTTTCGTATACGACTTATTTAATCATACTTTTTTAAACAAGGCAAATCATCCGTTCATTTGATGCGGTTGATGTTAATCTATAACGATGGTTAAGGAGTAAAAAATGAATTCGTTAAAGTTAAAAGGAAAACCAGCCATTATCATAAACAGCCTGGTCGTAATCGTTATCATGATCACGGTATTTCTCGGATTAAAACCGCCTTCCATAGCCATGAACGATAATGGACTTGATATCGGCGGGCTTTATGGCAAGCTTTATGAATGGGATTTAATCGAGTCAGTTGAAGTGCTAACAGAAATGCCTAAAATCGGCATGAGAACCAATGGCATGGACTTAGGTAGTGTACAGCGTGGCCATTATAAGGTCGATGGCTTTGGTAGCGCTACACTTTATATTAATAAAGGACATGAAGCCTTCATAACCTTTAAGTATGAAGGGCGACAGATTTTTATCAGTTTCGCAGAAAAAATAAAAGCAGATGAAATTTATATTGCAATAATGAATCAAATAAAGTAGAATAAATTGTAATGAATACAAAATTATAATTAGTTAATCTAAAATTAATTGTGATTTTTATTGACCAGTATTAGAGGTATTGGCGAAATAATTTTACGAAAAGGAGAGAGACGATGAGCATTAAAGGAACAAAAACGGAGAAGAATTTAGCAGCGGCATTTGCAGGTGAATCACAAGCGAGAAACAAGTATACTTATTTTGCATCAGTGGCTAAAAAAGAGGGTTATGAGCACATCGCAGCAATCTTTGAGGAAACGGCAAATAATGAAAAAGAGCACGCAAAGCTTTGGTTTAAAGCTTTAGGTGAGCTTGGCGATACAGCTGCTAACTTATTACATGCAGCAGAAGGTGAAAACTACGAGTGGACTGATATGTACGAAGGCTTTGCTAAAGACGCTGAAGAAGAAGGCTTTAAGCAACTCGCTGCACAGTTCAGAATGGTAGCGAAAATCGAAAAAGCACACGAGGAAAGATACCGTGCACTTTTAAGTAATGTGGAAATGCAAAAAGTGTTCGAAAAATCAGAAGAAACCATGTGGGAATGCCGTAACTGTGGACACCTCGTCATGGGTAAAAAAGCACCTGAAACTTGTGCAGTATGCCAGCATCCAAAAAGCTATTTCGAAGTTAGAAAAGAAAACTACTAAAAGAACACAAAATTAAAATAGTTATCCCTTTGAAACCATGTCATATGGTTTCTTTTTTTTATAATTCCCCCTATAATGAAATCAAAGGGGGATGGACCAATGGAGAATAAAATAGAGTACACAAAAGAGTCGTTTGAGCTTTTAATTAAATCACCTGAAGCCTATTTACTAGAGGCCAATGCTTCAGAGAAATACCAAAGGGTAATCGCTTTTCATCAAACGTTACCGAATTATGAAGTGACACCACTTCGAGCGCTAAATGATCTCGCAAGGTCACTTCAGATTAAAGGGCTCTATGTAAAAGATGAGTCATCAAGATTTGGTCTAAACGCATTTAAAGGTCTCGGTGCCAGCTATGCGATGCATGAAATTCTTAAGACGTTGCCCTCTGGATCATACACCTTTGTATCCTGTACTGATGGCAACCACGGTAAAGCACTTGCTTGGCGTGCGAAAATGCTCGGGCATAAAGCGGTGATTTTTATGCCGATTGGGAGTGAAATGAGGCGGATTAAAGCGATAGAAGCTTTCGATGCCAAGGTGGTCGTAACTGAGATGAATTACGATGATACGGTCAGATTTGCTGCGGAATATGCAGCGGAAAATGGATGCTATCTGGTTCAAGATACGGCTTTACCTGGCTATGAAAGGGTTCCTCAGGACATCGTTCTGGGGTATACCACCATGGTGCAAGAGGCACTGAATCAAATCCCTGTGAAACCGACCCATGTGTTCGTTCAGGCGGGTGTCGGTTCTATGGCGGGGGGTGTTATAGGGTACCTAAATTACCTTTTTCATGGAGAAATGCCTTTGATAGGTGTTATGGAAGCCAGCAGTGTGGCGTGTATTTACGAGTCGGTAAAGCAGAATACCATGGTCTGTATCGGCGGTGAGCCTTATACTGCCATGGCAGGGCTTAACTGTGGTGAGGCGAATCCTTTAGTTTTTCCGATGATCAAAGCACTCAGTACTTGTTTTTTCAAATGTGAGGATGTGCTGACCTTTAAAGGGATGAACCGGGCAAAGCACCCTGTGGGCGAAGATCCTGCATTTAGCTCTGGCGAATCTGGCGCTGTAGGCTTAGGCTTGGTGGAGACCCTCTTATCGCATCCCGATTACTTAGAAATAAGAACAGCCTTGAAGCTCGATGAAAATTCCGTAGTATTGCTTTTTAGTACAGAAGGCGAAATTTGAAGAACGAGGTAAAAATAATGAAGCAGGATCTGATGAATCAGCTTATAAAGCAATCACAGGATTTCGAAATAATGAATCAGGTAAAGAACTATGCTTTCGATTACATGGAGACCGCTAATCATTTAGAAGTGTTCCCTGATGATGATGCCATCCAGGGCCTTGAAGCGTTTAATGAGCCATTACCTGAAGAACCTGATAATCCTTATACGATATTAGAGCAGTTACACCAAAAAGGCTCTCCAGCGACAGTAAAGCAAATCGGCGGGCGATATTTCGGATTTGTTAATGGCGGTATCGTTCCAGCAGCCCTTGCCAGTAAATGGCTAGCAGATGTTTGGGATCAAAATGCCGCGATGTACATCTCATCGCCAATTGTGTCCAAGCTTGAGGAAGTGTGTGAATCCTGGTTAATCAGTCTTTTAGGGCTCCCTGAGGTAACGTCTGTGGGATTCGTCAGTGGCTCGTCCATAGCGACCCTTTGCGGTTTGACTGCAGGTAGAAGTCAGCTGCTTAAGAATTTAGGATACGATGTTGCGAAGCAAGGACTTTTTGGAGCACCAGAAATTAAAGTGGTGTTAAGTGAAGGTGCACATTCCACAGTCTATAAGGCCTTATCAATTCTAGGACTGGGGAGTGAACGCGTCATTAAGGTTCCCATGGATGCTCAGGGGCGAATCTGTCCAGAGCGAGTACCTAAGCTTGATAATAAGACGCTTTTAATTCTACAGGCCGGCAATGTGAATACGGGGGCCTTCGATGACTTTGAAACGTTATGTAAAGCGGCGAGCGAAGCCGGTGCGTGGGTTCATATCGATGGCGCGTTTGGTCTTTGGGCCGCGGCTTCTAAAGAGCTGAAATATCTGACTAAGGGCTATGAGTTAGCGGATTCATGGTCTGCCGATGCGCATAAAACCCTTAATGCGCCTTATGATAATGGTCTAATTTTCTGTCGTCATCGAGAAGCTTTAATAAGTGCGATGAGCATGTCAGGCGCATATATCGTCGTCAGCGAACAGCGGGATGGCATGATTTATACCATGGAAATGTCCAGAAGGGCACGTGCAGTGGAGCTATGGGCGACATTGAAATCGCTAGGGAGAAACGGCGTAGGCGCGCTGGTGGAGAATTTAAACGAAAAAGCTGCCTATTTTGCAAGACAGCTTTCAGAACGTGGCTATATTATTTTAAATGAGGTGTGCTTTAATCAGGTATTGGTATCCCACGAATCACCTGAATTAACCCCTGAAGTACTTAAAAAGGTTCAAAACTCTGGTGTACTCTGGTGTGGTGGCAGTTCGTGGAATGGAAAACCCGTTATAAGGATCAGCGTTTGCTCCTATCAGACGACGTTCGAAGATATCGATCGATGTGTAGAGGTGTTTTCTAGAATCCGCGAGGAACTCTAATCATTAGTAGTGCTCTGACTCTCTGGGAAACTTGTTTGAGCATTCTTCACCCACGCATTGGGTATCGAGTTCAATGATTTTCATCTTAAGGCTAAACATGCGTTCATCAAGCATCGAAATCATATCAGCGCACTCTTTGAGCTCATTCTGAATGAATTTCGGTGCTTTTTCTCTATATTTGTAGTAGATTTTGTGCTCGATACTGGCCCAAAAGTCCATGGCAACTGTTCTAATCTGGATCTCTACACGCGTTTTTACGGTACCGCTGGATAAATATACGGGAATCAGGACATGCATGTGGAGGCTTTGATAGCCATTTGGCTTTGGATTCTCGATATAGTCCTTGATTTCGATAACTTCTACATCCGTATGCTGGCTCAGCATGTTCACGACCTGGTAGATATCAGCTTGAAAGGCGCAGATGATGCGGATGCCCGCGATATCGAAGATATTGTTCTTTGCATTATCAACAGTGGGCTCTAGTCCTAGACGCTCTAGCTTTTCGATGATGTTATTATGCTTTTTTATGCGATGACGGATATGTTCGATGGGATTATAATCGTGTAAAACGCGAAATTCCTCGTCTAAGATATTGAGCTTCGTTAGAATTTCCGTGACGGCAAATTCATGAATCATCAGTAAATCTCTCCAAGGTTTCATTTCTTCAGTCATTAAGGCCTTATACATGGGGCTCTCCTTTTAGGAATATAGTCCATTATACCATGAGAAATCAGTACCGATTAGGGTGAATTCCCTTTTCTTCCAACATTTTTTTATCGGTGATCTGATAGCCTTTATTCACCTTCATTAAGAGTTGTTCAGCGCATAATTTTTTTAAAATTCTAAGGGTCTGACGATAGCTTAGACCGATGGCACTGGAGATGTTGGTGAGGGGTTCATCGATAATGCCATCATTTGAGGCATTACTGAGATAAGCACACAGCCTCGTTTCGCCATCATGCAGTGCAGTGGCGACGCCTTTATCCGAACTCTCAAGCAGCTTCGTCGAGAGTGCGTATCCCACGGCGTTTAAGAAGCGGTTGTTTGCGCGTAGTGTGGTGGCCCACTTTTCGTAGGGAAGGGCGATGCAGATGAAGTCGGTGAGAGCGATCATGGTGGTTCTCGCCGTGTATTCATCGAGCATTAGCTCGAGATCGCCGATGATGCCATCCGCCACATAATAGCTGAGGAGTAGGTCGCGACCATTTTCCGCAGTGGAGTAAACCTTAGCGCGTCCGGATACCACGAACATGAGGTAATCCATCTGACGGCCTTCGCTCAGGACCACTTCATTTTTACTGAAGTGAAACAGATGAATATCTGTAGCCTCTGAAGCGTTTGGGAGTTCGATTCCGTATTGTTTTAGCTTTTCAATGTGGATTGTGCGTAATTTTTCTTTAATCATGTTAAACTCCAAAACTTTCATCAAAATTTTGAACCATGTGACATATGTCATACCCTATGAGCAAACTGTTTTGATATGCTCAGCATAGGAGGTGGCTTATGTATTATTTCTTATCGGTGGTGATCGGCGCCATTATTTCAGTAATGATCGCATTAAATGGAGAGCTCACAGCCATTCACGGCATGACACTGGCTGCTGTAATCATCCACTCCATCGGTGCACTGTTTGCCTATATCGTCTTAAAGGTGACGAGAAAACCACTAGAGATTAAAAAAGGAATCCCATCATGGGTTTATCTAGGCGGCGTACTCGGTGTATTTGCTATTTATAGTAACAACTACGCGTTCGGAAAAATCACACTCACCAGTATTATCGCCATCGTTCTTTTAGGTCAGACGATCATGTCGCTTTTAGTAGACACCTTTGGATTATTTGGTATGAAGAAATACCCTTTTCAAAAGGTGACTTTAATCGGGCTCGGCATCGCAGCGATAGGCATGTTCTGGATGCTTGATGCCCCGACGGGAAGTGGTGTGATCGCTGTGATTGTTTCGTTCTTAGCCGGGGCCTCTATCGTCATCGCGAGAACCTGCAACGCAAACCTCGCTGCCCATGTGGGTGATCTTCAGAGCGCCTTTATCAATCATCTCACAGGAATTCCAGTTTGTGTGTTGTTGTTTGCACTTTTGATAAACGCATCACCTACCAGTTACGATTTTTCCTATCAAAAGCTCTGGATTTATGCCGGAGGACTTTTAGGTGTCTCAACCGTTCTCCTGTTCAATATCCTCGTTCCTAAAATCGCAGCACTTCCTTTGACTTTATTATCCTTTCTAGGGCAAATATTTGCAAGCATGCTCATCGATATTCTGTTCTTAGGCACCACCAATTTTACAACCCTTTATGCCAGTCTATTAATCGCCTTAGGCATCACCTTAAATCAGCTTTTAACGACCTATTTTACCCCCAAAAATGCGAAGACTGAGGTATAATGTTAACAGGTAGAATATTCGATAAGTGGTGAGGTGCGATATGGGATATGAGTGGTTTGATGAATACTGCGTAAGTAAAATAGGCGTTCAGAAGGATTATAAGGAAGAGTGGGGGGCAACCCGCTATATGATCGATGGGAAAATGTTCCTGTTACATGGCGGCGATCAAAACGGAAAGGCCATTATCACGGTAAAACTTGAACCCATGAACGGCGAGATGCTCCGAAGTCAGTTTACCGATATTATTCCAGGCTATTACATGAACAAGGTGCACTGGAACTCCCTTTATCTCGAAGGAAGTGTCCCAGATGACGTCGTGAGGAAGATGATCGACGAATCCTATTCGCTTATCATGGCATCGCTGCCGAAAAAAGTGCAGAAGGCCCTTTTGAACCTGTAACGCGTTTTCGACCATAAAAAATAAGCTCATGAGCATCTGAATTCACCGGATGATCGTGAGCTTTTTCTTTCGTTAATAGTTGACAGCCACCAGCGATAAAGCATCACACATGGCCTTATGCCCCACGTGCGTTTCTTTACCTGTGGACAATGCCTTTTGAATCGTATTCACTGGAAGCTGGCCCGTTCCTACTTGGATTAATGTTCCGACGATTAAGCGCTCCATGTTGAGCAAGAATCCACTTGCTGTCATGGTGATGATCACTTCGCATTCCGTTTCTTCGATGGCTACCTCGTAGACCTTTTTAACGGTGTTTTTCGCCTTACTGTTAGTGGAAAAAACGACGAAATCGTGCTCGCCGATGAGATCGATGGCGGCATCCTTCATCTTTCTAACATCCACGGTTTGATTTAGAACATTAACATAATGGCGATCAAATAAGGGGCGTCTAGGCGCATCCTTTTTCCAGATGCGGTATTCAAACGTGAGGGTCTTCACCAAATAACGGCTGTGAAATCGTTCATCTGCAGCTTCGACCTTTAAGAGGATGATGTCATCGGGTAAATACTTTTCGAAATATTCAAAAATACCAGTCTCATCATAGGTATCATCTGGAGCGATAAAGTTGACGATTTGCTGCTTTGCATGTACCCCTGCTTCCGTATTACACGCGGACATGATTTCCACATGCGTGTTGTACATTCTAGACAGAATCATTTCAAGCTTGCCTTGGATTGCCTTATCCGGATTCCCCTTACGCTCGGAAAATCCCATGTATTTTCTACCATCATAGGCGATAGTCATTTTGATATTTGGCATATAAAACCTCACTTTCTCGTATACAGTATAGCATAATTTCAGAGGACTGTTGACAAGAAAGCAAAAACAAAGTAATATAACAAAAACACCATATGATAAAAGTAACCTAGTATAAAGATAATCTAGTACAAAAATAACCTTTATAAACGAATTGATAGATGGCTAATCTATTTAATAGTTAGCGAGGCGAGGGGTGAAGCGATGTCACTAAACCATGTAATTTTAGGGCTATTAAACCACAATGAGATGACAGGCTATGACTTAAAGAAGATGATTCAAAAGTCGGATTTTATGTATTGGTCAGGTAACAATAATCAGATTTATAAAGCTCTTTCAGAGCTGAATCAAAATGGCTTCGTCACAAGTGAAGTTCATTATCAGGAATCATCACCAAATAAAAAAGTATATGCCATCACTGACGCTGGTAAAGCCGTTTTAAAGGACTGGCTTTTATCGCCGCTAGAAGAAATGGAAATCAGAAAGCCTTTTTTAATGCGACTGGCCTGTGCAAAGGATTTGACTGAAGAAGAGCTCCTAACGCTGTTAAATCATTACGAGGAACAGATCAACATTCAACTGATGATGACGAAAAATCACGCACAAATCCATGCGTCAAATGGCAGTGTTTATGATCAACGCCATGAAAAGCACGAACTGATCAGTCGTTTCATCATTAAGAACGTTCAAAAATCATATGAAAGTGAGCTCATGTGGATTAGAGAGTTTAAAAAAGCATTCACAGAGCATTAAGTAGAGGATAAACCCATGTTTAAAAAAGTAGGAAGCAAGCGTGACATCGTTATCATCAATTTAGAAGAGTTTCAGATTCAAACAACGCAGGATGCACTGGACCTTATGGCCACTATGCGTTATGAAGCCGGGTGTGAGAAACTCATTTTAAAAGAACATCATTTAGTGGATCGCTTCTTCGATTTAAAGTCAGGACTCGCAGGCGATATCTTGCAGAAATTTGTTAATTATCAAATCAAGCTCGCCGTGATCGGAAATTTTGAGCGTTACAGCAGTAAAGCACTTCATGACTTTATCTATGAATGCAACAAAGGGAAGCATCTTTTCTTTGTGTCAAGTGAAACAAGTGCCGTTCAAATGCTTGAAAACGCATAGTCTTCATTTCAATATAGGAGTAAAGTTATGGGTAATACAGAAAAATTTCAAATGATGGCGCATCAGTATGATACGGCTGACCGAATCGTTAATGCGAAGCTATCTGCAGATATGATTCGTGAAGCATTTGATGCAAAGGAATCAAAAGGAAAAAACGCCATGGATTTCGGCTGTGGCACGGGGCTCGTGGGACTATCACTTCTCGACGTGTTTGATTCCATGACCTTTCTCGATACATCCAGTAATATGCTCGAGATTGTCGCGAAAAAGGTTGAGGCTAACATGGATGGCGCTTCTAGTGATCACAACCGTATAAAGTTATTATGTGTTGACTTAGAAGCCGATAACGCAATCGAAGGAAGCTGGGACGTGATATTCATGGTTCAGGTTTTATTACATGTCAGTGACCCGATGGCTTTGTTAGCTAAGCTGTATCGACATATTAGCCCCAGTGGCAAACTCATTATCATCGATTTCGATGAAAACGAAGCCGTGAAATCAGACCTGGTGCATGCGGGGTTTAATCAAACGGTACTGGCAAAGGGATTGGAACAACTGGGGTTTAAAGGCATCACATCAAAGACGTTTTATGAGGCGGATAATCTGTTTATGAAACAGCGGGCCTCTCAGTTTATTATGGTGGCGGAAAAGGGGGACTAAAAGCGATGAATGTTCAAATATTTGGTAAGAAAAAGTGCTTCGACACGCAGAAAGCAGAACGGTTTTTTAAGGAAAGAAGGGTCAATTTCCAGAGCATCGATATGGTGAGCAAGGGCATGTCCAAAGGGGAGCTGGAAAGCGTCGCCAGAGCTGTGGGGCTTAGAAACCTCATCGACACAGCTAGCCCATTATATAAGGCGAAAAACCTGGACCGGATCACTACACCGGCCATGATCGCGGAAATCCTGCTGGAAAACCCAAAGCTGATTAAAACACCGGTGGTAAGAAACGGGCAAAAGGCCACATTAGGCTATGTGCCTGAGGTCTGGGAAGAATGGATGAAGGCATAAGCACTTAGACGACTAGTGGATACTGATTCTAAGCAAAGCCTCTTTTTGAGTGATGAAACTTTGTAGAGACATTCTGCGATAACCGTAGGCACGACTATAGATTTTAATGGTATCTTTTGACTCGAAAACGATGATTTCATCTTCGTTAGCAAGTTTATCTGATTTATACGGTGTATTCGAAATAATGAATTCAACCTGTCTACCAAATTTTTCGATAAGGGTACGTTGTGTTTCTTTAAAAGTTGACTCTGGCAAGTTTTCGTTGATGAGTTTAATGGTCATATGAACCTCCTTTAATTTTAAGTATTAAAAAAGCCGCAATCACAGGATTGCGGCCATAAAAAAACCACCATTCCTGCAAGTCCATGTCCAACGTAGAACAGAGCTTGCAATAAATGGTGGTATTAACCCATTTTTACAAACTCTCAGGAATGATGGTGATGATTAAATTTAATGTTTGAAAGTTTCGGTGCCATCGTAAATGCCTCCAGGCGAATTGCCATTAAGTATTAAACGTATTCTAGCAAAGGTTCCATTTGTCTGTCAAGTATTTTATTTTAAATATTATCATTGATAAAGAAGGAGAACGCTTATGAATCGAAAAATAAAGTTGTTGAGCGCGCCAGATCTTGCCGAGGTAAGTTATGCATATGCGAGTGTAGTACCAGAAGGGTTTAAATTAATTCATCTGGCTGGTGCGTGTCCACTGGATAATGATGGTAATGTTCCTGATGGCGCATCAATTGAGGAACAAACAAAACTTTGTATGAATAATATTCGGTCAGTTCTAAATCAGATCGGTGCATCGATTACAGATGTTGTCTATTCGCGAATATTGGTTGTGACGACCAAACGGGAGGATCTCGTAGAAGCATGGCAAGCGTATAAAGGCGAAACTGATGGACACGATGTACCTAGTACACTTCATGGTGTAACAGTGCTTGGTTATTTTGGCCAAAAAGTTGAAATCGAAATAACCGTTGCACTAGAAAGTAATTTTGAGTAGGTAATTTTTTAGGAATGTTATAGTCTTGCTGCTAATCTATTAAGTAGATAGCAACAAGACTTTTTTATTGACAGGTATATCGGCAGGCGATATAATAAGTATATCGGAAGACGATATAACGGTTAAAGATATAAAAGTTCTAATCAAAATCAAGGAGGTCGAAATGGGAGAATTCAAAGAAAGAATTGCGCTAACCGAAGCGGTTTATTACATTTTACTTTCGTTATTTGAGCCATTACATGGTTATGGCATCATGCAGAACGCGCAAAGCCTTAGTCACGGCAGGGTAAATCTGGCAGCTGGAACCCTTTATGGTGCGCTTAATACCTTGATGGAAAAGGGGTACATTAAAGCCTTACCAGGTGAATCCAATACGCGAAAAAAAGAATATGTGATTACCGCGACTGGTAAAGAAATCGTTATGCAGGAAATTGAACGTCTACGAGAGCTGGTTAAAAATGGAGAAGATGTATTGAGGAGGAATGAACGATGACCGTAACTAAATATAAAGTCTATTTTGCTTGGGATTATGAAAAAGAAGAGGCATGGCTTAATGAGATGTCAAACAAAGGGTATCAATTAGTCCATGTGGGTATTTTCAAATATGTATTTGAAGTTGATCATAGTAAACGGTACATTTATCGATTGGAATTACTCGATCAATTGCCTTCACATCCATCAAGTGTGGATTACATGAAGTTTTTAGAAGAAACGGGTGTAGAATGTGTTTCGACGATCCTCAGATGGGCCTACTTCAGAAAGGAAGCGGGGGAAAATGGGTTTGAGCTCTATTCGGATATCGCATCGAGAATTAAGCATTATAAGCGGATTCAGCTTTTGTTCATCGCTGTCACTCCGGTTAATGTTATGAGTATCATCAATATGGGTAATATTTACTCGAGGACGCATAGCCTATCCGCTTTAATTGCGACGATTTTGGTAGTGATTATCGTGCTCATGCTCGCCACTGGACTATATCGTGTATCCATGCAGATAGCAAAATTATCTCATGATAAGCTTTTTCGTGAGTAATTTGTGGTAAGATAAAATAAAAATCAGTAGGGGGGATTTTATTGAACCAGACGATCCTATCATCAGGGCCATTATTAGATAAGCGGGGACGGTTAATCCAAACGGGCTATGCCACTAAACTCGTAAAAGCCTATGACAGAAACGCCATTAAAGCGGGTAAGCTTAGAATTAAAGAGTGGGACTATTATCTCGTCTATAATAAGGATTTTGGTGTCGCCCTTACCATCGCGGATAACGCTTATATGGGGCTTATTAGTGCAACTTTTCTGGATTTTGCCACGGGTAAGGAACAAACCGTTAGTCCGATGCTCATAATGCCGAGAAGAAAACTAAAAATGCCCTCCAGTTCTGAGACGGGGGACATCCATTTTAAAAACGAAAAGCTGGAAATACACTATACCCATGAGCAAGGTGGACGAAGAATAAGGCTCAATATGCCGAATTTCAGTAAGCAAACCTCTCTTTTCGTGGATGTGCTTCTGACGCCGACCATGGAGGATAGCATGGTAATCGCGACCCCATTTCCTAAGAAGCGAAAGGCCTTTTACTATAATCAAAAAATCATCGGCATGCGTGCCTCGGGATCCGTCAATTATAAGAACCAGCACTATGCCTTCAAACCTGAAGATTCATTTGGAATCCTCGACTGGGGGCGCGGTGTCTGGACGTATGATAATACTTGGTACTGGAGTGCAGCTAATGGTGTAATCGATGGAAAGGTATTTGGGTTTAACCTCGGGTATGGATTTGGTGACACTTCAGCGGCAACTGAAAACATGCTCTTCTATGAAGGTGCCCATAAACTCGATGAAGTGACCTTTAAGATACCGATGAAAGAGGATGGGGAACCAGATTACTTAAGCCCATGGTTATTCACCTCCTCAGACGGGCGCTTTGAAGCACTCTTTACACCCATTTTGGATCGTTCTTCCTATACCTCGTTCGGTGTACTGATGAGCGATCAACATCAAGTGTTTGGCTACTTTAATGGTAAGGCAATTTTAGATAATGGCGAAGTCATAAAACTCGACAACTTCCTTGGATTCGCTGAAAAAGTTAGAAATAAGTGGTGACGGGAGGACATATGGAAAATTATGAGAAATTAGGTCTCTTTTACTTAGGAAAGGCATACGATCAAGAGAGCAAGGTGCTTGAGGAAGAGTTGGTTTTACTAAAATCGAAAGATTTAACCACACATGCTGTCATTATCGGCATGACCGGTAGCGGAAAAACAGGCCTAGGCATTTCACTGATAGAAGAAGCCATGATGGATAATATCCCTGTAATCGCCATCGATCCTAAAGGGGATTTAGCAAATCTCGCCCTAACATTTCCTAAGCTGAGAGGTGAAGACTTCAGACCGTGGATTAATGTCCAGGAAGCGAGTAATAAAGGACTTGCACCTGAAGAATATGCCGAAGTGCAAGCGAGCCTTTGGAAAAAAGGCTTGGCAGACTGGGGGCAAGATGGCTCTCGAATCGAAAATCTGCAGCGCGCTTCCACTGTGAAGATTTATACGCCTGGGGGAACGGGTGGTGTAGGGGTTTCTGTATTAAAGTCATTTGCTGCGCCACCATCTGAAATCATCGCCGACCGCGAAGCCTACAGAGACAGAATTAACGTTACCACCACGAGCTTGCTATCGCTCATCGGTATCGAAGCGAATCCCCTAACCAGCCGAGAGTTTATCCTCGTTTCAAATATTCTCGAGTTTAACTGGACCTCAAAAAAAGAGTTAAGTTTATCAGAGTTGATCTCGCAGATTCAGAAACCACCGATGGACAAGGTGGGTGTCCTTGATCTTGAAAGCTTTTATCCATCTAAAGAGCGTTTCACTTTGGCCATGATGCTTAACAACCTTTTAGCATCACCAGGCTTTGAAGCTTGGATGGAAGGAGACGCATTAGATGTTAATGGTTTTATGTATGGCCCCGGTGGAAAACCTCAGGTTTCGGTATTTTCCATCGCACATTTAAGTGACAGCGAGCGCATGTTTTTCGTGACGATGTTACTTAGCGAGGTTTTGACTTGGGTTAGAAGCCAGCCTGGCACCAGTAGTCTAAGAGCGATTCTCTATATGGACGAAATCTTCGGTTATTTGCCACCGACGGCAAATCCGCCTTCGAAATCGCCACTACTCACGCTTTTAAAGCAAGCGCGAGCATTTGGCTTAGGACTTGTCCTCTCCACTCAGAATCCTGTGGACCTAGACTATAAAGCCTTATCCAATGCGGGAACATGGTTTATCGGCAGGCTGCAGACGGAGCGCGATAAGGAACGCGTCATCGCCGGTCTGGAAGGTGCCGCATCGGGAGGTAAATTTGATAAGTCACGTACTGAACAAATTTTAGCCGGTTTAGGTCAACGCATCTTTTATCTTCACAGTGTTCATGAGGACGAGCCGGTCATTTTTAGTACGCGTTGGGCGATGTCCTATCTGGCTGGTCCCATGACCAAGGAACAGTTATTAAAGCTGCCAAAGAGTGAAGTGGCATCAAAAAGTGAAAGTACTTCAAATGATGAAATGTCAAATGAAGTTGTTGATAAAGGTTCTGAAAATGCTCTTGGTAGCTCGAATTCAGATCGTCTTTCCGCTGCACCGGTATTGGCACCACAGATAAAACAGGTGTTTCTACCACCACAAGGCCGTGTGAGTGGTGAACTTGTCTATACGCCATCCATCATCGGCGTTACCGATGTTCTTTATAGTAATGCGAAGCACGGCGTTTCATTAACGAAAAGCTATACACTTGTTGCGCCGATTCATGAAGGTCCAGTTCCCATCGACTGGGAGGAATCAAGGACTATCGATTTGGCAGTGAGAGAACTGGAGGTTGAGCCTTTAGAAGGCGCGACCTATGCGCCATACCCAGAAGCGGTCTCAAATGCAAAGAACTATGACAGCTGGAAAAAACTGCTGAATCAGCACATTAGAACGAGCATCAGCCTTCAGCTTTATTCTTGCCCTGAGCTTAAAGTCGTTTCAGAAGCGGATGAGGATGAACGGGCGTTTAAGATTAGACTACAGCACGTGGCGCATGAAAAACGTGATGAAGATCTAGAAGCCATGAAAAAGAAGTTTGATGTTAAGATTCAAACGCTTGAGACGCGCTTATCTAAAGCCAATCAAGCAGTTGAAAAGCAAAATGCCATGTCCTCGCAGAAGAAACTCGATGCCTTCGTGTCAGCGGGTAGTGCGGTTTTAGGCGCTCTGCTAGGAAAAAAAGCGGTCACCGCTTCTTCTGTTTCAAAAATCGGAACAGCGGTGAGACGTACTTCCACAGCGATGAAAAGTGGACAAGGCATCGATCAGGCAAAAGAAAATGTGGAAATGATCGAAGGTCAGCTTAACGACCTTCAAACAGAGCTTGAAGGCGAGCTGAACGAAATCACGCTTAAGTATGATCAACTTATGGAGAAAATTGAAACCATCGATATCCGTCCAACCAGTGAAAATATTACGATCCACTTCGTTGGACTGGCTTGGGTACCTGAAGCGTAAATGAAAGAAGCGTAGTAGATGACTGAAATACAGATTATCAGTGCATTAAAGCACTGGGAAAAGGGTGAATTTGTTCCGATCGTAGACAGTGAAAAGGTCTGTTATGGTGGACACCAGCAGTGGCTGACAGCAAAGGGCGTATCGCAGTTTTTTGCTGATCGCGCCTGTGGTGTGACCGCGGCGACGAATGTTTTATCTTATTTCGGTGCGCTAAAGTCTAACGATTTTGAAAGCTTTAATGCACTTCAGCTTAGGCTCTACCATGAACTAACACCTGCACTGTGGGGGATTCCCAGCATTACGACGCTTAGTCGTCGACTGGAAACGGCTTCAATTAAAATAGGAATACCCCTGAAGGCGGTAGCTGGCCCAGTGGGCTGGTCGAAGGATAAAGTATTAAATTATGTTGTAGCAGGACTAAATCGTAATTCACCTGTACTTATTGTGTCATGGGATTCTCAGATTCGCGGTTTAAAGCTTCATTGGTCTACCATTACCTGTGTTTATGAGGATCCTAAAGGGATTAAGATGGTGGTTTCTAATTGGGGCGAGCAAAGGACTTACGATTTTGATTTTTGGGTAACAGAAATGAGCCATTATAAAGGTGTCGTGTATTTTGAAGCTAAGTAAATAAAGGCAATAGTCGGGGGTGAAATAGTGGAAACGACAGTCTCTTTTTTGCATTATTATCAGGATGCGAAGGCAAAAGGAAAAAGAGAGTATAATAAACTCAAGGCGCAAGGCTTATCAGGCCATCTGAGCTCACTTGATGGGCTTATTCGCGATGTGGATATCGTCGGGAACGTCTCGCTGGGGACTTTTGAAATCCCACTTTCAAAGGTAGTCGGTACTTATTATAATGCGCGGAGAATGCTGTTTTCTAAGAGCTTCTATCCCATGGGAGCGGAGCAAAGCGAGTTCAGCCAGAAGTGGACAGAGGTGTGCAGAGCGCATGTCACAGAGGGACTCAGAGATCCCATAAAAGTATACGAGTATCTCAACTACTTTTACGTGATGGAAGGCAATAAGCGCGTCAGTGTGCTGAAATATTTCGACGCCACGGCGATTCCTGCTGAAATCACACGCATCATTCCCAAGTATGATGAGAACGATGAAGACATCGTCAATTATTATGCTTTTTTAGCGTTTTATGATCAAACAAAACTGAATACCATTTGGCTCAGCAAGCATTATCGTTATGAGCGATTACTTAACTATCTTGAGGATTATCATCCTGAAGGGGTTGCAGAGGAAGAGCGGTTTAAGCACTTTAACAAGTACGTCTACCAGCCATTTAGGACACTCTTCAAGGAGTCAGGTGGTGATGCGTTAAAGATGACCACTGGTGATGCATTTTTGCTATATGCTAAGCTATATAAGATAACCGATGCCATCGACGAAAGTCAGTTAAAAGCGTTATTGCCGAGTTTGCTAATCGAACTCACCAATTATGGAACAAACGAAGAACTGGAAATCCTAACGGATGCCGATGATATCAACCGAACAAATCTACTGGGGTCGATCAGTGCGCTGTTTGCGCCGAAGTCCTTAAAGGTAGGGTTTGTATATGCACGTGATACGGAAAAGTCTGGTTGGACCTATTCTCATGACTTAGGACGTAAACACGTTGATTTTAAGTTTAACGGTCAGATAGAAACGGGAATAATTGATCAAGTGCCTGAGGACGACTCGGCGTATGAGGTGATTAAGCAGTTTGCTGAGGAAGGCGAGTACGATGTGATTTTCACCACAAGTGAGGTGTTTAGGCGTGCCACTGTGAGATGTGCCATCGAGCTTCCTAAAATCAGATTTTTCAATTGCTCCGGTAACCGGCCTTATGTTCATATGGCGAATTATTTTGGACGCACCTATGAACCTCGCTTTCTTACTGGCGTTATCGCTGGTGCGATGACGAAGACCGGCATCATCGGTTACACGGCGACTAATCCAAACCCTGAAGTCTATAGCGCCATTAATGCATTTACACTTGGTGCTCAGATGGTCAATCCAAAAGCGAAAGTGTTAGTGGCTTATACGGGTGAATGGAATAACCCGATGAAGTCCACCAACATCAGTGAGTGCTTGATCAAACGCGGGGCTGACATCATCAGTAATAAAAACCTTATCGTACCGAGGGATGTGACTTGGGATTATGGTGTGTATGCGATGCTATGCGATATTGATGAGGTCACGAAAAAGCCGAAACATTATCTAGCAGCGCCCATATGGAACTGGGGAATCTTTTATGAAAAGATCATTAGTGGACTATTAAATGGTTCATATCAGCGAATGATCGCCACTTCTAGTCAAACGCAACGGGTGATCAACTTCTGGTGGGGAATCGATCTCGGTGTCGTCGATCTGTATATGGCAGACGAGCTTATCCCCAGTGGCACTGTGAAGCTCGTTAAGCACCTGAGACAAATGATGGTCACTGATCAATTTCATCCATTTACTGGGCCAGTTATGAATCAAAACGGCGAGTGTGTTATAGAGACGGATCAGCTACCCTCTCCTGAGGAAATCATGAGCATGGATTGGTTTGTGGAAGGTGTCGAAATCGTAGAATAAAAATAAGGGCATTTCAATCAGCTTCTTCGTAAGATGGCTGTTTGAAATGCCCTTTATTATTTGATTTCGATGATCGTATGATCGAAGGCGTTGACGATACGCGTTTTTTTATAATAGTGCTCTCGCTGACAAATGCCATAATTTAGATGCATATGGCCGTGAACCATCAGTCTCGGCGAATATCGGTCGAGTAGCTTAATAAAGCTTTGATAACCCGTATGTGCCTGGTCTTTTCCGTCTCCGATGCCGTAAGCTGGTGCATGGGTGAGTAGAATATCGATGCCTTTACGATATTTGAAGACATTTTTTGTGATGCGCCATGCCATTTCCGAATCGGTGAACTGTAGTGGACCGCCATTGTACGTCATACAGCCGCCCAGTCCTGCGATACGATACCCCATAAACTCGACGATGGTGTCATCGATACACTCACAGCCTTCTGCGGGTGCATTAATCAAACGCACATCGTGATTTCCATGAACGTAGAGTAAAGGCTTGTTTACAACCGTAACGACATACGATAAATAGTGACCGTTCAGATCGCCTGATGATAAGATCAAATCGATGTCTTGATATTTCTTAGCGTCATAAAAATCAGTGATATGTTTACTCTCAACATCTGAGATTGCAAGTATCTTCATGTTTCCTCCAGAAATCTATTGCTATTGTATCACATCTTTAAGTAAAATTGAACGAGAGGATGATTATGGATTATTTAAAAGCAAAGACGATTTTATCGGGATATAAAGAAAATAAAGAGTGGTTCGGCATCAACTACAACATGAACATCTATAAAGGGTGCTCACATGGCTGCATCTACTGTGACAGTCGTAGTGAATGCTACCGTGTGGATGATTTTGATGTGGTGAGAGGGAAGGAAAATGCGCTCGCCATCATTGATCGTGAACTCAGATCAAAGCGCGTTAAAGGTGTGGTAGGTACTGGCGCAATGAGCGATCCCTATAATCCCATGGAAAGCATCTACGAGTTGACACGTGGGGCACTTAAGGGGATTCAACGGTACGGATATGGTATACATATCTCAACGAAAAGCCCACTTGTCGTTAGGGACATCGATTTGCTCTCTGCCATAGCAAAAAAAGCGCCGGTGCTGGTGATGATGACGATTACTTCGGCGGATGATGTGCTCTGTAGAAAAGTTGAACCTTATGTATCGCCCTCATCTGAACGGTTCAAAGCAATTAAGCAATTATCCGACGCCGGGATACCAACTGGTGTTCTAATGATGCCGATATTACCCTATATAGAAGACAGTCCAGAGAATATTAAAGAGATCGTCATTCATGCACATGCAAATGGTGCAAAAGTCATTTATCCTGCCTTCGGTGTCACGCTTAGAGATCGTCAAAGACAGTGGTTTTACGATCATCTGGATAATCACTTCCCCGGATTAAAAGAAAAATACCAAAGGCAGTTCGGCGAGGCCTACTCATGCCAGTCACCAAACGCCAAGCAACTTTGGCAAATGTTTGAAGCCCTGTGTAAGGAATTGGGCATCGTCTATAAGATGGAAGAAATCATTAAGTCTTACCGGGCGCCTTTTGATGAGGTCCAGCTGTCGTTTTTCTAAGGGTGTTTTGCTAAGACGCCAGTGGGTATAGATTTTATGATAACCTATGATAATCGAAAGGGGTGTTGATATGAAATACTTGATGACCATTGAATATTGTACCTCTTGAGGGTATCTCGATGGGGCCGTGAGCCTCGCACAAAAAATCCTCAAGGAGCATAAAAATAAGATTGGTCAACTGTCTTTAATTCCATCGTCAGGTGGTGTTTTTGAGATGACCTTTAATGATGAACTCATCTTTTCAAAGGCAAAAGAAGATCGAAAGCCTGGAATTGGAGAAGTGGAAGCGATTGTAAGAGAAAAGATGGGCATCGAAACACCGTTTCAGCTCTAATAAAAAAGTGCTCCCTTTATCAGGTGAGCACTTTCTTACTTTTAGGTTTGATGATTAGGTAGATGCCGATTAATATGATGAAAGCACCCAGGATCATCTGACCAGTGATGACTTCATTTAATATGATTTTACTCCATAGAATGCCGAAAACCGGCATTAAAAAGGTGACAGAGAGCGCTATCGTAGGCCCAGCTGTATTGATTAGATGGTAGTAGATGAGATAGGCGATGGCACTACATAGAACGCCGAAAACGATAACCGTCAAGATGATGTCATAAGTAACAGGCGTCGAGAACCCACTGGTTGCTAAAAAAGGAAGAAGGACAAAACCTGCAAATAACTGGCTACCACCTGCCATGGCCTTGGCTTCCACTTGCTTTCCATATTTTTTCACCAGCGCGCCAGATAAACCGTAGCAAAAGGTCGCTGCCAAACAAGCAAAAATGGCCACGTAGGATTTAGGTGTTCCACTTAATGTCTTACTGCCACTAATAATGATCACTCCGATGGTTCCGATAACGAGTCCCATCAGTTTGTTGATCGTCAAATTTCCCTTTAAAATGATTTTTTCGAATAAAGCACCAAACATCGGCGTCATGGAGTTTATGACCACGGATATGGAGGCCGGGATATGAAGTGCTGCAAAAGAAAAAAAGGTAAAGGGAAGTGCTGAATTAATGATACCGATGACTAAAAACAGCTTCCAATCCCGTTTCCAGTGTATCTGATAACGAATTAGCCTGTAAATGATCAGTAGAAAAATGGCGCCGATCAGTAGCCGGATATTGGCTGTTCCCACCGCACCGAAAACTGGGGCTAGAACGCGCATAAATATAAAGGAGCCGCCCCAAATGGCAGATAGTAGGATGAGCAATAAGCTATTCTTCGTGGACATAGCACCTCCAAAAATTAATATTGATAGGTTAATAATACCATAGTCGAAATTAATAGGGAAACCACTTGATTTTTAATATTTGTAATTATTTGTATAGCGAAAGGAAGTGAATTGGATGTCAATTATTCAACTACTACTTGATTCGGATCCATCAGTGAGAAGGATGACGCAAAAGTATTTGTTAGGAACAGAACAGGTTTATTAAGAGACCTAATGAGTTTGGAAGTAGACCCTAAAGACCCTGTTTATCAGGCGGGGCTTCAAACGCTGCTGAATCACATGTGGAAAAAAGGGCATTCGGTAGAGGATGACGTATGCGTGGTGGCCATGATGGTCAGTATGCTAAGCTATGGAGGTTATGATAGTGAACCGATAGAAGAAATGATGGACTATCTTGTTTCTAAACAACTCTCTGACGGGGGATGGAACTGTTCGTCGCGGTCAAAGGTCGGTTCAGTTCATACGACCTTATCCGTATTAGAAGCGTATCGGGATTATATTGGGTTTTGTTATTCTAGGAATCTTGAAGTGATTAAAGCACAATCACATCGCGGTAGAGAATACCTGCTTAATAAGCACCTTATGAGAAGAGAAACCACTGGAGAACTGCTCTTCAACCAGGTGGATTCGGCGCATTTTCCTGTGAGGTGGAAGTACGATTATTTACGTGCGTTGGTTTATTTTACATCGATCGAGTATCCATATGATCCGCGTCTAGATGAAGCATTGGTACTGCTCAAGGAAAAAATGAAAGGTGGCACCTTAGGTAAGGGGACGACTTACAGTGGCAGACTTCACTTTAAAATGGAAACGGAAACGTTCGGTAAAATGAACACATTAAGGGGGCTGATGGTCCTTAAGCATTATGACCCACCATTTTATCAAAATTGTATAAAAGGATAAAACCCGGTTATCATTTAACCGGGTTTTCTGCTTTAGGAGTGCGCCAGTAGATGCCATTTTCACGCATTAGTAGTTTTTCGTTGATAAATTCTCTTCGCAAAGTCGCGAAATCATCATGATAGGATGCGATAATCAGATTCACTTCTTTTTCGGTGTATTTTCGCGTGAAGTCGAACTCACCCACGAGGTGCTCCAGGATGATCAGACGCTTTTTACGCTGCACTGGAATCGATATAAGCTTATGATATTTAATAAAGGTATCGAGCACTTTTTGTCGGTAAGTGGCTTCCCTAAGCGATTCAGCGTCAGTGGCTTGATGTTCAGGATTGATCCAGTATTTTAAAGGTCGATCGAAGATTTCGCTATTGATGGAATAGTTGATATAGTATTGATCCTTTTCCTTCGTCACGAGGTCCGCCTCCTCGAGCTTTTTAAGGTGAAAGGATACGGTGGAAGGGGCGAGCTCAAGTCTTTCCGCGATGATTTCGACGTATTTGGGGGCTTCCATCAATGAGGATAGAATACGCAGTCTAGAGCCGTCAGAAAGGGCTTTAAAGGTTTTTATGGCTTGATCCATATCCATTTGTGGGTTACTCATGGGCTTCCTCCTTCAGTAGCGTGACAAAAGCATCCTTTAAAGCGGCGGCTTGGTTCAGTTTGAGATGCTCAATATGGGCACCTTCTATGTCGCCATAAGCTTCACACTCTGAAAGGTGTTCGCGCCAGTTTTGTGGAATTTTTTCGAAAACATCGATAATGTTGAGTTCGATTTTTGCAAATTTTGCATCATCGAGGGCATATTGCGTGTTGAATTGCTTAATGAGGGCTTCTTTATCCTTTTTTAAATTTCCTAATAAGGCTTTGTATTGAATAATCGGTGTCATGATTTTTCTCCTGTAATTTTAATTCGATATATATCTAAATAAAATATACAACCATCAAAACAAAAAGTCAAATACATTTCGATGAATATCGAATTATATTTGACGTTTCGCTATTTTATAATGGCGCCATAGGCTTTTATGTTTTCAAATAAGAAGTGAATCAACCCAGAGTAGTAGGGGATGAAATCACCTTCATCGATCATCATTAGAATTTCTTCTAGTGATGCCCATCTCGCAGCCCTGACCTCTTCCTCCTGGAGAGTAAGTGAAGAAATCTCAAAATCGCTTTCGAGAATATAGAAATCGTCAAAACCCACATCGAAGTTGACCGTTAAATGGGGTCTAATCGATGTTAAATCGATGGAAAGGCCGATTTCTTCCATGGTCTCTCTGATGGCCGCCTCACGGCTGGTTTCGCCAGCGAGTACGCTTCCACCCACTGAAACATCCCATAACCCCGGCCAGCCTTTCTTAAAGGGCTGTCTTTGTTGAATCAACAGCTCGCCCTTAGGGTTGAAGAGGCACACATGGACGACATAGTGATATTCACCTGGTTCAAGTACTGAACCACGGGGTTTTGTCCTGTTTAGCGGTTTTCTATCTTCGTCATATAAATCCCATAGTTCCATGAAAGGCTCCTCATATCATTGTTTTTTAAATAAGTTCTCAACAGATGCTGTGTCTAGCGGTTTAGAAAAGAGATAGCCTTGAATAGCATCACATGCCGCTTCTTTCAGGTATTCAAGTTGATTCGTACTTTCAACCCCCTCGGCGATGATGATCAGGTTCAGCTTATGAGCGATTGAAATAATGTCACCGACGATAATCTCATGATGGTCGTTCGTGATATCGTCCACGAAGCTTTTATCAATCTTAATAGAGTCCACAGGAAGATGCATCATGTAAGATAAGGAAGAATATCCCGTACCAAAGTCGTCGAGAGAGATTTTAACCCCTTTGGATTTTAAAACACTAAGGTGCGCGACACTTTTATCTAAGTTCTTTAGAATGCTACTTTCTGTGATTTCGAGCTGCAAGTATTGAGGAGCTAAGTAGTATTTTGTCAGAAGTGCATTGACACGGGAGACGAACTGGTCTTCGTCAAGCTGCATACCCGCAATATTCACCGAAACAGGGATATATATGCCATTCACAGTCTGCCACTTTTTATTTTGCTGGATTGCTTCCTCTAAAACCCAGTTTCCTATAGGTACGATTAGCCCCGTTTCTTCTGCAAGTGGTATGAAATCCGCAGGGCTAATGAGACCGATTTCGGGTTCTTGCCATCTGATAAGCGCTTCCACGCCTAAGAGTTCACTTGTATATGAATCGAAGTAAGGCTGGTAATGGAGCGTAAATTCCTTTAGCTCGATGGCCTTCCGTAATTTTTTCTCCATAATCGATTTGGTTTTTATATTGAGGAGCATGCTCTCGTCGAAGTGAATGTAGCCCCCGTGGTTGTGCTGTTTTGCGTGATACACGGCGGTATCAACTTTTTTATATACATCAGTGGGTGCCTTACAGAACTGATTGATATCCAAAATACCGATACTTGCAGAAAGATAAATCTCATGGTCGCCTATCTCCCAAAGTCGGTTAATTAATAGCTTGATTTGTTCTGCGTATTGATCGATTTCCTCTCGATTCACCAACCCTTTGACCATAATGAAAAACTCGTCACCTCCCGTTCGAGCGATTAACGGTTCCTCCTTTAGGTTGTTGACTAGGCACTCACTGATGGCTTTCAGAACGAGATCACCGTATTCATGTCCCAGTGTGTCGTTGATTTGCTTAAAATTATCCATCTCGATATAGAACGCCGCATACCATGCCCCCGTTGAATAAACAGGTAGTGGAAATAGTTTTTCTAAATGCTCGTTAAGAAAGGTGCGATTTGGTAGCCCTGTTAAAGCGTCATAATAGGCCAATTGGTTGACTTTTTCGCTGTATGCCTGAATTTCTTCATAATGCGCTTCCAGCTCTACATTTGCAGCCGTCAGTTCTTCATGCGCTTCCATTAGTTCTATATATTTTACATTGATTTTCCTCCTAAGTGACTTGATCAGTAGCTGAAGGCCTATAAAAGCAATCAGAATAAATAGTAACGCGATGGTGATAATTACCATGGTCTGTGTCTTTTTCTGTGCTTCGTACCAGGCAGAATGCGCATAGAAGTACTTTTGATAAAGGACTTCGAAAACCCCAGACTTTTTGAGCGACTGGAGGCGATTGTTAATATAAGAGACGAGATCTGCTCTGTCTTTAGAAATGGCATAAGCGTGCTCACGTGGATACAGGTTGGTAACTTGAGGAATTATTTCCCCTCTTAGCCCCTCGCTGACCAATAGATGTTCGATAAACTGCTGATTTTCAAATAAAACATCAATTTCACCGGAGAGTAGCGCATCAAATGCATCATCCAAATTCTCATATGCACGATATGACGAAAGTCTTAGCTCTGTTCGCAAAAGCTCTTCCGTATAGTAGCCTTTTCCCACACCCACATTAAGTTGTTTTAGATCATCAGTGGTGACCTTTTCTGAATCTGCCAGTGTGTACAATGCAACATAGGAGATCAGCACAGGGTCAGAATAAAGCACATCGCGTTTACGCTCTTCAGTGACAGCGATGATGCCAGCGATGTCGATATCACCACCTTTAACCGCTGCATAGACATTTGCCCATGTGTCAGTGGCGTAAACGACCTCATAGTCCTCACGCTTAAAAATCATGTTGGTCAGAGCTGGGTCGAAGCCATAGAATCCGCCCTCATCAGCAAAGGTATAGGGAGGATAATTGCGATCGACTGTGTAATTAACCACAGGGGCATCTGCAATGCTGATATAAAAATTTATAGTTATAACGAGGAGTCCGATAAAGCAAAGCAACACTTTAGAAAATCGATTTACTTTTAATTTATAACTCAGGTATGTATTCATAATCAACCTCACTGATGGATACCATATAATACCCATATTATACCACTCGGCATCAGTATAAGGTCATTTCTAATGATTATTTAAGAATCAAGGTGAGAAAATAGACAAAACAAAAGCCCTTCAATAATGAAGCGCTTTTGATTTACGACCAAATATTGATGACTAATGCTGCAGATCCCTTACGATAAACCCGTATCCACGGATGGTTTCAATCATGATTTGAGCGCCGTACAGACTCAGCTTTTTCCGTAAACGCTTCATGGTGTCGTCCGTGGCACGTGTATCGATCACACAGTTAATATGCCAGATTTCGTTTAGCAGTTCAGTTCGCGGCACCGCCGTGTTCTTGTTTTTTAGAAGGTATGCCAGTGTATTGAACTCCAAACGGGTCAATTTAAGAGGGGCGCCACCTACTTCAGCACACTGGGCTGAGAAATTGATCGTCAGGTTGTTATAGGAAATCAAGGGTTCATGCTTCTGATTTGAGTTCATCGCTCTTCTCCTGAATCGTTATTTTCAAGAGTAGTTTAAGGCCTAAGCCTTAAATGAACCTTAAAACTTCACCGTTTATGGATTGATAAACTGATGGATGGCTTTCGCTGTAAACGCTTGCTGTTCCTCTCTGGTGATGATGGCGATCCCATCGCCCTCCTGTTCGCCATAATTCCCGAAGTAAGCGTGGTTACCACCGATAATTTCCACTTTGTTTTCAACGCCTTCCAGCGTAGATTGATCCAGCACTTGATCATATGTGCCATATAAAACCAGCGTCTCAATCGGTGCATCATTTAAGGGATAGGATGCTAATAATATTAAACCTTTAAACTGATCGTAGTGATCTTCCATATAACTGCTCGCCATTGCACCACCCAGTGAGTGACCAGCGAGGTACCAGTCTTTGATTTCTGGTGCCAATGTAAATGCTTCTTCAGCACCATTACTGTTAAAAACGGCCAAATTTAGCGGCATTTCCACCAGGACAGTGGTATAACCCAGCTCAGATAATTTAACTAACAACGGTAGATAAGCATTTGCTTCAACCTTTCCACCAGGATAGAAAATAATCCCTGTATCTAGGTTGTTTCCAGTAGGATAAATGACCGTCATATGATCTGCAGTCTCAATCCTTAATGGGGATTGTTCTACGATCAGCGATACATCAGCAGATGCCCGATAATAATCAAGCGAATAGATGAGGAAACCACCCACCAGTAAGAGGAGTAACGCGACGGCAGTGATGGTGATTTTTTTTCCTAGTGACATTTTTCTTTTCATAAGCACCTCAATTATTTAAGCCATTTAAGAATAAAAAACGATAGTGTCGAAACGGCACCACCTAAGGACGTTCCCCATGCAAGATCGATGAGCGTGATTTTTAACGGCCAATTTTTAAGTGTTGCGAGATTGGTGAGGTCATAGGTCGCATAGGTCACGAAGCCAAAAAACATCCCGACAAATAACGCATATTGCCATGCGTTTTTTTCCATGGCTGGATTGATCACGAAAAACACGAGCCCCATGATGAAGACCAAATAAAAAATGATGGCTGCTGTCCAGTTTGGACGGTCACTCATGATAAATCCCAGTTCTTTACTGTATAACTTCTTAGCCACGACACCGAGCCAAAAAATATCGATGACGAAGAAAACAACCAAAGTAATTAGATAACGTTTTACTAACTCCATATAAGACCTCCAAAAATGTTGTGATGCATCATATATACCTCGAAAAATAGGTTGTATGCAATTTAAAAATTTTTTTTATTTTAGGTTCATTTAAGGTTCGTCATTAATAATTAAAGCAACGCATCGTTAGTAGAAAAAACTTTAATAAATGCATAGAGGAGAAATGAAGATGAAAAAAGTTGTGAGTTTTATATTAATCATGATATTAAGCCTATCAATCGTGGGATGTACAGTAGCACCCGCACAAGGAGAGACTGTGAACGTGATTACCGACGCTGCCTCAGAGGCCAATAGTGAAAGCAGTACTGAAGGAAATACTCAAAGTAATAGTGAAAGTAATACTGAAGCGGGATCAAGTATTAGTTTAACGGCTGTTGAAGGATCGAAGCTCAATGTTTCAGAGCTCTTTACCGAACGTGATTTAGAGCAGAATGTGGACCTAAACGATGCGATAAAGCTTAATGTAACAAGCAACGGGTCGGTTGATATCACTGAAGAGGGCGTATACCTCATTTCTGGGGAAGCCACAGACGCGATGATAGTCGTCGCAGCACCAGAAGATGCAAAGGTTCAACTGGTATTAGATGGGGTAACGATAACCAATCAGAGCACACCCGCTATCTATATAAAATCAGGCGATAAAGTGTTCATCACCACGACGGCCAATAACAGTACCTTAACGGTTAATGGTGCGTTTACAGCGGATGGTGACACAAACACGGATGCAGTCGTCTTTTCAAAATCGGACCTGGTATTAAATGGGACAGGCATATTAACCATAAATTCAGCAACTGACAATGCCATAACATCAAAGGATGATCTAAAGATTACTGGTGGGACTTATGTCATCACAGCGGAAGGTCATGGACTGGAAGCGAATGACGGTATTTATATCTATGAGGGTACTTTCACGATCAAAGCACAGTCTGATGCGATTCATAGCGAAAATGATGAAGACCAATCAGTTGGCGCCATTTACATTAGAAATGGCAAGTTTGATATAACAGCAGGTGATGATGCCGTTAGAGCGACCACTGTTCTTCAAATTGATGGCGGAGTCATCAATATCCAATCCAGCACCGAGGGACTCGAAGCCACTTATATCCAAATCAACGGTGGTGAATTGACGCTTTATTCAGCAGATGACGGTATTAATGCCACAAACAAGAGCGCTGAAGAAGTGATGATTCAGGTGAACGGAGGCACCATCGACGTGACCATGGGGGCTGGCGATACGGATGGCTTCGATTCAAATGGCAGTATCGAAATTAATGAGGGAATCATCTCCGTTTCTGGGCAGTCGGCGTTTGATGCCGATGGCACCGCAACCTTGAACGGTGGAACAGTCACCGTAAATGGCACAGAGATCACAGAAATCACACTACAGCAAATGGGACCTGGTGGTATGGGCAAAAAACGCCCATAGCCGATTGATTGCTCTCGATGAGTAATTCTCCCAAGCTATAATAATTTTACCCCTTATTGGGCTTCATTGATCGTCTACGGACGCTTGGTGAAGCCTATTTTTTTAGCGTGGTGAATATGCCAAAAAAAGGGTATAATGGTGCATAGTACTTATACTGACAAAGCTTTTATGATTGAGGTGTCAAATGAATCGTGATTATATTGAAATAACAGGCGCTCGAGTCAATAATCTAAAAAATATCTCGTTAAAAATTCCGAAGAAAAAAATAACGGTTTTTACAGGCGTTTCAGGGAGTGGGAAATCTTCCATCGTCTTCGAAACCATCGCTCAGGAAGCAGGGCGACAGCTTAATGAGACCTATAGCAAGTTTGTTCAGGGCTTCATGCCCAAGTATGGCCATCCGGATGTGGACGAAATCAAAAATCTTTCATTAGCGATCATCGTCGACCAGAAAAGAATCGGAGGAAACTCCAGATCGACCTTGGGCACCATCACGGATATCAATCCACTTTTAAGACTGCTTTTTTCTAGAGTGGGCGAACCCCATATCGGGCCATCTAACTATTTCTCCTTTAATGACCCGAACGGGATGTGTAAAACCTGTGAGGGTATCGGGAAAATCATGACACTGGACCTGACGAAATCGCTCGATATCAATAAATCGCTAAATGAAGGGGCGATTTTATTACCGGGATATAAGCCTGGAACTTGGCAATGGAAAATGTATGCCCTATCTGGTTTTTTCGACGTAGATAAGAAAATTAAGGATTATTCAGAAGACGAATATCAAAAACTCGTATATGGTAAAGCTGAGAAAATCAACTCCATCTTTATAGAGGGGATGAATTCCACCTATATGGGCCTCGTGGAGAAATTTATCAGCCAATACGTTAAAACGGAATATGAAAAATCTGAAGCGAATATGAAGAAAATTGCGCCATACACCATGCAGTCGGTGTGTCATGATTGTGGCGGGAAGCGGTATAATGATACGGTATTAAGCGTGAAGCTCAAGGGTAGAAACATATCAGAAATGACGGCACTTCAAGTGGATGAACTCCTAGAAATCATCAAGGAAATTAAAGTCCCTAGCGTTCAGCCAGTGGTAAATAATCTTGCCGAGCGCTTAAACGACCTTATTCAAATAGGTCTCGATTATGTCAGCTTGGACCGTGAAACTTCCACTTTATCTGGGGGAGAATCACAGCGGGTTAAGATGGTAAAACACTTAACCAGCAGCTTTACAGACATTATTTTCATCTTTGATGAACCCAGTATCGGTCTCCATACACGCGATGTGCATCGATTAAATGATTTGCTGACGAAGCTGAGAGATAAAGGAAATACCGTTATCGTGGTAGAACATGATCCCGATGTCATCAAGGTGGCAGATCATATCATCGATGTCGGTCCGCTAGCAGGTCATCATGGTGGACAGATCATGTTTGAAGGATCTTATGATAATCTTCTAAAATCGGATACGTTGACAGGCAAATATTTGCAGAAGCATTTACCGATAAAGACGGCCTCAAAAACACCTGATCAATTTTATGAAACCAGCGTAAGCACGCTTCATAATTTGAAAGGGGCGAAGCTCAGGGTACCGAAAGGATTATTTACAGTCGTTACGGGTGTCGCAGGTTCTGGAAAATCGACACTGGTAAATGGCGTGTTCGTAAAGGAACATCCAGAGGCAGTGGTCATCGACCAGTCGGCCGTCAGTGCAAACCTAAGGTCAAATCCAGCGACCTTCACTGGAATCATGGATGAGATTAGAAAGCAGTTTGCTACAGAAAATAATGTCAGTGCAGGATTATTCAGCTATAACTCTGAAGGGGCTTGTGAATCCTGTAAGGGCAGGGGCTTTATTGAAACGGATCTCTCCTTTATGGATTCGGTGGATACCGAGTGTGAGGATTGTGGCGGAAAGCGCTATAAACAGGAGGTCTTAGGTTACAAGTATAGAGAAAAAACCATCGTCGATGTCCTGGATATGACCATTAGTGAAGCCGTGGAATTTTTCCATCAAAAAGAGATCACGGGTAAATTGAAGCACATCGTCGATGTGGGACTTCACTACATGACATTAGGCCAACCACTTGACACCTTATCAGGTGGTGAATGTCAAAGGCTTAAGCTCGCAAAAGAACTTAGCAAGAAGGGAAATATCTATATTATGGATGAACCCACTACGGGGCTTCATATGTCGGATATCACCAGTATCCTAAAAATCATCAATCATCTCGTAGAAAAAGGGAATACCGTGGTGGTGATTGAGCACAACCTCGATATCATTAGAAATGCGGATTGGATCATCGATATGGGGGTAGATGGTGGTACACGAGGCGGTGAAGTGCTTTTCGAGGGACCACCAGAGGAACTGAAAAAATGTGAGCGTTCCATCACAGCCAAATATATTTAATACTCAAAAATCTAGGTGGGGTTATGATCACAAAGCTAATCAGTTTATATTTATTCGTGGGTGTATTGCTCCTCTCATTTATGTTTGTCAGTTCATTTTTAAGAGGTAAAACACGTTATGCGAGAGCCTTTGGTGCCCTCAGCTTAACACTTCAAATCTATTTGCTCGGATACCTTTTGGAAATAAATGCGACAAGCCTGAAAGAGATGATTTTCTGGAATCAAAGTCATGGCACGTGAGCATATTTTTGAGGAGAGTGAGGAAGGCATCGTCCTGATCAACCGACTTAATCAAGTGGTGGATTATAATGAAAAGAGTATCGCACTTTTTCAGTTGTTTGATAGTCAGCTTCATGAAGGGCCGATTGAGAAACTGCTTGAAAACCAGAAGGAGCTTCTAGGTGCAATCATGCGATTCGAAAATAAGATTTATATGATAGAGACGAAGGACACTCCTAAGTTTGTGAATGTCATTTCCAAAGGGGTCCATAACCATAACGAAATGGTTGGCTTGCTCATCACCATATCAGATGTCACAGAACGCGAGGAGTTACGAAGACGACTTGAGCAAATGGCTGTTACGGATGAACTGAGTGGCCTTAATAACCGCAGACGATTTAGAGAGTACGGAGAAGAAGCCGTTGACCGTGCATTGAGATATCACGAACAGCTCTCGATTCTGATGATGGATATCGACTATTTTAAACGGATCAATGATACGTATGGTCATGGCGTCGGCGACCAAGTCATCAAGTCTTTTTCAGCGCATCTCAAACATTCCTTTAGAGGGACTGATACAGTCGCTCGAATGGGCGGGGAAGAGTTTGCAGTGATTATGATTAACACGGATATGGCAACTGCTTATGAAAAAGCAGAAGGTTTTAGACGTCATATTTATGAGCTGGAAGAACGGTATGGCGATTATGTGGTGCATTATTCCATCAGTATAGGCATATCCACCACAACAGAGGAAGCGCAGACATTGGACCAACTCATTAATCTAGCAGATGAGGCACTTTATGAGGCGAAAAATACAGGCCGAAATAAAACCATGAAACGTAAATAGCGATAGTATTTGAACCCATATTGTCGGATGTGGGTTCATTTTTATGGTTATTATGGGATGTAAGGAGGACGTTATGGATACACTAAAAAACTTTAATGATGCCATCGATTACATCGAAGCGCATTTGACGGATGAGATCAGCATGGAAAGGGCTTCGAGATTAGCGGGTTGTTCAGAACACCATTTTAAAAGGATGTTTTCTTTTCTAGCGGGAATCGGCGTGGCTGAATACGTTCGGAAAAGACGGTTGTCTTTAGCGGCAAACGATTTGTTCGAACAGGAGTCCAAAGTAATCGACGTGGCAGTCAAATATGGTTATGAATCGGCAGATGCCTTCACGAGAGCATTTCACGCCATGCACGGTGTTTTACCTTCTGAGGTGAAGCAGCATGGAAGGTCCGTCATCGCGTATCCAAAACTGTCCTTCTATTTATCCATTAGAGGAGGAACAGAAATGAAAGTGAGACTTATCGAAAAAGAAGCGTTTAAGGTTGTGGGTTACATGAGACGAATTCCCATTCAGTTTGAGGGGATTAATCCTGAAATCGCGAAAATTTACGCTCGATTAAACGAAAAAAACATCGCCTTATTAAAAGCGATGTCGAATGTTGAACCGAATGGCATCATAAGTGCATCTACGAATTTCTCGGAGGGCAGGATGTCAGAAAGCGGTGAGCTGGATCACTTTATCGGGGTCCTTACCACCGAAGCACCAGTAGAGGATTTTGATGCTCTAGAAGTCGCAGCGGGCATGTGGGCGGTGTTCGAAGTGGTCGGCCCTTTCCCTGAAACCCTGCAAGCCACCTGGGGTAGAATTTATGCTGAATGGTTCCCTTCATCAGACTATGAGAGTATCGCAGGACCAGAAATCGTTTGGCATGAAAGCAAAGACACGTCGAATCCAAATTATCGTAGCGAAATCTGGATTCCAGTAAAAAAAACGACGACCATTTAAACGGCTCCATTAACCGGGATGATATGAACGGGTGATTTCAACCCCATCAAGCCCGATTGTATGGCGAGCTTTCGAAGGGTTGGCTGATACATGGCAGGGGATTTAAGTCGCTTTAGAAAAAGGTTCTTTTTTATGGCCAGCGCGTTTCTCGCGTAGCGCTTAGCGCACCCAGCCATTCCTTCGTTTATACTTTCAGCCAGCATCAAACTCGTCTTAAGTGCGTAACTGATCCCCTCAGCAGAGCTTGGGCTAATGGCCCCTGCCGCTTCCCCGATCAACAGAACCTTATCGTTGCCAGAATCAAATGAAGCGGGAGAGAGGGGGCGGTTGATAAAAGCACCTTCTGTACGAAGCAGACGACCAAACTCATAGCCCTTTGCTGTGAGTTTTTCTTTTAACCTCTTAAACGTTTCCCATTCATGGCCGTTTATTTCCAGAGCTGCGCCTAGAAGGTGCTCACCGTCCTTCGGAATCGTCCATGCGTAGAAATCGGTTAATGTGGCATCGAAAAGGGCGGTGTAATAGGGAACCGTGGCATTACAGCTAAATACTTGCTGGATGGAAATGTATTTCTTAGGTAAGGGTGATTGATCACCCCTGTGTTTACGCATGAGTGCTCTAACCTTTGAGTTCGCTCCATCAGCGCCGATTAAGACTTTCGTGTGGACTTTACACAGCGCGCCACTTTGAAAGTATTCTACGATGAGGCCGTCATTATCTTCTTGATAGTGCCGAAACACTGCACCGAAAGAACGGTCGACATGCTCGGGGATTAAAGAGATGAGCCAGCGATCAAATTTTTCACGGTCCATATTATAATAGTAGCGCTGGTAATCGCGCTGAAGGTTTTGATCTAGGTCGATGGTTCTCACCGAAAAAAGCTGCGGGCTCACTAGAATATCCTTAGGGATGCCCAGTCCCATGGAAGCGATCATTTTTTGCGCGTCGGGTGCCAATAACCCACCACAGCACTTTCGAGACGTCGACCCATTAAAGGGATCGCTTAACAGCCGCTTATCGAGGAGCAATACCTTCAAATCCGGTGATATTAACCTGGCTAGGTTTGCACCTGATGGTCCAGCGCCGATGATAACGAGATCATAATGATTCATACAGGCACCACCTTATGGGGTTTCTTTTCTAAACTCGAGGACATCGCCAGGCTGGCAATCCAGCGCAAGACAGATCGCCTCTAGGGTGGACAACTTGATGGCTTTCGCCTTACCGTTTTTTAGGATGGACAGATTTGCCATGGTGATGCCCACCTTTTCGGACAGTTCAGTGACGCTCATTTTGCGTTTGGCAAGCATGACGTCGATGTTTATAATAATGGCCATAATATCCTCCTAAACCGTCAGGTCGTTTTCTTCTTTTATGGCGATGGCTTGCTCTAGCAGTTTTTCAAGGAGTGCAGCAAACGCAGCAATCACGAAGGAAGCAAACATGATGACCAGCGCAAGCAGAAGAATGCCAGGTGCGTCATCCACCTCCGCCACGAGATAAATTAAAGGCAAAATCAAAACATAGAGAGAAGTGATGGCTAAGCCACAAATTTTGATGTGCTTAAGTGCTTTCACCGCATCACTGGAAAAGGCGTTGTTTGTATCGATCAAACCGAGTAATCGGTTGGCGCGAGTTAATGCATAAAAGTAGGGAATCACAGCGGCATAAACCACAGCGACCACCAAAAAGACCAGCGGTTTTGGATAATAGAGCAGGGCTTCTTTTAAAATCCAAGGGATCCCCCAAACACAGCCTGCGATGATGGGCAGAGAGATTAACACAAGTGTTAGTTTTAAAAATACCGTTTCTTTATTTTTTAGAATGTTCATACGCGTCCTCACTTAAATTTTTACTATGGTTATTCTAGATAATGCGTTGCTTGCGGTGGGGTTTTCGAGGTGGATGCCACCCGAACTCAAAAATATCATACAACGACATTTATCGTAAGTCAATAAATAATAGGTCTAAAACGATAAATGAATACTCTTTTACAATAAAAAAGACGATACTGAACGTATCGTCGGTGAATTAACCTGATATTATCACAAGTTATTAACTCAGTGGAAACCAATAAGAGATTTGATAGGCGATCACTAAACTTAAGGTATTGGCAACTAAAACAAAGGCGTTACGTTTTCCAGCAGTCTTCTCACGAACAAAAAAGTGGATAGCGATAAGTTCAGCCACAAAGACGAAAAATTCAAAGTATATTAAATAGAATAGAGGATACCCAGAATACATAGGCACATTAATTAATGAAATGTTAAGTGCTGCCTGTGTGATGAGATTAAGGGTTATAAAACCGATCCATGATCTTCTATTTCGAAAGCCATAAAGAAAAAAGAGGAACCCTTCGATGAGCAATGTACCGAATACACGAAAGCTCACTATTTTTATGCTTCTCGTCATCGTTTCTCCCGGTGCGAAAACCAATGTATCGAGGTCTAGTGTATGAACTTCGTGATACCGGTTGATAAGACTCGGTAAATCGACGACCTGCGTTTTTCCGTAAGCTGTGATTTCCACAGCAGTAGGTCTATTTTCGTTCAAATCACGGTAGTAGAAGGTGTAATGGACCTCACCGACATAATCATATCTTCTGCCGTCATTCGTGCCTGATTCACTAAGGAGCGTCATTTTAAAATCCTCTGGCGGATTTTCCACGATGATGACCAGCGAGGGAGGCTCAGCGCTGTTCGCAAAGTTAGGAATGGTGTTTGAAGTGATGATGAAAAGGATTATAATGAGAATAGACAAACCTTTTTTTAACATAACGAACCTCACTCTTAAATGAAATAGTCGATATTTGGAGGTGCACATGAACGAAATCGATGGATACATCTCGACGTTCCCTGCAGAAGTACAGGATAAACTGAGGACCATTAGAGCCCTTATAAAAGAAGAAGTCCCCGAGGCCACAGAGCGTTTTAGTTATCAAATGCCCACATTTTACCTTAATGGAAATCTCGTTCATTTTGCTGCCTTTAAAAAACATATCGGGTTTTATCCCACACCTTCAGGCATTGAAGCGTTTGAGGAAGAACTGAAAGTTTATAAAAATGCGAAAGGCTCTGTTCAGTTTCCACTTGATCAACCGTTGCCACTCGAATTGATTCGAAAAATGGTCCGATATCGTGTCGCTGAAAACAGCCAAAAGCGTTAACGAAACAAATGGATGGACATGGTTTTAAAAATGACGTTGATATCGCTTCCAACCGCTAAAGCCATGTTGTGTAGTGAGCGCTTGGTAATGTATGAGGCTATTAAAACGCCTATATCCACTGTAACCAGTACCCTAGATTCATATTCTTTAATAGCGACGATTTTACCCAAATGACAATTCCTTGCACTGGTTATGCAATCACCTTTACTTAGGAGAACGCTTTCGGGTCTAATGGACAACTTCGCAGGTCCTTCATAAAACGGTTCTACAAAAAAGACGATGTCATCGATGATGGCCACAGTGTCTTCGTTTTGTCGCGTGATGACGACATCATATACGTTGTCGATGCCTTTTCTTAATACTAGAAACCTTTCATACTGCATCTGAGAAATTCTCAGGTGCTTTCCTATTTTATGGGCATCGAGTTCACCGCGCTTGATCATTTCATAGACGGTCCCCTTTGTGATTTTTAGTTTACTTGCGATTTCATCTGGCGTATAGAGTAAATCATCCATGTCGTTCCCTTTCTTTCATCATAAAGACTATGCTACCGCCATTTTAACACGATTTGAGGTGAGGTGCTATAATACTGGCATCATTTCTAAAATTAAAAAATTGAATTCAACAGTAAAATTGAATTGACAATACTGTGTATCACACACTATAATTAAATTAACAGGAGGTGATGACGTGTCTGATTTATCAACCATCATTCAGAATGCGAGACAGGAATTAAACAGGGGATCATTGGTATTAGCAGTCTTAACACAGTTATCTGAGCCACAATATGGTTATTCTCTTATTCAAGCCCTTAATGGCTTAGGCATAGAAATCGAGCAAAATACACTGTATCCATTATTAAGAAGGCTTGAAAAGCAAGGACTTTTAGAGTCGCTATGGCAGGTGGAGGATAATCGCCCTCGGCGCTATTATCAGATCAGCGAGAAAGGGCGGATGCTAAAGGATGCACTCATTGTTGAATGGGAGAAGTTGACGGGTGCACTTGACAAGATGATCAAGGGAGGTCATTTATGATTAAAAAATACCTATTTAATATTAGTAATTTGCTGCCACCGAGTGGCAGAGCAGAAATCATTAAGGAGATTGAGGCAGGGTTGTATGACTACCTAGAGGAGCACTTTGGTCATGGAGAGTACTCCGATGCACAACTGGAGGCGGCGATTTTATCCATGGGACATCCAAAACAAGTTGCTGATTCATATAGAGGACGTTCCTACGCGCTTATCAGCGGAAGATATTTTGATTTGTACTGGCTAGTACTAAAGATTGCATTAGTCGCATCGTTTGTAGGTTTGACTTTTGCCATCGCCATCGGTGATTTGTTTAATACCACAAATCAAGAGCCCATACTGTTATCGTTTTTTATCGATTTACTAAGTGCTTTTTGGGATGTCGGTTTAAACGTCTTCGCAGTGGTAACCCTTATCTTTGCTTTAGTACAGTACTATTCTCCTTTGGATGAAGAGGACGCATCAGACGTTAAATGGGATGAGAAGGTATTTCATGCGCTTCAAGATTATTCAACTTCCGTATCTCTAACGGATATGATTTTTGAGATATTCTTTACAGCAGTTGGCATCGCGGTTGCAACCACGCTTTTACCAAATGTACTAGCAGGGCCGTATTCAAGGGTCATCATTTTGTCCATTTCGGCCGTCTTTGGAACGCAAATTTTACTGAATTGCTATCTTCTTTTTAAAGGCAGCTGGCAGATGAGCTCTCGTCTGCTAACCGTAGTATTAAATGTGATTTCCATCGCACTTGGGTATTTAGTGTTCATCAGTCCATATGGTATCGATAAGGATAAGGTATCAGATAAGTTGGGAGAACGCATTGCATCAGGGGTTCAGATAAGTTTGGTGATTACATTTGCAATTCTAGTCATCATAATTCTTTGGGACAGCTATGGTCAAATTAATCGGCTCATTTCTGAAAATAAGAAAAATTAAGGTTTTGTTGATTAATCACATAGAATTTTAATTTCGCCTCTGTTATAATTGAATCGTTCGGAATTATTCTGTATCGAATGGTTATCGATAAAATATTAACGATATTGGAGGCGTTTTCATGAAACGATTTTTAGTAATGGCATTAACACTCATAATAATCATGACGACCATTATAGGCTGCACCTCTAAAGTGGACTCTGTGGCATCAGAGACGGTTGCAGAGAACACGACGATTACACTGGCAGCTGCAGCCAGCTTAAAGAATTGCTTTGAGGATTCCCTGATTCCTTTATTTAACGAAAAGCATCCAGAAATTACAGTACAAGCAACCTATGACTCATCGGGCAAGTTGCAAGCGCAAATCGAAGAAGGGGCAGATGTCGATGTATTCTTCTCTGCGGGTATGAAACAGATGAAAGCACTTGCTGAAGGGGGATTGGTAACGGAATCGACAATAGTAGAACTACTGGATAACGCAGTAGTCCTGATTAAGGGATCAGGTGGTGAATCAGATGTCGATTCGTTTGAAACCATCGGTAATGCAGAAACCATCGCCATCGGCGATCCAGAAAGCGTGCCTGCAGGCCAATATGCGAAGGAGGCGCTGACTACCTTAGGATTATTCGATTCAAACGCTAATAAGTTTAGTCTAGGTACAAATGTCACCGAAGTGCTAAACTGGATTGCAGAAGGTAGCGCTGATGTGGGGATTGTCTATGCCACTGATGCCGCTTCGACGGATAAAGTAGAAATTGTGGCAAAAGCGCCTGAAGGTTCTGTTGGGAGAATCATCTATCCAGTGGGCATGGTGACGAAGACCACACATGAAGAAGCATCGAAAGTATTTTTAGCGTTTTTAGCTTCTGAAGAAGCTGCAAAAATTTTTGAGGCGTATGGATTTGTTGTAAACGCATCAAAATAAATGATAGAATAGAAAAAGAGCACATATTAACCTATAAGGAGTAAACGCCGTGTCCTTTTCACCGATTCTAATCTCATTAAAAACTGCATCACTAGCCATTCTCATCACCTTTATACTGGGGATTTTCACAGCCTATATCGTGGTGAGCATTAAATCTAAGGGCTTAAAAATGGTCATCGATGGCATTTTAACCATGCCGCTCGTTTTACCACCCACAGTGATTGGTTTTATGTTATTAGCGATTTTTGGGGTGAATCGACCCATCGGACGGTTACTCCTGGATTTTTTGGGGGTAAAAATCGTCTTCTCGTGGACTGCAACAGTGATTGCAGCTATTGTCATCTCATTTCCACTCATGTATCGCGCAGCGCGGGGAGCTTTTGAGCAGGTAGATGAAACGCTGATCATGGCAGCACGTACCATTGGTCTTAATGAATGGAAGATATTTTGGAAAATCATGATGCCGCTTGCGCTCCCCGGTGTTTTGAGTGGTGGCATTTTATCCTTTGCCAGAGGATTAGGGGAGTTCGGCGCAACTGCCATGATTGCTGGTAACATCGCTGGAAAGACACAAACACTCCCCATGGCAATTTATTCTGAAGTGGCTGCAGGAAATATGGAAACGGCAAGAGGGTATGTGTGGGTTGTGTTGACACTGTCCTTTTTCGTCGTCGTCTCCATGAACTACTTTAGCGTCAAACGCTTCGATAAGAGCAAGTCAAACGCCTCAGAGCGCCTAATGGAGGGTGAAGAATGGGCTTGATGATAGACATTAAAAAGCAGTATAAAGATTTTACCTTAGAAGTCAATTTTGATAATCGTGGAAGCCGATTGGGAATCATAGGGGCTTCAGGTAGTGGGAAAAGTATGCTGCTAAAATGCTTAGCGGGCATCATAACGCCTGATGAGGGAAAAATCATTTTAAATGGACGCCCGTTATTTGATTCGGTCCAAGGCATCAATGTTAAACCACAAAGGCGAAAAATTGGGTATCTATTTCAAAATTATGCGCTATTTCCACATATGACTGTGGCGGAGAACATCGGGATCGGATTACCCAAAGCGGATAAAGATCAAATGGCAAAAATCCTAAAAATCATGGATCGATTTCACCTTACTGCACTTTCTGAAAAGTACCCTCGGCAAATTTCTGGAGGGCAGCAACAACGCGTGGCACTCGCCAGGTGTATGATCCTCGAGCCGGAAATTCTGCTTTTAGATGAACCTTTTTCAGCTTTAGATGACCATCTGAAGGACCATCTTCAAAAGGAAGTCATGGACTACTTAAGTGATTTTAATGGGGATGTCGTTCTCGTTTCCCATAGTAGAGATGAAATTTACCGCATGAGCGATTCGTTGATGGTGATGGAGCATGGCAAGTCCAGTTTTATGGGGACCACACATGAAGCTTTCAAGTCGCCTAAATATAAATATGTCGCAAAGCTAACGGGCTGTAAGAACTTTTCTGATCTAGAGGATGATGGCACGTTCTATTTTGCTAAGAGCTGGGGTTTACAGTACCCGAAAACTCAGTTTTTAGACGTTCCGAAGTACTTAGGCATACGCGCTCACGATTTTATCGTTCATCATGAACTTATTGAAATGCCTTCGAACCGATTATTAAGGGGAAAGGTTCTACGAACAGTGGAGGATATTTTTGAGCTCACTTTCTATATAAAACCGTTGCATCCCTCTGTTTCAGAAGATGCTGAGGTGGTTTTTAAAATTGCGAAATCAAAATGGGAGAATCGTAAGATACCAGACGCGCTTATCTTAGAGATTCCCCTGGAACATCTCATCCCATTATATGCTTAAGTGAGGTTACCAGTGAACAGTGTGATTCAATTATGGGATCGTATCAACCACGATCAGCATGAACTCCATCAAGGCTTTACTGCTATGCAAATCGCAGAACGCTATAATCTTAGCCGTTCAGTGGTAAGTCGTTATCTAAATCAGTTGGTAATCGAGGGGAAGCTCCTAAAAGGGGATGGGCGTCCTGTCGTCTTTTTCTCGGCAATCATGGGTAGTGAAGTCGCAGGTAGCGATAGTAAATCTACCGAGCTCATAACAGATACCGCGCATCCGATTACAGATGAGTTCAACCTTATCGGTGCAAAAGGCAGTTTAAAAAAAGCGGTAAAGCAGGCGAAGGCGGCGGTACTGTATCCACCTCATGGCTTACACACCTTGATTCATGGCGAAACTGGCGTGGGAAAATCACACTTTGCCAGAGAGATGTATCAGTTCGCCATTCATTCAGGCAGAATTAAAAAGGATGCGCCTTTCGTTTTACTGAATTGTGCTGACTATGCCGATAACCCACAGCTCTTGATGAGTGAAATTTTTGGTGTAAAGAAAGGTGCCTATACTGGGGCAGACAGAGATCGAGAAGGACTTCTTCAAAAGGCGAATCAAGGCTTTTTATTCTTAGATGAAATCCATAGACTGCCACCTCAGGGGCAGGAGATGCTATTTACCTTTATGGATTATGGTCATTTTAGACCGTTAGGTGGCAACACGGACATCACTGGCGTCGAAGTGCAGATCATCGCCGCCACGACGGAAAACCCGGAATCTGTACTGCTGGATACGTTCAAAAGACGGATTCCCATGATGATCGAGCTCCCTTCATTGGCACAAAGGACCTTAGAGGAACGCAAGCAGATGATCATGATGTTTCTTAAGCAGGAATCCCTGAGAATCAATAAACCCATCACCATGAGCCGCAATGCGTTTATATCACTCCTTCTATATGAATGTCGAAGCAATATCGGACAGATGCGAACCGATATCCAGCAAGCGTGTGCCAAGGCGTTTCTTCACTATGTGTCAAATGATGAGGCGCATATCAAGGTGCGAAGTGTGGATTTATCCAGTGCGGCAAAGGCAGGATATAATCACTATAAGAATCAGCGCGCTATCGTCGATGCGTTACTACCTTCCACAGAGGAAACCCTATATTCTGATGAAGTATCATTAACACAGGTGCTGGACCAATCGACCCCAGAGGATTTTTATACGAGTATCGCTGAAAAATATCACGTTTTAAAATCGCAGGGTCTCGATGAAGAGGCTGTGCGTCAAATCGTTGGAAGCGACATAGAAAAGCAATTTGAAACCTACCTCAGGTCTATGAAGCAGCGGGTGATCGAGCATAGTATCACGAAGGTCGTGGGGGAGGATTTTTTAACCCTAACAGAAAAGCTGATGACAGATGCTTCCCAGCGTTTAGGCTGTTCTTACCCACCCGCATTAAGGTCGGCGTTTACGCTTCACATGGCCAGCGCCATCGAGCGGATTCAAAATCGTCAACCGATTTATAACCCGAGACTTAATCAAATTAGAATAGAACATACGCAGGCGTTTCTCGTGGCCATGGACCTCGCCAGAGAAATGGAAATTGCCCTAGGAATCGTTTTACCCATCGATGAGATCGGCTATATCACCATGTTTCTCGCTAATACCGATGAGCTGAATAAAGAAGTGAGGCGCTCAACATTGCCCGTAATCGTCATGATGCACGGCAAAAGCACTGCCACTAGCATGGCTGAGGTGGTAAACGAGCTCATCGGAGATCCGATTGCTGTGCCGTTTGATATGCCGCTATCCATGCCTGTGGAAGCCATGTACCAGAGTATTTCAAATTACTTTCTAACCCATGAAATAAAGGAAGCGCTCATGATGGTGGATATGGGCTCGCTTTCAAACTTCGGTGAAATGCTTTACGAAGACCATGGCTTTCACGTGAGGACGTTGGTTCAAACCAGTACGCCCCTTCTACTGGAAGTGGTTCGAAAAGCGGCTTCAGGTCACGGTGCTGATGAAATCGTGGCCAGCATTAGCAAGCAGTTTCAAACACCGAGATCCACAGTGAGATCTGAGAATAGTCAAAATAAATTGATGATCATCACTGCCTGTTTTACGGGTGAGGGCACTGCAGAACGCATGAAACGCATCATCGAAAAACGGATTGCCAAGCCGGAGCAGATCGTGGTTAAAAGTGTGGATCTCGCCGATCGAAGCGCTTATTTGGCCACGATTGAGCATATGCGCTCCGAATATCAGGTGGTGGCCATCGCGAGTACGATCAACATCCCAGTGGATGATATTCCCGTCTTTAGCGCACTTGACCTTTTATCAGAAGAGGGGTTATCGAGACTTGAAGCCATCGTTGAAAAAGCCATGCTCTTAAGTGAAATCTCAAAGTCCATTAAAGAAACGGTGGATATACCGAGCCATGAGCTGGTCGGCGCGTCAAATCGCTTTATAGACGCGATAGAAGCACGCCTGGGTAAAGACATGCAAGCAGATGCGCGTATCGGTTTTCTACTTCATATGGTGTTTTACATCGATAACCGTCTTAAGGGTATCGCGCCTCGGGTGTTTGATGGCTATCGGGATTTTCTTCTTAAGAATGGTGGCGCCTATGATAAGCTTGAGGATTTATTTGAATCAATTGAGCATCAGTTTTACATCACCATTCCCACAGATGAACGCGCCCTTTTACTAAAGGTGATCCTCTCTAATCTAGAATGAGTCCTTTAGCGTGCAAAAGCAGATAGTGTGCAATAAATATATAGTGTGCAAACAGTGTGCAAAACGATGTACACTGTTTTCTTTTTTTACTTCGTCCTGAAAGCGTTGATAATGCTTGCTTCATTTTTTTTACAGCCAATTATAAAGTTGGCACGGACTTTGCTTTATATATTAGTGCACTGGTAAAATGCATCACGTGATCGTGATCTTGAGGAGGCATTAAATGGTAAAAATACTTTTGGTTTGCTCGGCGGGGATGTCCACGAGCATGCTCGTAAAACGCATGCAGGACGCGGCGCTTGAAGAAGGATTTCAGGCTGAAATTCAAGCGGTTGCGGAATCTGAGGCCACGAAGATTAACGACATCAGTATTTTGATGTTAGGACCTCAGGTGCGCTACTTGAAAAGCAAGTTTAAATCACTTGAAGACAGTGGCATACCGGTGACGGTGATCGACACCGTGAAGTATGGCACCATGAATGGCAAAGCGGTATTGGCCGATGCCAAAGCATTATTAAAGATTTAAGGGGGAACAGTCGTGAATCAATTTTTTAGTTTAATCGAGGAAAAATTTGTACCTTTCTTCGCAAAGGTAGGCTCACAGAAGCACTTAGCTGCAGTTCGTGATGGTTTTATTTCGTTAGTGCCACTGGCAATCGCAGGTTCGTTTGCCGTACTTCTTAACCAATTGCCAATCGATGCGTATAAGAGTTTTATGGGGAGTGTGTTTGGTGATAGCTGGACCTCTTTCGGCGGCAACATCTGGTGGGGTACTTTCGCCATTATTTCGATTTTCTTATCATTTACCGTTTCGTATTTCTTAGCGAAAAGCTATAATGCAAACGGGTTATCAGCAGGTTTAATTTCACTTTCATCATTCTTTATCTTAATGCCACAGGTAAATCCTGATGGTGCATGGGGAAATATCCATTGGGGTTACACAAACGCCATGGGGATGTTCGTAGCCATTATCGTCGCACTCATTTCTACTGAACTCTTCGTTAAGCTTTCCAAAGCGGATTTCCTGGTTATCAAAATGCCTGAAGGTGTTCCACCTGCAGTTTCTAGAAGCTTCGCAGCCCTTTTCCCAGGGATGATCGTGCTTGCAGTGGCTTCTCTGGTCATGATTCTTTTCACCTCTTTTGAAACCAATTTGTTTAGTGTCGTGGTTAAATATGTGGCGATGCCGCTTACTAACGTAGCTGACTCATTAGGCTCAGCGCTTCTCATCGTTTTCATGACGCATTTCCTTTGGTTCTTTGGTCTTCATGGATCAAACATCATCGGTGGCGTCGTCGAGCCAATTTTATTACCACTTCTCACTAAAAATTTGGAACTCGTCGAAGCCGGTAAATCTGCATTCTCTAGCGATTTACATGTGGTCACTAAGCCTTTCCTCGATGCCTTCGTCTACCTCGGTGGTGCTGGTACGACTTTAGCACTTCTCATCGCAATTCTCGCAGTGAGTAAACGTAAGCAGCTTAGAGAAGTTGGAAAATTAGGGGTTGCACCTGGACTATTTAACATTAATGAACCCGTGATCTTCGGTATGCCGATCGTCCTCAACCCTGTACTCTTCGTACCATTTATCTTAGCGCCACTCGTGCTTACTATAGTAGCGTATACAGCGATTTCACTCGGTCTCGTGCCACATACCATCGCTATGATTCCATGGACGACACCTCCTGTAATCGGTGGTGCACTCGCCACAGGCAGCTGGCAGGGTGGTGTACTCGCCGCATTCAACCTCGTTCTCGCCATCGTCATCTACATTCCTTTTATCTTCATCGCGGATCGCGCTGAACTGAAGAAGGAAAATGCTTAATAACGTTTAGAAAACTAGTGTTAGAAAGGTTGTCATCACCCAGAACCTGTGGTGGCAACCCGCCTATCAATATAACCTTTAAAAAGACAAAATTTGAGGTGATTTAATTGGAACAAATCATATTTTCACTGATCTCCTATAGTGGAGAGGCAAAAAGCTACTGCATGGAGGCGATGGCTTTAGCGAGAGCAGGGCAGTTCAAGGAAGCACATGAAAAAATAGAGCTTGCTGAGGAGTGCTTGCTAAAAGCCCACCAATCGCAAACTTCTTTGATTCAGAATGAAGCGGCTGGAGAAAAAACAGAGATTTCACTTCTGCTTATACATGCACAGGACCATTTAATGAACACGCTGACGATTAAAGCACTCGCTCAGGAGATCATGGCACTCTCTAAAATGATTTTGGAGAAACAGTCATGAAAACTATAGGTCTCTCAATCTATCCAGAACACGCAGCCACTGAGGACATCATCGCTTATATCGATAAAGCGCATGCTCTCGGTTTTTCGCGTATTTTCACCTGTATGATTTCCTTTACTGGTGGTAAAGAAGCACTTGAAGCGTCTTTTGGAACCTGGATGCGGCATGCAAGTGCGTTAGGATTTGAAATCATCGCAGATGTGTCACCAGAAGTTTTTAGCGGTTTAGGGATGACGTTAGGCGATCTCAGTCCGTTTGCTGAACTCGGCTTAAGCGGGATCCGGCTTGACATGGGCTTCTCAGGTCACGAAGAAGCCTTGATGAGTTATGATGCTTCTGGCATTAGGATTGAACTCAACATGTCGAATGGCACCAAGTACATCGATAATATCCTTTCCTATCAGCCTAACAAGGAACGCTTGATGGGGTGTCACAATTTTTATCCGCATCGCTACACAGGCTTAAGTCGTGCCCATTTTATGAAGACTTCTGAGCAATTTAAATCGCTTGGTCTTAGAACGGCTGCATTTGTGAATGCGCCGTCGGCAGCTTATGGACCATGGGAAGTCACAGAGGGATTATGCTCACTGGAAATGCATCGAATGCTTCCCATCGAAACACAAGCGAAGGACTTATTTAATACAGGTTTAATCGATGATGTGATTATCGCGAACATGTTTGCTTCAGATGATGAACTAAAAGCCCTTTCTGAGGTTGACCGTCATGTTCTGACGTTACAAATAGAACAGCAAGTCGATTTAACCACTGAAGAAATGCTTATTCTAACGAAAGAACCGCACTTTAACAGAGGAGACGTATCGGAGTACGTCGTTCGCTCTACACAAAGTCGCGTTAAATACAAAGGAACACCCTTTGAACCGAAGAATACACGGGATATGGAAGAAGGGGATATCATCATCGAATCTTCCTTATACACGCGCTACGCCGGTGAGCTTCACATCGCTTTAAACGCCATGGAAAATAGCGGGAAATCAAGCGTTGTGGCAAAAGTTGTTCCACATGAAAGGTACTTGATCCATGAAATCAAGCCTTGGCAAACCTTTGCATTCCGCCTAAAGAAATAATGACCTATCGGAGGACCCATGATTTTAATCGAATATCACGTGGAAAACCCATCAGGATTCCACGCTAGACCAGTGAGTATGCTTGTTAAAGAAGCTTGTAAATATCAATCGGCCATTACCTTTGAAAAAAACGGTAAAGTCATCAATTGCAAATCCATGATGTCTGTATTATCTGCAGCAGTTGGAAACGGTGAAAAACTGACCTTTAGCGTTACTGGTGGTGATGAGGCAGAGGCAGCTCCTGATTTTGAAAGCTTTTTAGAATCCGTTTTCAAGGGGGCATAAGCCTCCGGGCTATAAAAATTTTTCTTTTTGATAATTGTTAAACAAAATGCGTGAAGTCTTCTCTTACAAATGATAGAATAGTATGGGGTAAATAATTACCCTATACATGGAAGCAATTTGCTTAAATAGATTATGATTAAGAGGAGATGCATTATGAGTAAACCAGTTCTCTCGGCGCACTTCGAGTCAAGAAAGCCATCTGACGTTCGTTTGGCACAAATGAAGTATGAAGAGCGTAAAGTAAAGCCTCAAGCGGTGATCAATGTCGGTATCGGCAACGTATCACTCCCGACTAACCCTGCGATGCAAAAGAGAATGTTTGAGCTTGCAGCACCAGAAAGCCCATTTGCAAAAGGCGTGGTCAGATATTCTGGCACAGCGGGAACACCTGAATGTCAAGAAGCATTCAAAAACATCCTCAAATGCGAAGGCTTTGACACAAGCAAACTTCATGTGCAAGTCACCGATGGTGGTTCTGCAGGTATGGAGCTTTTATTAATCGGCGTCTGTGGCCCAGCAGGTACAGGCGAAAGACCCCTTATGATGATCGACCCAGCTTATACAAACTACATTTCATTTGCTGAAAGAGTGGGCAGAAAAACTGTAACGGTTAAGCGTCAGCTCAATGAAAAAGGCACTTTCGATTTACCGAACCTCGAAGAAATCGAATCAAAGATTAAAGAGCATAATCCAGGCGCACTTTTGGTGATTCCATACGATAACCCAACGGGTCAACTTTACGACTATAGCATCATGAAAGAACTTGCTGGCCTTTGCGTGAAATACAACATGTGGATGATCAGTGACGAAGCTTACAGAGAACTTTACTATGATCCAGCGAAGCCACTCGTAAGTATCTGGGGACTTACAGATGCTGAGGTACCGGGTATCGAAGGCAGAAGAATCAGTATCGAAACCGCATCAAAGGTATGGAATGCATGTGGTCTTAGAATCGGTGCCGTCATCACTGACAGCGCAGAATTCAACAACCGCTCAGTGGCTGAGTATACTGCAAACCTCTGTGCTAACGTCATCGGACAGTACATTTTCGGTGCACTTGCTCACGAATCAAAAGAGCAAATCGCTGGCTGGTGCTCAAACATCAGAGAATACTATAAAGAGCAAATCATGATGGTTTATAATGGCCTTAAGGCACTTGAGCCGAAACTCATCGTTTCAAGCCCAGATGCTTCGATTTACTCGGTTATCGACGTTCGCAACGTGGTTAAACCAGGCTTTGATGCCATCGATTTCGTCCTCTACTGTGCTGGCGAAGGTGCTGTTAACCTCGACGGCGTAGAAACGACGCTTCTCGTGGCGCCAATGAAAGGCTTCTATGACATTAAGCCAGGCGAAAAGAACCCAGGCAGCACGCAGTTCAGAATCTCATTTGTAGAGACACCTGAGAACATGGCTAAAATTCCTAAGCTGTTCGTGGAATTGCTCCGTCAATTCGAAGCAAACAGAGCATAATAAAAGATTACTAACTAAAAAGCACGAGGCGCTGCAGATCATAATAGGATCAGCAGCGTCTCCTTTTTATTTTTTGATTTGATAAAATCTCAGCGGGTATTCTCTAATTATCAAGCGTTATGTAAAGGAGGAGTGACTTTGACCTTTGAGTATTTATACATTGATGGGGAATGGGTGAGTTCAGCTTCAGGTGAGATCATAGAAGTTGAAGACCCTGCCACACGTGAAATATTTGGATCTGTACCAGCGGGTAATGCCACAGATGTGGATTTAGCAGTAAAAGCCGCTAAGCATGCATTTGAAGGGTGGCGAAGTGAATCCTTAAGCCACAGAATAAAAGTGATGCACCGCGCACTTGAAGTGCTTAAAGAAAATAAGTATGAGCTGGTGGCCATAGAAGTAAGAGAGCTTGGTGCCCCACTGAGGTGGGCAGAACGCGCTCATGTGAACGGACCGATTGCGCGGTTTGAAAGTTACTTGCACCTAATGGATAAAGTGCCTTTTGAAGTGAAGCTAAACCATTCAAAAGTGCTTAGAGAGCCGGTTGGCGTGATTGGATGCTTGACCCCCTGGAATTATCCACTGGGTCAGGTGATGCAAAAAATTATACCGGCGATATTGTGTGGTAATACAGTGGTGCTAAAACCCTCACAGTTGGCACCGCTGTCTGCCATGGTGTTAGCAGAGGCATTCCATGAAGCGGGTCTTCCGCCAGGGGTGTTTAACCTCGTCACTGGAAAAGGCGCTGAGGTGGGAAACGCGCTTGCTACGCATCCGGACGTGGATATGATTTCCTTTACAGGATCCACTAAGGGTGGCGTCGAAGTGGGTAAGCTTGCCATGGAAACCGTTAAAAAAATTGCACTTGAGCTGGGTGGCAAGTCGGCAAACATCCTACTGGAAGGAGCAGACCTCACTAAAGCAGTGAAAATCGGACTCAGTAGCTGTTTTGATAATACTGGACAAACGTGCGCAGCGCTGACGAGAATGCTGGTTCCTCGCAAGAGGCTAGCCGAGGTTGAGGCAGAAATATTGTTACAGCTTCCGAAGTATAAGGTGGGGATGCCGTCGCTGGAGACGTCGAGAATCGGGCCACTGGCAAGTCTTAAACAGTACGAAAAGGTCCGCTTTTATATTCAAACTGGGCTTGAAGAAGGGGCAACATTACTTACAGGAGAGGTTCCTCCCGAAATAGAAAATAACCCTAAAAAGGGTTATTTCGTGAAACCGTGTGTGTTTACAAATGTATCGAATCAGATGCGTATCGCAAGGGAAGAAATCTTCGGTCCGGTGATGTGTCTCATCCCATATGACTCAGTGGAAGAAGCGATTCAAATCGCTAACGACAGCCCTTATGGCCTTTCCGGTGCCGTATATGGCCCCCCTGAAGAAGCACTAAAAGTGGCTAAAGCCCTTAGAACGGGAACCGTCACCATCAACGAGTCCAAACGCGATATTGAAGCGCCCTTCGGTGGCTATAAGCAATCGGGCATCGGACGAGAAGGCGGACTGTACGGGATAGAGGAGTTCTTAGAAATCAAGGCGGTGTTTGACGAACCGTTGAATTTGACGGAACTTTAAACGAATAAAAGGGCTATTGTCCTTCTGGCATGGGAATTCTTTCCTTTTGATAGGCGTGAATCAACAGTCTAGCGTTATCAAATTCATAAGTACAGGTGACTAAAGTGAGCAGTCTCAAATCCTTCGGATATTGAGGCTGTTTTTTATGGATGGAACCACGCCAGAGATAGTCGGCATAGTCCACCAGCATCTCGTCAGTCATGTCAAAATAGAGGTAATAAGTTGCCCCTGAGACGATTTGAACAGAGAAAATCTCGTATTGATAAGCTTCCCTTAGCCCATAGACTGTGATGAATGGATGTTCTGCTAAAAAATCAGCATCCTTATATAGATGAAGGTCGTGGAACATGGTACCGTTTCGCATGTAATGCCCATAGATCGACATGTGGGTATCATAGAAGTTGCCGAGGTTTCGGTAATCGATATAGAGAGAGCCTGCACTGCTTTTATTACCGAGATAGTCAACCCCCAGATAATGGTCATTATTAGGACCTTGCACGAGCGGTTGATCGATGTTAGTGCCATCGATGGTCAGCCAACCGACGAAGTCAGACGTTAGGTTTCTGTATTCCTCGAAGGGAATTGAGCCAGGTAGGGTAGCGACTGCTTCGGCGGGTGATGGATCTGTTAGGTTTTCAGTGACTACGACGCTCGAAGACTCTGACGGGAACTCAGGAAGCGTTTCATTTGCTAGCGTTTCATTAGATAAGATTGCCTCCGATTGTTCAGTTCCGACTTCGGTTGACTTTTGAACCGAGGCTAGACGCACCACAAAGAGTAGGATCATGCCCATCATCAAAATCAACAGGATGATGAGCAATATACCTAGGTTTTTAGTTGAAGGGCGTTTCATGTAATCACCTCGCAAACGTCGCAGGTCACAGGTTTACTTTTTAACCGCGATTAAAATCCGGACCAGATTGCCGGCACGATAGCCACTGTCTCTATAAGCAGTTACTTTGTAACGGCTTAGGTCATAGAGGGTATCCAGTGTAACCAGGTAATAGTCACCCCCTACTATTTCATAGACCTGAACCGAATCCGATAGCTTATAAGTACTACCGCCTATCACAGCGGTATCGCTGGTTAAACGGTCTACGTTATAACCACCGAGGTTGATCAGATTCGTAACTTCACCGTCTGTTTTATAGAAGAGTGCACCCCCTGTGGATGCGTTTAAAAATTTACCGTTTGTCCTTACCACACCTGGCACCCCATTCTGAAGGGTCTGATATGTGCCCGTAAGTGTAATGGTGTCAGGGATGAGGATATTTCCGCTAGGGATCACAGTGGTGACTTCATCGACCTCAGTAATGACACCGTAGGTGTTAAAATCACCAGAGAGGTTGTTTAGAATCATCGAATCGATTTCCCCTGCGGCATTTAGTGTATAGTATTTCATGTCATTGCTATTAAGGGTTAAGCCCGATAAACGTTGACGATCCAGTGAAGTGACTTGATCGCTGAAGGTATCGATAATCTTTACGTTATTTGCGATGGAGGTTGTGCCTATTTTGGAAGCGTTACCATCAACTGTGCCAGAAAGCGTTTTAATGCTGAGGGTTGTGATCGTTTGACCGGCAGGGGTAGGTGTCACAGATACTAGAGCGCCTAATGCGTAGCTTTTTCCATCACTGTCAAATTGATGGGTCGTATTCCATGCGTCCGTCACAGAAATGACTTTTCGGATGATGGATTTTCCACTGGCATCTGTGTATTGAATAGCCTCTAGATCAGTGATGATGCCGACGATTCCCTCCGTAAGGATTTCAGGAGATTTAACATCTGCGATTTCTCCGTTCATACCGATGAGGAGCGTCAAACGATCTCCGATTTTATAAGGTCCTTGTGAACTGAGCTGCTGTGCAGCAGCGCTCTGGGAGACAGAATAAATTTTTCCAGAAACGGTTACTGTCGTAGGGCTTGCTATGGAAGGCGCTGCGGCTTGATAGATGCCAGTGACCTTTTGACGATACACCCAGACCGTTTTTAGATTCTCATGATAGTAGAAAACATCGTTGATAAGGATTGCTGATGCAGAAGAAGGCGCATCATTTAACCAGATGGTCGCTGTCTTCATGGTGCTCGGTAAATTGTTCGTAATATTCCCTGATTTTAATACATAAGGTCCTTTGGTTCCAGTTTGAACCAAGGTGTTATAATCCACCTCGCCATTTACTAAACGTACGCCGATGGTTTCGCCATATACCCTGCCATCACGCGTGTTGGTGGATAATAAGTTATAAAACAGGTAGAGTGCATCATTTCGAGTGATTTGACGCCCCCTGGTCGCTGTTACACCGTCCATAAGATCCAGTTCCTTAAGCTTATTAAGCTGTGCCTCCGGATAGGTCCCTGAAAGGTCTGAGGCAGTATAGCCCAGTTGCTTAAGGATTGCTGATGCGGCCTCTTCGAGCGTTATAAATTGATCAGGCTTAAAGGTGGCATCCAAATAACCTCGGAACCAGCCGTTTTCAACCACCGTCTTCACTGCGCCTGCTGCCCAATGGTTTGCAGGCACATCGCTAAACACCGTGAAGCTAATGGGTCCCTTTTGAAGGTTTTTAAAGGGTGATGCATTCAGCATCATCTGGGCAAACTCAGAACGGTAAATGAGTCGATTCAGTCTGAGATTCCCATCAGAATCCCCTTGCATGATCCCTAAAGCACGTATGGTGTTGATGGCCTTTAAGGAATCCCCAGTCTCTGCATATGCGATTTCGGTTGGAACGATTAAGGTGGTAAAGAGTAATGTCATCACTAATAATAGTGTTAAGATTGGTTTCATGTCCTGCTCCTTTATTCGTATCGTAAGGCATCGATTGGGTTGAGCATGGCTGCTTTTCTTGCTGGGAGGTACCCGAAGAGGATACCGATTCCCGCTGAAATGGCAAATGCGCCAAAAGCAGCTGATGGAGATGCATTTACTGAGATTTCAGTGTCTAGTGCAATCAAGATGATTTGAGAGGCGACATTGGATAGGGCATACCCTAAAATGATGCCGATGATGCCACCGATGGCACTGGTGGTGGCTGCTTCTATGACGAACTGGCGCATGATATGTCGGCGCTTAGCCCCTAGCGCTTTCCGAATACCGATTTCACGCGTTCTTTCCGAAACAGAAACCAGCATGATGTTCATGATACCGATACCGCCAACCACGAGAGAAATACCGGCGATAGCAGCAAGTATGGTGATCATGATATCAATCATGGAACTCATGATGCCTAAAAGCTCTGACATGCTGATGATGATATAAGCATCTTCGTCTTCATAAACATCGTATAGCTTTGCATCGATAATTTGTTTGGATTCCTTCACGTAATCTTCACTGACCATTCCAAACGAATAACTGTTAATCGTATTTGAGGGGGTGAGCTTTACAGCCAAACTGTAGGGAATATACACCGCATCGTCTGCGTTGCCTTCATCTATTTCATCGGCTTCTTGCTCATAGACGCCGACGATTTCATAAAGCTGGCCGTTGATTCTAAGGGATTCTCCAACTGCATAGCCACCGAAGTATATGTCATCGATATAGCTTCCGATTACAGCGACGTGGTGCCGATTCTTGATGTCCATATAACTAATGCCGCGGCCGGACCGGAGGGTGAATTTTTTCATGTCACCATAGTCTTCGCCGACTCCAGTGACACTGGTGGCATCCATTTTTTCCGTGTGGATTTTAACAGATACGCCGAGATTTACTATTGGTGACATCATCGTAAAATAATCAGGATTATCGTAAGCGAGTTCATACATTTCATCCACAGTAATACTGCGTTCGGAATTTCTTCCGATGATGTTAACGGTGAGAAGATCAGTGCCCATGCTTTGGAAACTACTTACCATGTAGCTTTCCATGCCATTGCCCAGACCGATGATGACGATGACGGCGACGACACCGATGATGATTCCCAGCATCGTAAGGAGTGAACGCACTTTTCGTGCAAGTATATTGCTTATGGCCATTTGGAAGGACTGAAGTAATGTCATGCTAGAGCACCTCCAAATCGGATTTTCCATTATAGATGATCTGACCATCTGCAAGGCGTATAATTCGGTCAGCTTGAGAGGCGATGGCGTTATCATGGGTGATGAGCACGACGGTATTGCCTTCAGCATGAAGTTTCTTAAGTAGCTCGATGACTTCTTTGCCCGTTTTAGAGTCCAGTGCGCCAGTAGGCTCATCCGCTAAAATCACCGAAGGTGAGGAGGCTAAAGCCCTGGCGATGGAAACCCTTTGCTGTTGTCCGCCAGAAAGCTGACTTGGCAGGTTCTCCATTTTATCTTGTAATCCGACCTTTTCAAGCGCACCAGCGGCGCGTGTTCTGCGCTCCGATTTATGCAGACCAGAGTAGACGAGGGGAAGCTCCACATTTCCTAGTGCGGATAGCTTAGGCAACAAATTATACTGCTGAAAGATAAAACCGATCATTCGGTTGCGGATTTCGGCCAGCTCGTCGTCATCCAGTTTGCTGACATCATGGCCGTCTAAAATATAACTCCCTGAGGTGGGAATGTCCAAACATCCGATGATATTCATACAGGTAGATTTTCCTGACCCCGACTGACCAACGATGGCCACGAACTCGCCACGCATGATGGTGAGCGAAATGCCGTCTACAGCGCGCACTTCATTGTCACCCATAATATAGATTTTACTGAGTTCGCGAAATTCTATAAGCGGCGTCATGGCGTTTCTACCTCTTCATAAGACGTGTCGGCGTCACCCGGTCTACCTTGTGGAAAAGCGAGTGTGTTAGTGGCGATACGCTTTGGATAGGCGATGAGGTCAGCAGACGTAAGCCCAGTGAGAATCTCAGTGTAATCATTATCTGAGGATCCAGTGGTGACGGTGACATAAATATAGCCGGATGGTATCGTGGCGTCTTCTGTTTCGGTTGTTTCAGCAGTGGTAGATTTCACCAGAATTCGATTGCCTCGCTGGATGGCTTCATTTGGTACCGAAAGCACCCCCGTCTTTTGTTCGATGATGATTTCTGCATCCACGTTCATGCCTGGAAGCAAACCTTCAGTGGCGTCGATTCGAATCGTTACAGGATAGGAGGTCGTTCCACCATTGGTGATGCCGTTGATGTTGATTTTGGTCACTGTGCCCGAATAAAGCTGATCAGGTAGGGCGCCGGCTTTAATTTCAACCGATTGTCCCACTTGAATTTTAGAGATATCCAGCTCGTCGATTTGAAGGGTAAAAGTCAGATAGGATAAGTCGAACAGGGTCGTAACGACCTTTCCGGATTCTAAAGTGTCCCCCTCTTTATAGTTTTTCTCGATGACGGTGCCTGAAATCGGCGATTTGATCATATAGTTTTCAAGGGTGTCATTTTGGCTTTCTAAACTGATTTCAGCACGTCTCACTGAGTTACGTGCGCTTTCGATCTCATCCATCAGGGCGTCATTTTTAAGCTTAACCAGCGTTTGTCCTTTTTTGACTAGGTCACCCTCTTTCACCAAAATGGCTTCCACTTCACCTGTGGTCATGGCGAGAATCGTGCCTTCTTCAGCGTAACTAAAAGTGCCGCTAGACTGGCCATTAATTCCATGGATGGTGGCTATTCCTGTCATCCCAGGTAAAAGTGCGCCAGGATTCACAACTGAAAGGGTCACTTTTCGGATGAGTGCGCCAGAGGAGGCCACTTCATCAAAAGCTGCGATTTCGGTGACAGTCCCTTTAAGGAGTTCGGGCGCGTCCACTAATGAAATCTGGGCTGTATCGCCGATTTTCAATTGACGAGCATCTGAATTAATAAAGGGTATTTCTATCGTCATTTGCATTTGGTCTCTGATGATGGCGATTGTTTGTCCCGCTTTAATGTCATCGCCGATAGAGACGGGGAGTGAAATGATGGTACCGCTATAATCACTTTTTAATTCCAGATCATCAAGTGATTTAAGCGTGCGTTCATACATTCGAGCACTATCCGATAAACTTAACGAAGCCGTTTCGATGTTTGATGACACACTTTCACTATCAATCATGTAGAGCAGGTCGTCCTTCGAAACCACATTACCTTCTTCAAAAGGTGAGGAGACGATATCGCCTGAGATAAGGGATACTACCGTATAAGCGTTTGCTGGCTTCAGTGTTCCTGTTCCGGATAAAGTGACTTTAAGATCGCGCGACTTTACCTCATCGAAAACAAATCGGTCTTCTATAGAGAGCTCTTCATCGCCCATTTTTAGGGCTTGGTTGATACCGACTGCAGCGAGGATGACGACGACACCGCCTATGGCCAGACGTTTCAATAATCGTTTTCGGGACTTGTTCATAAATGACGCTCCTTTGATGTATTGTATGCAATGAATTTTACCATATTTATGATTAAATAATATTAACAATGTGTGAACGAAGCAATAAATTCTTTCGTTAAATTTAGTGCCACTTCAAGTCGATAGGCCGCATCAGAACGTAAATCGTCGATGGGTTTAAGCTGGGTTTCTAAGCTATTTTCGATAATATCCCAGTTATCTAAGACCTCACTGGCACTTTTTCTGTTCATAAAACGCTCTGCATCAGTGATTCGAATGGGTACAGGGCCTAATGCGCCATAGGATAACCTGATGTCGCTAATAAGGCCATTCTCGATTCTGCCGATTCCAAACACGGATAATTTCGAAATCGCACACCCTTTACGCTGACCAATTTTACTGAAGCGATAGCGATCATAGCTTAATTTGGGAATCGTGACGGATAAAAGCAGCTCGTCGGGACGTATTCGCGTTTTACCTGGTGCGTGGATAAAATCTGCAAGCTTAACCATACGCTTCCCCTGAACAGACTGAAGCGTGAGCATCGCATCGTAACCGAGCAGTGCAGGGAGGCTATCGCCCGCTGGTGAAGCATTACAAATGTTCCCACCCAGTGTACCGAGGTTGCGGATGGACTCTGAGCCGATGCTTCTAATCGCCTGCTTTATGGGATCAGGGACCGACGGATGTCCCAGTATGGTATTTAGGGATGTCGCTGCGAAAATCGTAACCGACGTATCGTCTGTGGAGATCCCCCTAAGCGCAGGCAAATGGCTGAGCGGCATTAACGTTTTATTAAAATCCATATGCCCTGTCCAGTGAATAGTTTTAACCACTAAGTCGGTACCGCCAGCGATGAGCAGTATCTCATTTTCGCTAAGCTGTTCCAATGCGTCATTTAACGACCGAGGGTAATAGAAGGCCTTTACCATAGACCATCACCTGCCTCACTGGCGATCATCACCGCTTTGATAATCATGTCGTAACCAGTACACCTGCAAAGGTTGCCACTCATAAAGCTTGCGATTTCATCGCGTAGGGGATGAGGATTCTTGCGAAGAAGCGCTTCCGTAGCCATGACCATTCCTGGGGTACAAAACCCACATTGAACTGCACCAGCAGCTTCAAAGGCACGGCTAATGATTTCAAACCGTTTTGAGTCTCTGAAGCCCTCAATCGTCAGCACAGACTTATGGTTGATTTGATAGGGCATCATCAGACAGCTGTTATATAGATGGCCGTCGACGAGAATGGCACATGCGCCACATTCGCCTTCGCCGCAACCTTCCTTAACGCCAGTAAGGTGATAATCCTCCCTTAACACGTTCAGAAGCCTTCGGGTAGGGTCTCCGAGATAGTGGATTTCATCTCCATTTAGGTTAAAAAGGATGGAAAACTCATTTTCGCTGTTCATGGATTAACCTCCTTAAACGCTCTGGCGTAATGGGAAGAGCATTGACTTTTACACCGGTGGCTTGTTCGACTGCAGCGGCATATGCTGGTGCGATTCCGACGAGTGTAAGCTCGCCTAAACCACGTGCGCCAAACGGACCTTCCTCAAACGGATTGAAAAGTGTGGCGCTCTTGATTTCGGGAAAATCCGCACTGCAGGGAATAATGTAGGTAGATAGCCGGTTTTGTAATACTTTGCCAGCGATGTGATTCATTTCCTCCATGCTGGCATAACCGAGTCCCTGAACGATACCACCATCGATTTGACCTTTTACCATTTTTGAGTCGATGGGCGTTCCAATATCGTATACAGCCCAAATGTCTTTAACATCCACCTCATAAGTGACAGGATTGAAAGTGACCCGAACCACGTTAGCACCCCATGCGTATTCGGGGTAAGCATCTCCTTTAAGCTCGGTATTGTTCCAGAATAGGTCAGAGGGGTACTTATACATAGCTGAAACCTCAAAGCGAGGTTCATTCCAGCGTTTTTTTACTTCGCCACATAAATCATATAGGATTTTTCCGACGATCATGGTCGTTCTCGAGGCGACAGTTGGCCCAGAATCAGGGCAGTTGGCCGTGCTTGGGAGTTTATGAATAACCTTATCTATAGGAATTTCCAATGCTTGTGCGACGATTTTAGATAATGTTGTAAGCGAGCCTTGACCGATTTCAGTACTTGATGCTTTAATTTCCACCGTCCCATCTTCAAACTTGGCAAGTGAAACCTTTGATTTAAGAAGCTCCTTTTCACCGCTTCCAGTGAAACCACAACCGTGAAGAAACAAACTGATCCCCACGCCAGCGTATTCTTCGGACTCAGCAAAGTGGTTTCGATAATCAGACATGGTTTCCATACGCCACACGAGTTCGGGAAGCTTCACTGGATGCCTGAATTTACCCTCTGTTGAGGTCATGTCTCCTTGTTTGACCAAATATGCGTTTCTCAAATCCAAAGGATTGACACCCAACCTCGAAGCGATATGATTCATATGGGATTCGATGGCAAAAAACGCTTGAGGGCCACCAAATCCCCTAAAGGCACCATTTGGTGGCTTATGCGTTTTATAAGCCCTTGCAGAAACATGGAGTGGAGTGATGTTATAGACGCCCATAATGGAGAAGCTTAGGCGCTGAAGCACCACATTGGTAAGGCCGGTATACGCCCCCGAATCGAGAATAATGTCCGCTTCTCTGGCAACCAAATGGTGATTCTCATCAAAATACGTGGTAAGTTTAATTTTGCAGGGATGTCTTTTGGTGGTATATGAAAGGTCCTCGGAGCGATCATAGATCATCTTTACAGGATGACCTGACTTGATGGCAGCCAGAGCCGTATGCACCCCTAGAACGGATGGAAAATCCTCTTTTCCGCCAAAACCGCCACCTGTGGGGTTCTGATATACCTCAATATTTTCTGGTGAAAAAGCAAGGGCGTTTTGCAGCGCATCCTTAATATAGTAAGGACATTGCATAGATCCGTAGACTTTAATGACGGGTGCTTCATATATGGCCATCATGGATTGCGTTTCTAAATAGGCCTGTTCTTGCAAACCGGTTTCAAAGGTTTCTTCAAATTTATCCAGCACTTTGAGCGTCGTATGGTCGAAATCGCCCTTCGTATACGACAACTCAAGATGTGGTGGATTCTGCATGGCCTCCTTTAAAGTCAGTGTGGGCTTAAAAGGGGCATATTCAATAATGGTTTGGTCCATCAAATTCTCAATCATCTGAATATCGGGACCGACGATGAGCAAAATGGGTTCACCGATATAATGCACCTCTTCTTCCGCAAATATGGGCCAGTCATTTTCTACTACTGGAATAGTGTTGTTATGGGGGATGTCCTTCGATGTGATAATAAAATAGCCATCTGGTAGGGATGGCGTCGTGATATTGATTATTTGAGCATAAGCATGCTCAGAGCGTAATGTTTTCGCAAACAGCCCGTTAGGTAGTTCCATGTCTGCTGTATATCGAATTGAACCGTTTATTTTTTCGTCGAAGTCGAGGCGTTTGACTGGGTTACTAATCTCACTGGTCATCAGTAATCACCAACCTTTCATAGGCTATTATTACCCAATTTAGTGAAAAAGCCACCAGACATTTTCAGGTGTGAGGCATTAAAAAACGAGTGATGAAGCCATCACTCGTAGTTTTTACCAAGAACGGGAGGAACCGCCACCGCCGCTACTACCGCCACCACCTCTAAAACCACCGCCACCACGTGAGCCTTTCGAGGCACTTCTCGCGGCTGTGTATAATACGAAGCGTGTAATTCTGCCTCGATTTAGAAGGATGTCTAAAATCATGAAGATCACGACGATGATACCGATTAGGATCTCACCAAGCGTTAGCTTACCATCTCCGGATTGCTCGTCTGATGGCAAATAGTAAACGTTTTGGTTAGAAAGTGTATCTGCATCTAATCCATATTCCTTATAGACTTCCTCAGAAAGCTTAAGGAATGTGCCTAAAACGCCTTCATTATAATCTCCAGCCTGGAAATTACCGACGAGATAATCATCTTGAATACGACCAGTTTTCGCATCGTTTAGAGCGCCTTCTAGACCATAGCCCACCTCGATGCGAGACTGTCGATCTTCATAGGCAATCAGAAGTAGGACACCATTATTTTTTTTAGCGTCGCCGATACCCCATTCTCTAAACAATTTGTTAGCATAGGATTCGATGTCTTGTCCTTCTAGGAAATCAATGGTGACCACGACGATCTGTGCACCGGTTTTTTCTGCTAAGGGGACTGCAACCGACATGATGGATTGCTCAGTTTCAGGGGATAAAATATCAGCAAAATCGTTTACATAGAAATCAGAGGTTGCCGAAGGGATACTCTCTGAAAATCCGATTCCGATCGAGACGATTAGTATAAGCGCGATGAAAAGGAAAGCGGAGAGGTGCTTTTTTCTAAATTTGATAGTTCTCAAAAGTCTCACTCCTATTAAGGTTGGGTAGAGAAATCAACTGCAGGAACATCCTCAGCACCTTCAGCGGCTTCGAAATAAGCAGCTGGTTCAAACCCGAACATTTTAGCGAACAAGTTCATCGGGAAGGACTTACTCACCTTATTAAAGTCAGCTGCAACTGTGTTATAGTCTTGTCTAGCCACTGCGATACGGTTTTCTGTTCCAGCTAACTCATCGGCTAACTGGATGAAGTTTTGGTTGGATTTTAAATCAGGATAGTTTTCTGAAATCGCGAGGAGTCTTGATAATGCACCAGAGAGTTCTGAATCCGCTTCGGACTTTTCAGTGACACCCGTTGCGCCGATAAGCTTCGAACGTGCTTCTGCGATGCTTTCAAAAATTTCTTTTTCTTGAGCGGCATAGCCTTTAACGGTTTCCACTAAATTAGGAATCAAATCGTTACGTCTTTGAAGTTGATTATCTATTTGACTTAAAGAAACGGAAACTTCCTCGTTTAGAGTCACCAATTGGTTGTATTTGGAAATTACAGTTCCCGCTAAAGCAGCAACGATAACGACCAGTACGATAATGACGATTAAACCTTTTTTCATATTTCACCTCATAAAAAATTATAGTTTTGTTTACCTTTCCAATTATAAGCGTAAATGATTAAAAAAGCATTAACAAATGGCTTATAAGGTGTTAAAGTTGGGTATAATCACATAAAATTTATTAAGAGCAGGTGACCTGTATGAAGCGTCAGACGAGAAAACTTATAACGAATATAACACTCTATTTTATCGTCTTTATGTTAATGGTATTTGTGGCGACCATTGATCGCCCAGATAACGCGGGTGAGGCATTAGCCAATTATCCGATTGATGAAAAAGAGTATTTGGCGCCAGAATCAGGTGCACTTCTGGACATTATTTCAACCCGCTTGGATCAGGAACCCTTTAATGCAGTGGTGACCATTATCTTTTTCTTGGCGATCGCACATTCACTTTCAGTCAACTATTTCATTAAAAAAGCCCATGAGCTGGAACACCATCATGAACTTTTGAAACAAGAGGGTAAGGTGACGCGAGAATCCAGGTCTATGCGTGCCACCATCTATCACTTTTTAGGAGAAGTTGAAGTCGTATTTGGACTCTGGTCGATTGTTTTAGGTGGTGCCTTCGCCAGTTATTTTAACTGGCATACATTTGTCACTTATATTAATGGATTATCTTATAAAGAACCGATGTTTATCATCGTCATTATGATTATTGCTTCTAGCAGACCGATATTAAAGCTGTTTGAACTTATTTTATGGCGTGTGGTAAAAGTATTTCACGGTAGTATTGAAGCTTGGTGGTTGGCTATTTTGCTTCTCTCATCTTTCCTAAGTTCATTTATTACCGGTCCGGCGGCGATGACCATTTGCGCCATGCTTTTAGCGGATAAATTTTTCGTATTAAACCCAAGCAAAGCGCTAAGGTATACGACTTTGGCACTTCTTTTCGTGAACATATCGGTCGGGGGAGCCATGACCAACTTTGCTTCGCCACCTGTTCTAATGGTTGTCGATGTGTGGGACTGGGACATTTGGTTTATGATGGTTAATTTTGGATGGAAGTCCATCATTGCAGTAACCATCGGAACCTTATCCTATTTTTTCATTTTTATGAAAGAGTTTAAGCAACTTGAAAAACCTCACCATGATCTCCAATTTAAACGCCATATTCAAAACCGTTTTATCAGCCCTAAAGAACTTGAACTGCTATTTGAGGACTTAGAGCAAAACATCGATAAGCGGATGGGGTATACGAACGAGCTTAAAGCATTTTCTATGATCTTAAAGGATAACATGAAAGAACTTGCTAAGCGCAAACTCTCAGATAGTGAAATTCAGGCATATGATATCAATAATGCCATCGATGAAAAATTTGAGAGCATAGCAAACAAACAGTTCAGGAGAACAATTCCGGGACTGCTGCCAGTAGAAGAGCGCGATATTTATACGGATCCGGACTGGGATCTTCGCGATGATCGCGTCCCATTATGGATTATGGGTGCTCACGTTCTATTCATGCTATGGACGATTTTAAACGCACATGAACCGGCGTTGTTCCTCGCTGGCTTCTTATTCTATCTTGGTTTCTACCAGATCACCTCATTCTACCAGAACCGAATTGAGTTTAGACCGGCGCTTTTGGTCGGATTCTTTCTAGCTGGTTTAATCGTCCATGGCACACTTCAGTCTTGGTGGATCGCACCGATTCTAGGAAGCTTACCACCGCTTGGATTGAATTTGGCATCGATTATCCTGACATCTTTTAATGATAATGCCGCCATTACCTACTTAAGTACACTGGTTCCGAATTTTCCAGATGCTCTGAAGTATGCAGTTGTTTCAGGCGCCATAACCGGGGGCGGTTTAACGATTATCGCCAACTCGCCGAATCCCATCGGTCAATCGATATTAAAACCTTTTTTCAAAAGTGGTATTGAGGCGGGTAGCTTAGCAAAATATGCCCTGATGCCTACGGTTGTCGCCATGATCGTCTTTTATCTTTTATAAGCAGGTGAACCATGTTAATTTATGAAACGGATATAGCGTCATCATATGAAGCGGTTGATGAGATTGTCCCCATATTGCTTGATGCCATTAAAAGCAAGTTTATGTTTATGAGTGATCGTTATATGTTCAACATCAATTTCATGTTACGTGAGATATTGAACAACGCTGTTGAGCATGGTAACCATTTTGATCCTGAAAAGCGTGTTCATTGTCGCATCGACTATAAAGTCCCCGTTTTAGCTTTTATCATCAAAGATGAAGGTGAGGGTATCAATTTAGAGAATATTCCCACGGAGGCACACCATCCACGTGAGCTTTTGCGTGTGCGAAACCGTGGTCACCAGACGATTCGCGACATGGATTTCGATATTAGAATCGTCGGCACAGAAGTAAAAATACTACTCAATTTGAATCAGGGGGAGAGGTTATGGAAGAACAATTATTAGGCAGCTGTATGCGATTGATATTAATAGATGGACTCACAGCAAACAATATTTCGAAATTTAACACGAAAGTGGAAGCCTTAATGGAATCGGATATGCAGTTTACAGAGGTGGTGCTCGATCTCGTCAATATCCGCAATATCGATTCTATGGGTGTTACATTCGTCATCGGTCTTTATAAGAAAATGGAGAATCAAGGAAAAGCGTTTAGCGTCTCTGGTGCCAGCGATGATATCGTCAGCCTATTTAAACTGATGAAACTCGACCAGTTTTTTGAAATGAATCTTTGATACTAAATGGAGGGCATTATGCCATATCATATTCTCATCGCCGATGATGCGACGATGAATCGATCATTAATCAAAAATATCTTATCAAAGAGCTTGGTGGGCGCTGAGTTTTCAGAGGCAATCAATGGTGAAGAGGTTCTCGCTGCGGTTCAGTATTCACAAATCGATCTCATCATTTTAGACCTGATTATGCCGGTCATGGATGGCTTTCAGACGCTGAGGTGGCTCAAAAAGCACCCTGAGTTCCACGACATTCCCGTCATCGTGAACAGCGCCATCACAGAGATCAAGTCCATAGAAGAGACACTGAAGGAAGGCGCGGTGGATTATTTTACGAAACCATTGTCACCGAATGACATGGAAATCATACTGCCACTGAAAGCGAAGAACGCCCTGCTTCTATATGAACAGCAAAGGACCATTATCGCGCTTAACAGACAAATCAGTGAAGAGCTAAAGAATGCAAACACCTTTGCCAACATCATGTTGCCGAAGGAAGGTGGTTTTCGTCGCGTGGATTTGTTCATGAAGTATCACCCATCTCTAGGCGTTGGAGGTGATTTCTTCGACTGTGTTGAGCTGGACGGTCGAATTCACTTCATGGTGGCCGATGTCACCGGTCATGGTATCGCTGCAGGCATGGCAGCCTCCATGGTAAAGGTGCTGTATCGAAAAACCATCGAAAAGGAAGGCATTCTACCTAGTGAAATTCTTCACGATATGAACTGTGCCATCTTTGAAATGTTTGATTTTGCGGGTAAAGACAATTATCTGGTGTTCACTGCCTTCGTGGGAATTATCGACGGTGAAACGCTCTATTATGCAAATGCAGGCCAACCCTACCCATTAATATATCGAGATACCTCTAAATCCTTCCATGAAGTGAAGGAGAACGGTTTTCTCGTGGGCATTTTAAATCATATTCATTATGAAACCCGTCAAACCGATTTTAGAAAAGGAGACATGGTCTTTTTATATACGGATGGTCTCTTTTGTGCAGGTGAAGGCAACGATTTTACTGGATGGGAGAAGGTATGCATGATGAGCAAGCACTTCGATCATGTAGCCGGTGAGAATCCAAAGGAGTTTCTTGAAGAAGTATTTTATGCCTTTTATATGTTCCATAAAGCATCTAAGCTCGATTTCACCGATGACGTGGCCATGATGCTCATCCGAAAAAAATAGGACTAAAGCTATCTTAACAACTTAAGATGGCTTTTTTTGGTGTTCAAATGCCTAGCAACGATTGAAATAGGCTGATTTTAATGATACACTCATTAGACAAGTGAAACATTTGGAGGCGTAAAATGAACATAATTATCGTAGGTGCGGGTAAGCTGGGGTATAGCCTCGCCGATATGTTTGCGATTAAGGATAATAATGTTACAGTGATTGACAATGATAGTGAGGCATTGCAGCGCGCCAGCGCTCATATCGACATGATGGCCGTTCACGCAAATGGTCTTAACATCGATGTATTAGAACAGATAAATATCGCCATAACGGATGTACTCATCGCCGTGACAGAAGGCGATGAGACGAATATGTTAATTTCACTCATCGCTAAACGATTAGGGTGTAAACGCGTCGTAGCCCGCATCAGGAATCCTGAATATTCAAGCCAATTGGACTTCTTAAAGCAAACATTAGGCATCGATTATATCGCTAATCCTGATTTAGAGACAGCAAAAGAAATTACGAAGCAGCTTCTCACAAATGAAGCCATCTACATGGACGACTTCGCAGGTGGCAAGGTTGCCATGTCTGAATTCACAGTGGCGACCACGTCTTACTTGACCGGCAAATGCATTAAGAACATTAATCTTCCGAAGCGAATTCTCATCGTTTCCATTAAGAGAAACGAAGAAATGCTGATCCCAAAAGGTGATACGATGCTTCTCGCCGGTGACCAACTCTATCTAATCGGTGTTAAAGAAGAACTTCATAATTTTGCGATGATGTATAACGACCATTTGATTAAGCCTGAGCGTAAAAAAATAAAACGCGTCATGATACTCGGCGGCGGAAAAACAGCTTATTATTTAGCAAAAAGGTTGATTCAATCGGGCATCCAGGTGAAAATCGTCGAACGCAATAAAGAAAGATGTAAGGAACTCGCGATTTCACTTCATGATGCACTAGTGATTCATGGAGATGCTACAGATATAGCGGTACTCGTAGAAGAAAATGTAGCGAATATGGATGCCGTCGTCATGGTCACGGGCTTTGATGAGATAATATTTTACTGACATTAATCGCTAAAAAATATAAAGTGCCTAAAGTGATAACGAAGGTAAGCCGTTCCAATTATGTGAGTGTTTTTCACGAGCTCGGCATAGATGCGGCAGTCAACCCGATACTCCTTATGGCGTCCCATATCATGCGACATGTTCAGGGCGGGAAGATTCGTTCATTATCGCTACTATTAGGTGGACAAGCCGAGGTAATGGAGATTATCGCCTTAGAAGGAACGAAAATCGTCGGGAAACCGCTTAGGACCATCGACTTGCCAGAGGGCATCATCATCGGAGCGGTCGTGAAGAGTGGTAAGGTATTAATTCCTGACGGCTCTATGATCATAGAACCCAATAATCGAATTATCGTTTTTTGTTTAAGAGATGATGTGGATAAGGTTGATCAAATTTTCTATAAAGGTAAAAGAGGTCTATTAAATGAATTACGGAATGGTATTGAGGGTCATCGGTAATTTAATCGTATTTGAAGCTTTTTCCATGGTGACGGCATTAGCCGTCGCCTTCTATTACAAAAGTAGTGATATCTATGCTTTTGTGAATACGATTATGATCATGCTCATCGTTGGATATCCGCTTTCGAAGTTTAAAGTGAAAAATAAGGACATGAAGCATAAGGAGGCCATATCCATCGTGACATTTGGGTGGTTCGTGGTCTCAGCGTTTGGTGCGCTACCATTTATGTTTACGGGGGCATTACCATCATTTACTGATGCCTTTTTTGAAACCGTGTCGGGACTTACGACCACAGGCGCATCAGTCCTCACGGATATCGAGAGTTTGCCTAGAGGGCTGATGTTTTGGCGTTCGTTCTTACACTGGACGGGTGGAATGGGAATACTCGTACTTACCTTAGCCATCATGCCGACGATCGGGGTCGGTGCCTTTCAGATTTTTAAAGCGGAGACCCCTGGTCCTGTGGCAGATAAGCTGGTTCCTAAAATGAAGGATACGGCGCGAATCCTCTATACGGTTTATCTGGGAATAACCGTTATTCAGGTTACGCTTTTAATGGTAGGTGGCATGAGCTTTTATGATGCGCTTGTCAATACGTTTGGAACTGTCGGAACGGGTGGTTTTTCAAACTATAATGCCAGTATTGGCCATTATCAAAACCACTATTTTTATTTCGTGATCGGCTTTTTCATGGTGGCTTCAGGCGTCAACTTTTCGTTGTATTATGAACTGTACCGTGGAAGGGTCAAAACCATTTTTTCAAACATCGAGTTTAAGGTTTATATCGGAATCGTTATCGCAGCGACACTGCTGGTCTTTTTCAATATCCTCGGTCGATATGAATCGATTCCTGCCACATTAAATCAGGCATTTTTCCAGGTTTCTTCGATTATTACCACAACTGGATATGCCACCACGGATTTTGATTTATGGCCAGATTTTAGTAAGGGAATATTATTCCTGCTCATGTTTGTCGGGGCAAGCGCGGGATCTACTGGCGGTTCAATTAAAGTTATACGTCTGATTATCCTGTTTAAACTGGTGAAAAGAGAAGTGCTTAAAATACTACATCCTAGAGCGACGATACCGGTTCAAATCAACGGAAAAATGTTGAACACCGACGTAATTTCTGGCGTCACTGGATTCTTTTTCCTTTACATGCTTTTATTCGTCGGAGGAACGCTACTCGTTTCACTGGAAAATGTTGGACTGGTAAGTGCTGCAAGTGCTGTGGCAGCGACACTGGGAAACATCGGACCAGGTCTAGATTTTGTTGGTCCTACGAAAAATTACAGTTTATTTTCAGATGCGACGAAGTGGCTTCTTTCTTTCATGATGCTATTCGGCCGTCTTGAGCTCTTCACATTCTTCATCGTCATGACACCTAGCTACTGGAAAAAAGTATAATAAAAACAGACAATTAAGGGGCACGAAATAATTTTCGGGAGGACTAAATGAAAAAAGAGCTTTTGAAATCAGCGCTGCCTGCTGATGGGTTTTCTGATCTCAGGTACCAAGAATATGCGCTAACCACCATTAAAGGCACAAAGCGGGAAATCGATACTGTGGCTGTGGTGAAAAAGAATGGTGGAAATGTCAGGGTGTTGTCAGGGGGTGCTTATGGCACGTACTGCTTTACCGATGTGAACGATGTCCACCATGCTGTGAAAGAAGCGAAATTTGCCAGCGACCTGATTCTTGGAAAAAAGCAGTATCAACATGTGGAAGTCAACAGCGACCATGTGGTAGCTCGTCCGAAAACAGATCCGAGAACGGTTTCTATAGAAGATAAAAAGGCCTTGGTTCAGCATTATATCGATCTTTTTATGGATACCCCTGAAATCGCAAATCTCGAAACTGAATATTACGAGCAATTCACAGATACCTTAATTCTGAACAATAGAGGCACTGATGTACGACAGGAAGAACTCATCGTGGGCATCAATTTTAGAATCACCTCAAAACGAGGCGAGCTTACACAAATTACGCGTTTATCGTTCGGTGGAGGGGAAGAATACAGCGACCTTCTTGATCAGGATGAAGTCGTGCTGGAAAAAGCACGTCAAACGGTTGCACTTTTGGATGCAGAGCCAGTTAAAGGCGGAAACTATGATGTCGTGCTCGATAGTGATGTGAGCGGTTTGTTTATCCACGAAGCCTTTGGGCATTTAAGTGAAGCGGATAACCTCGTTGGAAACGCTTCCCTTTCTAAAACCATGACATTGGGTGAGCTATTTGCCACAGAGGATTTTAACGTTATCGATGATCCGACACTTTCAGGTTATCCTGGAAGCTACACATACGACCACGAGGGAACAAGAGCGAAGAAAACCCATTTGATTAAGTCGGGTAAACTTGCAGGGAGACTACATTCACTTGAGAGTGCCTACTTCTTAAACGAGACACCGACAGGGCATGCCAGAGCGAAGAACTATGGTTTTACACCGATTGTACGTATGGGTAACATCTACATCGATAAAGGCAGACAAACATTGGATGAGATGATCAAATCGATTGATAACGGACTCTACTTGTTTGGTTCTGCAGGCGGACAGACCAGTGGGGAAACCTTTACTTTTGCGGTGCAAGGCGCATACAAGATTGAAGGCGGGGAGCTGAAAGGGCTTGTGAGGGATTTAGCACTTACGGGGCATTTGTTTACGACGTTGAAAAATATCGAGATGATCGGCGATGAAGTGAATTTCTCGAAGTCTGGCGGTTGTGGTAAGGGCGGACAAATCCTTATTAAATCGGGCAAAGGCTCTGCACCTATAAAAATCAAGAACATGGGAATCGGGGGTAAATAGATGAAGACGTTATTGGAAAAAGCCCTAAAGGTAAGTGACAGCGCAGAAATCTATGAAAGAAAGGTACAAAGTACTTCGATTTCGATATTGTTAGGAGAAGTGCAAGGCATTGAATCAGAAAAGAAAACGGAAATTTCGCTGAGAATTGTTAAGGATGGTAAACTGGGAGCGGCCATAGCAACCGATCGGAATGACGACACGTTAGTGTCACGCGCATTGATTTCATTGACACATCAGAAGTCAGAAGCGGAGCCGTTTCCAAACACGCCGATTTCAGAAGTAGAAAGCTATTCCGAAATCGTGAAAGAGATGACGACAGAAACCCTCGTCGCTTCTGCATTTGACCTAGTTGAGCGCTTTAAAACGCTGGCGAAAGAGGTGGCGTTCGGTGTTGAAGTGAGCCGCACATTTAAAACGGTTTCTATGGTCAACAGTGAAGGACTGGATGCGAGCTATGACTATTCAAACGTCGAAGTCGGCATTTATACCCTAAATGAAAAGGGCTTCTATAATGCGTCTCGCAGCTTTTCAGGCGCTGATTTTCCAGTGATCACCGATGAGGATCTCTTAGGCATGTTTCGTGAGCATCAACTGGATGACCACGAGGTCACTTTAGGGAATGAACGCCTCCCTGTGGTTTTCTCAGGATCTGTCATGGGGGCGCTTATGCTTCGCGTGGTTGGCGGCGTCAGCGGTGCTAACGTCACGAAAGGCATTTCACCTGTTACGGATAAACTAGGACAAAAGGTGTTTTCAGAGCTGCTGACCATCAGGGATGATGGAAGATTGCCACTGGGACTGAATACCTGCGCATTTGACGACGAAGGCACACCTGCACAGAATACGATGGTTTATGAAAATGGCGTCCTAAAAAACTATCTGCTCAGTGTGGGGCATGCTAAAAAGCTCGGCATGAAGCCTACAGGTAATGCCATTAAGCGCGCACTCTTTTCTAAGGAAATCGAAGATGCGCCGACGGTATTTGAAACGAATCTTATCGTGGAAGGGCCAATGACGGATGACGAGGCACTGATCCGTGGCATTAAGCGTGGACTTTACATCACTGGCGTTATGGGAGCACACACTGGGAATATTAATCAAGGTGAGTTTTCCATGAATATTTCATCAGGCTTCTTGATCGAAAATGGCGAGCTGGTAGGGAAAGTAAAGGGTGCTATGATTGCAGGCAACATCTATGAGCTCTTTAATGAGGTTGAAGCGCTGGGCACAAAAAAAGAGCCCATGAGAGGGATCTTTTATTTGATGGGATATTCGCCGATGGTGAAGTTCCGTGAGGTTTCCATCGTCGGTAAATAAAATCGTCGGAAAATAAATAGGAGGTTTACTCGTAGAGGATACATTCGATGGTGAGATTATGCTTTTCCATCAGATCGATGTATCCCTCGGGTGAATTGTCCAGTAAACCATGGATAGAGAAGGCTCTTAGAACCGGTCTTAAGGGATGCGAGGGATTGTTTCTGATGACGATGGCTTTAATGCCATTTGAAAGCTTTACATAGGAACCTGCAGGATAGGGGATAATACAACGTGAGAACGTGTTGGCGAGATCGAAATCGAAAAGTGTGCCCGCATTTCCCATGATGTACTCCAGCACCTCATTATGGGCAAACGCCTTACGGTGTTTCCGGTCTGAGGTCATGGCATCGTAGACATCAGCGAGCATGACGATTTTCGTCAGCGGATGGATTTCGGCGCTTTTAAGTCCAAATGGATAACCACTGCCGTTAATGCGTTCATGGTGCTGGATGACGATGCTTTTAATATGGGCATTGAGATTTGTGTTGTTGGCCAGGATGTCATAGCCGACCTTAGGGTGTGTATTGATGATTTCCTGTTGTTCGCGCGTTAACGGATTCTCATGATCATAGATTTCGGGCGATATTTGTGTATAACCGACGTTCGCCAGTAACGAAGCGATGGCGACATTTTTCATATCCTTAGAGCTAAGGCCTGATTTCACACTGAGCATAATGGCCAAAACTGCTGTATTGATGGCATGCTCATACATATAATGCGTTTCAGTCTTGATGTCCATGATGGAAATCTTCAAATCGTCCGAATTCAGAAGTTCGTCGATCAAGCTTTCTGCTACGCTATCTATCGTCTTGATCAGCGCTTGACCAGCATCGCCATACATGAGCTGTTGCTTTTGCTTGGACAGCCCGTCTTTAAAGATGTCTACGCATTCTTTTATATCATAAATCGCCTTGCGTCGGATTTCTGGATTAATGATGTCCTTTACTTCTTCCTCAATCAAGGCGTCCTCTTCAGGCGTTTTGACGTAGACCGAGTTGAAGCCGAGGCCCTTTATACGCTCAGCCAGCTTAGCGGTTAGCTTTGTGTTCTTTTTAAGCAGCGTCTGACTGTTGATGTTTACGATATTTTCGGCGAGAATGTCATCACTGATGAGTGAATCTAATGGTTTGAATCGCATAATGAACTCCTAAAGAAAAAACAAGATAACATTTATGAGAAAATAAGTTATAATGAATTTGATTATATAAATAATATCGGTAGACATAAGCTAGACTTTAACTTGAAGGAGGTTTAAATGATATTTTATTTTTCTGGAACAGGAAACACTCTGTATGTGGCAAAAAAGCTTTCCGAAAAGTTAAATCAACCGCTTGTTTCCATCGCAGATGCGATGAAACGCGAAAACTTTGTCTATGAGCTGAAAACAGCGGAACCCATTATTTGGGTTTTTCCGATTTATTCATGGGCGTTGCCTAAAATGGTGACGGAGTTTATCAAAAAGGTCGTCTTTAACGATTATCATTCTAACTATGTGACAGCAGTGATCACATGCGGTGCCAATATCGGCAACGCCATGACACAGCTGGAGCAAATAATCGGTAAAATACGTTTTTCAAATGGGAATTTGGGCACACTTAATAGTGGATTTACCGTGGTGATGCCATCCAACTACATGATCATGGGCGATGTTGAACCACCTGAGGTCCAAAGCGAAATGCTGCTAAGGGTAGAACAGCGCTTGGAAGTGGTATCAACTAAAATCGAAAATCGAGTGAGCAATACGTTCGACGTGGAAAAAGGGCGTTTCCCTCATCTAAGAACAGATGTGATCGGAAAGTTTTTTAACAAGTATGCGCTCGACGCAAGTCCTTTTTGGGTCCAGGAAACCTGTATCGGCTGCGAGATATGCTATAAAGTCTGTAATTCAGGAACCATCGTCATGAACGAGGGCAAACCCTTTTGGAACAAAGGCTGCGTTCAGTGCTTAGCGTGTATCAATTACTGTCCTGTGAAAGCGATTCAATACGGAAAAAAAACGTCCCAAAAGGGACGTTATCACCACCCTGACATTAAGGTGGAGGAAATGTTTAGAGTTTAATTATCAGTGTGTTCTTTATAAAATGTCCCTGGATTTCCTAGGGTAAATGAGCCGCCGGCAGCGATTTCGAAATGGCATTTTGCGATGCCCAAATCGATTTTGTCGGTGGTTCTTTTTCCGTGTACAGAAGCCTGAACCTGTAATGCGCTTTCATCATCTGAGCGCGTCACAGAAAAGTGTACGGGTTGGCTATTGACAGCAGACGGCGCTAACATCACTGCTTCGATGCCTTCATGAAACCACTTCGGTAACGTGATATTTTTATCGATGACCGTGTAAAACGCTTCAGCAGGCTTTGATTTTCGATGGGATAGCCCTCTGATAAAGGATTCCCCCTTGGAGAGGGTATCAGGAGTGGTCCCTATGGTGATGACACAAGTGATTTGCTCGTCGGCATCACATTTGAAAATCGGATTTTTTCGATCAAAAGTACCGGCTACCCAGCATGTACCAAGCCCGAGTGTGGTGGCATATAATACGAGAAGTTCACCGTAATAGCCAGTCTTTTCTAGCAGATGAACATCGGATGTTGCGCCTTTTAAAATGATTAATGACCGAACGCCCTTAAACATGCCATAGCTTTTAGCGAGGCCATTAAATGCGATGCTACCATCCTCTATCAGCTGTATAGTTAAACCAGACTCGTGGTTATAGGTGGTAATCTTTTGTTTTATTAAAGATTGATGCGCAGCACTTAAGCATTGATCATCGTATTTACGTCTAGATACGCGTTTTTGAATCGCAAATTGTTCATTCATTCATTCATTCGTCCTCCATATTCTAGTGAACAGAATACCATAAACGGCTTTTCACTTCAATGCACATAAAGTATTTTGATTTATTATTAACAATTAGGGTACAAATGGGTTGAAAGTGAGGTGTTTTACTTGAGAAATCATATGAAAATGGGTGTATTGCTTCTTGCTTTAATGGTGGTTCTAGTGGGGTGCGGCAGCTCTTCCGATGACAGTAACGAAGAAGTGTCGAATCAAACGGAAACGAGTACCGTGGGCGAGACGGAAGTGGAAACTGAAGAAACTGAGGCGCCAACGCTGGGAGACGTGGTTGAATCTGAAATGACCGGAATCCCTGTCGTCGATTCAGTCAACCGATTTATCAGCATTAAAAGTCCGATATTTACGAATACCTCTGATTTAATTTCAGCAGACGAAAAGAACCTCATGATGATTATGGAACTTATGGGACCAGCCATGCTAGATCTGGAACTCGTCTCGATCAACTTTATCCAGTCACCAGAGGCAGCTGCGATTTTAGGTAATATCGATTTCAAGTATGATAAGAGCGGCGACGACTTCACACTCTCATATAAGGGAAGCAACTCTGACACCCTTTATAAATCCGAAGGGACTTATGATGAGAAAAAGGATGCTTTACACTATGAAAACTACCAAGACGATCAGCTCATGTCAGTTATCGAATATATCCGGTTGGATGATCAGTTGTATGCCACACAGTATTATAGTGTGAATACGGCTAAAACCTACTACATCATGTTTGATGCTAAGAACTTTTCCATGGCAGTTGAAAAGGCGTCTGAACCTCCAAAAAGCATCATCAATAACCCGCCAGATGACGATTTTACGTTTGGCAAAAACGATCAATTTTATATCTTCAACAAAGAAGGCAAAATAGAGGAAGCAATTTACACACCTGAAAGCTAAGGCATGTGTTAAGTTTTATTATAGCGTGATGGCACTTCATTTTGATGAATGGCTAACACGCTATTTTGTTTGAAAAATTAAAGCAAATGACCTTAATGATACATTAAAAACGTATGTTTAGTTAAATATTTAGTGTATAGTATAATAAACATGCATACACGGAGGCGGGTTATGAGATACGTCGTATTGGCAACGCACGGAAAAATGGCAGAAGGCTTAAAACACACGATCGAGTGGATTTTAGGTCCACGTCCATCGCTAAGTGCTTATAGTGTAGAAAACGATTTAGAGGGTATTAGCGCAGCGTTAAAGCAGTTCTTTTATGGCCTTGAAACCTCAGACCAGGTGCTGGTGTTTACCGACATCAGTCAGGGCAGCACGACACAGCTCTTTTATCCTTATTTGAATACGCATCAGATGCATCTGATTGCAGGAGGTAACCTGGCGCTGATCTTATCGCTGATGCTCTACCCAGATGAACAACCCCTGACGGAAGCTCAGATTCGAGAAGAGATCCAAATGGCGCGAGCGCACATGCACTATGTTAACGACAGTGAAATCATCATTAATGAAGCGGATGAACTATAAGTGAGGAGGTGTCTATGTCTTTAATTCACGTCCGTATAGACGACAGACTAATCCATGGCCAGGTGGCCATGATATGGACCCATAGCCTAGGTGCTACGCGAATCATGGTGGTGGATGATGAAGCCAGTCGTTCAGACCTGATAAAAATGTCATTAAAGCTAGCAACCCCAAACGGCATCAGTCTCTCTGTCCTCACAGTTCAAAAGGCTGCAGAACGCATCAAGCAAGGGGTTTATGAAGGACAACGCGTCTTATTGATTATAAAGACGCCAGGGAAGCTTATCGAGCTGATTCAGCAAGGTGTAAGTATCACTGAAGCTAATCTGGGTAATCTTAGTTCAAAACCGACAGAATTGGAATTAAGCGAACGGCTTTCACTTTCCAGTAAAGATGTAACGGACTGTAAAGTGCTGATGTCGAAGGGGATCCTTTTGACCAAGCGTTTGCTCCCCACAGATGAAAATCAAGCCATCGCGCTATAGGGGGCACCTATGATTCATCAACTTGGCAAAAGGGAAATACTAATCCTTAAACACTTGATCAACGCACAAAGACCATTAAGCAGTGAGCTTTTAGCGGTCATCTTAGGCACATCTCCTAAGACTGTCCGAAACAGCATGAGTGTCGTTAACGACATCTTGAAAATTGCGGGTGGCGCGAAGATCCTTTCGAAGACAGGGAGCGGCTACACCTTAGAAATAATGGATGAAAACGAATTTAGAGTGTTTATGCAGACGTTTAATGCTAAATACCTGGATGCGTATTGGGTTCCAAATGAGGCTTCCGAACGCGTGGAGTACATCGTCAGACGCCTATTGATGAGCGAAACCCACCTTAAAATGGAGCAACTGATGGAAGCGCTTTTTATTAGCCGGGTCACTTTATCGAAGGATTTACGTGAAGCGAGACGACTACTAAAAACCTATCATTTGCGTATAGAGCATCGGGCAAAATATGGACTTAAGATCGTGGGGAAGGAGATGCATTTCCGAGTGGCATTGGTGGACTATTTAGATGCCGATGAGGACATGAATAACATCGATGACTTGATGCATCCACCGCTTTATAAATATGATGCCAAATTGATGACTGAAAAAATCGTAAAGCTCTTACTCAGCTATGGCGTGTCCATGTCCACGAACTCCTTAAGAAAACTGGTTAAACTCGTTACGGTTTCAGAATTCAGGCGCTCAAAGGGGCACCTCATCATCTTATCGGATGAAGACACCCTTAATCTGCCGAGCAAGGTTGAATACGAGATTGCGAAAGCCTTTTATCAGGACATGTGGGATGAGATTGGTCATATACCCGAACGCGAAATCGCCTTTATGGCCATCTTCATTATTTCGAGGCGGAACATGATGAAAGAGGAACCCTTCTCCGTCCTCAGAGAAGCGCTTTACATGGATTATAGCAAACGGCTCCTCAGCTATTTAGAGGAAAAGCTAGGGCTTCCATTTCTGGAAGACAAGCTAGAAGTGGCCATGGCCAAACATTTAAGAGGGATGTTTTACCGTTTGAAATACGGCCTTGAGAAAAGGGATGTAGGGATCCTTGAAAGCAAGGGAAGCAATCCGTCTTTTGAATACGCCGTTATCGCCAGTGACTGGATTTCAGAGCAATTAGGCCTACCAGTACAAGAGACTGAAATCGCCTATCTCAGCTACCGTTTTTATCAGTTTTACCATACGCTCTTTTCAAATGTGAAATCCAGGATCATGATCGTTTTATCTAGCGGTAGAAATGCGGTGGATTTGTTCGTGGAAGCTTTAAATGCTTCATTTGGTAGCTATATAGAGCGTATTCATTCCGCTGAAATTTACGAGCTCGAATACCTTGATTTATCTGGCTATGATGTCATCATCACCGATATTCCTTCGGTACAGTTTTCAGTGGAAATCGACGTGCTTCGCGTCAATTTTTTCTTTACTGAAGGGGATATTCAGCGTCTAAAGCGTTATTTTACTAACCGCCAGCTGGAATCCTCTCAGTTTCTTTCGCATTTTGATCGAAAGCTCTTTTTTTCTGGTCTCAAAGCCCATAATAAAGAAGAGGTACTGGATTTTCTAAGCAATGCGCTTTTAGAATCGGATCCAGAACATGATTCAGGGGTAATCGAGGCGATTATCAAACGTGAGGATTGGTCCTCAACCGAACGCGGAAACGCTGTGGCGCTTCCACATAACCTCCTGCCAGCGGATACGACGCCTAAGATCGCCATATGCGTGTTACAGCATCCGATTATTTGGGATAAGGAGGTCTGTCAGCTGGTGCTTCTAAACATCGCTAGCCAGCATGAGCGCATGCCTTTTCAGACGCTAAACCTATTACGCGTACTCACAGGTAATGTCCAAAGGGTTTATGAGCTCATTAATGCGAGAAATTTTGACGCAGTCATGGAAATCATGACGCGTTTTATAACGACCTACGAATTATAAATTTAAGTGACCATAAGGGGGCAACAAATGATTAAGGGGATTGCAGCATCAAAAGGCATCGCGATAGGAACCGTTAGGATATTAAAGCATCAAGAAATCGTGATCGATCCGACGCCATCCACTGACCGTGTGGAAGAACTGGCTGGGTTTAAGAAAGCCGTCGAAAACGCAAAAGCGCAAATAGGCGTTTTAAAGGAAAAGGCACTGAAGAGCATGGGCGAGCATGAAGCCATGGTATTCGACAGCCATGCCATGTTCTTAGAGGATCCAGAGTTTGCAGGTGCCATTATGGAAGCCATCGAAAATGACGGATTACGTGCGCCGGCAGCGACAGAGCAGGTGAAGGGCTTTTATAAAAACCTCTTCGCAAGCATGGATAACGACTACATGAGGGAACGCGCCGCGGACATCGAGGACGTGGGCAATCGCATTATCCGGAATCTTTTAGGCATTTCAGATGATTTTTCCGATCTGCCTGAAAATACGGTCGTCGTGGCACACGATTTGACCCCCTCTGACACTGCTGGCCTAGATCGCGATAAAGTCATCGCATTTGTAACGGACATCGGTGGTTTTACGTCGCACAGTGCCATTATGGCCAGAAGCTTAGAAATATGCTCGGTGGTTGGTACGGGAAATATTACCTCATTAGTGGCTGATGGGATGCCCATCATCGTCGATGGACTAATGGGTGAAATCTATTTGACCCCAGATACTGATACAGTCGCTAAGTATGACGGCATAAAACAAGCCTTCCTCAAAAAACGCGAGGAAATGAAACACTATAAAAATAGTCATTTCAGTTATGCGGATGGCAGAGAAATCCTCGTCGCAGGTAACATCGGCTCTGTGAAGGACCTGGACGCTGTACTTGAAAATGGCGGCGATGGCATCGGACTTTTTAGAACAGAGTTCGTATTTATGGACCGCGATGCAGCGCCGACGGAGGAAGAGCAGTACCAGATTTATAAAACGGTGGCTGAACGTATTGCTGGAAAACCGGTGGTCATCAGAACGCTGGATATCGGTGGCGATAAACAGCTGAGCTATCTGCCCATCGATGCTGAGATGAATCCGTTCTTAGGACTTCGCGCCATCAGACTTTGCTTTAAACATGTGGATTTATTTAAAGCGCAGATTAGGGCGCTATTAAGAGCGAGTGCTCATGGTGACGTTCAAATCATGCTACCGATGATCGGTAACGTAAACGAGATTTTAGAGGCGAAAGCCATCATCAACGCATGTAAGGCTGAACTCGAATCAGAGGGACTTGCATTTAATGCTGAGATTCCGGTGGGCATCATGATCGAAATTCCATCTGCTGCGATCGTTGCAGATCAACTGGCGAGGGAAGTGGACTTTTTCAGTATTGGTACCAATGACCTCATCCAGTACACGTTGGCAGTCGACCGCATGAACGCAAATATCTCACACCTCTATGATCCTATGAATCCCGCGGTATTAAGACTGATTAAAATGTCCATCGACGCCGCGCATGAGGCGGGGATCTGGTGTGGCATGTGTGGTGAAATGGCGGGGGACCTGCGCGCCACAGAGACCTTACTTGAAATGGGACTCGACGAGTTCTCCATGTCGGGGTCATCGATTCTCGACATTAAAGCGGCGATAGCGATTTGGGTGGAGAAGTAACCGAGGGACTTTGGTCCCTACATCGTTCCGATTAGGCACTATATAGGCTAAGCGGGTTTTTCAGTTACCTCAAAAATGTTAAGATAAAGTAATCATTACAAAATGAAAATGAATTTGCTTATGGTTACTGGATTTGATGAGGAGCGATGTATGAAAAAAATAGAGTGGTTACTAAAAAAAGGATTAGTGATGTTGACGATCATAGCCATGGTTGGTGGTTCACCTGCTTTTGCTGATGATTGGTCGAGTAGATGGAACTGGAATTCTTCAGTAGAAACACCGACGGCAAATAAGAGCTCGCTGTACGAAATCGCCACAACGCATTCAAAAAAGGAGTTTCATAAAGACGGATTGATTACGAGAGAAGAGCTCTTCGTCATGCTCCATGAAATGTTAGTGGGATTTGATGAAAGTGATGCGACACTGGATCCGAAGGCGATTGATGCCGTAAATGCGATTCAAACGCGCTTTAAAGACGCTAACCAGTTGAGTCTATGGGCGATGAAACCCATCTATGTCATGATGACGGCAGGTATTATTAGTGAAACTGAGGGCGATGTATTAGATCCAAAAGCATATATCACCAGTGAAGAGGCGGTTGCTTATATTCAAATCGCTTACGATTATATGTGCGAGCGTGCAAAAGCATCCAGTGACCTTTCCAGTAATCTATGGCAGTATAACACCACCTCTAGAGGGGGTTATCGAAATGACCGTGAGTTCCTAACTCCTGAGCAGTTAATGGTTAAACTAGGTAATAATTCTGTTAAATATGCACTGGTATTTGGATCTGCTGAAGCGCCAAAGTATGCCACCGCTGAGATTGCGAAGGCAGCGATGACCATGGTGACAGTGGATGTCTGGGTGCTAACGGCATCGGGCTCAAAGGTGCCTGGAAAACGAAGCGTGATGGTAAATAAGGCCATCGCGGAAACCGTGAAACAGATTTTCAAAGAAATTTATGAAGGTCCTGAAAAGTATCCGATTAAGGATATCGGTGGCTATTCGTGGCGTCAGAGTCCTACATCAGAGCATCGCTGGGGACTTGCTATCGACATTAATGCAAACGAGAATTACATGATTCGAAAAGATGGGACGATCGTGGCAGGTTCGTTTTGGAAACCAGGCGAGAATCCATTTTCCATCAAACCGTATGGTGACGTGGTGACGGCTTTTAAAAAATATGGATTTTCATGGGGTGGCGATGCTTGGTCCATGAGTAACGACTATATGCATTTTTCGTTTTTAGGTGAATAAGTGTTGCTTTGTAAAAAGTAACCATTGTGACGGATTAATTGGCCACTATAGGGTATATTAAACTTATAAGAGTCGTATGAATAATAAACCCTATGGAGGAAAACATGAGCCAAATGATTAAAAATATCGATTTTTCAACCCCTTTAGAAATGGTTAATTTAGTTAATTACCAAGACGGCCAAGTGGTCAGCAGAACACTCGCCCAAAATAAGCATATGAACATGACGCTTTTCGCATTTGACCAAAACGAGGAAATCAGCTCACATGCATCGCATGGTGATGCCATGGTCTATATACTGGATGGCGTTTCTGAAATCACGATAGGTGAAGACGTCTTTAATGTTAAGGCTGGAGAAACCATCGTAATGCCAGCAGGTGTTCCACATGCACTTTTAGCAAAAGAAAGATTTAAAATGCTCTTAATCGTCGTTTTTCCACCAGCGAACGTGGTGAACTTCTAGTAAAGTGCTCGTAATATTAAAAAAGTCCTAGTGAAGCAATCCACTTCATTAGGGCTTTTTTCGTGGTTGTAATGTTATAACAAATATTTGAAGTTAAAAGGGTTGATTTTTATAACGAAGTTTTGTTAAATTAGTGTAATATGGTATATAGAAGAACTATGTGCACTTAACATAAAAGCGCATTATTTAGGAGGATATCATGACTGAGATGAGTTGTCGTGAAATGACGATTGAAAAATACCATAAAGCATTGTTGGAAGGAACGATAACGTGCAAGGCATTAACGCAGTACTACTTGGATCGTATCGCAACATTTGATGATCAAATTAAGGCTGTGATCATGATCAACCCAAATGCCCTTGAAGAAGCAGAAAAAATGGATTTGCTATTAAAAGAGAAAGGGCTCATCGGTCCGCTACATGGTGTACCTGTGCTGGTCAAAGACAACTTTGAAACAGCAGGCATGGAAACCACAGCGGGAAGCATGACACTCAAAGGTTTTATTCCAGAGAAGGATGCATTTATTTTAGATAAAATTCTAAAATCGGGTGGAATCGTCGTGGCGAAAGCAAATCTACACGAATTTGCCATCTGGGGAGAAACGGTCAGCTCTGTTTTAGGACAATCCTATAACCCTTACGACCTCACCAGAACGCCAGGTGGATCAAGTGGCGGAACAGGCGCTGGCATGGCGGCAGATTATGCGTTACTGGGACTTGGAACAGACACCATCAACTCGGTTCGCTCACCGGCATCTGCTAACAACTTAGTTGGCATCCGACCTACCTTAGGACTCTTAAGCCGCAGTGGCATCGTGCCTTATTCTTATACACAGGATACAGCAGGGCCACTCACGCGTACTGTTGCAGATGCAGCGATTGCGCTGGAAATTATGAAAGGCTACGATCCAGAAGACCCGATTACCAAAGGACAAAATGATTATAAAATCGACGATTATACGAAGCACCTTGATCCAAATGGTTTAAGTGGAAAGCGCATTGGCATTTTAAAATCACTATTTGGCGCTGAAGCGTGGCATGATTCAACCAACCGCGCTGTAAATCACGCTATCGAAAAGATGAAGCATGCTGGGGCTGAAATTATCTACTTGGAGGATGCCATCGACACAGGCCATCTGGTAAAAGAAGTCAGTGTTCATCTACACGATTTTAAGGACCATCTCAATCAGTATTTACAGACACTGCCAGCGCATATGCCATATCGTGATATGCAAGCTATTTATGATAGTGGTTTAACACATCCAGGCGTGAGATCAAATATCGAAGAAGCGCTGACATTGTCAACATCAACTGAGGCTTACCAAAAAAGAATCGCCTCTCAAGAAGACGTGAGAAATCATTTGGATGAAATCTTTAAGAGAGAAGGCATCGTAGCGATGGTTTATCCTCACCAAAAGCAGTTGGTGTGTAAGGCTGGGAGCTCACAGCTAGAGCGAAATGGCGTACTAAGCAGTGTGACGGGCTATCCATCCATCTGTGTACCAGCAGGTTTTTCTGAGCCAAGTGAGGAAGCGCCGATAGGTGTGCCGATAGGGCTTGAAATTTTAGGGCGTCCTTTCACTGAAGAGACGTTAATTGAAATCGCTTTTGGGTATGAGTCCATAGAAGCGGTGCGTATGATACCGAGAGGGTTTTAGCAGGATAAATAAGGGGAGGTTTTATGCTGATATTAGGTGTGGTTTGTGCATCATTGTTTTGGATTGGCGTACTAGTGTTCATCAATAGGCGTCAGAGGAAGGATGATGGGGCTTTAAAAGTGTTACTGGAGAAATATGCACAGGGAAATTTCTTAGCTGAATGCGATCAGAAATTGGTTAGTGGAAGAAGTCGTGAACTTGAATCAGCGATCATGAAGCTTCAAAAGACCATGAAGGATTGGCTTTTTAACATGCTACAGTCAGAGCTGGACCTTGCAAAGCAATCTCATATGCTACAGTCAAATTCAGATGATTCACTCAAGCATATGACGATGATCGAGGAGCAAATTCGCACCATCAAGCATCACTCGCACGATATCGCCGGGGCATCCATGGAGAACGCGTCTGTTTCAGAGGAGCTTCAAAGTGCAAACGATCAAATGGCCAATGACAGTCAGGATTATATGCAAGTGACTGAAGAAACGCTAAGAACGATCCAAACAGGTCGTAGCACGATTTTAGAAGCACTAGACGGCATCGATGTGATTTCCGATAAGCTATCGAATGCCATGAATCAAGTCATTCAGCTTGAACAATTGTTTGAAATGATTCAAAACATGACGTCAGGCATTACTAAAATTTCAGAGCAGACCAATCTTCTAGCGCTTAATGCTTCCATCGAATCCGCGCGTGCTGGTGAAGCGGGTAGAGGTTTTGCTGTCGTTGCTAACGAAGTAACGAAGCTAGCTGATGAAAGCTCAAGGCTTGCCACGGATATTCAAGGACGCATCCGCGAGGTTGCGCTTTCCATGGGATCTGTGGTTAATGAAATCAACGCCAGTGTGGAGACGACCACAGCACTTAAAAATGCGAACACTCAAGCGGTCGAAAATCTTAATGACATGGTGAAAGGTGCCGAAGGCATGCTTTCATTTATCAAAAATATAACGCTGAGCATCAACGAGCAATTACTGGCGACAGAAACACTCGCCAGCAACGTGGACAAACTGGCTGGTATCGCTGCCGAGTCTGAACGCGCCACAGAAGAAGCGGGAAGAGATGTAGAAGTTCATCGTCATAAAACGCGGGATAATGCAGTGCTCGCGCAGACGATCAAAGGCGTATCGAACAAGCTTAACGCTTTCGTTAAGAAGTTTGATGATGCTTTAAATGTGGAGTTGTTTGAAACCGGCGAACATTTAGCAGCGATTATGAAGGGCAAAAAAATCGATAACGCCTTTTTAGTGGAATTTTCTAAACAGACGGGGATTTCTGAGTTCTACATCACCAACGGGAAGGGTGTCACCGTTTTATCTAATAACCCCATGGGGATTGGATTCACCATTGAGGATAATCCTGAAACACAAGCCTATCCATTTTATGCTATCTTAAAAAATCCTAAGCATCGCGTCGCGCAAGCCATGATGGTCCGTGACATCGATGGCAAGGTGTTCAAATTCGTCGGTCTTGCTAGGACTGATGAGCCAGGCATCATTCAAATGGGATTGAGTTTAGATGATATCAGTAAGTTTAGAGGTCGATACGCAAGTCATAGATAATTCAGGAGGAATTATGAATGAGATGCAGCAAATCGGTAAATCACCACTGAGAAAAGAAGGCCCGGATAAAGTAAGGGGCAGTATTCGTTATGCAAACGATGATCACTCTGCGCACATGCTACATGGCGCTTTAAAAACGAGCCCACATGCTTATGCGCGCATCATTAAAATCGATTATTCTGAAGCACTAAAACAACCGGGCGTAAAAGCCGTTATAACGGGAGAGGATTTTAATCAAAATCTTGGTCTCTATTTATGTGACAAACCACCCATCGCGAGAGAGGTGGTTCGTTATTATGGTGAAGTCGTAGCAGCCGTCGTGGCGAGCACGTATCGTCAAGCCTGTAAAGCCCGTGATCTCATTAAGGTTGAGTATGAAGTATTAAAACCTGTATTATCACCGGTAGAAGCATTAGCAGAGGGTGCACCCGTTATTCATGAGCACATGGCAGATTACAGTCATATTCCGCCCATCCATCCAGAGCCAGGCACGAATATCGCCAATCGTACGCGCATCAGAAAAGGCGATATCGAAGTTGGTTTTAAAAATGCGACGCATATCATCGAAACGGAGGTTCATATTCCACCAGGTGATCACGTGGCCATGGAACCACGCATCGCCATCGCAGAAATTAAATCGTCAGGTGATATCTTGATTACCTCCAGTACACAAGCGCCATTTGTAGTGAAGGGACTTATGAGCACCTTTTTTAAAATCGATCCTGGCAAACTCGTGGTTAAAGCACCACTGGTGGGCGGTGGATTTGGTGGTAAAGCGGGCATCCAGCTGGAGGGACTCGCCTATATCCTCTCTAAAAAAGTGGGTGGACGAACCGTTAAGCTAGTAAATAGCAGGGAAGAGGATTTGGTAACGTCTCCAGGGCACATCGGTTTATCGGCAAAAGTGAAGATGGGTGCCGATGCTGAAGGGAAGCTAACGGCTATGGACCTTTACTATGCCTTTAATAGTGGTGGCTATGCAGATTATGCTGTCAATGTAAGTCGTGCGGCTGCCATTTCATGTACGGGACCTTACCGCGTTGATAATGTCTCATGTGATTCGCTTTGTGTTTATACGAATCTACCATTTGCAACCGCATATAGGGGATTTGGTCATATAGAAATGGGCTTCGCCATAGAGAGTGGGATGGAGCTATTAGCTAAATCGCTAAACATGGACCCAGCTATGTTTAGGCGGATTAACGCCATTAAACCTGGAGATACGACGCCAGGGCAAAGTAAGCTCAACAGGAGTACGGGTGATCTAGAAACCTGTTTACTACGCGTAGAAGCGCTCCTAGGTGGCAATATCGGTGAAGTTATCAAACTTGATGAGCACCGCGTCCTCACTAAAGGTATCAGTGGCCTATGGAAAGCGCCGGCTATGCCGACGAATACCGATGCAGGTGCCATCGTCACCTTTAACGCCGATGGAAGCGTAAACGTGCACACAGGTGTGGTGGAAATCGGTCAGGGAACGAAAACGGGACTCACTCAAATTGCGGCAGAGATGTTTAAGCTACCTCTAGATAAAATTCACGTTGAGCTTGAAGTCAATACGCGAATCTCACCTAGTGATTGGGCGACAGCTGCCAGTAGAGGACTCATGATGGCAGGCGTCGCTTTGATTGAAGCTTGTGAAGACGCGATTGCTCAGTTTAAACAAACGGCATCTGAGGTATTACGAGTACCACCGCGTGATCTCGTCGTGGCTGATGGACGCGTGTTTGTGGAGGATGAACCGGAGCATGGCCTATCCATGTCACAGATCGCACTAGGCTATGTGTATCCAAACGGCAATGCCATTAGAGGACAGGTGATCGGCGTGGGCAAATATATCGCAAAAGGACTCACCGATATTGATTCGCTCACTGGCGAAGGACATCCTGATTTAGAATGGACTTTGGGTGCTGAAGGTGTGGAAATTGAAGTGGATCTGAGAACCTATCACTATAAAATAAACAAGGCTGTTTGTTGTATTGACGTGGGGAAGGTTGTGAATCCCGAGATGGCCCGAGGTCAAATCATCGGCGGGATGGCCATGGGTATCGGGTATACCGTTTTTGAAGGTTTTAAATGGAACACCCGAGGACAAATCAGCAACGACAGTCTTCGCGATTATAAAATCATGCGGATGACAGAAGCCCCAAAATATGAAGTGGAGTTCTTAGAGTCGCCTCAGTATGATGGTCCATTCGGTGCCAGAGGACTTGGTGAACAGTCGGTCATCGGTATGCCAGGCGCTATCGCCAATGCATTATCGCGCGTAGCAGGTAACACAGTCAGTCAAATCCCCATAACACCAGAACGCCTTTGGAAAAAAGCGCAGGAGGTCAAACGATGATTATAACAGCGGATTTAGTCTACTATAAACCTGAATCGGTAGAAGAGCTTAGTCAGTGTGTGACAGCGTTGACCGAAAAAGGTGATAGGTTTACTTATTATTCTGGAGGTACTGAAATTGTATCTGCGCTTCGCCAAAACAAATTACAAACCAATGCATTGATCGATATAAAGGGCATACATGAGTTGACACAGGTCACTGAAATGAGCGATGAATATATCATCGGTGCTGCTGTCCCGCTTAATGTCATTATCGATCAGATGCCTGAAAGCTTACTTGCTAGAGTCTGTGCGAAAATAGCTGACCGTACGATTCGTAACGTTTTGACCATCGGTGGTAATCTATGTGGCAGATTACCTTACAGGGAAGCCGTATTGCCTTTAATCGGAATGGACGCTGAAGTTGTTCTTCTTCAAAATGGGCAGCGCATCAGAAAAAAACTTAGCGAAGTTTTTGATAAACGTATGCTCTTAACGAATAACGCATTGCTTTATCAGATCGTACTCCCGAAACGTCATCCTAAATGGGCTTTCCACAAACGGTTTACTGAATCCATCGGCGTAGATTATCCCACTGTTCACTTGGTGGTGATGGCAAACGACGAAATCGTTACAGTTGGACTGTCTGGTTTCGCCAGTTTCCCTGTATATACGACGATGCCGATTGCGAAGTTCAATTCGATTGGGCAGTTACCTGAGGCACTTATGGAAACTTTCAATGGTCAGGCAAAATCAGACGACCGTTGCTCTGCAGACTATAGAAACCATCTACTGAAAAGTGCACTAACTGAATGGCTGGAGGTGATCTCATGATCGTCATACACGGATTAAGTGAAGCGTTACTCCATGTAAATGGAGAAGAGTTCCCAGTTGTATTGCGACCAGGTGATACGCTGCTTAGAGTTTTGAGAGAGCAGGCGGGGGTCATGGGACCAAAAGGTGGCTGTGAAAATGGTGATTGTGGTGCGTGTACCGTGTTGATAGAGGGGATACCAGTTAAGTCATGCCTGGTATTGGCCGTCGAAGCCATCGGTAAGAAGGTGATCACAGTTGAAGGCCTTAAAGATACAGAAGTCCAAAAGGCCTATCACGAAATGGGCGGTTTTCAGTGCGGTTATTGCACGGCAGGGTTTATTATGAACACCTATGCACTTCTAGAATCCCATCCTGAAGCTGATGAATCAGTAAAAAATGATTGGTTAAGCAGTAATTTGTGCAGATGTACCGGTTACGAAGGCATCCAAAAGGCTGTAAACCTTGCACAAGAACGGATACAAAATAATCAATCGATTCGAAAATAAATCGCATGCCAAGAATCGGCTGAACCTATTAGTGCCTAGCACCAAATAAAATATTACGAAATGATAAATATTTAGTCTATTACAATAATGAGATTTCATATTACAAAAGTTTATAATATAATAAGAAGATGAAATGCAAACCGCGTTAGCGAGTGTTTCTCATGTTTAGGCATGGGTTCGCTAAAATAAAGAAATTAGGTTAACGGAGAAGAACAAAATAGGGGAGGGTTTTTATGGCAGTTAATGATCATGCAATCCAAGACGTTACCCAGTTAAGCAAGGGTAAATTTTTAACATTGGGGCTTCAACACACATTCACAATGTTCGGTGCAACAGTACTCGTTCCGATCATCACAGGTTTAAACGTATCGGCTTCATTATTCTTAGCAGGCGTTGGTACAATTCTTTTCCACTTGATCACTAAAGGTCAAGTACCTGCATTCTTAGGCTCTTCATTCGCATTTATCGCACCGATTTTAGCAGTTGCTGAAACACATGGTCTCGAGTATGCGCGTGGTGGTATCGTCGTAGCAGGTTTAATTTATTTGATTCTCGCTGCACTTATTAAAATTTTCGGTACTGAAAAAGTCGTCAAGTTTTTCCCACCAATTGTAACTGGTCCGATCATCATTGTTATCGGTCTTAAACTTGCGCCAACTGCAGTAAGCATGGCGTCCTCCGACTGGCTATTAGCAGTAATCGCATTCTGTGTGGTAACAGCGGTCAGCGTATTTGCAAAAGGGTTCTTACAAATCATTCCAGTTATCATTGGTTTGATTACGACTTACCTTATCGCTGTTGTACTCGGTAAAGTTGACTTTACTGCTGTTCAAGAAGCTGGTTGGGTGGGTATGCCTGGTTTCTCACTTGCAAAATTTAACCTTGAAGCCATCTTAGTTGTTGCGCCTATCGCACTTGCTACGATGGTTGAGCATATCGGTGACGTAATCGCCATCGGTGCAACTGTTAAAAAAGACTTCTTAAAATCACCAGGTCTCGTAAGAACATTAATGGGCGATGGTATCGCGACATCAGTTTCTGCGATGTTCGGTGGACCAGCAAATACTACTTATTCTGAGAATACAGGTGTACTTGCGCTTACTAAAGCATGGGATCCTAAAATCATGCAACTCGCTGCAGTATTTGCGATGTTACTTGGTGTTATCCCTAAACTCGGTTCATTAATTTCTACGATTCCAACAGCAATCATCGGCGGTATCTCAATCGTACTCTTCGGTATGATTGCATCGATCGGCGCTAGAACACTCGTTGAAAACCAAGTTGACTTTACAAAGTCTAGAAACCTTATTATCGCTGCTGTTATCCTTGTTTTAGGTTTAGGTGGCGCAGTACTTCCGATCACTATCGGCGCACTGTCACTTAGCCTTGAAGGTATGGCGCTTGCAGCAATCATTGGTATCTTATTAAACGTCGTATTACCAGAATAAAACAAACTTCCCGTTAACCCTCAGTGCCAGTAATTTATTACTGGCACTGTTTGTTTTTAAAACACAATGATTCGTTGATTAACTTCGGTTTTTATTGTATCCTAATAACAAAAAGAAACGTGAATATTTTACGGAAAATTAAGTATAATGTTATTAGGAGGTTGCCATGCAGAATAAGATGGGAGTTCAACTAAGTGAAGTCATCGCGCTCGATGTATTTAAGGGCTGCGAAGTGATCAGCGGATTTAATGGACTTAACCGTAGCGTAACGAAAGTAAACGTTATGGAAGTTCCAGACATTATGCCCTGGCTACAACCTGGAGAGTTTCTTATGACGACAGCGTATTCCATAAAGGACAATGTTGAGCGTTTAGGAGAAATGATTCCGAAGATGAACAGTATTGGCGTCGTGGGAATGGCGATTAAGATGAAACGCTATATCGAAGAGTTGCCTGCATCTGTTATCGAATTATCAAACAAATTGGGATTTCCCATTATTTCCATTCCTCAGGAGGTTTCGTTTAGCGATTTAATAACGGCGGTACTCACGACGATCGTAAACAATCAAGCCAGTTTACTCGTTCAAATCGACCAGTTTAATAATCGCCTTAAGGAAATCATGCTAAAAGGTGGTGACCTTCAAGAAATTGCCACCATGATCCATCAAGTGGTGGATGCACCTGTGGCAATTACGGAAGAACTGTTTAAAGAATATACCTTGGTATGTGAGCCTGGACTAGAGATTGCACTTACCGATTTGATCGAATCCATGCGTACGACAAAGCAAGGTAAATTTAAAAGGGTTTATCAGAGTCAAGGAATTGAAGCGTATACAGATGTCATCTTTGATATCGAAGTCAAACGATTGATGATTCCCATTTATTCAGGAGATGTCCTCTATGGACATGTAATTATCTGGAATATTGATGAGAAAGTAGCAGAAAAGACACTTTTTATGATTGAAGCAGCGGCGTCACTAATCGCCCTGCACTCTGCAAAAAAATTATCTATTTATGAAAATGAAAATAAACACAAAATTGAATTTATCGAGGAGCTCTTATCAGATCAAGAAAGTCATCGAATCAGGGCTATCGAAAAATTAAATTACTTCGAATTCAATAAAACGAAGGCCTATGGTGTGGTTTTAGCGAAAGTTCAAGACAACGCCACAGAAGTGCGAATGACGCCTAATAATTCACAGATTATTAAGCAAATGAACGCCAAATTGGTGAGTGTCGTCGAACGCATGCAGCGCTATCATAAAGGTGAACTGATCTACGGTAACAAAAGCGACCGCGTGATTTTTATGATCGGATTTGATCCATTTATGAACCAAGAGCTTGTAAAAGGTGAAATGATTCAGTTCACTAAAGATTTCGTCAACTTTGCCAAGTTAGAGGGATTAGAGTCTAAGCTACTGGTAGGTATGGGGCGAGTGTACAAAGAAATTCATTCACTCTATAAAAGTAGGCTTGAAGCAGAGCGGGCCATTCAAAAATTATCCCTTGGTAATCAAAAGGAACGCATGCTTCACTTTGACGATTTAGGCATCTATCGAATACTTTCAAATGAAACGATCCAACCAGAACTGGTCCAGTTTTTCATGGAAATTTTAGGAGATATCGTGAAGTATGACCGCGAAAAGGATGCGGAACTACTAAACACTCTAAAGATGTACTATAAATGTGGCTGTAACTTAAAAAAGGTCTCTGAAGAGATGTTTACGCATTACAACACCGTCATTTACCGTATGCAACGTATCAAAGAGATTGGCAATATTGACTTAAGTGATCAAAATGTGTCGCTAAATGTCCACATTGCACTAAAAATATTAGATGTTATTAAACTGGATGCCCAAAAGTAAGGAGAGCCTATGCACGTAAAAATGATTGCGTCAGACTTAAAAAATTATCTGACCGATTCAGCACCTTTTGAAGCAAGGGTGCATTCCATCTTCAAAGATGTGATCAATTTAATCGATCATCAAGGTGAACTTATCACTTTGATTTCTGAGAATAAAATGATGGCACCGATGACGTTGCAAGCTCCCTTCAACCGTTCAGTCGTTAAGAAAATGGTATCAGATGACATCGTTATGGTAACGGACAGCAAAATTTCTTTCAAACGTCTCAACTGGCAATTGGAGTTCATATCGGCAGACATATGGCAAGCGGATTTTGAGACCAGTGCTTTGAAATTCGATTCTCGTATCTTTATAGAATGTGCAGATATCATAAGAGAAGCGTTGCTGATAAATGGAGATAATGGTGGGTTATTGCCACTGATTAAAGTTCTCGAAAAACAGCTGCAGGTTGAACCCTCTCATATGAATCTTCCAAAAAATAACACGTATACAGAGTTTATTGAAGAAGTATTTATCACACTTGTTAATCACCTTAAAAATAAAGAGTATGAAATGCTATCGAACATTCTACCTAGATTTGTGGGTTTTGGTCCTGGGCTAACACCATCTTCGGATGATTTTTTAATGGGGATGATGATTACACTGTATCTGGAATCCACCATCAATAAGCAAGACCAAACACGAATTCGCGAAATGACAGAGCAAATATATAATTCCTGTATTTCTAAGACGACGACGGTCAGTGAAGCCATGCTTAAAAATGCTTCAAAGGGTAGAATCGCATCAGCACATCGAAACTTGATCGAAACCATTTATAGCGATTGTGGCGATCATGTGAGAGAAAAAGCAATTGCAGTAATCAATAATGGCGCATCTTCCGGTACTGATTTTCTGTTTGGCATTTATTGCGCACAGAGAATCCTATTGAGTCGAGCGTTTAATCGATAAGGAGGCTTTAAAAATGGTTCTTTATGACATCCGAAAAAATGCCTACTACGATTCAGTCACTTTGATGTTGATTTCTAAAGAAATCAAGCAAATTGAAGGTGTTACTGAAGTGCTCGTAGGAATGGGCACGGAGCTGAACAAGGAATTGTCATCAAATCTCGGACTCGGCGGTGAAGCGATTGACGGCTTATCACCAAACGATTTTTTTATCGCTGCTGAAGTTTCAGATGAACAAGTGATGGCAGAGGTGGTAGAGACGGTGGCTAGACTGTTGACGCAGAAAAAGGCGTCTGGGGATAGCGTGTACCGTCCAGTGACACTTAGCGCAGCAAAGGGAATGATTCCAGAGTTAAACCTTGCAGTTGTTTCAATTGCTGGACAGTATGCAGAGGATGAAGTGGATCGTTTGCTAGAAGAAAACATCCATGTCATGTTGTTTTCTGATAACGTGTCAGTTGAAGCCGAGAAAAAGTTAAAGCAGAAGGCAGTTGATAGAGGTCTCCTAATGATGGGACCAGACTGTGGTACGGCCATTATCAACGGTATCGCACTTGCATTTGCCAATGTGGTTAAACGAGGACCTATCGGTGTGATTGGTGCTTCAGGAACGGGTACACAAGAAGTGACATCTTTGATTGATCGCCTGGGGTCGGGGGTTTCTCAAGTCATCGGTACCGGTGGTAGAGACCTGAAGTCTGATATCGGTGGTTTGATGATGCTTCAATCATTTGATGCCCTTATCGCAGATCCTGAAACAAAAGTAATTGTTCTGATTTCTAAGCCACCAGCACCAGAAGTGGCAGAGAAGATTCTTAAAAAAGTAAGTGAAACTTCTAAACCGGTTGTTGTGGATTTTATCGGTGGCGATTTAGAAATGATTCGAAAAGCAGGTGCAATTGCATGTATCTCGCTGGAAGATACTGCTTATAAAGCTGTGGCTGCTGCAAACGGAAAATCAGCTGATGACTTCGCTGGATTTGAAATGAGTGATTCAGAGGTTTCTAAAATCGTGAGTCAGGCGATTTCACCATTAAAACCATCACAAAAATTCCTAAGAGGCCTATATACAGGTGGTACACTTGCTGACGAAGCCATGAAATTACTGGGTAACCAATTTGGTGGCATCTATTCAAACATCCCACTCTCTCCAGAGTATGAACTCGAAAATCTGAATGTAACTGGAAAACATACGTGTTTAGATCTCGGTGAAGACCAGTTTACGGTGGGAAGACCTCACCCGATGATCGATCCTTCTACTCGTACTGAAAGAATGCTTAAAGACATCGATGAAAGTACGGCTATCGTTCTCATGGACGTGGTTATCGGTTATGGCTCACATGAAAATCCTGCTGGGGAAGTGGCTGATTCTGTACGCAAGCTTAAAGCTAAAGTAGGTGCACCAGTGGTATACGTCGCATCGATCACAGGTACATCAGGCGATCCTCAAGGCTTTGAATCATCAAAGGAACAGCTTGAAGCGGAAGGCGTCATCGTAATGCCGTCTAATGCACAAGCCGTTCGACTCGTGGGTAAAATGATGCATGCCCTTGCACAGAAGGAGGCTTAAGATGAGTCGTATTAATGAACTTTTCAAACAAGACCTCAAAGTGGTTAACATGGGTCTGGAATCTTTTTATAATGACTTAAAGGCTCAAAAGGTTGAAACCATTCACATGAACTGGAGACCAAGAGCTGGTGGAAATCCAAAAATGCTAGCATTACTCAAGCGTTTAAATACTAAAAAGTAGAGGAGATGATCACGTGCAAGAGTTGATAAATAAGGCCAATGCTGAAGCTGTTGACAGAATTCAGAAGGCACAACCAAAAGTAGTTGGAATCGGTGTTGCATTAAATGATATACCTGGAATGACGAAAAAAACAATCCTTCATGCAGGCCCTCCAATTACATGGGATAGAATGAGCGGACCATTACGTGGCGCAATCATCGGTGGTTTAATTTATGAAGGCCTCGCAGCTGACGAAGCTGAAGCGATTAAATTGGCTACATCAGGAGAAATCACATTTGATTCATGCCACCATCATAATGCGGTAGGTCCTATGGCCGGCGTCGTTACGGCGAGCATGCCAGTGTGGATCGTGGAAAACGAAACCTTCGGAAACAGAACATACTGTACATTAAACGAAGGCTTAGGAAAAGTGTTAAGATTTGGCGCGTTCGGTGAAGAAGTTACCACACGTCTCAAGTGGATGGCTTCTATCCTCGGACCAGTTTTGAAAGAAGCTTTAGCACTTCACGGTCCTATCGACCTTAAGACCATGATTGCACAAGTGATTCAAATGGGCGATGAAGGCCATAACAGAAATAAAGCAGGTACTTCGCTGCTCATTAGAGAAATTGCACCTTACATCGTCATGACCTCATATTCAAATGAAGATAAAATTGACGTTTTAAAATTCTTAAATTCAAACGATCACTTCTTCTTAAACCTGACGATGCCAGCTGCGAAAAGTGCGCTTGATCCAGCAGCGAATATCCCTTACTCGACCATCGTGTACGGTATGGCGAGAAATGGTACAGATTTCGGTATCAGAGTATCAGCGCTTGGTGATAGATGGTTTACTGGACCAGCTGAAATCATCGACGGCCTTTTCTTCCCAGGCTATACAAAAGAAGATGGAAACCCAGACATCGGCGATTCAGTTATCACTGAAACATCAGGAATTGGTGGCTTTGCCATGGCAGCAGCACCGGCGATCGTTCAGTTCGTCGGTGGAACACCAGCAGATGCGGTAAACTATTCAACCATGATGTATGAAATCACAGAAGCAGAAAACATCGCCTATAAGATTCCAGTTCTGAACTTCAGAGGAACACCAACCGGTATCGATATCCGTAAGGTTGTGGAAACACAAATTCTTCCGATCATCAATACAGGCATTGCACATAAAAATGCAGGTGTGGGCCAAGTAGGTGCTGGTCTCGTTAGACCTCCGATGAAATGCTTTGAAGACGCATTAGAAGCATTTGTGATTAAAATGGAACAAGAGGGTATATTATAACTGACAGATTACAGTGAATAACTGATCTCATACTAAAAAATGATAATTTATAGGAGGATTTTATGAATTTCTGGAAAAATGTAAAAATGTATGACTTATCACAAAACACAAGCCACTTAACTCCACCATGGCCAACATACGAGCCACTTCAAGTGAAATTCTTCAAACGTCTTTCTCCAAACGGTGCCAATGGTCAAATCATCACAGCTTCTAACCATTTAGGAACACATCTTGATGGTCCATTACACTTCGATACTGCTGGTAGAGATATCGCTTCTCTTGAACTTGAGAAACTTTGCGGACCTGGCGTAGTCGTAGACCTTTCTGATAAAGCAGAAGATTGGGGTATCTATACACCACAAGACATCATGGATAGAGTAGAAGTTAAAAAAGGCGACATCCTTATCATCAACACTGGCTACCACAAATATGGCTGGGATCAACCAGAAGCTGATGAAAGAAGATATATGCTTAGACACCCTGGTCCATCACTCGATTTCATGAAATGGGCTCAAGAGCTTGAAATCAAGTGGATCGGCGTTGACTGTGGTTCAGCAGACCACCCGATGAACACGAAGATTAGAGATTGGGAGCCAGGCGAGGCGAAAGCTTGCGACGAAGCATTCCAAAAGCGTTATGGTAAGACTTTAAACGAAGTTTATCCATGGCCAGAGCAATACCAAGCAATGCACATCCAAATGTTCCACCAGAAATACGGTGAAATCATCCACGCAGAAAACGTTGGTGGCCAAATCGATGAAGTCCTCAACAAGCGTTGTGTAATCGGCTGCTTCCCTTGGAAATTCCAAGGTGGTGAGTCTGCATTCTGCCGTATCGTCGCTTTCGTAGAGGAAGCATAATCCTTAATTCACTAAAATTGTAATGGGCATGCTTACCCATGGGAACCGATGGGTTCTTGTGGGTAAGCTTTTTTTACAGGAAATCATATTACAGGATATCATTAGATGGAGGAGATTGATTCATGGGACCACTACAAGGCATTAAGGTATTAGATTTGACACGTGTACTTGCAGGACCTTACTGTACCATGATGTTAGGAGACCTGGGTGCAGAAGTCATAAAAGTAGAAACGCCTACAATCGGCGATGACTCTAGACATTTTGGACCGTATCAGCACGGTGAAAGCGCATACTTCATGAGCTTAAACAGAAATAAGCAAAGTATCACGCTCAACTTAAAGACAGATGAAGGTAAAAAAATCTTAAAAGAGTTTGTTAAGAAAGTAGACATCATCGTAGAAAATTACCGCCCAGGCACCATGGAAAAACTCGGTATAGGCTATGATGTTCTAAAAGAAATCAACCCTAAAATTATCTATGCGGCCGCTTCAGGATTTGGCCACACAGGGCCCTATAGCTTAAGACCAGCTTACGATGGCGTGGTTCAAGCGATGGGCGGTATCATGAGTATTACCGGTGAAAAGGATGGCGAACCGACACGAGTAGGTCCATCTATCGGCGATATCGGTGCGGGCCTTTTTACAGCGATTGGAACCCTCGCTGCCCTTAATCACAGAAATGTCACAGGCGTAGGCCAAAAGGTCGATGTGGCCATGCTCGACTGCCAGGTAGCGATGCTTGAAAATGCCATCGCCCGATATGTGGTGACAGGTGAAGTGCCTAGACCTGCAGGTAATCGACATACCTCTATCGTTCCGTTTGAACCGTTTGAAACTTCAAACGGCAAAATCGTCGTTGCAGTTGGTAACGATCAAATCTGGAAGCGTTATTGCCAAGTAACGGGTCTTGATGCATTAATCGAAGATCCTAAGTTCGCAAAAAATCCTGACAGAAATAAAAATTATGATGAATTACGTCCATTAATCGCTGAAAAGATGATGGGTAAAACCACAGAAGAATGGATGAAAATCCTTGATGATAATGGAGTGCCTAATGGACCGATTAATTATATCGACGCGGTTTTAGAAGATGAGCAAGTGAAAGCGCGTGAGATGATCGTGGAAGTAGAGCATCCAATTGCAGGTAAATTAAAAATGCCGGGTGTTGCCATCAAGTTATCTGAAACACCTGGGGCAGTTGTTGCACCTGCGCCAGTTCTTGGACAGCACACCACTGAAATTTTACAGCGATTCTTTGGATATTCTGAAGCTGAGATTGAAGACCTTTATGAGAAGGGTGTCCTTTAGGACACCCCTTTAATGCATAGGAGGCCATGATGGAAGAGAAAGTACTAAAAAAACTAACAGAGTGCCTAAGTGCAGGCGTAGAAGTGGCATTGGTCACAGTAACAAACGCTCTGGGGAGTAGCCCACGTGATGTGGGAAGTATGATGCTCGTGGATAAAAACGGGCAACTGATCGAGGGAACAATCGGCGGTGGAAAAATTGAGGAAACCGCTAAGGCTGATGCCGCCATTTGTATTAAAGAAAACAGTTCGAAATCGTTCCAATACGAGCTGACGCTTAAGGACTCTGAGCATTCCTTAGGCATGGCCTGTGGTGGTGCGATGGAGGTGTTCGTTAAAACCTTTGCCGTTAAAGACCGTTTGGTTGTTTTTGGTGGTGGCCACATCGGACTTGAGCTTTCAAAAGTAGCACCGATGCTCGGGTATCATCTGACCATCGTCGATCATCGTCCTGAGTACTGTTCAAAAGAGCGCTTCCCCTATGCGGATCAGTTGGTTTGCTGGGAAGTGGGCTCAAAACCAGAAATCAACCTGGATCAGAACACAAGTGTCGTCATCGTGACGCATGGTCATTTATATGACATGGAATCACTTCGTGAGGTGATTCATTCAAATGTACGCTATATCGGCATGATTGGAAGTCAAAATAAAATTAGACATTGCTATGGAGAACTGATGAAAGAGGGAATTTCTGAGGAGAAACTAAAAGCTGTCTATGCCCCGATCGGTCTCGATATCGGTGGCGAAACGCCTGAGGAAATCGCCGTGGCTATTATGGCCGAAGTTCAAGCCGTAAAATACGGACGAAGCGGTGGATTTCTTAGCCGTTAAATTTAACCGGATTTAAGGAGTGTCTCATGAAACAAAATTTAGCCCTCAATCCCATCGATCATGTACTGGCGCTTATAGAAAAGACGTTTAGCAAAAGACCTAAAGCTGGTGAAATGGTGCCACTTGAAGCTTCTTTTGGTAGGGTTTTAAGCCGTCCATTAGTAAGTCATGAGAATGTTCCTGAATTTGCAAAGTCCACAGTGGATGGTTATGCTGTCAAGTTTTTTAGTACCCCAACCACCTTTAAACTCGTGGGAAAAGCACAAATGGGAAAAGAAACCGATGCCGTCATCCGTGAAGGAGAATGCATGTATGTCCCAACTGGCGGGATGCTTCCTGAAGGTGCCGACACCATGGTCATGATTGAAGACACGGAAGTTTTAGAAGATGGACGGGTCGCGATTAATAAAGGTGTAACCGAACGTGAAAACATCATCGAACGCGGCTCAGACATGAGCATCGGGAAAATGGTGCTTGATGCTGGTAGGGTTATAGGTGTGCATGAAATCGGTGCTTTTGCCTCATTAGGTGTTTACGAGGTGGAGGTGCTCAGTAGCCCAACTGTCGTGATTCTTTCCACAGGTGATGAGCTGGTAACCTCATCAGCACCTTTAGCGTTAGGTCAGATTCGAGAAATCAACACCTACACTTTAGCGGCCAGCGCTCAGAGGCTAGGTTTTAAAGTGCTGCTTAAGGGCGTACTACCCGATGATCAAGAGGTATTGCGTTCTCAAATAAAAGAAGCTATAGAGATGGCTGACCTCGTGCTGATTTCTGGTGGAAGCTCAGTCGGAGAAAAAGACTATACGCAGGAGCTTCTCGATGACGTTTGCGATCAAGGTGTTTTACTGGCAGGCATGGCCATTAAACCAGGAAAACCGACGATTCTCGCCAAACATGGCGATAAACCTGTGATAGGGCTACCTGGGCATCCAGTATCAGCCATCGTCGTCTTTGAACTACTGGCTAAGCAAATCCTCAAAACTTGGGGCTATCAGGTGCCACTGTCGCATGCGATCCCAGTAAAACTGACGAGAGCGATTTACGGCGCAAAGGGACGAGATACCTTCCAAATGGTTCATATTGAAAATAGGGAAGGCGAATGGGTTGCGGTACCGACTTCAGGAAAATCGGGCATGATCACACTATTGGTTAATTCTAACGGTTATGTGATGATTCCACACGAAAAAAGGTCCTATGAAGCGGGTGAAATCGTCGATGCCTATTACTTTTAAAAAAATCTTTTTGTAGTCGAGTATTTATGTTAATATATTGGTGTGCGGGTGTAGCTTAGTGGCAGAGTTCTGGCTTCCCAAGCCAGCTGTGTGGGTTCGATTCCCATCACCCGCTCCACCACTTATTATATGGAGACATCGACATGAAAAAATGGGTTATCCTCGTCACCATCGCCGTACTCATCTTGTTTGCGGGGTTTACCATTACGAAGCCTAACGACTTCGACGCACATGCATTTGATGGTGAACGAATTTACGCCACATTAACCAAACTGACCAAAGCACCGTATTTGTCTAGGCAAACCGGAACCACACAGAATCAACTGACCATGGACTACGTTCAATCGGAACTTCTAACAAATGGCCTCTCTATAATAGAGCAGCCCTTTAGAGCACAGGTTCCTTTTTTTGAAGCGTCGTCCATTTTTAATTTTTTGGATGCCGAAAAAGAGCCCGTAAGCTTAGTCCCTTATAAGGATTATAAATTCGTAGCATGGGGGCCTGGTGGCAGTGCTGATTATGAAGGGGATTTGATTTTTACGGATAATAATCCTTACAAATTTCCAGAAGGGTATTTTAAGGATAAAATCGTCGTCACGAGAGGGAATCCATTAATTGGAGATAGCCTTAAACTCATGGAGGATACTGGGGCAAAAGGGGTTTTATATTATAGCGAGACAGATCTAAGTCAGCCGTATATGGCGATACCGATTCAATCCTTAATGCTGTTTGACAAACCAGGAAATACCATGGCAGTTGGTTTTATATCACGAGAGGTGTTTGCGAGCTTAAAGAAAATTGCCATGGCGAATCCCATCGAGCCAGATGAGATATTACCGACGGGCACTGTCTATGGCGTCGTTCCTGATGTTAAATTAAAACAACCAATTGAAATTAAAACGATAGATACTAAGAATCTAATCGGGATCATCCCTGGTAAAAGTAAACGTGTCACTGTTTTTACGTGTGATTTAGACGATTCAGGCGACTATACCTCAGCACTTCGCGATCAGATCGCCGTAAGCGAGGCCTCTGCCATGGCTAACGCACTGGAATTATCGCGCGTCTATGCGCTTAGTGGTCAGCCAGAGCCTGATGAGACCCTTCTTTTCGCGTTTTTAAACGCGAGCCAAACCGATTATCAGGGATTTAACGCACTGATTGAAGGATTGCTTAATGGTGATATCGATGGCATAGCATATGCCCCTGAAGCCATCACGGTTATCGATCTCAGACAAGTGGGGTTAGGATCTAATCAGGATGAGGAAGTTCTGTTTTCGTGGCGTTCTGGAGAAAAGGGAACCATCCTTGAATCAAGCATCCTACAGCATGCTAGTGATTTAAACATCGAAGTATCGAGTAGTAGAAGTCCAAATTATACCATTCGAACGCTCGCTCAACATGGTATCAAAGGAATTTCAGTGTCATTTGGATCTCCAGAGCAACTGATTTCCGTGATTTCCGCATGGTCTGGAGAAACACATTACGATGTGAACCCATGGCTGGTTTTAACCGCTAAGGAGCGGCTGGTTTTACTGATATTAGCGATTTACCTTTTTGCCATGTATGCGGCTGCGATATTCAAAGAGTCCATCCCGCAGCTGACCATGAGCACGCCATTCCTTTTGCTAAAGAGTTTAGGCGGACTGCTTACCCCTGTCACGATCATCGCACTGTTGATCCTCATAACGAAGCTCCCTCGAAATTTTAACGTCGTGTTTGAAGCAGGAACGTTCAATTCCAACTTTTCCATGACCCTAACCCTAAAACACGCGTTGCAATTCATACGAGGCTTTGATTTTGAAAACATCGAGTTCTTGTTATTATCAGCACGTAACAGTTTCATCTTGTTTGGTGCGGCTACCCTATTTGCCATCATCGTGGGCGTTGCGAAAGGGTTATTTGACGCCTATAACGAAAAACAGGACTCCGCTTTAAGGAGCTTCGTCAGTCTTACGATTTTATCAGTGCCCGAAATCATGTGGATTTTAGTGGCAAATCGTACATTCGTGGCCATATCGAAAATCGTTCCCGTGCCTGAGCTTAAAGATTTTGTGTTCCCATGGCTGATATTGGCCATAATGCCCACCGTCTACATTAGCCGCATGGCTTATTTGACTTTCATGAAGGAGCGCCAGAAGCCATACTATATGGCACTGTCATCAAGGGGAATCCCCAAAAGAAATCTCTATTTAAGACATATGATGCCACCCGTGCTGGAGGTTTCCTTCGCTTCATTGACTGGACTTATATCCGTCATGGTTTCAAACCTCATCATCGTCGAATTCCTTTTTGATTATAAAGGACTGGCAAACTTCGTTTTAATCGCAGATAAAACCAAGGATGAGGTGACCTTCGTCAGCATGATCGCCGCCATTAGCATCCTTTATATGACTTACGTGGGCATCTATAAATTTTTAGGAGCATTTTCAAATGTCAAACGAAGAGGAGGTAAGGCAAATGTCTAAGAAGCTTCAATTTGGCATCGGTCTCATCATCCTCGTGGTGATTATCAGCATGGCGTTATTTCCTAGCCTATGGACCCGTTCGAATCCCTATGCCACAGAAGGCATGAGAAGCTATGTATCCGAGGACGGTACTTTTCATCTGGAGAAAGCGCCGTTTAAACCACAGTGGGGAATTCCCATGGGGACGGATGAACTCGGCAGACAGGTATGGGCATTAATCGTCTATGGAACACGTCTTACCATGACCCTAGCGTTACTGATCGTCATTTTCCGATTCGCATTCGCCATTCCTTTAGGATTTGCAGCAGGATTTGGAAGCTTAAGTGCACAGGGAATCATCGATAAGCTTTCCCGATTCTTCGGTACGATTCCCACACTGCTACTCTGTATCATCATATTGAAGATGGACTACTTCATCAATCTTACGAAAGGCTTTTCCGTCTTCGCATTCGTCGTCCTTCTAGGATTCGTGGGATTCGGGAAGCTCGGCGTGGTCATTATGGAGCGTGTAACAGGGCTTTTAAAGGAACCCTTCGTGACAGGCGATATCGCCATCGGTAAAACCAAGCTTCAAATCGCAACCACGACAGTGATCAGGCACTTGATCCCCGAGATTATCGTGATGTTTTTCCTAGAGTTTGCTAGGGTGCTTACCCTGTTGATGCAGCTCGGTCTATTCGCCGTATTCGTGGGCAACGTCAGGTTTATCGAAGATACCTCAAATGGTAATGTTAAGTTCATGGACCTCTCATACGAACCCGAATGGGCGAGCATGCTAGGCGCAGCACGAAATCATCTGCGTGATGCACCGTGGCTTGTATGGTTTCCATCGCTGGCATTCTTCATCAGCGTTTTAGGCTTAAATGCCTTTGGCGAAGGCCTCAAAGACCTTCAAAATGGAACGCTTAAACTGAAAAAGCCCGGTAAACCTTTAAAGATTGCTGTGAGCCTGATTCTGGTCGCCGCATTATTTCTACAGGGTCAGCAATTTATCTTCCGCAATTTTGGTTTCGAAGTGGTGCCAATCGCTTTGCCGGCTACCGATAGTAGTGCAAACCCAGTGCTAATCGGCACGCCAGAGGCAGAATATGCAACTGAATTGATTTCTGAAGCATTAAGTGAAAGGGGCTTTACACCCCTTTCAGGACAAATGGTTCATACGTATACAGTATTACCTGGGGCGATGACCACAGGTGCCAAGGTACTGGTATCTAGTCGGGCAGCAGCCTGTGAAGCCGTAGACCTCACCGAATCAACGCGGTTTATCTCTCATGGAAACCATCAGGTGGAAGGCGTCTTTATTTCACTTGTGGATGAAGATCTCTATCAAATTACACCAGAACAAATACAGGCGAAGCTAGATGAAACGACGCTCTATGAGGGACGCAAGCCGGTTTTATTACTGGACAGTACGTTTTATAGCGCTGAGGCTATCTATGATATTTCGGAGAGGATCAGTCAGTATGAGATGGTCGGCGGCATCGCTTGGTTAACGACTGAAGAACGCTTACTTGATGTGAAGGAAACCCAGCTAGCATCCACGATTCCAGTTTTTTATCTTAACAGGGATCAAATGACCCCCTTCATGGAACCCTCAGGAAATTTTATCTCATTTGAACAGACGGCATCCATTACAGGGGACACGGGAAGAAATGTCTATGCAGTATTGCCCGGAACAGATCCCTATGCTGGCGAGGAAGCCATCATCTATGGATTCAGCTATAATGCGCTAACCAGCAAGGAAGCGGAGACTAAAATCGGTACAGCTCTAGGGATCGTCGATGAAGCGATAAAAAACCGTAAACGAACGGTAATCGTGTTATTCTTCGACGGGACGTTAAGTGAAGCCACCCATGGATTATTTGATTACGCCGCAAAATCCCTTTACTCTCAAAAGGATGTGCTGCTTTATATGGACCTTACCAGGCATTCCGTAAGCTCGCGTCAACAGAGTGTCCTTCTCGACCAGAGACAGTCTCCGATTTCTCGCTATTATGCCTACACGTTTTCCCTTCAGCTTGAGAAGCGGTTGAATGCGAAGGACATCGATATCAGGGCACTTGCTAACCCTTCCATCACGGATCAACTGCTGTTTCAAACAAAGGGTTTTCCTACCATGGTACTGGATATTGGTCCTTATGGTAAGCTTCTATCTACCGTCATTAAAAGCAACAATTATTAGGGGGGCATATGCTTAAGATCGATCAACTTCATGTGAAGTTCGGAAGCACTGAAGTGGTGCGCGGGGTCTCCTATACGGTTAGACCGGGAGAGATCGTTTCCTTGTTAGGTGAATCTGGATCTGGTAAGACAGTCTCTGCACTGGCCCCTTTAAAGCTCTATAGTAAACATTTGGCGACAGTAAATGCGGATCAGATCGTATTAGGGGATATCGACTTAGTAAAAGTGGACGAAAAGTGGTTGAACACGATTCGTGGTAAACGGATAGGGATGGTTTTTCAAAATCCAGGTGAAGCGTTAAGTCCTCATATGTCCATAAAATCTCAATTTAAGGAGCTTTCTCAGGTTCATGATATGAAATGGGACCTGGACGTCGTACTCAAGGTACTAGACGAAGTGGGGTTGGGAGATGACGCTGCTAGGGTATTAGAGATGATGCCGTATCAGCTTAGTGGTGGGCAGGCACAGCGTGTGACCATCGCACTGACGCTCTTTTTATCACCTGAAATCATTATCGCCGATGAACCCACCTCATCCATCGACGCATCGCTTACAGAAGTCATCGTCACATTATTGCTGGAAACTCAAAAAAAACGAAATTTAGGGCTTTTATTCATAACACATGATTTTGAATTGGCTTCTAGGATCAGTGATCGCATGATCATTTTATATGGTGGACTTGTTATGGAAGAGGGCACCTGTGATCAAATTTTCGAATCGCCTAAGCATCCTTATACCATCGAGCTAATGCGCTGTGTAAATGCACTCCGCACGAAAACAGAACGCCTGTATACCTTAAATGGATACGCACTTGATCCCACTGAGTTTACAGAGGCCTGTCCATTTGCAGCTAGGTGTCCACAAGTAGAGCCACGATGTCACGAAGGAATCCCTGAGCTAAGAGAAATTACCGCCACACATCACGTCAGATGTGTGCACGCAGGAGGTCTGACCTGATGAAATCAGCAGAATCTTTAGACAGTAAGGAAACGGCGTCGGCTGAGATTTTGATGGAGGTCTCTCGCTTGACGAAGACCTTCCATGTGAAAAACGGTCTTTGGGGAAAACACTATAAAGTCGAGGCCATTAAAGATATCAGCCTAAACCTTTTTAAGGGTGAAACATTAGGGCTAATCGGGGAAAGTGGCAGTGGCAAAACGACCCTTAGCCAGATCATTTTAGGTCTTCAGAAGGCAAACCATGGACTGGTGAAATTTCATGGCATCGAGCCCACTTATTTAAGACGAGATGTACAAATCGTATTTCAATACAGCTATGGGGCCCTCGACCCGCTGAAAACGGTGTTTGAGCTGGTTAAGGAACCCCTTCTGTTACACAAGGTGGCCTTCGAAGGCACTATAGAAAATGAAGTGAGCCGGATACTGGCGTTGGTCGGATTGAGTGAGGGAATGATGAACCGCCGTGTGACGGCCATAAGTGGAGGCCAAAAGCAAAGGGTCGGAATCGCGAGGGCATTGGCGTCCAGACCCAAGCTCCTCATCCTGGATGAACCCGTTTCAGCACTGGACGTGTCCGTCCAGGGGCAAATCGTCAACCTGCTCGTGGAACTTAAAAGACAACTGGGACTAACCTATTTATTCATCACGCACGACCTGCGGATCGCCATTCACCTTTCGGACCGTTTGGCGGTCATGCACCGTGGAGAAATCGTGGAATGCGAGGCTACCGAGCGCCTACTGGAAAACCCGGTGCATCCTTACACGAAAAAGCTGCTCGCCTCGATTTCGATGATGAATGAGTAGAAATACGATTAATAAACGGTTATTTATGCGATAAAGCGATTATTTTCCATCAAATAGGGTATTACACGAATACTACACGTATTTGGAGGTGGGATTATGCGTTTAAACACGCGATATTTTGGTGAACTGGATGTTCCAGATGACCACATTATCAATTTCGCCAACGGACTGAAGGGATTTGAAGAAAGAAAACAATTCGCTATCGTAAACAATTATGACACAGAAGAACCTGTCCCATTTTTCTGGCTTCAATCGGTGGATGACCCCGATTTGGCGTTTGTGATCACGGTACCATTTATTTTTAGACCGGACTATGCGTTCGAACTCCCAGAAGAAACTGAGAAGACCCTTCATATTACGAAGGAATCTGAGCTGGGCATTTATAGTATAGTAACGATTCCCGGTGAGGTTAAGGATTTCACGTATAACTTGATGGGACCTATCGTGGTGAATTACACCACTAGAGAAGGAGATCAGGTGGTACTATATAACGAAAACTTTAGCCTACATGAGCAGTATCGGTCTTAAGCATTTGTTTGGGATGATCGGATTTCAGTTCTGGTCATCCTTTTTCATAAGGACTTATTAAACATAAAAACGATGTTAAGGGGGAACCATGGAGGAAAAGATCAAGCATTTGTTGGATTATTGCTTAGGGATGGTCCATAAAGAGGACGGTAAAACGCTCTATATGAAATACCTGAACGAAATCCAATCCATCACACCGCAGGAGCTGGTATTGGTGCAATACGAGCAACTTAAGATGGGACTTAGTCCTAAAGAGCTACTGTCCGTAGTGGACAAACTGATCAATGTATTTTATAAGGCACTCAGTAACTATCCTTGGGAGAAGCCAGAAAGAGAGAGCTTTTTAGGGGATATGATGGCTGAGAATGCAGGCTTGTTACTCTTGCTGGAAGGGTTTAAGCCTAAAATTAAAACGCACGACTTGATCGATTTACTTCCTGAGCTAAGAAAGCTAGTGGAAGGCAGCAAGGAGTATAATGCCCATCTTCTAAAAATTGAAAACATCCTTTTTCCCATGATGGAGAAAAAATCTGAACGTTATGATGGCCTTAAAATCATGTGGTCGCTCCACGATGAGCTTCGCGCTCTTTGGAAGACACTTGATGAAATGCTCGGCGATGCTGGCCGTGGCGCGCCTGAGGGATATGAGGAGGCGGCACTCAGCACGGAGATTGGTCGCTTCTATTTTTTACTATATGGTTTGGTGCAGAAGCAGGAACTGATATTGTTCCCAGCGGCAGCACAGCTACTGGACGGTGAAGCGTTCCGTTCCATGCGACTTCAGAGCTTGGAGTATGCGTTTTCTTATATTGACACTCCGACCATAGAAGGGGAAGTAATGGTTCACGAAGTCCCCCATTTTAGTGCTGGAAAGCAAAGTGACGCAGTGGAAATGCTAAAGTTTGCCACTGGGCATATGGATTTTGAGCAGCTGGGACTTTTACTTGATCATCTGCCAGTGGACATGACATTAGTGGACGAATTCGATAAGGTGGCTTTTTTTTCGAGACCAAAGGATCGGATATTTCCCAGATCGGTGGCCGTTATCGGCAGAGATGTTAGAAACTGTCATCCTCCTGAAAGTGTGCATGTGGTGGAGGACATTTTAAAAGCGTTTAAGGAGGGAACCAAGAGCGAAGCCTCATTTTGGATCCAGATGCGGGGGATGTTCATTCATATTCAATATTTTGCACTCAGAAATACAAATGGGGAATATCGAGGGACACTAGAGGTTTCTCAAGAAATCAGTGGCTTACGGGCACTGGAGGGGCAAAGACGTCTCTTGGAATGGTAATTACTGGGGGCTATTATGAAGCCGTTACTTAAAAAAATGATAATGAAATGGTTCGGTTTAGTCGAGGCAGATGAAACGATGAAGCAATTGCTGGCGCAAGACCTTCATACTGGCGAGCAGCTTTTGGACTCTTTAGGCACTGCGGTCATCATGTTTGATCAGACAGGGGTGATGACGTATCAAAACACGGCCATGAAACAATTGATTAATATTCCTACTGGTGAAGTGGTTCTCCTCGCATCGCTTAGAAGCCGTTTTTCTAGAAGTGAGGATTATGAACGCCTAGAAGCTTTATTTAGAAAAATGAATGAAGCGGTAGGTCAAACTGATGGACACTTAAAAGCGGTACATATCATCGATCGTTTGGGACATGTGAGAATTCTTAATATTGGAGTGAAATGTATTCTCGTTCAAGGTCAACCCGTGACGTATATAACGGCTATGGATGTGACCAGCGAGCACACGTACCAGTGGCTCAAAGACCTGGTCATCAAGCTGAATAATATGCTGATATGCAGTGAGCCCTTACAGAATTTACTGGATCAGTTGATTGAGACATTAGTGGAAAAGCTGGATTATGTGGATGTGGGAACGATTATGCTAAAAGACGATAAGGGGATTTTAAGCATCAAGTCCACGGTGGGCTATGCGCCTGAAATCAAGGAGCTGTTTAAACTACCGTATGAAAAGTCATTTTATTACCGATTCAAGGATCCGGATGAACATTCTCCGGTTATCATCAATGACATCGATGAAATCGAAGACCAGTTCGCCATAAAAATACCAGTGAACCTCAGCGGTAACCGAATAGAGTCGGTGCTAAGCTCACCCATCATCATCGATGGCGACTTTATCGGATTACTCAACCTTGATGCGACGCGTAAAAATGCGTTTTCTGAGTTTGATCTGGAGATGATTCGGTTCATAAGTGAACAGGTCACGTTGATTTTAAGTGCACTTAGGTATCTGGAAAAAACCATACACCTTTCTTATCATGATCAGCTGACCGGACTTTATAACAGATGGTATTTAGATGAATACAGTAAAACCGGGTTTGAGGTTTGCCTCAGGAGCAACCAACCGTTTCTGTTATTTAGTGCTGACCTCGACGGACTGAAAAAGGTGAACGACCAATACGGCCACGCTTTAGGGGACCAATACATTTTAGTGATGTCTCAGCTTTTGAAGAAGGCATTTCGTGAAACGGATATCCTGATGCGGGTTGGTGGGGATGAGTTTATCGGCATTATCTATCACTCTGAGGCTGATGAGGTTTCAAAACGGTTGATGGGTTTATCTGACCATTTGGCGCATCGCATGGAGGTGCTCGGTGTAGAAGATGTAGGTTGCGGGCTGAGCTTCGGTATCGCAGAGTTTCCTCTGGAGTCTCGAGAGTTTGCGACATTGTTGATTTTAGCCGATCGCAGGATGTATGAAAAGAAGAGTAAAAACACTTTTCAAATTAGAGAATGAGGTGGTTCAAACCCGTAACGCAAAATTATGTTTCCTTTGTGTTACGGGTTTCTTGCTTAATTGTCATAGATGTAAAATTTTTTTAAATTTTTCATGTAGTATTTTGTAACATTTTGTCGGATTATGTAGGTTGCGTGATATAAAGAACTGTACTATGTTTTGTTATGAAAACATAGTGGGGATGTTTTATGGGAAAATATTTAGTTAGGTAGTGTCAAATAACCTATGAAAAAAGGTTTTAAAAAAAATCAGCGTTTTCTTGTGAGTCAAAGGTTGATTAAGACCATTTGATTATGGATGAATGCAGAATTCACCCTTGGTTGACTCAGAAATG
>JAIUOA010000033.1 GCA_020161295.1 Bacillota bacterium | reverse complement strand
CATTTCTGAGTCAACCAAGGGTGAATTCTGCATTCATCCATAATCAAATGGTCTTAATCAACCTTTGACTCACAAGAAAACGCTGATTTTTTTTAAAACCTTTTTTCATAGGTTATTTGACACTACCAATAGTAATCTTTTGATAGTAGTATACCCTATTTTAAGTGTGGACAATACCAACTTTAGTTGGTATTGTCCACAGGGTTCTTGTGTAATCAATAGGTGATGGGGTATATTATGGTCATCGAACAAATGGAGGATTTCTATGTCTGCGTTAATCCACTCGAAGCTCAACAAGCCTCAGCTTCCCTCACATTTAATAAACAGAAACACTTTGATTTCAACTTTAAATGGCTCTCAACTGATTTTAGTCACCGCACAGGCAGGTGCAGGTAAATCCACGCTGGTCAGCCAGTGGCTAGATGAAACCCGCAGCCCGCATATTTGGTATTCACTCGATTCATGGGATAATACGTTAAATGCATTTTTAACCTATATGGCCTTTGGTTTGCGAAACATCGATGCCGCCATATCTAATCAGATGCTTCAGCTCCTAAACGCTCAGCAGACGATAGAGGAAAATCAGCTTATAAGGGCCATGCTGACGCTTCTGCGCACTTTAGGGCAGCCTTATGTCCTCGTTCTAGACGATTACCATACCGTTCAAGCAGAGCCTGTTCGAAGCTTCGTGAAGGCGCTTATTAAACAACTGCCAAATGACATGAAGCTGGTGGTCATTTCCCGGGAGAAAATTCTGCTTCCAGTGGCAAAACTCAAAAGCGAAGGCAAAGTTACCGAACTCCAGATGAAGGATCTCAAGCTTAACTACGACGATGCCGCTATGCTCGTAGGCATGCAACTAGAACGAACATTATCACCCTATGCGCTTCATATGATATATAACCGAACGGAGGGCTGGCTGGCCGGCCTACATCTTCTCCTATATACCCTGAAGCAATCAAGCGACATGACCCCATTTTTGGAGGGTATTACGGAAAAGCAGCAATTCGTCATGGATTACCTCATGGAGGAGGTGTTAGAAAACCAGTCCGATGACATGAGGGATTTTTTACTAAAGACCGCGTTGTTAAATGACTTTACACCTCAGCTCTGCGATGCCGCATTGGATTTGCCGCTGGATACCGCCAGTAGAATCATCGAACATTTGGAAGCCTCAAACACGTTTTTAGTGAAGCTCGACGAAGGCGGCAGCTGGTACCGCTACCACCATCTGTTTCGCGACCTACTGTTACACCACTCAAATACCCAGGATGAAGCGACGCGCGCCATGGTCTACCTTCGTGCGGGGGATTGGTATTCCCAAAAGGGCTACACGCTGGAAGCCATGGACTACTATTTAAAAGGGAACTGCTTCGAGCCTGCCGCTCAACTGATCGAACTCAGCTGGGGGCCAATGGATATGTCGCTTAGGTCCTCGACGTGGCTGGACTACGCGATGCGCTTGCCAGAGGCAGTGATCGGCCGCAGTCCGATACTGACCGTGGGCATCGCCTGGTCACTCCTCGATAAAGGGGATGTCCAAAACGCGACCCCTTGGTTTGAGCGGGCAGAGCGCCTATATGAACAGTGGAAGCAGTGGGATGGCAGTGCTGACGCATATATCGTCCACGACCGAATAGAAATCGAAAATTTCCCCGGAACGATGGAACGCGCTAGGGCTTACATCGCGGCACTTCGTGGCGGCTACGAAGCCTTGATGGGACATATTGAAAATTTGAGAATGTTAGCCGATCAGCATCAATATAATAAGCAATGGATCATCGATACCTTTATGTCTACCATGCACTGGGGGATGGGTGAACTGGATCTGGCCATCGCTTCCATGGTGACGGTTAAGGATGGAAAGCAGTGGACACTTAACCCGGTGATTCGGAATACCCTATCGTGGATCGTCGCAGAGCTATTGATCCAAAAAGGTGAACTGACCGCGGCAGAGGTGATGCTGGAAGAAGCCATCGAAGAGGTCATGACGACGGGCACTGTGCCGATTTTGATGGGGACGTATACCCTCTATTTAGCCATGATTGAAACCATCCGTGGCAATTTCTCGGGGGCGCATGACTGGCTGGAGAAAAGCCAGCATTATGGGCACCGATTTGAGTTTATGGATTGGCGCGCAAAATTCGCCCTGGTAAAGGCGCGTTTGCTCATGCACGAAGGCGCGTTTGAGGCAGCAAAGGAAGCACTTAGTGCAGGGAAGGGCGACGTGTTTCCTAATCCGATTCCGGAACAGCTGACGCTCCCGCTCATGAGCTGGTGGCTAAGACTCGAACGCGAAGGAAGCCTTACGAAACGCGATCAGCTCATCAAACAGTATGTCCAGTCAAACGCACTGGTTCTAACGGAAGGAAGCTCACTACCGATGTATGCAGATGAGATGAAATGGAAGCTACTCATGCGCTATGCCTCCCCGACGAGTTATGGGGGGTGGCTCAGACCGCTTAGTGCTGCCCTCATTAAGCGTGCAACCGAGCAAAAAAGATGGCTGCACGTCATCGAATGGTCGCTCTTAAGCATAAGATTCGCTGAGTCAGCCGAGCAAAGGGATGCGCTTCTGTTAAAGGCACAGCAGCTTGCCGAGCTGGAGCAGATTCGCCTCCCATTTATGGAATATCACACCCAGGAGACGCACGAAGCGCTGACTGCGAGAGAACGCGAGATACTGGGGCTAATAGAAAAGGGGTATTCAAACCAGCAGATCGCTGACCATTTGTTTATCTCCTTGAGTACGGTGAAAAGCTATAATAACGATTTGTTCAGTAAACTAGGGGTTAAGAATCGCACCCAGGCAGTGGCGAAGGCAAAATTATGGTGATCCAAATCGATGATGAAAATTGATGATGAAATTTGATCGGAGGCATCTATGGAACAGAAACTGAACAAACTCAAACGTTTTAACGTCATCATGGGATTATTCCACCTTATACAAGCAGTGATCATGTTGTTTTTAGCATCCAGCGTCATCCAGAAGATCGGTGAATTTCAGCCACAAATCATCCAGTATTTTCAAACCTTCAACGTCTCCACCATGTCGCTGGAAACGGCCAGTAAACAGCTCTTTGAACTCCCGTTCGGCGTGCTGGTGGCCAGCTTCCTGTTTATATCGGCAGCAGCGCACTTCATCATCGTATTAAACAGTGAAAAATACACTGCAGATTTGCAAAAGGGCATCAACCGTTTCAGATGGTATGAATACGCACTCAGCTCATCCATCATGATCGTGCTGATCGCCACCTTATTCGGAATCTATGACATCGTCAGCTTAATCCTCATCTTTATCACCAATGCCATGATGAATATTTTCGGACTCGTTATGGAAGAGATGAACGTCGGTAAAAATAAGCAAAAGGTCGACTGGCGTGCCTTCATCTGGGGCTGTATTTCAGGCATCGGTCCTTGGATCGCCATTTTATTCTATATGCTGGGAACAGGTAATTTCGATAGGGTACCATGGTTTGTCTGGGCTATCGTCGGTACGTACTTCGTGGCATTCAACACCTTCCCGGTGAACATGGTTTTACAGTATAAAAAAATCGGCAAGTGGGGTGACTATCTTTACGGCGAGCGCATCTACATCATCCTCAGCTTAGTGGCTAAATCCATCCTCGCTTGGCTCGTACTTTTCGGTGCAATGCAGCCTTAGGGCGAACAGGAGGGCACTATGAGCCACTATGAATCTCCAGAATACCACGTTAGGTTTAAGGAGGATGCCTTTGAGCTCCGCGAATACTACGACTTCTATATCGTAGAATACGAGAACCCCTCGGATCCCGATCTGGACAGGGGATTCGGCACCCTCTTCCGTTATATCAGCAGTGATAATGTCCAAAACGAAAAAATCAGCATGACCATCCCCGTGATTAAAGAGGTGACCGAGTGGGGGCAGAAGATGGCGTTCGTAGTCCCCAGAGAAAAATGGGAGCGCATACCGACACCCAAGGACCCAAGGCTTAAGGTTCAAAAGTTTGAGCAGGGCCTTTTCGCCACCCTCACTTACTCAGGCAACTCCTCCCCCCGTAAAGAGGAAGCCCAGATGCGCATCCTCGAAAAGTGGGTTCATCAAAAAAATTACACCATCACGTCCAACTTCATGGTGGCCATCTATAATGGTCCCTATGTCCCACCATTTTTCAGGCATAATGAAGTGATGGTCAGGGTGGCGGTCAGTGGATAAAAATGGAGAACACCTATAATGGTGTTCTCTTTCTGCATGCATAATGGTATAGTAATGATAATAGAAACGAAAGGAATGGATCGTCATGGCACACATCGAAGAACAGTCCACGGGAACGCGGGTGAGAGCCCTTCAAAAGGGTCTGGAAATCCTTAAATATATCATGAACGCCGACCGAGAGGTTTCCATACAGGAGATTCAAACTGCGGTGGGTTTTAATGTCAGTACCACCTACCATCAGCTGAACACCCTCATCGATGCAGGATTCGTAACGCAAAATAAAGCGACGAAGCTGTATGGCATCGGACTGGCGCTTTACCTGCATGGGATGATTCATTATGAATCGGAAAACTACCTACGTCGTCTCGATCCAATTTTAGAGGCGTGCATGCAGCTCACGGGGGAAACCACCAACCTCTTCGTCTGTAAGGAAAATGAGGTCATCTGCGTAAGGGGCGTCGAATCCGATCAAACGCTGAAGGCGAGCCTTAAAATCGGCAGGCGCTTACCGGTTCAGGAGACTGCCGCAGGCCGAGTGTTTATCGCCTTTTCAAATACTGCAGAAGGTTCAAACCATACTACTAAAAAAATTGATGTGCATCCGCAGCTGACATCCGAAAAAATAGTCTCTTATCGTGCCAATGGCTTTATCACGGAGATTGATGAGTACGATCAGATGATCACCGCCATCGCAGCACCTGTTTTTTCTGCGCATGGGGACCTGATCTTTGCACTGTGTACCATCCTCCCCTCTAGTCGCGCGACAGACGAAACCATCGCAACCATCGCACGTGTGATGAAGGAAGGCGCAACACGCATTACTGGGGTATTATAGACCTTGAAACGCTGATTTTTCAGCGTTTTTTTGTTTGTTGAAAGATCGTGATACTTAATGATGTGTATTTTTGTGTTTAGGGTTGAACCACAGTGATTTTTGCGGTATATTCATATTATGAATAATATATTCACGATATGAAAGGTGGTTGGTGATGCAGATGATTATCAGGAATGCACGGTTGAGAAACGGGGAAATTTTGGACATCGCGATAAAGGATGGAAAAATAGTGGCCATGGTACCAGAAATCGCGTATCATGCGGAACGTGAAATCGATGCAAAGGGGATGCTGACCACGGCGCCTTTCGTGGATCCGCACATCCATCTGGATAAAGTAAATATTTTAGACTCGGTGAGACCGAATGTAAGCGGGACGCTGAAGGAAGCCATCGAGATTATCTGGGAACGAAAAAAGCAGTATACGGTGGACGAAATTGTGGCGCGCGCATCGGATGTGGTGGAAAAGGCCATTATGAACGGAACACTATTTATGCGCACTCATGTGGATGTGGACACCATCGGTGGACTTAAGCCACTAGAAGGCATCCTCGCGCTGCGCGAGAAATACAAGGATGTGATCACGCTTCAAGTGGTAGCATTCCCGCAAGAGGGCATCCTTAAAAATCCGGGGTGTGCAGACCTCATGAGACGCGCCATGGAGATGGGGGCCGACATCGTGGGCGGAATGCCGGCGAACGAAGCGACACCTGACGATAGCCGTGAGCATGTGCGCACTGTATTCGAGCTGGCACAGGCCTTCGATGCCGATGTGGACATGCACGTGGATGAGACAGACGACCCGTTTTATCGCACACTGGAGATGGTGGCAGATGAAACACTGCGCGTGGGCTGGCAGGGACGTGTCACAGCAGGGCATACCTGTGCACTGGCATCCTATGATGACCACTATGCGAACTACGTCATGGATAAAGTGAAAAAAGCGGAGATGCACATGATCACTAACCCGCTGACGAACCTTATGCTTCAGGGGAGACTGGATAAGCAACCGATACGCAGGGGCATTACACGCGTGAAGGAACTTCTGGACCGCGGTGTGAACGTGAGCTTCGGACAGGACTGCGTGCGCGACACCTTCTATCCGTTTGGCAGTGCGGACATGCTACAGGCGGCATTCGTCACGGCACATGCGGCGCAGCTAAGCCTTCCACACGAACGCGAGCGCGTGTTCAGCATGTGTACTGAGGATGCGGCGAAGGTCATGCGTCTAGGCAGTTATGGACTTACCGTAGGCGCTCCAGCAAATATCGTCATCACTGAAGCGAAAACCATCGAGGAAGCCATCGCACTACAGCCCATCAGACGGTATGTGGTGAAGGACGGGGAAGTGCTCTGGGCACGAAAGATCGAAGGCATCAGACAGTTTTAATAAAATAAACGCCAGTTCCTAAGATGAGGAGCTGGCGTTTTTGAACGTGTTAGACTTTAACTTAATATTTGAGGAAGCAGTAAAATTTACCGTCTCGCCTTACCAGTAAAATGATCTATGACGATTTTAATCACGGTGGTGGCGTCGCCGGCGCGGTTGATGTAGGCTTTTCCTTCCTCAAGAAAATCGGGGGAGTACTTCTTAATCAGCGCGTAGAGGGCGTCCTCTTTTTCATCACCTGAAATCTCTGTAGCCATTCCGAAGGCCATGACGCTTTCATATTCAGTGCTGAATTTGCCTGGAAGCACCGTGGTTTTTCCCACCACAGTGAAGGCGACCTTACTGTTCTGAGCGATGAGATCCAGCTTTTGTCCGGTTTTTGCCGCATGCACATAAATCACATTTTCCACGACGGCATAGCTGATCGGGACGCCATAAGGCTGCCCGTCATCGCCGGCTAACGATAAAACACCATACTCGCCATTTACGAGGATTTCGTAAGCTTCTTCAGGTGTGATGGCGCGATCACTTCTTCTCATTTCACGGTGCATAAGTTCCTCCTAGGATTCGATAATGATTTCAGGATGGGTGCGGTCGAGGATGAATACCTCACTTGACCCGCCGAGGTGCTCTGTAATAGAGGCCTTCAGTTCTTCAAGCGCCGCTTCAAAGTCCGCAGCTCTGGCAGGATCGACAGATTCGATACATAAAAACGCGTCCTTGGTCTCCTCTGTTAGCATGGTGCGTACGGACTCACGCCAGTTCCAGCAGCGACACACAGCGCCAGCCTCGTCCTTATAGACGATTTCGCCCGCATAGGGAGGTTCGCTGACTTCAGAGCCTAGCGTGATAAAGGGCTCATCGCCTTTAGCCTTGGTGAGTCTGAGGTCGCCGACGAATGTGCTGATGTCCTCGCCACCACAAGGCAGTGCATAACGCATGGAGACCGCGTTATAAAGGTCCACCAGTGGATTGATGGTGCCCACCTGGTTGCCATTTTTTACACGTTTAAGTAACGCTTCGATGGAGGATCTCGCGCCCTTTTTGGTTTTAAATAGCTGATAGGCATCGCGCCACGCTTTGATGACGCTGTTCTGAGAGAACTCCTCGTCAGGCAGATGCTTAGCGACTTCTTTACTCGCTTCTATTAGTAGCGCTTCGAAAATCGCCGTGTTTTGGATGTCGTTTTGGATGCCTTTAGCAAGGATGATGCCGATTTTCGCTTCAGGAAAGACCTCCCAAAAATCGGTTTCGATGATGAACTTTTTCATAGGAAACTCCTTTTTTAGATCGATATTTTTCGGCAATCGATATTTTTCGGCGATCGATCCTACTTCGAGATAAAAAACAGGCCCGAAAGACAAAGCAAGATGCCGATGACAGTATTCGTGGATAGGGACTCTTTAAAGAAGAACATTCCCACGGGGATTAACAAAAGTGCGACGAGTGAGTTGGAAATCAGGCTCGTAAGCGTGATGTTCCATCCAGCCCTGTAAGCTAACAGATAGCCGAGCTCTAGACCCACCACCGCGAAACCCAGCACATAGCTGGCCCAGTTCACTTGCTTAAGCGAAGACATGATTCCTATGGCCCCTTCCTTCGGGATAAATAGAAAATAGGCGATGATGGAAACCACCGAAGCGGTGAGATACGTGACGATCAGGGCCACCATGGGGTTAAGACCCGAAGGTGTGGACTTCTGGCCGACGTGATAGGCGATGCTAAACGTCACCGCCATGATAATGGGTAAAAAATTCATAGATGTGATGCCTCCTCTAATATTATAAACAGAAATCAAAAAAGCCCATAGAAATATCAAAATATCTCTCCCAGGCTTTTATCCTTCCGTGTTCACAGCGCGCTGTGCGTCTTCTCTCGGACCAGCCAGCAAGTGCTGCGGAACCCTAGATGACTCATTATTAATATACTTTCGAGCAAAAGACAGTAGAACAGTACACTTACGAGTATATCGATTTTAGGGCTGTTTGACAATCCCGTTTATAGGGAATAAACTAAAAATAGACGGTGTATAAAAGTTGGTACTAAATTTGAAGGAGGCATTATGGACATTAAAGAGAAAATCGAAGAAATCGTATCGAAGGTTCAAAATAATGAAGGCTTTGCTGACGACTTTAAGAAAAATCCTGTAAAGGCGATTGAATCTATACTTGGCATCAACCTCCCAGACGATCAAATCAATGCCATCGTGGAAGGTGTTAAAGCGAAGGTTTCACTCGATAAAGCGGGTGATGTTTTAGATTCGCTGAAGAAGCTGTTTTAGAGGGCGTCTATACATTTAGCGGTGATTTTTAAGAGTGACTCTTACGAGAGCCACTCTTTTTTTTCGTTAAGACTTTTTCCTGAACAGCGTATAGATGGTGACATCGCCGAGGGTCTTCTCGCCGGTGAGCGCGTATCCGAAGCGCTGATAGTAGGCGATGTTTGCGGTATTTTCGGTATCTAGTCCAATCCCCACGCTGTGCACATCCGAATCGACGATGCCATGGATTTCGTTTAATAGCTGTGTTCCATACTCTTTGCCCTGCGCCTCAGGATGGACGCCGATAAAGACCAGGTAATAGTGTCTTTCCTTCGGCCGAACAGAGGTGGTGAACTTCATGTACTGGTTAAAAAACCGAAAAGCTGCTGGTGACATGAACCGTTGCATGTTAAGCACCTCTTTAAGGAAGGGCCACCGGAGCTGATTAAGCACCCGTTTAAAAGCATGCCCCGAATCGACCTCATAGCTGGCGGCGGCCTGGATGACGCCTTCGTCTAAAGTGATGACGAGGCTGTGCTCACCTAACATCAGGGACTTTCTTATCAGGAACTTAGAGAATAGGTACTTTTCAGTAGGGGATTTCAGATGGTGTACATAAAGGGGATCCTGCTCGAAGGCAGCGGCGATAACGGCTGCACACGCTTCGGTGTTCGATTCGTTAAAGGACGTGATGCTCATGCTTACCTCCTGATAAACCGACGTGTGTGCTTTCGTGATTCACGCTGAAGCTAAAGACCACCTTGATGACGAAGAAAAGATTCGCCGTCAGGAGCACGATGGCGTCATTTTGAGTGAGTACTAGCACTAAGAATACCCCGATTCCCATAAAAAATGCACCAACCACGCGCTGATAGGGCCTTCCGCTCAGTAGGTTCGTGATAATGGCTGAGACGATGACGGCGGTCCAGATGACGAAGGCCTCTACGAGACTGGAATTCAGGAGCCAGGACAGTAGCAGGGGCTGCACGTGGATCGCGATGAAAATCCATCGGTTTATCGGGCGCCTTGCATAGAAATCGTTCGTGCCCTTCGTGAAATTCGCGATGGCGCCAGCGATGATGTCGGCGATCAGCAGAAAGGCGATCCCCCCTTTAAAAAGACCAGCTTCAGCGAAAGTCTCAGAAGACCTCAGCAGTAAGGCGGCCATGATAAAGACCGTGAGTAAGGCGATGAGCAGGATGTTAAGTAGCGTCGTCTCCTCACCGAGGACGTCATGTAGCATTTTCGGTACTTTTAGTGTCTTCATAGTGGGTTCTCCTTTTTTGATTTAAAGACCGACCGAGCGGTCAAATAGTCGGGATAAAGAGGAGCTTTACCTAAGTAAAGCCCTAATGATTAGCGATTAAACAAATACTGCTCCCAGAGGGTGATTTGAACCTCCCACACCTGACGTAAAGCGTCCTGATTCGGACGGAGCATGTGATGGAGGCCGAGACCGTCCATAAAGGCGAGGATGCCGTGTGAGACGACCTTGATTCTTTCTTTCGTTTGAGCGTCGGTCAGCTGGGCACGGTCACAGAAATAGGTCAGCTGGTCCTCGATGAGCTGGATCATGGTGGCGGTGCTGGTGCTGAGACGGTCTTGGAAGAGTGTCGTGAAAAGTCCTTCATTGTAAAAAGCGAAGAAGGCTTTATAGATTTTCGTCTCCTCAGAGGGTACGAAAAGGGCATCGCCCAGGGTGCCGAGAAAGGCTTTAAAGTCCGATTCCACTAAAGTGAAGGACTGCTTAAAGGCCTCGAAGATATAGTCGTGGACGCCGAGTAGAATCGCTTCCCTGGTTTTAAAATGGTGGAAAACGTTACTTTTACTGGTACCGATAGAGGCGGCGATCTTAGCGGCGGAGACGTGCATGATGCCTTCGTTACAGATGATTTCGATGGCGTGCTCCAGTATGGCGCGCTTCATTTGTTCGCCCTTGAGCAGGCGTTTATCCATGTGCTGAGTTAAATGTTGATCGTCCAATTAAGTCACCTTCCTTAACACCAGCATAACACTGTCCGCTCGGTCAGTCAATAATAATTTTCAGAACCATCCCTGCCATCGTATGAAAAAAATGTTATAATTTCGTTTCGTGTGATTTGGAAGGAAAAGGGTATATTAGCAGTAAAAGACTAATCCTACGAGGAGGAACCCTATGAAAAGCATCGCATTGATTGCGCTACTTGCGCTAAGCGTATTTTTATTAACGGCGTGTGGTGAGGAAACAGTGGCCACCGTAACCACTGAAACTACCGCAGCCACAGAAGCGTCTTCTGCAGAGACCACTGAAACCACCGCAGCCACAGAAGCTTACGAGGTGATTATGGAGATTGCATCATCTGATGGGCCTATGAAAGCACCCTACGGTATCGCCATCAACTCGATGGAACAAGTCTACGTCAGCGATGCCGGTAATAACCGGGTGCTGATTTTCGACACATCTGGTAACCTACTTGGGAAATGGGATGCGCAGGGCAGTGGTGAAGGGGCGTTTAATACCCTGGGATTTGGTGGTCTCGCCATCGATGCCAGCGATCATGTCTTCGTGGTGGACAATGCCAACCATCGCATCCAAAAGTTCGATAAAGAGGGGCAGTTCATCACTCAGTGGGGCACTGAGGGCACCGAAAATGGACAGTTCGTCAGGGCCATCGGCATCGCCGTGGATCTGGAAGGAAACGTTTATGTCACCGATGACGGTAACCCTTACGTTCAGAAGTTCGATAATGACGGCAACTTCCTCATGCGCTTCGGCGGTCCTGGTGCGGGAAACGGCCTTTTCAGACATGCCACCGGCATCGCTGTGAATCAGGAGGGGCACATCTTCGTGGCGGATTATGAAACGAAGCTGGTTCAGAAGTTTGATGCAGCAGGCACCTTTATCACCAGCTGGAAGCTAGGAGAGGACGTCGGCATCTCTGGAACGCCAGAAGGCATCGCTGTCGGCGCTGACCAGAACCTCTACATTACCGACTACGACTACGGTAGAATCCAGGTGTTTAGCCCAGACGGCGAATTCCTAAGGGCCATAGGCGACAAATCCCCGAGCACGAACCCGTTTAAACGCCCAACGGCCATCGCCTTTGACGCGGATGGCCAGCTCTACGTGGTAAACCAGTCCACCGGTAAGGTTTCTGTCATCATCCCACCAGAGAAATAAGCGGTCTTATATGAGATTTTCGATTTGACAGTATACCCCCACTGGGTATATAATCGAAGTATCTTAATTAGGAGGACCCCTATGGTAAAGGTATGCGATTGCTGCTCAGGAATCACGGCGGCAGAATTAAAAGCAGTTGGACTAGAAAAGGTTGAATCAGGATGTATCGATCACTGTGCTGGCTTTGATGGTAAAGTATTCGGCTTGATCGAAGGCGAGCTCGTGGTCGTGGAATCAAAAGAAGCGTTTTTAGAGCAGGTTAAAAAGTAATTTAAATTGTCAGCTAGCACGAAGTCCACGGAGTAGGACCTCGTGCTTATTTTTTTCTACCGGATATGGGGCTTAATGATGACACAAAAAACGCAATTCTTAGAATTTCATTAAACTTTGCTGACAAACCGACAGAATCCGCTATTTAACTAGTGGACGCCTTCAATTTGTGCTACGATAGAAGAAATGGTAAATCATGTCAAACCCTTTCACAAACATATTTAGGAGGTCCACATGGCGATAATAAACGACCGATCGCTTGAGCGGCGATTAAAGGATTTTGCACGAGCTGGATTCCTCATCGGCCTCGTGATGATGATTTTCCTGTTAGTGAATGCCTTCTTCACAGGAGAAGTGGGTGTCACCTATGGCGGTAAATCGCTGTCCACCATCTGGGGAATCGTCGTCATCACAGTATTCCTTCCCCTGTCCACGACCCTGACAGGACTGCTTCTCGGCCTGATCAATTATGCAGTGACGACACTCATCAGGGGCATCCTACCCAAACGTTCGGAGTAACCCCATGAAACGTAACCGGACCATCGGCCTGCTCCTGCTCATCATCCTAACCGCAGCGATTACATATTATCTCGTAGAGATTCCGATTCCTAAAATCCTTCCCGAGAAGGTAACCATGGTCACGCTCCCATCTCCTCCCATGGCGAAGGAAATTACGGATCCAGAAACCATTCAAACTTTGTTTACCCTCATCGAAGAAGCTAAGCTTAAACCGGATATCAGAAGCATGATGGTCTCTGAAAAAGGTTACCAGCTTCGGATAGTCTATTCGGGTGGAGAATTGACATTTTTAGGCGACCGCATGACATATATGGGTCGTCATTTTGTCGTGGAAAACACATTGCGTCAGGATCTCATGGACCTTTACCATCAATCCACAGCCGAGGAGAAGCCGTGGTTGCCCTAGTTTCCTACATGGATTAGTGAGTAAATTTTCATCGATTAATATAATATAAGATCAGAGTAGTTCTTCCCATCCGCAAAACGTAAACCAAGGAGCTCCCATATGTCAAACAACCACATCTTTGGTACTCAAAAACCTGATAAGCACTATATCAAACGACCCGGTGTCTATGGCGTAGCGCTTAATCAGCAAAATGATGATCCACTAAAGGTCGCGGTGGTGAAAGTCCCTTTTGGATATCACTTACCAGGCGGCGGCATCGAAGCGGACGAAGACCATGAAGCATGCTTGAAACGTGAATTTTTAGAGGAAACCGGCTGTGAAATCGAAATTCACCACCCAGTTTGTGTCAGTCATCAGTTCGCCTATTCACCCCGCTCTAAAAACTATTATGAGCTCATCGGAACCTTCTATGCGGTAACCATTACGGGGCAAATCGCGACGCCTCTCGAAACCGATCATCAGCTTGAGTGGCTTCCCGTACATGAGGCCATCCGAAAACTGAGTTTGGAATACCAAAAGGATGCCGTGAAACGGGCAGCTTCGAACCCTTAAACCCGTATGTATACGTGCCGACTTGGGCGTTTATAAATGCTAAAATGAAGTGATATGCTACTCACTTCATGATATAATACTTCCAATAAATGGAAATTAATTCCAGCAGGTGGAGGTATTATGGAAATCACGCATGTGAATAACGAACTTAGGGTGACCATTCCCTATGATGAAGCGGCGATTACGGCACTTAGAGCGATCGGAAGTGGTCGCTGGAACCCTAATTTAAAATGCTGGGTATTCCCAGAGGACAAGTTTAATGCGTTAATAGCATTTAAACGTGAGTACACTGAAAAATATCCTGAGAAGCACACTGCTAAGACCTACTACGGACACAAGTTTAAGCAGCCCCTGTCATATGTCCCGAGAAGTCCGGAGTCTAGGTCGCCTAAAAACATCCCCTACTATAAAGAAGCACTGGCACCTCAAGTGGAGGATTACTCAAAAAAGCTTTCTGATCGACTGGTGCTCAAAGGCTATAGCCCTAAAACCATCTCAGGCTATGTCGCTCACCTAAAACGTTTTCTTTACCATATGGAACTGAGCTGGGAATCCACTGATGTGAACCGGTACCTTTTGTATCTACTTGAGGAGAAAGGATGTAGCCACACCTATGTAAATCAAGCGGTGAACGCTATAAAACACCACCTAAAGAACGAAGGACTATATAAAGAAAGTGAAGTTATCCAGATTCAGCGCCCTAAACGGGAAAAGAAACTCCCTAAGGTACTGGGAAAAAACGAAATCACTAAAATCATTCAGATGACCGATAACCTGAAGCATAAAACAGAGCTGATGGTAGGATATTCCTGTGGTCTTCGTGTCAGTGAAGTCGCCAGCCTTAAGCTCGTCGATATGGACTTTGACCGTAAAGTCATCATCATTAGGCAAAGTAAGGGGCGTAAGGACCGGCTCGTTCCGCTGTCCCAAACCTTAGAAGCCCAGTTGAAAAGCTATTTATCCCACTATAGACCGAACCTCTATGTCTTCGAGAACCCGGAGAGAACGGGTCCTACCGCTGAGCGTACGCTACAGCAGGTGTTCAAGGATAGCTGTGCGAAGGCAGGCATCCGTAAAGAAATCTCGTTTCACAGCTTAAGGCATTCATTTGCCACCCATCTCCTGGAATCAGGTGTGGACCTGCGCTATATCCAGGAGCTGCTAGGGCACGCCCATTCAAAAACCACCGAAATCTACACCCATGTATCAAACAAATCCCTCATGGCAATCGTCAATCCACTGGATCAACTCACGCTATAAAGGGATCAAAATAAACCATTTAGAAAGGACTCACATCATGGATACCAATTTCACTTTTATTTTCCAGCTCGTCAACACCGCACTACTACTCTTTCTCGTCATCGGCGTACCGTACTTCGTCATCCGCCTGATCTTTAAGACGAAGAAGCTTGAGCAGCGCGTGAGTGCATTAGAAGCACAGATGAAGCGCAGTGAGCAAAATGAAAGTATTTGATAAGCAAATATACTCCTCATTATTAGTCAAAGGCAATCTGCATGAAGCGATAAATTACCTTGAAGGCTTTCCTGAACAGGCGGAACTCGTAGAAAAATATAAAGAGGTGTTTCAGAACCATCAACTCATGACGCGTTCAACTAATAAAGTCATCGATGCGGTTGATAAAATTTATCAAGCCTATTATATCGATGTATTTTGGCATAAAGAAAACCCTCAAAAAGCAGAGCTTAAACTGTTCGAAAATCTGTGGAATTACTGCGGTGGAAATACAGAGATTGCGAAAGACGCGTTCATAGAGTTAGAAGTGGAAAAGATCATTAGAAATGAAGGCTATGAATTTTTAGGGGGCGATACAGCAGGGTTTTATGGACCATACATCTGGGCAACTTCGGTAGATGAAACCTACGAAGTGGAGCTCCCATATGGTGTCCAGCAGTACGCGCTCACCATGATGGACGGTTTTATTTCGAGAAGTTGGTTGGATTTTCTGTCTTTTGGTAAAGTAGGGACGGGCGGCTGGAGCGGAAAAGACGGCACATTATGCTGTATTAAGTCGTTATATGATACCGAGAGCACGCACTTTAAGATTTCCTTCTTAAAGCACGAAGCGCAGCATACCCTCGATAAAAAGTTATATCCCCATATCACCAGCACAGAACTAGAATACAGGGCTAAACTTGTAGAGCTGATTTACTGGGAAGACGAAAAGATTATAACGATGATTTTTCACGACGCTGAAACCAGTGATGTGCGAAACACCCACGCCGTGGCAAGCCATCGCATCATCAGTGATTTATCGAAAAGGCTGTTTAATGTGGCGTATGTCAATGATTTAGGCATGTTCCTGACTAAGCTCGATGATATTCGTAACGCTGCACAGGCGCTATTGGACGAGTGGAACTAAGAGGTGTTCATGAATACTAACGCATACACTCAAAAAAGAAAGATAGTCACAAAAGTTATACTGGGAATAACGTATATGGCATTTTTAGGATATTTATTAGCTAAACTGCAGTGGATTGCTGATTGGAATTATAGCATTCACGAATTGCTTTATATTCCTTATAGTATTGCTTTTTATTCATTGCCCGTTCTATTGGTTTTATGGATGTATTATGCAATTAAGTCAAAACGAGAATTAAAGGCAAGTAATAAAAAACCCAGAATAAAAAAAATTTTGATCAACTCAAGTCTGACTGCCTCGCTATTTATTATAGGAGCATATTTTTATATTCAATCAATGACTGTTTCCACTGGCGGATTATTTAAAGTAGAACGAAAAGTCCAAGAAAGAAATAATTGAGACTCTTGCATAATTAACTCGATAATTTGAGAAAAAGGCTTAATCCTAAGTAACAGCACCGGCCATTCTTTTAAATTTCAAATTTTTCGTTGTTTATTATGCTGCCAGGAGCTCCTCATTTCTT
>JAIUOA010000032.1 GCA_020161295.1 Bacillota bacterium | reverse complement strand
GATAAGATTATGTTGAAAATGGCTTGGAACTGGATGAATGTTCAATTAAACAGCATTAAAAAAGAAGACGGTCAAGGTATGGTTGAGTACGCACTTATCATCGCATTTATCGCCATCGTCGTAATCGCTGGTCTCGTGTTCTTAGGACCAGTTATCAATGAAATGTTCATGGATATCGGTGAAGAAATTCAAGAAGCAACAACTGCAGCTCCAGCACCGTGATAATCATTAACCAGTAACTACTTTAAGCTCTAATCGAATGGTTAGAGCTTGATTTGTTTCATAGGACAAAACTTGAGAGGAGGTGCTAATGTGAAAGGCACGCGTAAAAAAGGACAATCTTTAGTGGAATTTGCATTGGTGCTTCCACTGTTGCTTCTTATAGTAGTTGGGATTATAGAGTTCGGTTTTATGTTCAGTAATTACCTTACCATGACCAATGCTTCACGAGAAGCGGTAAGATACATCAGCTTAGGAAGTACAGATGGAGAGGCGATTCAGAGGGCGATGGTCGTATCGGATCTCCTAGAAGAGGAAAGACTCATCATCACCATTACACCTGCAGTGGCGGATCGTGGGCGCGGTGATTCGGTAACCGTAATCGCCAGTTATCAGTACCAGTTTATTACCCCCATTTTATCTTCCGTAATGGGAGGAACCATGAACTTAAGAACAGAAGCTACCATGCGGGTGGAGTAAGGAGGCCCATGATGAAGTCGAAGTTAGTTCGTATCGTATCCGAAGGCGTATTCAAATTAAAAAGCGATAAAAACGGCAACGTCAGCCTACTGGTACTTTTCATGATGGTGATTTTATTATCTGGTGCTGGTGCAGCCATCGATGTGGGCAGGGTGGTCATCGACCGCACTAAGCTTACAGATGCGCTTGATTATGCGGCGCTCGCTGCGGCACAGGAACTACCAAATAATCCGACAGCGGCAATCGCTGTGGCCAAGACGTTTTTAATGGAAAATGATGTGGACCCTTTGGATGTCACCATCCAAATCGGGGCGAACAATAAATCGATTCAGCTCTCCGGTAAACGCAACGTCGATTATACCTTTTTAAGGATTCTTAATCTGGAAGGTACTGACGTCGCCGCAAAATCGAAGGTGATATTAGGCGCTGTTAGTGCAGTAAAGGGTGGATTAAGACCCTATGCAATCGAGGATTTTCCCTATGTATACGGGGCACTCGTCACGCTGAAAAACGGTGCTGGTTATGGCTATAATGGAAACTACGGCGTCGTGGCACTAGGCGGAACAGGCTCTAGTGTTTACGAGGAGAATGCCCTTCATGGTTATGATGGTGAAGTGGCCATCGGCGATGAGATCGACACAGAGCCAGGTAATATGGCCAGTGTATCCAATCAAGTCCAGGCTTATATTAATGCCATACCACACACTTTCGAAAATCATCCGAGGGACTCAGAACGCCTCTGGACAGTGCCTTTGGTGGATTCGCTAGCTGAAAATGGCAGAGGTACAGTAGTGGTCACAGGTTTTGCCCAAGTTTTTGTTGAAGAGATTCAGAAAAAATCGGGTAAAATAGAAATTAAAGCAAGGTTCATTCGGTTCGTCGTGAACGGAGAAATCGATACCACCGTGGTGGACCGTGGCACATACGGCGTAAAATTGATCAACTAGGAGACCATTATGAAAAAGTCGAACAAAGGTATCTTTCTACTCGCATTCTTAATGGCACTCGCCGGTGCGGGTGCCTTATTTGTCTACTTTAGCCGGCTCGAGCAACCAAAGGTGGCTGAAGTGAAGACCGTTCCTGTCGTCATCGCCATCGCTGATATTCCAGCGAGGACAGCCATTACCGAGGAAATGGTCAGTGTGATCCAAATCCCTGAAACAGGTATTATCGGAACACCGCTGGCCACCACTGAGGAGGTCATCGGAAAGTTTTCTAAAGACGTCATATACTTAAATCAACAAATTCATCCAAATGCCATTTCCGAACAGATCAATAATGACATGAGCGCAAAGCTTACGGGTAATAACCGTGCCATGACCATCACTGTGAATAACGATACCGGTGTGGATGGATTTATAAAGCCAGGAGATTTCGTAGATGTCATCCTTTATATGCCACAGGGTTCTGATCAGGGGAGAATTGCACGTCCTGATATCACGAAGCTTTTCCTTCAGAAGGTGGAAATCCTCGGGGTGAATAAGACCATGTATCGAAACACCACGAGTCCGACCCAAGGCGCAGCAGAAGCGTCTTCTTTTAGCGTCACGCTGTCGATTCCTATTATGGATGTTGAATTGTTTGCGCTTGCTAAAATGGTGGGGGGTATCGAGCTAGCGCTAAGGCCGCTTGAGGAAGATTACTTATATGTCACTGAAGGGGCTATTTGGCAAGAACTACTCCTCAACGATATGAATCAGATGAAGGACACGGCGCCAGAATATGGTATTATCGGTGAAGAACCAGCATTGGTACAGCCAGGTCAGTATGAATATGACCAATACGTCTATTATGTGGTGGAGTTTGGCGACACGCTCAAGTCCATCAGCTTGAAGTTTTATAATGACGAGAACCTCTATATACTCATACAGCAGGTCAATCGAATCGTAGACCCTAACATGATTTTGACAGGGACAGGGATTAAAATCCCCGTACTGAAGGAAAGAGGCGATGGCAGTGGCAATTAAAATCATCATTGCAGACGACGTACAGGAAATGAGGGACATGATCGAGAAGATGCTCATGACCAGCGATTTAGATTATGAAATCGTGGGTTTTTGTGCCAATGGCGCCGAAGTTGTGGACCTTATGCAAAAAAAGAAGGCTGACATCATCCTCATGGACATTAATATGCCCGTCATGAATGGACTTGAAGCCACTCAAACCATCTGTGAAAAATATCCTCAGGTACGCGTCATCATTATGAGCGTACAGCAAGAAAGCGAATACCTTAAAAAGGCGATGCTTGCGGGTGCAAAAGCTTACATCATGAAACCAGTGGATATCGATGAGCTGGTGGACACCATTAAGACCACCTATGAACGGTACCAGTTTCTAGATACAGCAGCACCTGTAAAAGCTCCTCAAACCCATCATGCTCAGGTTATCAGCTTTTTTAGCGCAAAGGGTGGTGTGGGAAAGAGCATGATCGCCCTCAACTCAGCGCTTCTTATGCATGATAAGCTCGGTAAAAAGGTCATGCTGGTGGATTTGGACCTTCAATTTGGGGATATCGCGTTAATGGTGAATAAGCAAAACGAGCTGACGATTAAGGAAATGTTTGATGACAGTCCCATCAAGACCATGGAGGATGTACAGCCCTACATCCACTCATATAAATCTGGCGTGGATATGTTGTTTGCCCCTAAAGATCCCGAATCAGCAGAGTATATTTCGAAGGATCAGGTCAACGAAGTCATCGAGCTTTTGAAAAAACATTACGATATCATCATTATCGACACAGGTGTCAATTACGATGAAGTCACATTAAATGCACTTGACCATTCGGACCGCGTGATAATCGTCACAAATCTAGAGGTTACAGGACTAAAGAATACGAAACTGAGCTTACGTGTCATGCAGTCTCTTAATTATGACCATCAAAAGGTGAAAATTTTGGTGAACATGACCAACGACAAGTTCGGCGTCACAAAAGCCAATGTTCAAAAGGCGTTCAATTATGATGTAATTGGATATTTACCCGAGGACATCAAGCTCGTGCGCAATGCGACGAATACCGGTATCCCATTGGCACAAGTGAAGAATGCCAGCCTGATAAAACCACTACTTACCATATGCCAGACGTTGATCAAATAAAAGTGAGGGTATCATATGTCGCTAAAAAAACGTTTAGAGGAAACGGTAGTCGAGAAAAAGACGACGCGCACCGTAGAGCGGGAAAAGGATCCCTATACAGAGATGAAGATGCGGGTTCAGGCGCAGGTCATCCAGGATTTGGACATCGACTTTAACGAGATTTCAGAGCAAAATGATGCGCTAAAGCAAGATCTTCGGTTGATCATCTCGAAAAACATCGAACGGGAATCGCTAAATATAACGCCTTCACAAAAGAAGCGCATATTAGATGAACTATTAGACGAGATTATCGGATTTGGTCCGATTACCACACTGCTTCAGGATAGCGGCGTTACGGAGATCATGGTCAACGGTCCTGAAAATGTATTTATCGAGGTAAGAGGGAAGCTAGTAAAAACCGATGTGCATTTTAAGGATGACAACCATGTCATGCACGTCATCAAAAAAATCGTTTCCACCATCGGTCGTCGCATCGATGAGAGCTCCCCGATGGTAGATGCCCGTCTCCCAAACGGTTCACGTGTTAATGCCATCATCCCGCCGCTGGCCATCGACGGCCCGTCCATCACCATTCGTAAGTTTGCAGAGGATCCCTTTAGGATTGATGACCTCGTGAGGTTTGGAACGCTGAATTCGAAAATGGCCGAGTTTTTAAAGGCGTGTGTTGAAGGGCGAATGAATATCGTCGTCTCTGGTGGTACCGGTAGCGGTAAGACCACGACACTAAATGTTCTCTCCTCATTTATTCCCTCAGATGAGCGAATCGTCACCATCGAGGATGCTGCAGAGCTTCAATTGCCTCAACCACATGTGGTTAGGCTTGAAACGCGCCCAGCAAACGTTGAGGGACGCGGGGAAGTCACCATTCGCGACCTCGTGAAAAACAGTCTAAGGATGCGTCCTGATCGAATCGTCGTCGGTGAGGTGCGTTCTGGTGAGGCACTCGATATGCTTCAGGCCATGAACACAGGCCATGATGGCTCTCTTACCACTGGACACGCCAACTCTCCACGTGATATGCTTTCCCGTCTAGAAACCATGGTTTTGATGTCTGGGATGAATCTACCTGTAAAAGCGATTCGCGACCAGATTTCCTCAGCGGTAAACCTGATTGTTCAGCAAACCCGCCTCATGAACGGTAGCCGTAAAATCACATACATCACTGAGGTTTTGGGGATGGAGGGGGATGTCATCATCCTTCAGGACATTTTCAAATACGAGCAAAGAGGTGTCGATGCAAAGGGGCAGGTTGTGGGCGATTTCGTCTTTACGGGTATCATGCCAACCTGTCTTAAAGAGCTTAAGGAAAAAGGCATTCACGTATCACCATCGGTATTTGCAAATTTTTAGACTGAAATTCACCGGATTCAGCGGAGGGATGATATGCTCTATATCGCAGTTGGTGCTCTTTTCATCAGTTTTTTCGTATTTTTCTATGGTCTTTTATCGCGCATCAAACGACGGGAAAAGGTCATCGATAAACTCAGTTCATACGATGAAGAGCAGATTAGGATAACAGAAAAACGCTTGGTCACTGACGTGAAGTCAGGGCCGATTCAGCGGATTGCCAAGGTGTTAGAGGCACTTCCTTCGAATGAAAAGCGCAGAAAGCGGAATGCCATGCTCTTCAGACAGGCGGATATGCCTGTAACCTATGAGGAGCTATTCGTCATGAAGCTCATGGCGGCATTTAGTATCGGTTTTTTACTCTTCGCGCTGACGAGAAATGGGTTTATCGTGTTACTCGTCGTCGTGGGCATTTGGATGTTGCCAAATCTCATTCTTAAGAGTAGGAAGAAAAATAAAATTAAAGCCTTTGACGAGCAGCTAAATGAAGGGCTCGTTATGATTTCAAACGCGCTTAAAGCAGGTTACTCGTTTTTACAAGCCCTAGCAGTAGCGGCGGATGAGACACAGGATCCCTTTTCAAAGGAGTTTAAAACACTGCTAAAGGAACTCAGCTTGGGCATGCCCATGGAGGATGGTCTCTCTAACTTAATGGACCGCGTTCCATCAGAGGACTTGAAGCTGATCGTTAATGCCATATTGATTCAAAAGGACATAGGGGGTAACCTCTCGGAAATTTTGGAAAATATCGCAGATACCATCCGCGAAAGACAGCGCATTAAAAATGAAATCAACACGTTAACGGCACAGGGCAAACTATCGGGAATGATCATCATGGCGATGCCATTTTTTTTAGGAGCGGTCATTTATCTATTTGATAACGATTATATACTCACTCTGTTTACGACTTTAATTGGTAGAGCGTTGTTGGTCACTGCTTTAATCAGCCAAGTTTTGGGCTGGCTTTTCATTAGGAAAATTGTGAACATAGAATTTTAAGTGTAACCCGGAGGAGCTTCTCATGCTGTATCTCGGAGTCTTTTTAATTTTCTTATCGATACTCATCGTGTTTTATCGACTGTTTTCGGTACTATTTAGAAAACGTATCGTTCTTGATGAGCGGATGAATTACATCGAAAATATGGAACGTGAAGTGTATATGGAGGCTGAGCTGTCGTTTAGCGAACGCGTTATCGCCCCGCTGTATAATAGTCTCGGCAAACGTTTCATGTCATTTTCACCTGAGTACATCACTAAGAAAAAGCGCATGTTGCTTGAACGTGCGGGATTACTAAAAAACATATCTTATGAAAGATTTGTGGCGAGACGGTTGATGATTGCCTTAGTGGCGACCATGATGTTCGGGCTTGTATTGGCACTGATTAAAGCGCCTGCGATTTTAGTAATCGTGGGGATGATTTGGTTGTTTGCCTTTATTCAGATCGTCTATCGTTTCACCACTAGAGCCGCCATCGATCAAAGAAGCAAGCAAATGGTACGCGATTTGCCGTATACGCTTGACCTTATCACGGTAAGTGTGGAAGCTGGACTGTCTCTAGATGGTGCCATCGGACGGATCGTCGTGAATATTCCTGGGGTATTATCTGATGAGTTCGGAAAGACGCTTAAGGAGATGCGCATGGGCATCGATAAAAAGCAGGCGCTGAGGAACATGTCGGATAGATGCGATGTCAGGGACTTATCGGTGCTGATTAACGCCCTAATCCAAGCGGATGAGTTAGGCGTCAGTCTCGGAAAGGTACTGAGGATAGAAGGTAGCCAGCTCCGCGAAAAAAGAAGACAGGCAGCGAGGGAGAAGGCCATGAAAGCGCCTGTTAAAATCCTCTTTCCGCTGATGATTTTTATTTTTCCAGCGGTGTTTATCGTAATACTTGGACCTGCGGTTATTAAAATGATGGAAATGTTTAGGTGACCTTATGAAAATCGTCAAACTCGATCGTTTACTAATTGCAGATTCATTTGCTAAGCGCTTTTTTGGTTATATGTTCAAGAAAAAGCCGGAGTGCCGCGAAGCCATCCTTTTTAGGTCGTGTAATAGCATTCATACGTTTAATATGCGTTTTTCCATAGACGTGCTATTTTTAGATGCGTCAAATCGCGTGGTGAAAAAAATGACCGATGTGCCATCTGGCAAGGTCATTCCGCCGGTGAAAGGCGCCACACAAGTCGTGGAGGGGGTTTCTGGACTTTTTAAAGATGTAATGGAGTCGGAGATCGTCACCTTTGATGCCCTTTTAAACACCCGGAAAACATGATAAAATACACTTAGTTATATAGAAAATGAAATGATTTAGGGAGGCACAAATGAGCAATTATGATGTGGTACTTGAATACTTCAAAAAAGCAACTGCACCGGTAAATGCTGGCGCGGTAGCTGAAGAAACCGGTGTGGAAAGAAAAGAAGTCGATAAGATCATGAAAAAGATGAAGGACGAAGAAGTGATCGTATCACCTAAACGTTGCTACTGGGAGTTTAAAAAATAAACGGAATGCAAGTAAATATTAGGTCATTAAAAAGGCGCTTACTCATGACAATTCATGATAAGCGCCATTTAATTCATCTGATTGAAAAGAGTCATCCGATTGAAAAGCGTCAATCGATAGCCCTATCGCTTAGATGGTCCACTGTCCATGAACGATGCCGATAAGCTTCCAGTTACCTGCAACATTCTCGAATACGAGGATTAAGCTACTCCAGTCCATACCACCATACTGTGGGTCAAACCCAGTAAAGTGAAACTCGACGAAGGAGGCAGACGGATAGATGGTTTGAAGGTTGTTTATGGAGTTGCCCGTTCCTATAAACGTATTGACACCGATGATATGTGGGTTTAAATAATCTTCATCATAGACAAAGTTATCTAAATAGTCGTCAAAGGTGTAGTTAATGGGATCACCTGAGCCATCAAAGGCTCCCCAAGTATAAACGGTTGGATCGCTAATCAAAGTAGCAAACTGTGATGCAGGAAATGTGAGATCACTGGTGGTATCCACATAGGAGTAGGGGGTAAACCGTATAGGGGTAGTTGGATGCGACAAGGCTGTGAGTGCAGCCATGTCTTTGATTTGTAACGCTGCTGCAACATCGAGCGCTGCAGTCACTAGTGCGTTACTTGCGACAGGCGTGGCAGGTGTTTCATTTGACGCGTTTTGCAGTGCTTCAATTTCAGCGGATAAGTCTTCAATTTCTTGGTTTAACGATACGATGACATCATTTTGTGAGGTTATGACTTCTTCCATGGAAGTATTCTCACTTTCAAGTGAGGTCAGTGCGTCGTCATTGGATGCGGGCGTACAGCCGATTAGGACAGTCGCCAGGATTAGCACCATGCTAATCGTATAAATAATTCGTCTATTGATCATAATTATCACCTCTATTTAATTATACCATTACCAATACTCTAAAAAACATTAACTTTAAATGACAACAAATACTTGTCAATATAACGGTTTTGTGTCATAATGAGTAAGGTAAAACGAGCGAGATTAACTCAGAGGTAGAGTACTTCCTTGACGTGGAAGGAGTCGCGGGTTCGAATCCCCCATCTCGCACCATTTAAGCTAAGGTCATTGATCTTAGCCTTTTATTTTTTTGTGGATGAACGACGTGGATTAGGGTACACTTAAAGTAACGCGAACGAAAAGTTCGAAATAGCTATGAGGTGGCGTATGAAAAAAGAGGATTACTTGATACACAGACCTATAGGTGAGCTCGGTCTGATTGTAATGGATAACTGCGATATGATCGGAAAATACATCGATGACCATCTCCTTGAAATGCGTCGAAACACGGGGGTGGATGGTTTTGTTGTGCCAGACACTTACATTATCAAGAAAAAAGAGGTACGGTTTTCAAATGGAGAAGGAAAGGTGTTTTTAGAAGAGTCGGTTAGAGGTAAAGACATCTATATCATCACAGATATTGGAAACTACAACTCGACCTACACCATGTTTGGTACCGAAAATCGGAAGAGCCCAGATGACCATCTTCAGGACGTAAAACGGGTCTTATCAGCGATGGCAGGCAAAGCACGACGCGTCACTTTGATGATGCCACTGCTTTATGCATCACGCCAGCACAGCAGAAAGGGCCGTGAGTCCCTAGACTGCGCCATGGCGCTACAAGAGCTCGAGAAGCTCGGTGTAGATGACGTCTTGACGTTTGATGCCCATGATCCGACGATTCAAAACGCTGTTCCACTTATCTCATTTGAAAACCTGTACCCGACACTCGATATCGTTAAACGCTTCATATCGGATGAACAGTCTTTGTTCAAAGACCCATCAAAAATGCTGATCATCAGCCCTGATACAGGTGCCATGGACCGTGCAATTTATTATTCAAGTGTTTTGGGCTTTGATATAGGTCTCTTCTATAAGCGTAGAGATCACAGCAAGGTTGTAAAAGGTAAAAATCCTATCGTTCAGCATGAATATATTGGTAAGGATGTGAAGGATTGCAACATCCTAATCGTGGATGACATGATCGCTTCAGGTGAATCGGTGTTCGATATCGCACTTGAACTCAAAAATCGTGAAGCAGGTAAGATTTTCGTCGCTACGACCTATGCTCTTTTTACAGAGGGTATCGAGAAATTTAACCAGTTCTATGAGCGCGGCCTTATCGACCGCTTATATACCACGAATTTATCCTATGTTCCTGAAGCCGCGAGACAAGCGCCTTGGTTTGCTGAGGTGGACATGTCCGAGTTTATCGCGAGAATATTAAACCGGCTGAACTACGATATCTCCATCAGTGACCTCATTGATAAAAACACCACGATTCAGGATCTGATGCGATATGCACAGTCATTTGCTTAAACACAAATAAAGAAAGTGCACCGTTCAAATGATCGTTTGAATGGCGCACTTTTTTTATTACATTAAGGTCACGATCACGACGGTGGAGTCATCCTTCGTATCCTGTGAAGGTCCTAAGAGGCTTTCCAGCGACTCTGCGGTACAGGCCAACAGTTTATTATAGTCATCCGTTAAAACATCAAGGGCTGCATCCAGCATATAACCACGGTTTTCATAAATGCCATCCGTGTACAGGATCAGGCGCTTGACCTCAGAAGTATTAAAGACCTCTGCGTGTGGCTGACTTTGGTCAAATACGCCTAACAGCAGGTTGTTAGAAGGAATCGTCCCAATTTTATGGGGGGGAGTTTCGTTAAAAACGATAATTGCATCTGGATGACCGGCGTTAATGACCTTAATCAAGCCACATTTTTTATCGACTTCTATAAAAATCCCGGTCACAAATTTTGCATTGTCTTCATTATCCTGATTGATGTTCAAAAGGGTGTGATTGATCATGGAGACCGTTTCTTCTAATGACAGGTAGGTAGCATGATCGTCCACCATACGCGCCACTGTTAGGGCGATTAAAGCGGCTGACACCCCATGCCCCATGACGTCAATTAAGGCCATGATCACGCGATCACCAATCTCTTTATAGGTGATGAAATCCCCTCCGATTTCATTATAATCGAGGATATGGTAGTCAAAATCGATGAAGCCGTCATTGCTTTTTTCGGGAATCAATGCCTTTAAGACGTTTTTAGCGACCTTGACTTCCTTGGAAAGTTCCGCCAGCAGCATTTTTTCGCGGGTGATGTTCTTGCCGATTTTGAGATAGCGCTCAATCGCCCCATGAGAGTTTTTAATAGGCGTTATCGTGGCTTCTTCATAAAAAATATGGTCGTTTTTACTTCGGTTGATAAAAATGCCTTCCCATTCCTTGCCACTGGCGATGGTTTCCCATAGCTCCTGGTAAAACTGCTCGCTATGCTGACCAGCTTTAAGGACACGCGGCGATTGAGCGATGAGCTCTTCGTTCTTATACTCTGTTAGCTTCTCAAAGTATGGGTTCGCAAACTGTATATTTCCCTTTTTATCGGTGATGACGATGGAATTCTGAGCACTGTTGAAAAGACTATCGAGAAGTGTGTTTTCAAATTTTAGGATTTCCATCTGCATGAACTCTTTTAAAATCGCTTCAAGCTCTCGCTCATAAAAACCACGTCTCAGCATCAACCGAATATTGGCATCCAAAAGGCGTTCGTAGCTTTGCTCTGTGTCAGGTACGTTTAAGATGATGGCAGTGGAGTAAGCCTCGCTAATGGTGGTTAGATTACCGGCGTCAAAATTGATTTTATCATGGTCGATGATTAAAAGGTTGTAGATGAAATTTGGCTTTTCGAATGTTTGAGAGATGTTGGTGATCGGTTCGCAAATATTGGTAAAGGATTCGATAATCTTCAAAATAGCGGCATAATGCTTAGGCTCTGTGACGATGTCGATATAGATTGAAAATCGCTTAAACATGATTCACCCCTATTTTTTCTTTTTCTGTTGTTCTTTTAAACGCTTCGCTGCCGTTTTTTTCTTCATGATCGAGTGACCAAATGTGCCTAACTGCTCACCGAGGGTGTAATAGGCACCGTGGGCATAGGCGATGGGTTCAGCCTTATCCAGTCTGAATTTCCCGGTTTCATCGATTAGTGTATCCTCGATGGTGACGCCGACGACCTTCGCTAAAAACATGTCGTGCGACCCGAGCTCGATGATTTGAGTGACCTTGCATTCGATGCTAACCGGTGATTCGCCGATGAGGGGGACCCTGACATGTGACCCTGGAATTTTTGTGAGCCCGAGATGGCTGAATTTATCAAAATCACGTCCCGACTTAACACCGCAAAAATCAGTGGCTTGTGCCAATCCCTTCGTCGTCAAGTTAATGACGAATTCACCGGTAGATTTGATCATGTCATAGGAATGTCGTTCTTTTCTAACAGAAATGTATGTCATGGCCGGATCGGTGCAGACGGTGCCTGTCCACGCGATGGTGATGATGTTTGCATGTGTCATATCGCCACATGTCACCATGACTGCTGGAACAGGATACACCATGGTGCCTGGCTTCCACTGTATTTTGCTCATAATGGTTTCCTTTCGCTTGTATGCTGATCTTCTGGGCACGTTCACTTTAAATTATAGCAAATGTGGGATTTTTTATAAAGAGCCTATTGAAGTGCAAGTTCAGATGCGCTAAAATGAAGTTGTAGGTGGCCCGTCGAACTTTGGGTCACAGAAGGAGTATCATATGAGTGGAGTCGTTCTAAACTAATAACTTAAGAAGACATGTTGCCGGCCGTAGAGGTTTTTTTGTCGACCGCATGTCGAAGTTGGTTTAGAACACTGAATGCTATAGTTGCGATGATTTTAGGCAATAGACAGTGGTCTATTGTCTTTTTTGTATTTTCAGACTACCAAAATTTAGGAGATTAATAATGGAAATTAAGAATAAAGTACTAAAAATGCTAGATTTTAACGTGATTATCGAGCTGTTGAAGGGGCTAGCCGTTACTGATGAGGTTAAAATGAAAATCGATACCATGACTTTTTATGACGACTATTACCTCGTCAAGCGACATTTAGGGGAAACGACTGAAGCGAGAATTCTGTTGGATGAAGCAGGTTCCATCCCCTTACATCGATTGAGTGGTATCGCACCACTTCTGGATAAGCTTAAGCGGCATGAAAGCTTAAGGCCTAGCGAGTTCGAGCAACTGGCAGGATTTATCAAAGAATCAAACAGATTGAAGCGCTTCATGCATGCCAAAAGGGACTCAGCCATCAAAATAGCGGATTATGCCTTATCCATAACGGATTTGGAGCATTTGTCCGATCGAATTTACTCGGTAATTGTGGGTGGACGCGTAGATGATCAAGCGAGTCCCACATTATCGAAAATTCGTAGAAAGACCACTTTACTAGAAGATAGAATTAAAGGGAAGCTACATGAGATGCTCATGAACGGTAAACTCATCGGTGCACTATCTGAGGCTGTCATCAGCCAAAGAGGTGGACGATACGTGCTACCTGTAAAATCGGAACAAAAAAGAACAGTAGATGGACATGTACTGGATAAAAGTAGAAGCGGGGGCACGGTATTTATAGAACCTGCAGCGGTTAAAAAACTCACAGACGAGCTTGAACAGCTAAGAGTGGATGAAGAACACGAAGTCATCCGGATATTATGGGAACTCACCAACGCGGCAGCTGCCGAAGAGGCTTCTTTAAGGCTTAATCACGAAGTGATGGTCACCTATGATTTTCTTTTTTCAAAAGCAAAATTGTCTAGAAAAATGCAGGGTCAAGAAGTGGCACTTACAGATTCAAGGTGCGTTCATATCATAAATGGAAGGCATCCACTGGTCAGTGGTGAGGTGGTTCCACTGAATATCCATGTGGGCGAAACGACGAATAAAAGCGGATTTAAAAACCTCGTCATTACGGGGCCAAACACAGGCGGGAAAACCGTGGCCATGAAGACGGTTGGGCTCTTCTGTCTTATGACACAAGCATGCCTACACGTGCCAGCAGATTCTGGAACGTCACTTTGTCTTTTTAGCAAGATCCTAAGCGATATCGGCGATGGTCAAAGCGTAGAGCAAAACCTCAGCACCTTCTCTTCTCATGTCACAAATATCATCGAAATCGTAGAAGAGGCAAATGACAAATCTTTGATCATCCTCGATGAAATCGGAGCGGGGACGGATCCCAGCGAGGGCATGGGAATCGGCATCGCCGTTTTAGAAGCGTTGAACGCTAAAGGCAGCATGATACTGGCATCGACTCATTATAATGAAATCAAGGTGTTCGCCCAAAACCATCCAAACTTTATCAACGGCAGCATGGCTTTCGATCTAAAGACGCTCAGCCCGCTGTACAGACTGGAAGTTGGAAAGGCAGGTGCCAGTAATGCCCTTCATATCGCCAGAAGAATCGGCATGTCAGAGGCGATCATTAAAAGAGCGCACGAACTGGCCTATCATGAAGACATCGATTTCGATGATTCTTTTATGGCCGCCCTTAATGAAGGCGCTCAGGACAGTACCATCGATTATCAATCGGAGGAACAAAGTACCATCAAACAAGTATCTTCCATGTATGCCCCTAAAAAAGAATCCCTTTATAAAATTGGCGATGTGGTTTATGTGAAGACCATGAAGCGTCAAGGCACCATTTGCGAGCTAGAAAATACAAAGGGTGAAGTAGGCGTCATGGTCATGGGCAAGCGCTATAAGATTAGCCAGAAGCGGATTGCGCCTTACATCGATTCAAAAGACCTTTATCCTGACGATTACGACCTTAAAATAGTATTTGAAACGAAGGAAGACAGAAAAAAAGACAAATTAATGCAAAAAGGAAAAGGACATGGTATATTTATCGAAAAAAAGGGTAATGTATAGATATCAGTACAAGATTTAAAATCAGCACGTGATAAAGTCGGGGGTATTTTAGACTAAGGAGGTTGATGTTATGAAAATAGCGATTCAGACGGGACTTGGCGAATTGTCTGAAATCCTCAAAGCTAAAGGGTTTGAAGTGGTGCCTTTTAGACAAGGAGGAAACGACGTAAAAATTACTATTCTAAACGACATTGATGAAGTGTACGAAGAAATTGATCCCGTTACCTTTATGGGAGAAGAAGGAGAAGAAATGGTTTTACTCGATGCGGGTAAACTCAGCCAAGCAGAAATTATTGCCTATGTTGAAAAATACATGCAATAACCGAATGTGAATAAGGTTGAAATATGTTAAGCCCTGTATTATAATACTAGCATTAGGATATTTCAGCCATGAAGAGAAGTAGTAGGTTGTGAACGCTGTTAGAGAGCCATTGGGTGGTGAAAAATGGTGAGCGGTGCAATTGAACTCGTCTCGGAGCTGTTTGGGTGAAGCGTAAGCTAGCCTAAACCGGATTGCCCCGTTAAAAGCTTTGAGTGGACTGCGCATGCGCAGTCAAATAGAGTGGTAACGCGGGTCCTTCGTCTCTAACGAAGGACCCTTATTTTTTTTTGAAAGGGGAAATAGCATGCACGATTATATGCACAAGCAAGTCGAAAAAAAATGGCAAGACATATGGGAAATGAAACAATGCTTTAAAGCTGATAACGACTATAGCAAACCGAAGTACTATCCTTTGGTAGAATTTCCTTATCCATCAGGTCAAGGCCTCCACGTAGGCCATCCAAGACCCTATACCGCACTGGACATCGTGGCGCGTAAAAGACGTATGGAGGGCTATAATGTCCTTTACGCCATGGGCTGGGATGCTTTCGGCCTTCCAACAGAAAACTATGCCATTAAAAACAAAATCCATCCGGCAAAAGTAACAGAGGATAACGTTAGACGTTTCAAAGAGCAGCTTAAAAGCTTAGGATTCTCGTTTGACTGGTCCAGAGAGGTGAACACCACCAATCCTAAATATTATAAATGGACACAATGGATCTTTATCAAGCTCTTCGAAAATGGACTTGCCTATAAAAAAGAAATGGACATCAACTGGTGTACGTCATGTAAAGTCGGCCTCGCAAATGAGGAAGTCGTGGGTGGCGTATGTGAACGCTGTGGTGGCGCCGTCGTGAAGCGTGCCAAATCCCAGTGGATGCTTAAAATTACTGAATATGCGGACCGTTTAATCGATGATCTGGATGATCTTGATTACATCGAGCGTGTTAAGGCGCAGCAGAAAAACTGGATCGGCAAATCCACCGGTATGGAAGTGGATTTCACCACAACCGCCGGCGACGCGCTTAGGGTCTACACCACACGTCCGGATACGATATACGGGGCAACTTATATGGTCGTCAGCCCAGAACATCCGATGATCGACGCCCGTAAAGATCAAATTAAGAACTATGATGCGCTGATCGCTTATAGAAATGAAGCGAAGCTTAAATCGGATTTTGAGCGCACCGAAATGAATAAGGATAAAACCGGTGTCGAGATCGAGGGCATAAAAGCCATCAACCCAGCATCCGAAAAGGAAATTCCGATCTTCATCTCAGATTACGTGCTCATGACCTATGGTACAGGTGCCATTATGGCCGTTCCTGGACATGACACCAGAGACTGGGAGTTCGCAAAAGCCTTTAACCTTCCTATTATTGAGGTCGTCGCTGGTGGCAATGTAAACGAGGCTGCCTATACAGATACTGAAGATGGACTCATCGTCAACTCGCCGGTTATCGACGGGCTTAGGGTGGCAGATGCGAAGGAAAAAATTGCCCAGTTCCTGGAAGGCAAAGGCATTGGCACCAAAAAGGTCAACTTCAAATTAAGAGACTGGGTATTTTCAAGACAACGTTACTGGGGAGAACCTATTCCACTGGTGAGCTGTCCTGAGTGTGGCTGGGTCGCTTTACCGGAGTCAGAGCTACCACTTACTTTACCGGAGGTTTCGAGCTACGAACCGACGGATAATGGCGAATCGCCACTGGCAACCATGACGGAGTGGATTGAAACCACTTGTCCAAAATGTGGTGGACATGCGCATCGTGAAACAGATACCATGCCGCAATGGGCAGGTTCAAGCTGGTATTTCCTTAGATACTGTGATCCAGATAATGATGAGGCATTTGCAAGCATGGATGCGCTTAACTACTGGATGCCGGTGGATTGGTATAACGGCGGTATGGAGCATACCACGCTTCACCTTTTATATTCAAGGTTCTGGCATAAGTTCCTATTCGATATCGGCAAGGTCAACACGAAAGAGCCATACACCAAACGAACTTCGCACGGGATGATCATGGGTGAGAATAATGAAAAGATGTCCAAATCCAGAGGAAATGTCGTCAACCCAGATGATATCGTCCAGGAGTTTGGTGCGGATACGCTTCGTCTTTATGAAATGTTCATCGGTGACTTTGAGAAGAGTGTGCCATGGTCAGATAATAGCGTTAAAGGCTGCCGCCGCTTTATTGACCGAATCTGGAACTTCGCGGATGATATCGTCGATGGAGAAGCATTTAGTCCTGAACTCGAAGTGCTCATGAATAAAACCATTAAGAAAGTTACTGAAGATTTTGAAACGCTCAAGTTCAACACAGCCATCGCTGCAATGATGAGCCTAATCAACGAGTTTAAGCGCGTAGGTAAAGTGAACAAAGCGGAGTATAGAACCTTACTTGTACTTTTAAACCCAGTCGCACCGCATATCACGGAGGAACTTTGGGAAATTATGGGCTTTGAAGGCATCGTCGCAGAGCAAGCATGGCCGAAGTATGACCCGAATAAGGTGACGGAGGACGTCATCGAGATGGCGGTTCAAATCAATGGTAAAGTGCGTGGTCTGATTATGGTACCTGTGGATGCAGATGTGGACATGGCGAAATCACTTGCACTTTCTGATGATAAAATCAAAATGTTTACAGACGGTAAAACGATTGTAAAGGAAATTTACGTCCCTGGAAAAATCTTCAATATTGTAGTAAAATAGAAATATAGAAATATAGAAATATAGAAATTTAGAATGGCGTATGGTCATCAGATTTACTATGGAGGAAATGAAATGAAAAAGGAAATGATGATAGAAGGCATGAGCTGCAATCACTGTAAAATGCGTGTTGAGAAGGCTTTAGGAGGTCTCGCAGGCGTATCGTCAGTAGAAGTGGATCTTTCAGCGAAGAAAGCGATCGTCGAACTCTCTGAAGAAGTTGACGGCGCCGTGTTGAAAGAAGCGGTTGAAGACGCTGGCTACGATGTGGTTTCGATCCAATAATTCAAAAAAAGAAAAACTGGCGAATAGCCAGTTTCAGACTGAAGACAAAGTCTGCGCGAAAGCGCAGGCTTTTTTTCGTTTTCAAAAAGGGTTTTTGCTCTCGATGTCGAATAATAAGGTAAGACCATTGATGAGGTGAGAACCATGTTAA
>JAIUOA010000031.1 GCA_020161295.1 Bacillota bacterium | reverse complement strand
AAGAAATGAGGAGCTCCTGGCAGCATAATAAACAACGAAAAATTTGAAATTTAAAAGAATGGCCGGTGCTGTTACTTAGGATTAAGCCTTTTTCTCAAATTATCGAGTTAATTATGCAAGAGTCTCATTATACCAAAACCCTAGGAAATAGAAATAAAAATTTAACATTCCTCAATATTTTTATAACTTTTCCAAAATGATTAGGTACCCAATATATTATAATAATAGATTTGATACACAATATCAAGCATATAGAATAATTTCTACATATTCATCATGATTAACCCCATCGTCGTGGCCAATATGGCAATCCAATCCTTCTTAAACAATTGCTCTTTAAAAATCACATGGCTCAAAACGGTGATCAATAAGATACTACCTGCGCTAAAAGCAGGAAAAACCAATGAGGCTGGCAATTTTTCTAGTGCATCTATAAGGAAATAAGAAGAAAACAGATTTGGAAGCCCCACCATTGCGCCAACCAACATGGACTTAATGGGTTTTTCAGCTGGTTCCTTCCTTCTAATTAGCATCCATAAGCTAATGCATAGAGCCGTTATAAATACGATAAAGAGGTAGATCGGTTTATAATCAAGTAGGCCGCTTCTTTGAAACAGCTTGTTTAAAAATTCTGCAAAACCGCCTGCGATAAAAACAGCGATTAAAATCGGTAGCACCGGTCTTGAAGCCGAACTGCCTTTGGGTGAACTGTTGGCGATGGCGATCGCCAACAAGGCTAAGCAAATTCCAATGGCTTGAATCCATGTGGGGAGTTCTTTCCAAAGGATAATCGATAAGGTCATGGGGACTAAAATACCGAGTTTAGCAAACATACCCGATAGACTGGCCCCGTTTTTTCTCACACTGATTTGGTAAACGGTAAATGAAACCAAATACAGAATCCCTGTAATCACACCAAACCCAATGGTTTCAAAAGTATGATCATCAAAACCGAGAATCGCCAGCTTATTTTGAGTGATGATCAATCGTCCTGAAATTAATGCCGCCATTACATAGTTCCATACGGTGACTAGCTTTTGGTCGAGCCCCTTAACGGCAGAATATTTAAACAAAAGTGCGATGGAAGCACTACAAAATGTGGCGATTATCAGTTCAATCAATCCGATTTACCCCGCGTCCAAAAATTTATCAAATATTTAAACCAATCTTGTGATGCAAAAAAATGCGCGTGAACATAGGTTGCAATGACGTTTTTAAAAGCAAAACCGCATTCCCAGGTCCTTTGTCCTTTAGAAACAGATAATACAGTAGGCGCCGTGCATCGTGTAACGATGCTGTGATGAAACTCGTGTCCCCTATAGCTGAACTGGTTTTGAAAGCAAGCGGTCACGTGGCCAAAACGCTGTAAACGGTCGGTCATTTTTGCGACACCATCAAATACCCCTACCATTTCATAGGTTTCACCACCAAGGTCCTCGATCGCTGACATTAAAAACATCAGACCACCACACTCTGCATAGATGGGCATTCCCTCTTGGGCTGCTCGCTTTATCGAGGTGCGCATGTCGACGTTTTTGCTAAGGATCTCTGCAAAAACCTCAGGATAGCCGCCGCCTAAGTACACCCCGTTTATGGTGTCTGGTAATTGAATATCCTTTAATGGAGAAAAAGGAATCAACTGAACGCCAGCCTTCTCGAGAAGTGCCAAATTTTCATCATAATAGAAGGAAAAGGCTTCATCCTTTGCAATCGCAACTCTTAATGGCATATTAGTCGCTTCTAGACTACGCGTCCAGTACATTCCTTCTCCATCATATGTCATATCATCAAAATAATCAACCGCATCAAAGCTACTCGACGCTAATAGGCCATCCAAATCAACGGTTTCTTCCACCATTTTCGCCATCTGCTCAATTTTCCACGCGATTGTCTGGTCTTCAGCAGCCTGAACGAGTCCCAAATGGCGACTTTCCATGATCACCGAAGCGTCAGGCTTCAAATAGCCGTAGCACTTGATGTTCGTATGCTGCTCAACTGCTGATTTAAGAAGCAAGTAATGCCCCTCTGTTTTAACCTGATTAAAAATCACCCCTCTAATTTGAGTCGGCGCGTGAAACGAAGCAAGTCCACTAATAATTGCGGCAGCAGTGAGGGCCATACTACTGGCATCGAAGACGATGATAACTCCGACGTTTAGTATAGACGCCAGCGCGGCTGAGCTGCCCTCGATCGTCTCTGCATGGTGTCCATCAAAATACCCCATTACCCCCTCGATGACTTTAACCGTAGCCGCATCTCCCCTTTTACGATAGAGTTCCATCAAATCCGATTCCGATAGCAACCACCCCGCAAGGTTCGTAGAGGGCTGTCCACTGGCCAGACGATGAAACATGGGATCGATATAGTCCGGGCCTGCTTTGAACGGTGCCACTGGTATCCCTCTGTTTTTAAGCGCTCGCAGAATCCCCAATGTGAGTGTGGTCTTACCTGAACCACTGGCCACGCCTGCAATCATCCATTCTTTTTTTTTCATAACAACATCGCCCCCATCAGCATAAATCCGATTTGCGACACCTCGATGACCATACCGATGGTATCTCCTGTCATCCCACCTATAACGTGCTTGCTCTTCATCAAAACCAAATATGTGATCACAAGCGCTACAAAGGTGGCGATGAGTCCACCAAATGAAAGATAAAGAAAAGCGATGACTGAAAGAATCAACATGAGTAAACCAGAAGGCCAAGGCTTTATGGATTCGATAAAAACCTTCCCCATGCCCTGATCTGGTCGTGCGTAATCCGAATGCCCCGCTGAAAAATAAGCCATGGTCCTGCCCACGATGGGCATGATAAAAATCCAAGCAGGCGGTAGCAGCATCATTCCAACGAAGAGGCTCATAAAATACAGAATTAGCGCCATCACCCCAAATGCGCCGATATGGCTGTCCTTCATAATACTGAGCACCCGTTCGCGGTCGCGATTGCTAAAAAGTCCATCACACGCATCTGCCAGTCCATCGAGATGAATCCCACCGGTGATCATTACATAGCTTAAAACCAGAATCAAACCTTTTAGATAGATCGAGGGCCAAGACCACAGGCTGATTAACGCCAAAACGGCCCCGATGACTGCACCCACTAACGGAAACAGAACGAGACCTTTTTGATAGTGATCCTCTCGGTATTCCACCCATTTACCAAACGGAATACGTGTAAAAAATGAAATCATCAGTAAAAACCCTTTTATTCTCGACATACTTGACCTCATTTCTTTAATGAAAGCGGTAGTCCGGCGACGATAAGCGTCACTTCATCTGCCATGGCAGCGACACGTTGGTTCATCCTACCGGCGATGTCCCTAAAGATACTACCAAGTCTGTAGGCGGGTACGAGGTCCATCCCCACTTCATTCGAAACGATAACGAGCCTTTTATCCGTTTCCCGGAAGACCTGAATCAGCGCGTCGATTTCCTCAGAAATCTTTTGCTCCACCAGCCGAATTTCTTCGTGGGTGGCATGATCATAATCGAGCGCTGTCTGAAACATCAGGTTGGTCATCATCACGGTCAAACAGTCCAGTAGCACCACCTCCGAGGCCTGAAAAGCTTCCAGTTCTGGTAGGTTATGAAAGCCCATGGTTTGTTCCAATGTCTTCCATTGCCATGGCCGATCCTCACGATGTTTCCTGATCCGTTCTGCCATGTCATCATCGGTGACAATGGCCGTCGCAATATACAAAACCTTTTCAGTGGCAGTTTTCGCGATATTTTCCGCAAATCTCGACTTTCCGCTTCTTGCGCCGCCGATTACCAAATGGATATTTCCCATATCTTCGCTCCTTTAGTGGGGGATGACCAGCAGATGGGGCTCATGAATCACCGTCACATCCACTTCGTATACGTTTCTGATCAACTCTGATGTCAGCACCTCTGCTGGAGGTCCCACCTTCACGATTTCACCATGATGCATTAGGATGATCACATCCGAAAAACGTGCAGCAAGGTTGATATCATGTAGTGTCGTGAGGATGGTTAACTGTTTTTCTCGATTAAGGGACTTACAAAGCTTTAAAACTTCCAACTGATATTTGAGATCCAAATGCGAGATGGGTTCATCGAGTAAAAGCAGGTCGGGCTCTTGGGTAAGGGCTTTTGCGATCATCACCCTTTGCCGTTCTCCGCCACTAATCGTGCTCATGGATTTATGTCTAAGATGATGGATGCCTGTTAGGTGCATGGTCTTCTCCACTATTTTCAGATCCTCGGCACTTTCGTTTTGAAGCGCTTTCAAGTGTGGATACCGCCCCATTAAAACCACCTCATGAATATTAAAATCAAAGGTGTTCTGAATTTCCTGGTGTACCACCGCCATTTTTTTAGCGAGCATTTTGGGTTTATAGGCTTTGATCGATAACGCATCGATTTTTACCTCACCACTTTGGGGCTGTAATAAACGACATAAATTTTTTAAAAGAGTGGTTTTACCTGAACCGTTAGGTCCGATGACACTGATAAAGCATCCCTTTTCAACAGCCAATTCCACTTGCTTCAACACATTTTGGTTTCCATAGCTGAAGTTGATGCGTTCTGCCTTTATCATTAGATTCCCTCCGATCGGCGCTTATGCTTTTGAAGCAACATTAAGAAAAAAGGCCCTCCGAACAATGCTGTAATAATCCCCACAGGAATCTCCATGCTGTTTAATAAGCTTCTTGCCAAGGTATCACAAACCAGCATAAACAATCCGCCCCCCAAAAAGGAAACGGGAATGAGGACACGATGGTCGGAACCAAATACCATCCTGAAAAAATGAGGAACGATGAGTCCGACGAAACCGATAATGCCACTTACAGAAACTGCAAACGCCGACAGAAGAGAGGCGAGTATTAAAAGCACCTTTTTTAATCGGTCCACTGAAACCCCTAAAGCACGCGCTTCGTCCTCTCCCATGACCATAGCGTTCAGTTCCCTGGCATGTGTCATCATATAGCCGACGCCTACGATTGCTGGTATGAAGATGAGACCTAGCTGTTCCCATGAGGCTGCTCCGAAGCTCCCCATGGTCCATGTGACGATTCGGTCGATTTCATTATGAAAGAGGATCATTAAAAAGGAGATGGCTGCAGATAGAAGGGCATTGATGACGATTCCTGCGAGCAGAATACCTGTCGTGGATACCTTCCCCCCCACCCTGGCAAGCTGATAGACACACAGGATGGTTATCATGGCGCCGATAAAGGCTAACATGGATACCATTCCCATCCCTAAAAATGTACCGCCGACGCCGAATAAAATCCCTATCGTGGCACCGAATGCGGCACCAGATGAAACGCCCATGACATATGGATCTGCCATGGGGTTTCTAAAGAGCGCTTGAAATATCGTGCCGATGACAGAGAGCATGCCACCAACCAGAAGCGATAAGAGAATTCTCGGGATTCTAACCTGCATGACGATAAATGAATGCGACGCTTTGATCGTGGTCGAATCATCAAGGCCAAGTGTTATTTTCACCACATCAGGAACACTTATTTTTACATTACCCTGGGTCACAGCAAAAATCGCCATGATCACAAGTACTGCCAGTAATAAAGTGATCTTTATGAAGTTGTTCCTTCTTTTTAATTGAATTTCCATATGGCTCCTAGAATCTTAAATTACCTGCATAGTTTGGATAAATCTTTTGAATGATGGTTTTCATACTATAATCCATCACGCGGGGACCTGGAATCGAAAAAATATCTGTGTTGACTGTGACGAAGCTACCATTCTTAAGGGCAGATAAGCTACTGTAATTCGAGCTACCCTTCATCGTATCATAGCTGTAATCCGCTCCGATGATGATCTGTGGATCATGCTCGATGAGCTTTTCGAGGCTGTAATTCCACTTATCCACGTCTGCGGCGACATTGATGCAACCTGCGTCAGTGAGAATCTCATGAATAAAGGTTTGTCTACCTGCAGAGTATTCGCTTTTTCCCGTTCCAACCACATAGTAAACCGTCTTTCTCTGTGAAGCTGGAATGCTTTTAACGATACTGGTGATACGCTCTTCTTTAGCTTTCATGGATGAAATGACTGCTCTTGCTTCGAAATTCTTACCTGTGAGCTTGCCGAGTTGGGCAATTAGCGTATAAATCTCGCCAATTTTAGCTGGCGAGGCTTGCGTTAATGTGCTAATTTTAGCCTTTTGTAGCATGGCGAGTACTTCTTCATTCATGTGTGTCGCAGCAATCACGGTATCCGGCTCTAAATCGAGGATTGTCTCTACATTAGGCTCATATAAGGTTCCCACAGAAGGCACTTTAGCTGTTTCAGCTGGATAAGTACAATATTTCGTACGTCCCACGACGAGCTCACCAGCGCCTATGGTAAACAGGATTTCTGTAATAGAGGGTGCAAGCGAAACGATTTTTTTAGCAGTCTTGGTAAAGGTGTAGGTTTCTCCGCTATCCGTGATGGTCAGCGGGAAGCTTAGCTCAGCATTTTTAGTAAGTGTGATGGCTCTGGTGTTTGCATTGTAGCCAACTGTATAATTAAGGGTTTCAAAGACGAATTTGAGAGGCACATACGCGATGTTTTCTTTAATGTAAGCCTCAGCATCCAGTGTCAGTTCAATGTCATTGACCTTTACTTTGTTCGATCGCGAGGTAAACTCAAACTTAACGGCAGAATTGTTGATGGTGATTTTGCTCCCACTAACAGCGGTTTGAAGGCCAAAGGCTTTTAGAGATTGTGTAGAGACGTACGTACGTCCATACGCCAGCTCTGTAATGACATTTTGCATTTTACCGTCTACGGCGAGATTTGCTGCAAATACCGTGGGGACAGAAGACCATAAAAGCATGGCAACCAGCATCACGGCGATTATTTTTTTTATAAACGTTTTCATAAATCCTCCCATTTATCAGTTGAAATTTCATTATCTATTAAACTTTAATGCTTCCATTTTTTCTAAAAAGTAATCGTTTGAAAGGCGATCTCTAATGGCAACCCTGAAGAACGCATGATCCAGCCCATCAAAATCAAAGCAGGTTCTTAGATAGACACCTTCATCCATAAGGGCTGCATGCCACCCATTAGGATCCGGCAACTTTACCTTAAACAGGATAAAGTTTGCCTGTGACGGGTATACCGTCAGATGTTCTATAGCCTTTAGGTGCCGACTGACTCTGCTTGTTTCCCTCTCGCTTTCGGCCTGCAGCGCTACAAGCCTTAAGTCATTTTCGAGAAAATACGGGATGGCGTCCAGTGCAAATTGATTAAGGGCCCATGGCTCGCGTTTCCTCGTCATGCCGGTTATCGCCCTTTGATCACCAAAAGCATAACCAATTCTAAGCCCTGGCACACTGTACGTCTTCGTCATGGAGCGTATCACCAAAATGCGGTGCTTAAGCATAAGTCGCTTCATGATGGCGTTATAGTCGCCTCTATTTCTGAAATCGATAAAGGATTCATCGATGATCAGTAAAAAATCAGGGTGTTTCACTAAGGTGAGCAGTTCTATGATCCACTGGGCATCAAAGAATTGTCCAGTGGGGTTATTCGGATTACAGATCATAAGTGCATCGCTTCCAGAAACGTGAATATCAGCAGCGAGCGACTCTAAATCTACCGTAAAGTGCCCCCACCCCTCCTGTTCGCAGTCCTTCATCATATGAAGGTGAACCGGCGTATCGCTTACTTCAAATGCCCTTGCGTACTCTGTAAATGTCGGTGCCAGAATCATGACTTTGTTTAGGTTAAGCGAACGGGCCATTAGATAAATCAGGTCTGTCGCGCCATTTCCAAGTAAAATCTGGTTCTCTGGAAATCCGATGACAGCACTTATCGCCGTCTTAGCCGTTTGACCGTCTATTTCCGGGTACATCACGAGCTTTGATATGGAGTTGAGAAGGTGTGATTTAAGCCCCTCTAAATCCGGCTCAAGCGGGATATTCACACTATAATCCCTAAGCCCTTCTCTCTTTAATTGCCCGCCATGAAAGTTCAAAATTGCCCTCCTAATAATAGAAGAATAAAACCGATGCCCCATACTAGCCATTCACTTAAGTACATCACGCGAATCGACGCCTTGATGTGTGATCTATTTAAAACGACTTTTTCATCGCCGATGGTGGGTTTCTCCACCACCTCGCCGAAGTATCGGTTTGCACCGCCGAGCTTAACGCCTAAAAGTCCTGCGATTGCCGCTTCCGGATGCCCAGAATTTGGACTCTTATGGTTCAGGCGATCTCTAACGAATATCGCCCATCCATTTCTAACATCGAGCTTTAAGAAAAAGCCTGAAATAATCATTAATACCGATCCCAGTCTAGCTGGGAGAAAGTTCAGTAAATCATCGAGCTTAGCAGAGGCAAATCCGATGTCTTTATACCTCGGATGTAGATAGCCCACCATGGAATCCAAGGTGTTTACCGCTTTATAAAGCATGCCCAGTTCCAATGAAAGGCCCCACGGCACCCCTATGAGCATATAGAACAGCGGCGCTAGCACCCCGTCAACTGTGTTTTCCGAAACCGTTTCAACCACACCTCGCGTCACTTCAGGCTCTGAAAGTCCTTCCGTATCGCGCCCCACGATCATGCCTAGCCATTTTCTCGCTTCAGGCAAATCCCCCTGTTCAAGCGAACGATGGATTCGATTTGCTTCGTCTGCTAAACACCTTGCCGCAAGACAGGTGTAGAAAAGATAAACTGAAACACCATAAAAAAGGAGCGGCGGGAGAATCACGCGTAAGCCGCTGATGATCACTAAGACACCTGTGAGTATGGTGATTACAAGCATCACGCCTCCCACTTTAAGATTCATCTTAGATTTTCGAATCAGCGATTCTGTCTGCGTGATCCCCCAACCGATTAACCTAACTGGATGCGGCCAATTAGGAGGATCACCAAGTAATCGATCCAAAAGGATCGCGAAAAATAGGATTAGGCTCATCTTAATCCCTCGAGCCTGATAAGAGTTCTAAAAGGAATGGCATATCCAAATGCGCTTCCACATGAGCCGCCAACCGTACGTACTCTTTGTCCTTTAAATCATTATAGTCAAGGGCATCAGCTTCAGCTGTCATGCCCTTACGTGCTCTAATTTCAGCCAGTAGTGTCGTTCTGTAGTAATCATTATCAAAAATGCCATGAAAGTAGGTTCCTTTCACCGTATTAGATGCATCCACAGCACCGTCGTAGTGTCCAGAGTCCGTCATGAGAAACGGTTTGACGCGATTTGAGCAAAGCGTCGTTTCACCCATATGAATTTCATAGCCACTTAGCCACCATTTAGGATGCTGTAAATGTAACGGATGGTCTAGTAGGTAGCCCTTAGCCTGACGCGTGGTTTTTTCCAGGGCCATGACGGTTTCTACATCTAATAGCCCGAGTCCGTTGATCATCTGAACCGATGATTCGACACCATGCGGATCGGCGATGGTCTTACCTAAGATTTGAAATCCGCCACAGATGCCGATAATCGGCGTTTCCTTTCTGTGTACTTTATAGATGGCTTGATTTAAGCCCGTTTTGATTAACCACTCCATGTCGATAATGGTATTTTTACTCCCCGGGATAATGACCAAATCCGCTTTCATCAGCTCTTGTTCAGAGGTTGCATAATATAGATTCACGTCTTTTTCTAAATCAAATACCGTGAAATCCGTGAAGTTAGACATGTAAGGGAGCTTCACTACAGCGATTTGGAGCGCCATGGCACTTTCTGATCCACCATGATTGAACCGTTCCGTCACACTGTCTTCATTATCTATTTTCAGGTTGTCAATGTAAGGAACCACACCTAAACACGGCCGGTCGATAAGCTGCGTCAGCATCTCAACACCAGGCATCAAGAGTGAAACGTCACCTCTAAACTTGTTGATAAGAAAACCTTTGACGCGCTGCTGTTCCGATTCACTGAGCAAGAGAAACGTTCCATAGAGTGAGGCGAATACGCCCCCCTTATCCACATCTCCGATGAGAATCACGTCGGTATCAATCAGTTCTGCAAGGCCCATGTTTACCACATCACGGCTTCTCAGGTTAATTTCAGCAGGTGACCCTGCCCCTTCTATGACGATGACGTCATACTCATTTGCTAACGTTTGATACGCGTTTAATATGTGTGGAATCATCAGTTCCTTTGCTGAAAAGTACTGGGTTGCACCCATTTGATCATAAACGACGCCATTTAGAATCACCTGACTGCCCACATCACTGGTGGGCTTAAGAAGAATCGGATTCATCTCGACGCGTGGTAAAACGCGTGCCGCTTCAGCCTGAACGACCTGAGCACGCCCCATCTCTTTTCCATCTGCTGTTATAAAAGAGTTTAATGCCATATTTTGCGATTTGAAGGGGGCGACCTTCATGCCTCGATTACTTAATATTCTACAAACTGCTGCTACGGTGATGCTCTTTCCTACCGAAGAGCCAGTTCCTTGAAACATGATTTTCTTAGCCATCTACGTTTCCCCCTAAAAATGTGTAATAAAAAAGCACACGTCGGAAAACGTGTGCTAGAAATACACTTATAGCGTGGCTATACTGTATGCTCATCACCCAACTTCCCTCCGAAGCGTATGTTGCTCAAAGATCAAGGCAGGTTTCCTGGCTTATAGATCACTTTACTCTCCTATCCTTCCCAAATTTCTTCAGTGGATACTTGGATTTCATCCCTATTTACAGTAGCGGGGGCTGCAGAGGACTTTCACCTCTTTCCCTCTTAGCTTAAATGGCTAAGCACCTTCATCTGTATTCAATTCTTCCTCATTATAACGACAGAACCATACACTGTCAATCATTTATCAAAAACAATTTTTATTTGAGGCTTTGGTCCTGTATGAAATCCAAAACCATCTGTGCATGTCCAGCCGCCTTCACATCCCTAAATTCCTTGATCAATTTAAAGTTTTCGTGAAAGATAAATGTGGACCGCTGGGTTCCTTTAACGGCTTTACCATACATCTTTTTATCTTTGATGACATCGAATGCCTTTAAAAGAAAACCGTCAACATCACTAATCAAATCCACTAACAGTTTGTTTTTTACGATGAAGCGCTCATGAGAAGACAGATTGTCCTTACTGATGCCATAGACGTGATATCCCAGCGCTCTGAACTCATCATAGCGCTCAGAAAATTCTAGGGCCTCTGTGGTGCATGCACTGGTATTGTCTTTTGGATAAAAATATAAAATGAAGTTCTGGTTTTTAAGGGTTTCAAGGTCGATGACCTTACCACCCGTGCATTTCAGTTCAAACGGCGTGTTAAAATAATCCATAGGCCCTCCTTTTAATCGTTCATTTAATCCTTTATAAGTTCACTACCTTTATACCCATGTTTGTGAAAAAAAACATAATTTTCAGCTAATTCGAGGTTGTGGACATTAACACCTTGTGTTATAATCCATTTAATACTTTCGCGAACACGTGTCCGCGATAGAAGGACACACCATTTTATCATGGAGGATTTATGTTAAAAGGAAACTTTTTAATGATCCATATCGATGTGCTTCCTGAGGTCTTTATCAAAGTGGTTGAAGCGAAGGAGCTGATCCGTACAGGAGAAGTGGAATCCGTCGCAGACGCCGTTAAAAAAGTAGGCATCAGCCGAAGCACCTTTTATAAGTACAACGAATTTGTTTTTACCCTTACAGATGGCTTCCTCGGAAAAAAAGCCACTATATCCATGACACTTGACCATCACTCAGGTATTCTCTCGAGGGTTCTGGAAATCATCGCCGCGAACCGAGGTAACATCCTCACCATCAGTCAAAGCACACCCATCGATCGAAAAGCAAATGTCATCATCACACTGGATATCTCAGACATGGCCACGACATTCACCTCACTAACCCAAGAGTTAAAAACCATCGAAGGCGTTCATCGTTTTACTCTGGACGCCATCGAATCAAATGATTAATTATAATTAGACTATATCATAGGGGGACATTCATGAAAATTGCATTACTCGGGTACGGCGTCGTCGGTTCAGGCGTCTATGAGCTCATCAACCAAAATCAAAAAAGGTACATGGAAGAATACGACCAACCCATAGAAATCGTCGGCATATTGGTCAACTCACTTCAAAAATACGCTGATTTACCGCATCATGCATTATTTACTAACGATTTCGAGACGCTTTTTAACCTGTCATTTGATATCGCGATTGAAACCATCGGTGGCGTAGAACCTGCCTATACCTACGTGGATCGTTTATTGGCTGCTGGCAAGCCGGTGGTTACCTCTAACAAGGATTTGATTGCTGAGAAAGGCGCACTGCTACACGAGACTGCCAGACAGCATCAGGTGACTCTTTCCTATGAAGCCAGTGTCGGCGGCGGCATCCCCGTTCTCAAACCCTTAAGAGAGTGCCTCGCGGGCGATCAAATCAAGGAAATCATGGGCATCATAAATGGTACCACAAACTTCATTCTCACCAAAATGATCGCAGAAGGGTTAAGCTATGAGGTTGCTCTAAAAGAAGCGCAGCGCTTGGGATTTGCAGAGGCAAATCCAACCTCCGATGTGGAAGGGCTCGATGCCGTGAGAAAAATCTCCATTTTGACGAAGCTCGGTCCAAAGGTTGCACTCGACTGGAAGCAAATTCCCGTTCAAGGCATCACGAAAATCACGGCTTGCGATGTGGCCTGCTTCAACAAGCTCGATAAAACCGTCAAACTGATCGGTATGTCCCTTTTACTGGAGGATGGCATCTATGCTTCAGTTAGACCGACGGTCATCCCTAAGCATTCGAAGTTCGGCACCATCAATAATGAGTTCAACGCCATCAGTGTCGTGGGAGAGGCCGTCGGGGAGCTGTTTTTCTCAGGCAAGGGTGCTGGAAAAAACCCGACTGCAACAGCTGTCGTGGGAGATGTCATGGACATTCTTCAAAATAACAAGCGAAAAGTAAAATTTAAGCTTGAAACACTTCCTCAAATACGTCATTATCCGCATGACGCAGATTGGATTATTCCACTGGAGGCGGCCTTCGATCATACGCAAACGGCTCTTATGTCTGAAAAACTCGGTGGTGTCGATTATGAACTGGTTCATCCTGAGGACAGCTGTGATGCTTATCTTATTCTAAAATCCATAAATGAGGTAAAGTGTCATGAGTTGCTAGATTCACTCTCCATCGCACGTGAAAAAGTTTATTTATCCTTGTAAGAATGGGGTCTTATATGATCAGAATCAAAGTACCCGCCACAACCGCAAATATCGGCCCAGGTTTTGATGCCCTAGGACTCGCGCTTGACATTTTCCAGGAAATAGAAGTGTCACGCGAAGCGATTGGCACCGCTAAGGTTTCCTGGGCTGGAGAAATTCAGGTTCCAGATGATGAGAATTATGTATTAAAAGCGTTAGAATACGCTTACGCGAGAGTTGATTATGAAAAGCCTGGCTATCACATCACCATGTTCCCGAGTCAAATCCCCGTTTCTAGAGGATTAGGGAGTTCTGCGGCAGCTATCGTCAGTGGATTATATGCCGCTAATTTCTTACTGGATTATCCATTTTCGAAACAAGAGTTGCTTGAAATGGCCAGTGCGCTTGAGGGACATCCTGATAATGTGGCACCTGCCATATTTGGCAATCTCGTCTTATCTACAGCCAGTGAGCTAAAGACTCACTATGCCGTTATCCCCTTTCCAGAGGACCTCGTTCTTAAAGTATTTGTTCCTGATTTTAAGCTAAGCACCGCACTTGCGAGAGGCGCCCTTCCAGCTAAATACGATCGTAAAGACTGTATCGCGAACCTCTCTAGGGTTGGATTACTCGTTCATGCGCTGATGAGTAAGGACTATGATAATTTAACCATGGCACTGGAAGACCAAATCCACGAACCGTATCGCTATCCGCTGATCGAGGACGGCACCGTGCTAAAAAGCGCTGTAAAAACAACCGAAGCATTTGGCCTGTTCATAAGCGGCGCAGGGCCGACCTTAATCGCCCTTCTTCGAAAAGAGGACATGACCTTTGATGCTAAGCTAAAGCTGAACGAACTGCCCTTAAAACACCACTGGGAATGCTTTACCATCGCCGTAAATAAAAGCGGCGCATTCTATGAACCCATCAAGTGAGGTCACTATGAAGATCATCGTACAAAAATATGGCGGAACATCTGTCGCAAATGTAGAGCGTATTAGAAATGTCGCAGCTCGGGTCATCGAAACGAAAAACAAAGGCTTTAGCCCTGTGGTGGTGGTTTCCGCTATGGGAGACACCACTGATGTGTTAATTTCGTTAGCAAAACAGATCAACCCTAAGCCTTCCACTAGGGAAATGGACATGCTCATGGCAACTGGTGAGCAAACGTCTATTGCGCTCCTCGCCATGGCCATCGAAGCCCTAGGCGAAAGGGCAGTTTCATTAACAGGTGCACAAAGTGGCATCAAAACAGACGATTTTTTTTCAAAGGCGAAAATTGATTCCATCGATACCATAAGAATCAAAAAAGAACTCAGTGATGATAAGATCGTTATCGTCGCAGGTTTCCAAGGCGCAACGGATGATGGGGATATCACGACGCTTGGCCGGGGTGGATCGGATACGACCGCTGTGGCATTAGCAGTAGCTCTTGACGCCGAGAAGTGTGAGATTTATACTGATGTTCTAGGGATCTATACGACGGATCCAAGAATCGTCAAAGATGCTTCTCTACTTGAGAGCATCAGCTATGATGAATTACTGGAAATGGCAAAGCTTGGAGCAGGTGTCATGCACCCGCGATCAGTTGAATTGGCAAGAAAAAATAAAATGCCCCTGATTGTACGATCAGCATTTGATTATGGTCAGGACGGTACTGAAATTATTGAGGTGAATGAAATGGAAAAAGCGCAAGTTAGAGGTGTTACCCTTGATGAAGATATCGTTAGAATTTCTGTTCCAAACGTCCCAGACCGTCCAGGAATCGCCTACAAGTTGTTCTCATCACTGATCAACTTAAATGTTCACATCGACATGATTTTACAAAACTTGAACCATGACGGATTTAACGATATTTCATTTACAGTCCCCGTCGATGACCTCGAACGCATACTCCCCACCATCAACGCTTTCGTCGATGAAGTCGGCGCTTCTCCCATCGTCGTTAAAAAAGACGTCGCGAAGCTCTCTATCGTGGGAACTGGGATTACCTCAGACGTAAAAATCGCTTCAGGGCTGTTCGGAAAAATTTATGAACTCGGCATCAACATCGAAATGATTTCTACTTCTGAAATTAAGATCTCTTGCATTATCGACCAGTCACAGGCAAAACAAGCGCTTGAAGAAGTGCATAAGTATTTCGGCTTAAATACTCAATAAGGTTAAAAATCAAAAAGGCGAGGAGCTCCTCACCTTTTTTTATTTAATCGAACTTCGCAGATTCGATAAATGCATGTCTTTTATAAATGATACTGTTTCAAATGGGCATCCATCGCAACAAGCCATTTCAAATAGCGGTTTGCCTCTGAAAAAAACTCACTGGATATTTCGTTTGACCAGCTGAGTAAATCGATGGCACTTCGGTAAAGATAAAATCTCAGCGACTGATTAAAGTCGTCCTCAATCGTCAAATACTTCCTGTACCCTTCAGTAAAGTAAGGGATTAGCTTAGGCTCGATCAAAAAATACTTTCGGTATAATGCAGCAATATCAAAGTGGGCATTATGAACAACCGTCTTTTCAAAATCGAGTATTCCACTTATGTGTATGCCCTCATCAGCGTGTATACTCACTAGTATGTTCCTGCCATCGAAATCACGATGGCACAGCCTACCCAACTTAAGTGGCGTAATGTTCTCATATTCGTCTCTCAAACGACTAACAGCAGTCATCAACGCGTCCTGATCCACGACCGGCTGCGCCATGACCATCTTTATCTGTCTTTCACAGTCACTGATGATATAGTCTCGATAGGCAGTCAGGTCACTTTGACGCTCGGAGGTCCAATCACCAAAATAATCAAAGGTGCGCAGCGCATGAAATGCACCCATTTTTTCCCCGATTTCCCTAAACAAATGACGCTTTTGATCCAAATCAAAATCATCAATCACCTCTTCTAGTACCCAGCCATCGACGTGATTATAGAGTATCCAATCAATTTGATTCCCATATTTACCAGTTGCTAAGATTCTCAGAGTATTAATCGTTTGAACCATCGGAATCACGGTTCTCTCCCGCAATACGCGATGCTCACTTGCTATGAACTTAATGACGAAAAGCTGTCCCGATACCTCAACCTTATATACCCGATTTCGATCATATGAATGATTACCGCATGGGATAACACTGATCCTCTCATGTGGATAAAGTGACCCGAAAATTTCGCTGATTGCATTTTCCATGAACTGATCGTCATTTAAATTCATCTTATTTCCCCCTCACCCAATCATAAGAACGCCTATGACGCTTTTAGCCGTCGATCCACTTCTTTTTTGACCACTGAATAGAGAATTGCCATTAATGGGACTCCCATAAGCATGCCCATGATTCCAAACAAACCGCCGCCTACCGTTATCGCTAAGAATACCCAAAAGCCTCCGATACCAATCGCATCGCCCACAACTTTCGGATAAATTATGTTTCCTTCCAGCTGCTGAAGGATGAGGATGAATATCAGAAAGATAACCGCTTTTGTGGGGCTCTCCATGGCGATGATGAGGAAAGATGGTATGGTGCCAATAAAAGCGCCGACCACGGGCACTAAGCTCGTGAGCGCGATTAAAACGCTGACCAGAGGAGCATAAGGCACACCAAAAATCAAAAGTCCTATAAAGCAAAGCGACCCCAGTATAATGGCCTCAGTTATTTGACCTCCAACAAACTTTGAAAAAATAAAACTAGATTCTTTACCAAGCTCTTGAAGATAGGTTGCTACTCTTTTTTTATTAAATGCTCTGTTCACCTTACTTAATATTTCGATCAACTTCTCCTTTTGTGCTAGTAAATAGATGGAGAAAACTAGACCGAGCAATAAATTAAGGGCGCCAGAAGTAATGCTTAACGTCATGGTTAATAGTTTTAATAAAGTATTTGCTGTAAACTCCGATAAACCGACGAAGAGATTTTTAAAGTTGCCAAAAAGTTCTGTTAGCATTTCCTCTGATAACCCTAAATCGTAATAGAGCTCAGTACCAATCTGTGTGATTTTTTGACCATACTCAGGCAACTTAGAAATGAGTAGCTTTGAGCTTTCTATAACTTGTGGAACGATGAAGAGTATGATCATGACCACAGCTACTATCGTTATGAAATAGGTTAACAATAATGAAAAAGGCCGTTTATTTTTACTGATGAACTTAAAGTTTTTCTCCACAATTTTGCGTGTGAGCAGCTTGTTCTCGATTATACTCATTAATAAGTTGAGTACAAAAGCAATGCCAATGCCGATAATCAGTGGTGTGAATACTGAGAGGATTTCACCCAAGACACTGAGTACACTCGTTAGATTCCTAACGATTAAGTACAATAGGACACCATAAGTAATGAGTATAAAAGGTTTTCTATCGTTTTCCATGATGCGCTCCTTTATGCAATCGTCTTAGTTTCATTAAATAGAAAAAGTGAACATATGTCAATACGTTCACTTTTAAATGGAGCGGAAGACGAGATTCGAACTCGCGACCCTCGCCTTGGCAAGGCGATGCTCTACCACTGAGCCACTTCCGCATATGGAATTCATTTGGATGCTAAAACTTACAAATACCCTCCTAGAAATCCTACAGATTTCCAATGTCGGGCAATTTTTTTCAAAAAATTGTTGGTGCGGGTAGAGGGACTTGAACAGTCACACGCTTCGCGGTGTCTGTGCCTCTCGTTGCACTCGAGTTCGCTTGAAAAATGCTCCGCATTTTTCTTCTCTCACCCTCACGGGGTTCAAGTCAACAAACTCAAAAAATTGATGGTGCGGGTAGAGGGACTTGAACAGTCACACGCTTTGCGGTGTCTGTGCCTCTCGTTGCACTCGAGTTCGCTTGAAAAAAGCTCCGCATTTTTCTTCTCTCACCCTCACGGGGTTCAAGTCAACAAACTCAAAAAATTGATGGTGCGGGTAGAGGGACTTGAACCCCCACGAACTAGTCACTAGATCCTAAGTCTAGCGCGTCTGCCAATTCCGCCATACCCGCACGTCTGTAAATGGTGCTTTGATGATGCTTATCACTATGAAAATGTAATGGCGCGCCCAAAGGGATTCGAACCCCTAACCTTCTGATTCGTAGTCAGACACTCTATCCAATTGAGCTATGAGCGCGCATTTTGAAACTGGAGGCGGCGACCAGATTTGAACTGGTGAATAAAGGTTTTGCAGACCTGTGCCTTACCACTTGGCTACGCCGCCATGGTGATCCATCCGCGACTCGAACGCGGGACACCCTGATTAAAAGTCAGGTGCTCTACCGACTGAGCTAATGGATCATAATTTGGAGCGGGTGAAGAGAATCGAACTCTCACAACCAGCTTGGAAGGCTGGGGCTCTACCATTGAGCTACACCCGCAATAACATTGGAGCGGAAGACGAGATTCGAACTCGCGACCCTCGCCTTGGCAAGGCGATGCTCTACCACTGAGCCACTTCCGCAAAAATGGTGGAAGTTATAGGGATCGAACCTATGACCCTCTGCTTGTAAGGCAGATGCTCTCCCAGCTGAGCTAAACTTCCATATTGGTGACCCCTAGGGGAATCGAACCCCTGTTACCGCCGTGAAAGGGCGGTGTCTTGACCGCTTGACCAAGGGGCCTAGAATTATAAATGGCTCCAAGGGAGGGATTCGAACCCTCAGCCTATCGGTTAACAGCCGAGTGCTCCACCGTTGAGCTACCTTGGAACAAACCAGCAACGTTCTACTCTCCCAGGCAGCTACCCGCCAAGTACCCTCGACGCTGGAGGACTTTACTTCTGTGTTCGGTATGGGAACAGGTGTTGCCCCTCCGCCATCATCACTGGATATGAGCTTGACTTGTCAAGCTCACCCGACATGGGAAATCCAAAGGATTTCTAGGAGGGCGTCTTAACGCATCATGCTATTAATGTACCACACAACTTCGTTGTGTGTTATCGTACACTGAAAACTACATATAGTCGACATGGAAACTTACGTTTCTCAAAGGAAAACAACGTTTTCTAACAGAAACCGAAGGTTTCTCGTTTACAAGTTTGAGGTCAAGTCCTCGACCTATTAGTACCTGTCAGCTGAATGCATTACTGCACTTACACCTCAGGCCTATTACCACATTATCTTCATGGGGTCTTACTCCATTTCTGGATGGGAAATCTCATCTTGAGGGGGGCTTCGCGCTTAGATGCCTTCAGCGCTTATCCCGTCC
>JAIUOA010000030.1 GCA_020161295.1 Bacillota bacterium | reverse complement strand
TTTAGTTAGTTTGTCAAGTGTTTTTTATAAATTGTTGCAAGAAAAAAGAGCCCTATGTTTTGTAAAACATAGAACTCTCTCATTTTGTCTTAACTTAATGACATTGCCTAAATGGTTTGTTTTTTTATTTGAACTCTTTGTGTAAGATATATTTTTTTTCTTTCAACTAACTTAAGTTTTTTATATGTTACTCCTGCTTTTATTGTTTCGCCATCTAATTTTCTTATTTCAAATGCGCCACGTTCTCTTCTACCGTATATGAAACATTCATTACCTTGAAAATCAACTTTGTCAAATAATCTGAATCCGAAAACTTCAAAACTTGATTGGTTTCGCTTTCTAATACCGCCTTTTATAAATTTTGAAAGATGTATTTTTCTATTATGACATCTTGTTTTTACTATCTTATAAAAGTATTTTAATTTTGTTGCTGATGTGAAACCAGCAATACAAAATGCATCATTATAATGCTCTTTTTCTAAACCAATTAAATTGCGAGTATAACTTGTTTGAAAGCCATAAGTTAATTTCACATTTCTATATTTCTCTCTTAGCAATTTAACAATTCTTGATTTCAATATGTTCATAAACGTTGCATCTCTGAAACTACTTCCGCGTGTAAATTGGAATAAACTATTTGTATCGTGGTGTTTTTTATGACAAACACTACATACTGTTATCAAGTTGTTTGGTGAATTACCTCCAGTTTTTCTTGATTCAATATGATGAACTTCTAATTTTTTATCTTTACTTTTCCCCTTACAATGCTGACATAAGTATCTGTCTCTATAAAGAACAAAAGCTCTTATATTTTGAAAAGTTAAATAGTCTAGTTCGTCATCTATTTGATTTGTCTCAAAGAGCTTTTCTTTGATTCTCTCTATATCAAAACTTGCTACTTCAACTATAATTTGTGTTATCGGAAGGATTTTATGCAGCTGATCAATTATATATAAATGTGAATTGATCTTGTTTGTTATTGATGGTGGAAGCCAATTTTCCATCCTTTTTCCTTTACGATTATCGTTGCGCTTTTTCCTATATCTTGTTTTTCTGTATCTTCTACTCTTGCGAAGTTGGCTACGTTCAGCTAAAAGCAATGAAATATCATTTCTCAGTTTTAACTCGCCTGAGTATAATTCTTTTGATTTCGAACACGCACTTAATCCAACATATTTACTTCCAGTGTCAACACCAAGATTAATTGGTTGTTTATATCCACTTGATCCATTTAATAGTTTTATTGTAAAAGGTTCTCTTTTAATTACTTTTGCTTTGTTTTCTTTTAACAATAATCTAGCTTTTCGTGGACTACAAGGCATTAAGGGTTCATTATTCTTATTAATCACATATACAAACATATTCACCTCTACACGCAGTAATAGTAAAGGTTTGAAACAATGTCATTTTCTGTCTGCACTCGAATTTCATAATATAGATCGTAGTTATCATATTCATCATCAATTGGTATTATTATTGGGATAATAACATCATTTGTGTATATGAATTCTATACCCTCTACAATACACTCATCTTTAAGTTGTTCTAAAATACTATCAATATCTAAGATTCTCCCAATTTGATCCTCTCGTATTGTTTCGATTTTTTTTCGAAGTTGTTCTATTTTCTTACGTTTAATTTTCATTTTTATCACCTTTCCAAGTTGTTTTTAAATTATACTCTTAAGATGATTTTTAATAACTAAATTATTCTAAAACATTTGAAAAAGTTATCATTTCATTTACATCAGTAATAGCATCCTCAGTAAGATCTAATAATCTATTTAAACCTGCTTTAATGATAAATGCAGTCCCATTAACATATATATCTTCGACAACGAAGTTAGGTTCATCATAACAACTCTTATTAATAGGTAATAATAGAACATACCCTCTACTAAGTTGAAAAATCGAAAATTTATATCCAAGTTCATTCTCTAAATTAGGTAAATTTGTTGAGTTAACATCTAATATTTTAATTTCAGTATACGGTCTCTTTATTAAGATTTTCATATCTATCAACCTCCCATCGCATAACAATAGAACATACGTTCTATATTATCATTTTATAAGTTAATATGCAATAATCAATCTAATATTCCAGTTCATCCTCTACATCTTTTAAATATGAAAATATTTTTTTAAGTTCAATTTTTAATTCATTATTTGAATTAAGGTATTCATCTACACCGTTTCCAGTGTTGCCACATTTTGAAAATAGAAACAAGAAGGAATTTATACCAAACTGTAGTTCCTGTGTTAACGATGAGAGAAAATCTAAATCGTTCCCTTCAAAATATTCAAAAATTCCATCAATTATTGATCTGCTTTGTTGTTCAGTGACTTTACTAAAGGATATGTTGTCAACTAAGAACTTTGTTAATTGTTCAAAGAAATTTATAAATTGATTACTGTTTGAATCATTATTATTAAATTCTTGCTCATAAATCTTATATAAATATATCATTTCAAAATCTTCAATTTTCATTTTTAATCATCTCCTTAATATAATTCTCAACTACAATACTTAAATTGCTATCATATAGTTTTGTAGATAACTTATGTTTTACATTTAAAATATCATTATAATGTTCGCTATCTTCAAAATTGATATCTAATAAAATTGTCAATAAACAATTGTTAATAATTTCTATATCTTTTTCTTTTAAATCAATATATTTTTTTATCATTTTTCATTCCTCCTATATGATTATATGTCTAATTTGGATTTTAATAATAAAAAAAGAGAGTTAACTCTCTTTTTTTAAATCTTTTTTGTTTTTAAATTATCTTTAATCTTTTTCATTTTTATATTTTCTTCGTAGTTGTTCTTTATTGCAATAATAATTAATGGTATGATGATAGAATTATACTTCTTCACTTCTTCTTCTTTATTTGATTTATCATTTATATAAGCATTAATAGAACTGAAATAAATATCATATACTACTCTTGGTGCGGTTCTTATGAAATGTTGAAACAATCTAATTCGATCTTCATTTTCAATTATGAACTCGTTATTGTTTTTCATTATTGTATAAACCATAAAATTGATTTCGTTCATATCTAATGAAAACAGCCTGTTAAATTCTATCCTTTCTAAAATATTTGTATTATTGCTTTTAAATCCAATTTCTTCATAATAATTAATTTTCATATTATTCTCCTCTATGATTATGTGTATTATTATCCATCCTTTATATTTGATTCATATATTATATTTTATTTGATTATTTTTATTACATTTTTATAGTTCTATAAAGTATAAAAAAAAGACCATATGGTCTTTTAATTGATTTATGCAATTCATCCTTATAACGCACAATAGATAATATCTAATCGTTTTTTAGGTATGAACACTTGCGATCTATCATTAAATTTTCTTTCCTGATCCATCTATAGTAAAATAAAATCTACTCCTAACTGAATGTAACTTCTACTTGTGAAAGCAGAAAATCAGGATAAACCCTGAAAGTTCTCTCCTTTGTGGAGAGTGATTATATCACAAATCCGAACTGCATATTTTGTTTATTTTTAATAATATGTCTTTTAAAACAGTTTATAACTCTGATTTGTTTTATGAAGGTTCAACCAATCTGTAAAAAAACAGCTCTAGGAGAGCTGTCAGACTGAAGACAAAGTCTGCGCGAAAGCGCAGGCTTTTTTTCGTTTTCAAAAAGGGTTTTTGCTCTCGATGTCGAATAATAAGGTAAGACCATTGATGAGGTGAGAACCATGTTAAAGAAGCAAGATATGAATCATAGAGGACAAATGGAGATGATAAGTTTAGAGCAGTTAGTACCAGAAAATCATCTCGTAAGAAAAATCGATAAAGGAATTAACTTTGAGTTTATATATAGCCGTGTAGAAGAGTTGTACAGTGAAGATACTGGTAGACCGAGCATAGATCCAGTCGTACTCTTCAAAATCGCATTTATCCAGTACCTCTTTGGCATAAGATCAATGCGCCAAACCATCAAAGAAATCGAAACTAACATCGCCTACAGATGGTTCTTAGGAATGAGTTTGAGTGAACCGGTGCCACATTTCACAACCTTTGGGAAAAACTATGAAAGACGGTTTGAAGGCACAAAAGTCTTTGAACACGTGTTTAATGAAATATTGCGCCAAGCGATTGAATCTGGCTATGTAAAACCAGAAGAAGTTTTTATTGATGGGACTCATGTGAAAGCAAGTGCCAACAAGAACAAACGGATGAAGGTTCTGATCAAGGAAGAAGGCAGATTATATACAAGATTACTTGAAGAGGAAATCAATCAAGAGCGAGAAGCTGAAGGACTAAAACCCCTAAAAAAAAAGAAGTAACGGGAGATCGAGAGGTTAATAAAAGTCCGATTGACCCAGATGCTGGCTTATTTTATAAGAGTGAGCATGAGCGGATGTTTTGCTATAACTTTAATACGGCTTGCGATCGTCATGGTTTTGTTCTTGGAGTCCATGTCAGCAGTGGCAACGTTCATGATAGCGTTAACTTCGTCCCTATCTTTGAGCAAGTGAAAAGCAAGTTTCCAAACATGAAAGCAGCGGTTGTAGATGCCGGTTATGTGACACCTCATATCGCCAAACATTGCTTTGATAACGATGTGATCCCTGTATTTCCATACAAAAGACCGATGACAGGAAAAGAGCTGTTTAAAAAACATGAATACGTCTACGATGAGTACTTTGACGTCTATATCTGCCCTCAGGATAGAATATTGAACTTCGCTACAATCGATCGTGATGGCTATCGAATCTATCACTCAAAGCCTTATCAGTGCAAGGAATGTCCAGACTTATCAAGGTGTACAAATAGCAGCAACCATCAAAAGGTCATTACAAGGCATATTTGGTCAGAGCATCTTGAAGAAGCAAATCATTTGAGACATACGAGTTATAACAAAAAACTTTACAGCTTGAGATCTCAGACGATTGAACGGGTATTTGCAGATCTGAAAGAGAAGCATGGCATGCGTTACACACACTACCGAGGTAAAACAAAGGTGCGTGACGAAGCGATGCTTGCTTTCGCATGCATGAACATGAAAAAAATAGCGTTATGGAAGTGGAAAATTGTAGCCTAGTGAAGGCTATTTTTTGTTTCTTGAGAAGAATAGCCACAATTTAACCTGAGACAAGAAAAAAAGCTCACGATAAAATCATATTTGATTTTATCGTGAACCTTTGTCTTCAGTCTGAAACTGGCGAATAGCCAGTTTTTTTATTTAATAAAGTTCAGCGACGTTCGGGTTAAATTTATAGCCTCTGTTGCGGACTGTGATGATGTAGTGATGGTTGGTGTCCACTTGGGATAGCTTTTTTCTGAGACGGCTGACATGGGTCATCAGTGCGTTATAATCACCTAAGCTCTTTTGACCGGTGATCATATGGAATAGGTATTCCATGTTGTATACTTCATTTGGATTCTTCGCAAGCGTGTAAAGGATGTTAAACTCGGACTGAGTGAGCTCCAGTCTCTGGTTTTTCAGATAAATCTGCTTTGAAAATGGATCGATGGTCATGTTCTTATAGACGATGGCGCTTTGATCTGCTTGATAAAGGGCTTCCAAGTACTTTATATGTTTGAACTGGGATTCGATTTTAAGTCCGATGAGTTCAGGATCATAAGGCAAAGTGATGAAATCATCTGCACCGATGGCTAAAGACGTTTTAAGGCGATCCAGCTGATGGCTATGTTCATAGGCGAGGATGTATGTACTGTTGTATTGACTTCTGCAGAATCGCTCCTTCTGTTTGTGAATCTCGATCAAATCATTTGCACTTGCTAAAAGAAAATGACATTTGTAATCATGGGCTTTAAGATAGCTCTCAAAGTCTTCAAAGTGTTGATAAATGATGTCCCTAGAGGACAAGTAGTTGAACAATGGTTCGAAAGCATTGGAATTTTTAACAATTACAATAACTTTTCGGTTGGACATAGACGGCCACTCCTTAGATATGTATTCAAAACATTATATAACAACAACCATAAAAATGTGCATGCAATTTAAAAATGTAAGGAAAAGCAAGGTTAAGATGGACCAATTCAACTTATATACTCATTATAGCAGTTTTTGAGGAGGAACATGTTTGTTATTTTGGTAAAACAAAGCTATAATAGTAAGTAAGTTGAAAAGTATATAAGGAGGCCAACAATGGGTAAGAAAGCAATTGATATTGCTAATCTCGATGTCGAGAAACTGATTCAAATGTTAAATGAAGCGCTGGCGGAAGAATGGCTAGCTTATTATCAGTATTGGATTGGCGCAAGAATCATGGAAGGACCGATGCGCAGTGAAGTCGAGCCGGAGCTTTTACTTCACGCCACTGAAGAATTGGGTCATGCCACGCTGGTGGTAAACCGCATCCTGCAATTGGGTGGAACACCGATTTTGAACCCGGCGGATTGGGCCAGCTATGCACGTTGTCCATATGAAGTGCCATCTGATCCTTATATTGAAGAAATCCTAAAGCAAAACCTGAATGGCGAACGCTGTGCGATTCAGCGGTATGAAGAGATCGCTGATTTCACAAACGGTAAAGATCATTCTACGTATCAAATGGCGATTACGATATTAAACGATGAAATCGAACATGAGCATGATATCGAAGATTTCCTCACGGATATCGAACGTTTGAAAGAAGACATTAGAAAGTTCAGAATCTAGGGATTAAGGACTGCGCAAAAGCGAAATGCTTTTGCGCTTTTTAAACTAAATCATAAAGGATTGATATGGCTAAAATTATTGTTAAGGGACAAAAAAAGAAAAACTCAGGTCTAGTGTATTTTTTGACGATTGTATTCTCCATTGCATTTTTATGGTTCGGAAACCAGATCGCCAGTCAAAATATGCGCCTTTTTGACCAGCAAGGTCAAATGGCCACATTAAAGGCACGTGTAATTGCTATAAACGATACAATCGTGACATCTGAGTCTGTTGGGGATGGTTCAGAAATTAAGCTTACTGATATCTTATTTAGTGCAGAAATCACTTCTGGTGCGAGAAAGGGCGAAGTCGTCAACGCACTTCAGAATTTGAATAGCTATTTTATTGTGACCAACAAGCCTGTGGAGGTCGGTGACAAAACGATTTTATATGAACTCTATAACGAACAATATGCCACCGATTGGGTTTTCGGTGAATACCATAGAATCGATGCATTGGTTATTCTGGCTGTATTGTTTGCACTGTTAATCCTTTTGTTCGGTAGAATAAAAGGGCTACAGACGTTAATATCATTAGTGTTTACTGTGCTAGCAGTCTTTTTTGTGTTTGTTCCGTCCATTTTATCCGGTTATAATATTTACCTTTGGACGATGATTACATGTCTGTTTACCACCGTAATGACGCTGATCATCGTTAGCGGTGTAAATATGAAAACGGTATCAGCGATTATTGGGTGTATGAGTGGTATTATATTATCCGCGATTTTAGTCATCATCATGGACCAATTGCTTAATTTGACAGGTGTGATTGACGAAGACTCCGTATTTTTATTGATGATGAATCCGGAACACCCCGTTGATTTAAAAGGAATTTTCTTTGGTGCCATCGTAGTCGGCGCCATGGGTGCCATCATGGACGTATCGATGTCGATTTCGTCTGCACTTTATGAAATGAAAGAGAAGTATTCTGCAACTACCTTTAGACAATTATTCAGCTCAGGCCTCACGATTGGTAGAGATATTATGGGCACTATGGCCAATACCCTTGTCCTGGCATATATAGGAGGCTCGTTATCCGTGGTGCTATTGTTATTCACCTATAGCTCATCCATGCTGGATTTGTTGAATCGTGAAATGGTGGTTATTGAAATCCTTCAAGCTTTGGTAGGCAGTATGGGGATACTGTTGACCTTGCCGTTAACAGCAGCAGTTTCTGGATTATTATATGCAGAAAAAAAGAATCATAATCGGCTTAGAAACAAGGTATAGTCATGATCAGAATCATTCGAGATAAAATTTTTGAAGAGATCGTTTTTTTTATAGCACTCGCATTGGCAGTTCTAACTGGATTTTTTTCGGATTTTCACTTTCAAGCCATTGATTTTAATGTCATTTGGACTTTAACCGCCTTAATGCTGGTCACACTTGCCTTTGAAAAATACCAATTGTTGGATAGTATTGCCATTTGGGTATTAAACAAAGTTGATAGCGAAAGAAAAACGGCCTTGCTGATGATGGCCATCACTGCTGCTTTGGCGATGTTTATCACGAACGATGTCGCGCTGATTACAGTTGTGCCGATAACGATTACCCTAAGTAGCCGTGCGGGCTTCGATCCGTTTCGGTTAGTGGTATTAGAAGCGATAGCCGCGAACATCGGTAGCAGTTTAACGCCTTTTGGTAATCCTCAGAATCTATTTTTATATAACCAGTACCAGTATTCTTTTATAACATTTATCACGACCATCGCACCGTTTGTGATTATGGGGCTAATGTTATCATTAGTTCCGGTGTTTTTTCTATCAAATAGGACATTTGAAAAAATGCACTTTAATACTCAGGTTAAGCAAAAAAAATGGGTCGGCCTCTATCTTGTTCTATTCTTGATTTGCGTGGCGTTGATCGTTCTAAGACGTGATGTAATATGGATCATGACGGTCATTGCACTGGTGGTTTTCTTTAAAGATCGGGAGTTGATTAAGCAACTCGACTATTTCTTGTTGGGTACGTTTGTTTGCTTTTTTATTTTCGTCGACCATATGAATCAACTAGGTTGGGTCAACGAGCTGGTCGCCACATTTCTAGGGAGCGATCAAAATGTCTTCCTGGTGAGTGCTGGGCTTTCCCAAATCATCAGCAATGTTCCAGCGGCCATACTCCTCAGTAGCTTCGTCAGTGAGCCTGGGCCACTCTTGATTGGTGTCAGTGTAGGAGGGCTTGGTACGATGATCGCATCTCTCGCTAACCTGATCGCCTATAAGTATTACGCGAAACAATATGAAACAAAACGTTATCATCGCTATTTTCTGGTTATTAATATGATGATGCTTGGATTTTTCTTGTTACTCTATTCGTTGTTGTTGTAAGCTTTCGTGAGGTTTATATGAAACTCTTTAAGTGGCGCACCATTAAGTCTATACGGACGACGTTCATGATTCCTTTCGTGATTCCTTTATTGATTATAATCATCGTGCCCTCTGTTTTCATGAGGAGAGGGGCAAATGACATTTCCATGTTTGCAGTTGAGACCATAAGCGATCAAGTGTTTAATCGAATGATATCCTTACTCGATGATCAGCTTGAACAAGCGATGCAGCTCAATCAAGTGAACGCGCTTAATTATGAGCGTGGATTGTTACATTTGGATGTTTCTGGGAATCGAGACCAGTATTTTTCAGGTATGATTTCAGCCTATAATGATGTGGCCATGACGTTCGTCGGACTTGATGACGGGAGTTTCTATGGCGCGAGACGAAGCATCGATGGGTCGATACAGGTGGTTAGAAATGACGCGCAAACGGGTGGCGCTTCAGAATATTATCTTGTTGATGAACAGGGTAACCGTCAGGAGTTTGTCGAGCGCTTCGATAATTTCGATCCAAGAAAGCGTCCATGGTATGTAAAGGCTACGGAAGAAAAGGCCCCCGTACTTAGTGATGTGTATAACCATTTTGTCGTGAAGCTTCCTACCATAACGGCCAGTTACCCCGTTTTGGAGAACGGTGAGGTAATAGCAGTTTTTGGTGTTGACTATTTACTGACATGGATCGGCGAAACATTATCATCAGTATCTGATGATCAGACAGGTATGGTTTATATAACGGATGATGATGGAAACTTGATTGCGTCATCAAGGGCATCTGATGAAATTTTTGAGATGGTATCTGGGGAGTCGAAGCTCGTCAGCGCAAATGAAAGCGCAAATGCCTTGATTAGGCAATCAGCTGACGTTACGTTCGGTGACGGAATTAAAGAACTGGAAATCAATAAAAACACGTATTATTCAAAGGCGGTAAAATATCAAAATTTTGGTTTGGATTGGGAATTGACCATTTTACTTTCTAAGGAAATAATCTTATCTGATATGCAAGTGGCTTTAAACCGCATCAATAATACCATGGGCATCAGTTTTATCTTGTTTATCATTCTGGCTTATTTGATGACGCGTTGGATAACGAAGCCTATCCTAAAGCTCAATGCAGCATCACTTAGGCTTGCAGAAGGGAAATTTGAGTTTGTTAGCGATGAAATAAGACAGGATGAGTTAGGGCAGTTAAGCAGATCTTTTAATGAAATGGCGATTAAACTGACCAATGTCGTTTCAGGACTAGAGAACCAGGTTGAAGAACGCACAAAAGCGCTTCAAGAAATGAATGAGTCTCTGAGTCGGTTATCATATAGCGATGGCTTGACTGGACTACCAAATCGGAGAAAATTCAACGATTTTTATGAAAGCGCCTATCAAGCAAACGCTCTAAAAGAGCGCCATATGGTTCTCCTCATGATGGACCTCGATAACTTTAAGTCATTTAACGACACCTATGGCCATTTAGCGGGAGACGATTGCTTAAGGCTTGTTAGTCAAGTCATGCTCAATATGTTTCCGCATAAAAAGGACCTTGTTGCGCGGTATGGTGGAGAAGAATTTTCAGCAGTCCTTCAAGGATACTCTAAAGATGAAGCGCTGGCGATTTGTGAACAATTGAGAAAGCGTATTAACGAGATAGACATCGTCGTTGACGGGGTGATAATTAAAGTCACCATCAGTATTGGCATGGTCTATTTTGTACCGACAGACATAAGTATGATGGATGAATGGATTAAGTCGGCAGATTTTGCATTATATCAAGCAAAACACCATGGGAAAAACCAGACATGGATTAGCGTTTAATATTACAATTGTATTACAACGTAAACGATAATGATTATCAACTGTGACAGTGGATATAAACTGGAATGAGTTATATAGATTCAATCTAATTTTATAAACGACACAGGAGGACATCATGAAATTTACATTACCTGAACTTAAATATGCGTTAAACGCTCTAGAGCCAACCATCGATGCAAAAACGATGGAAATCCATCATCAGAAGCATCATGGCACTTATATAACAAACCTGAATAATGCACTTGAAGGCAAGGCAGAGCTACAGGATTGGTCGATTGAATCGCTACTGAAGCAACTGGATCAATTGCCGGAGGATATAAGACAGGTCGTCAGAAATAATGGTGGTGGTCACTATAACCATACACTGTTTTGGGAAGAATTAAGTCCAAATCCAAGTGAGATGAGTCCTGAATTTAAGGCAAAACTTGAAGCCTCATTTGGTTCGATTGAGTCCTTTAAATCCATGTTCAAGGACGCTGCTTTGAAGCGTTTCGGAAGTGGATGGGCGTGGCTCGTACAATCGGGAAATTCGCTTAAAATCATCAGCACAGCAAATCAAGATGCCCCTATCAGTGATGGTTTGAACGAACTCTTGGGAATAGATGTATGGGAGCATGCCTACTATTTGAACTATCAAAATCGACGTGCAGACTATATTGATGCGTTCTGGAACATCATCGACTGGTCGGTGGTGGAAGGCCGCCTGAAGTAAATGCGAGAAATAATTTAGCTCAGCCGAAATTTTGATTTCGCTGAGCTTTTATTTTTGGATTAGCATGAGATTTGGTATAATGAGTTTAATATGATAGTGAGAGGGTGATGCATATGAAATTTGTCAATTGGAATGTCAATGGGATTAGAGCTTGTGTTACAAAGGGTTTTTTAGAGTATTTTAAGGCAGCTGATGCAGATTTTTTTTGCTTACAAGAAACAAAACTTCAAGAAGGACAAATTGATCTGGATTTGGAGGGTTACTACCAATACTGGAATTATGCAGTAAAGAAAGGCTACTCAGGTACAGCAATTTTTGCGAAAATACCTGCTTTATCTTTTACTAAAGGTATCGGAATAGAAGAACACGACCAAGAAGGCCGTGTCATTACGCTGGAGTATGATTCGTTTTATCTCGTAACCGTTTATACACCAAATTCTAAATCAGAGCTTGAGCGGCTTGAGTATCGTATGCGATGGGAAGACGATTTCAGAGCCTACTTAAAAAAACTTGAGCAGACTAAACCGGTGGTCGTTTGTGGCGACTTAAATGTTGCCCATCAGGAAATAGACATTAAAAATCCGAAAACGAATCAAAGAAGCGCTGGTTTCACCATCGAAGAGCGCAATAAGATGACAGCCCTTTTAGCTGACGGGTTTGTCGATACGTTCAGATATTTTTACCCTGATAGAAAAGATGCTTATACATGGTGGTCATACTTTGGAAAAGCAAGGGAAAAAAACGTCGGATGGAGAATCGACTACTTTCTAACATCTGCTTCCTTGACCTCGAGATACCTATCTGCAGATATAGAGCCACAGGTATTTGGTAGCGATCATTGTCCTGTAACCTTTGAAATGAGGTAGTTATTTAGGGTGGTATTGATTCGTATGGGCGTCATAAAAAAAGCCGGCACCTGTCAAGCGCGCATCGATTTCTTCGAGGCTTAAGTTCAAATCATCGCAAAGCGCATCCATACTTGGATAAAAATCACGGAGTTTCATATTGATGGTACCTAATAAAATGATTGGATCTTTAGGAAGTTCGTAATCCATGGTGACCTCCAGTCTCTAATTGGATTTTAATGTTTGAGTGACTTCATCATGTTATAATGGTATAAACGTATAAGGAGATGAAAAATGAACAAGAAAACATTGATTATCATCGCTTCAATAATAGGTGTGCTAGTATTTGGAATGGTGGGCTTTACTATTGTTAAAGGCGTCATCATAAAAAACGACCCTTTTAACTATTTGATGTACAGTGCCTTTACAAATGATTATGATGCTGTTGATGCCAGCATTGAAGGTGGATTGGTTCTGGATGAAGAGGCCTTTGAACAAAATTTAGCTTTCATGTCTCAAGACCCAGCGGCTATGGCGAAATTCATCTCTGAGATGATGATGGGGATGCAATTTACTGGCGATGTAAAATGGAAATCTGACATAAAGAATCAAACGTTCTATCTTTATGAAGGCATCCAGTTAAATTATGCAAATCAGCCCTTATTAGACTTTAGTTTAAGCTTGGATGAGCAAATGATGCGTTTTGGCAGTAAGCTGATCGGAGGCAAGTCCTTTGAGCTAAGTAAAGAAGATATTTTTGATATGATTGAAGCCTCAAGTGGCACAGACTTGTCAAAGCTTGATTATCAAAAGTACATTGCGGTGCTTGATATGGAAAAGGATCCTTTATACAAAGCCTTTATCAAAGATTATGATGGCTATGCCGATATCATGAGAAACAGGATGGCGGCTCTTGAAAAAGGCGATAAACGAACAGTAGCGCTTTCAGATGGCAGCACGGTCAAATGCGATACAATCATCCTTAATACAAATATGAATGAGATGACGTTATTGCTGGTGGAAATGCTCACTGAAGCAAAAACGGATAATGAGCTGAAAGCACTTGCTAAAGGTAAAATACTAGAAGTGCTCGCACTTTTCATTTCATCTGGAGACTATGAATTATTAAATGTGCCATTGGCTGATGTGGAAGCGGCAATTGAATCGGTTGAAACGTCTTTCGATGAAGAGTGGAATGCTTTGCTTGACGAGTTAATCTACACTTACCAGGAAGCGCAGTATACCTTATCACAAACCATGCCACAAGAGTCGCCGTATACCATCACCTTTGCAATTGATCGAAAATACCAGATTCGAGAAATGGTTTATAAAACCTCAGTAATGGGAATCGGCATGGAGCAGAGAATCGTATATAATGCATTCGGAAAAGATGTTAAATTGCCTGAAGCACCTCTTAGAGAGGATGTGATTAGCATTAAAGCACTGAGTGAAGATGAAGTTTATGCAAACGAAGTTCTTTTAGAAATTCTAGATACGGGTGTGGAAAATGTCATCGAGAGTCCTGCACTAAATACAATCATGAGTGACCTCGATTCCAAATCCGTTGGATTACCAGAAGCTGAAAGACAAGGCATCGTGGAGATGGTCAACTATTTCTTCGATAATAAAGAAGAGTTGAAAGAATTATTAAGAAGTGGATTTGGATTGTGATGCAAGCGAATAAAACACATGAAAATAAAAGACTTAGTGAGCTGGATGCCGTTAGGGGATTTGCCTTATTTGGTGTGTTGCTCGTCAATTTAACGATGGTAGTCAGTGTAATGTCGGGTGGGATCGTCTTACCCTTTTCTCATGATGACTTACTCAATCGATTTTCGGCACTGCTTATAAATGTCTTCGCAGAAGGCAAGTTTTATACACTTTTCGCCATCTTGTTTGGCGCATCCTTTAAACTGTTTATCGACCAGAAAAATAATGGCACAAGTCTATTTAAACGCCGTCTGTTAGTGCTGTTCATCATCGGCATCGCACATTTGATTTTCGTATGGTATGGAGACATCTTACATGTTTATGCCGTTACAGGTGCGGTGCTCCTCGCGAATCATCGCCAGACTAAAGAGCGAAAACTAAAAGTGGCGATCGCCCTATTCATCTTTTCTACACTGTTATTTGCGTGGGCAAATAGCGTATCACAGACTTACACGGACACGTCAGCTACTACCAACGCCGCATTAGCGGTCTTCACACAGGGGACCTATTTTGAGGTTTTAGAGTATCGCATGAAAATGGAACTGCCAAATCTTGTTTTCAACTTACCTTTTGTTTTCACGCGGATTTATGGATTGTTTATTTTTGGATCATTACTGATCGAATATGAGGTTCTTCAAAAGCTTAGAAATCAAGTCGATCTACAGGTAAAATTTTGGCAGTATGCGTTAGCGACATCGGCGATACTGGCTTCGATTAAGCTGGTCCTCGAATCAAATGCGGCTTCACCATTTCTTACTCATTTTATCTCAGAGTGGCTTACCTTGAGCCTAGCGCTATTTTACGGCCTTTCAATTCTTAGGCTTCACTATGGTGGCTTTCAGATGAAATGGCTACAAAGCATGGGAAGGATGGCCTTGACCCATTATTTGATTCAGACGGTTTGCTTCACCACGCTATATTATGGCTATGGGGGTGGGTTTTATGAAACGCTTCCGTTTTATGCGACGATTCCTCTGGCCATATCGATTTATGCGATTCAAGGAACATTAGGATTATTTTGGTTGAAACGTTTTAATCAGGGTCCTGTTGAGTATGTTTGGCGCATCATCACTTACGGGAAAAGTCGGAAAGTGGCCTAGGTCCGCGGATTACCCGACGAATGATTTTAAGTGTGCCCGTATCATCTGGAACGATACGCCATTCGATGAGGGCTATTTGATCATCGACGATTTCCAGTCCAGTTATATTTCTAGGATGGATACAACACCCCGTATTGAAATACGGAAGCTCATCTGGCTTAGGAAATTTCGGGCGATGGGTGTGACCGACAATTAACATCTTATCATAGGTTTCTATAAACTTTGAGTAGTTGATTTCTATTTTATGGCGTTTATGCGCATTTTTAGCAGGGCTTGCAGGATTTTGAAAACCGACGATATGGAAATATCGCCAGAAATAACGGTTTAACGTTTTCATGATGGGCCATATTTGATCATTTATAAAATCCCCTTGATGGCCATGCACGACGAAGATTTCCAGTGGAAAATCCTCGTGCTCAAGTACAACCGCTTCTTCCACATGGATGCCTGGAAATAATTCGTCGAAAAATTCCTCATATTCATCATAAAAGCTGAACAAATGCTTTTGAATGTGTTTGGGGTTTTTAAATGCCATGTTGTGATTTCCATAGAGCATAATAAAGCGATTTTGATCAAAAAAGTCACGTAGCAACATAAAAACGTCACTATGGGCATATCGAATGACGCTGAACTTGCTGTGCTCCCATAGTTCATCGCCATCCCCAACCTCTATATAAGTGTAACCTTCCGCTAAATAGTATTTTAACGCGTGATAATAGACATTTTGATTATGGGCAAATTCATCAGCTAGGCTGTTATCGCCGCGGTGAACATCGCTGAAGAAGATGTATTTTGATTGTGAATTAACACTGATATGCTTAGCATGATCATAGGCTTCCATTAATCGCTTCAATGTGAACATAACTCATCGCCTCCAGTGGTTTTATACCCTTTATTTGAAGATGCGCACAAAAAAAAGAACGTCTAATGGACGTTCTTTATATTTTTTTTCGTTGTGTGAAACCATCGATGAGCTCGAAGGCATTTAATTTTTGAATCAAGTCCTCTGGTAAGTGCGAGTATCCGATCGAAGCGCCGAGTGCCATGCCGATGATCATGCCTCTTCCGGCAGAGTCACCGCCAGCGAGAACGTTTTGACGCATGGCTTCTTCAAAGTTTTTAGCATATTTAATCATAAGATACAACGCAGCAGGAAATGCATATCGACTTGAGCAACTTTGACCGAAGTCCTTAATGACCTCGCAGGTGTCGTCATTTAACCGTTCAATGACGCGATCAACGAGGGCTTTTAATTGAGGTGAACCCTGGCTGAGTGACAGGATGGTTTCTTTTATAGGTTTGCCTATGATCAGTTCAAGTAATAAGGGGACAAAGAAATGACTGATTTCAATTAAAAATTCATCATTATGGGTTAGACGTGTCTGTTTTTCAACAAATTTTTCCAGATGGGGATCATCGAAGTGATAAAAAACCAGAGGGGCAATACGCGCAAGCCCACCAAGTTCATCAGATGAAGAGCCGTAGTGTGTGCCACCATCCAGAAGGTTTAAGGATTCCTTAGTTGCATGGTCTAAGTAGCCTTCGTACTTAGACATATAGGTTATCCAGTGTGTCTTAAACACCTCTATGGAAAATCCTTGGTTTGATGAAATGCTCTTTAACATGAGCAGACTTTGGTCGCCATAGTGAGTGAAATCCCCTTTTCGTTTACCAAAGTGGAAGCTGTCCTTAGAAGGCGTAATGTAGCCATTAAGCTTCGAGGATTCTGCTTTAAGCTTTTCAGTATCATAAATCCAATGGTAACCCAGAGAAAAAGCATCGCCGATAAACGCTCCGAAAAGCATGCCTTTCAATCTTTCCATTTTACGCCTCCTTTCGGAACTACTTTTTAAAAGTGACCCTAATCAATTCTGTTTCCGAGTATCTCGCCATGGCATAAAGGGCATCGGATAAACGGTTGACATACTTCATAAGTGTCGGTCTGATTTGCTCTTCTTCGTGGAGTGTCAATATTCTGCGCTCTGCACGTCTGCAAATGGTGCGAGACACGTGGAGCGAGGCACTAAATAGATTTGATCCTGGAATGATAAATTGAAAAACTTCATCACGGTTCATCAAATCGAGGAAATGGTCGATCACTTCCTCCAGCCATTTAACATCGTCATCTGTGACCTTTTCGGGAAACTGTTCACCGATGGTGGTTGCTAGCTCGCCAGCGACGTTAAATAAGGAACGCTGAATTTTTAGGAGAATTTCTGTGATTTCTGCGTTGGTTGAGTATTGTCTGGCCAATCCGATTGATGAGCCCAATTCGTCAATCGTGCCATAGCTTTCAACACGAATGGAATCTTTAGGAACTCTAGCGCCGTCGTATAAGCTGGTTTCGCCGCTGTCACCAGTTCTTGTATAAATTCTTAGCATTTTTTCCTCCTGATTAATTTGGTTATTTCATTATGTACCCTGTTTTTTTGTAAAAACACTTTTTGATTTATTTAAAGTAGAATTTACAGAAGTGCGTGATATAATGATAATGAGGAAGGATTTGATTTTTTTAATATTGAGAATTCTTTGACAAAGGAGGTCAATATGGGACATTATCAATGTACTGTATGCAGCTATGTCTATAAGCCTGAAAGAGGCGACTGGATGCATGATATTCCAAAGGGCACACCGTTTGAAGCACTACCGGATGAATGGCGTTGTCCCACATGCAATCAACCGAAGATGGCATTTGTTCCCGTTGATCACGAAAAATAGGAGGCCGACATGATAAATAAATACGATCACATCACAGATTATTTTGAAAGCACGTTTGACTTGTCCAGAATTAAAAAACTCCCTATTACGGATAAGTTTAGACTGATCAATTACATCAAGCTTGTGGGTAAGGCGAACGATATCGCTAAAGCGAAGGATATCGATGCGATTACTGAGTCTCCTATCTATAATATTGATAAGACCTTTCATCTATTCATTTCATTACTGGCATCGGAGTTGTCAACTGAGGTCATTTCTGACATAATCGAGTGTTATGCTTATAATTTTGAAGAAAGTGATGTCTATTTCGCTAAGATTGTGATGCTAGGTTCTGGTGCACTTATGATCCAGAAGGGAATCGAGTCCAACGCTATCCGAAGCTATTTAATTTCGCTTTTAGGAGACGAGTTCTTAAAAAGCAATTATCAGAGGATGTATAACGAAAAGGACATTTTGGACATCAATGAAGAAAACGAAATTAATATCAAATATAAGAATTTTGATATGACTTATCGTAAAATGAAGTATGATATGCTTGCACTTAGACAGATTAAGACAGATCAAGGCGCTCAAAAGCTTCGTGAAGTCATCTTCAAGAGCTACGGCAGTAAAGAACTGACTTTGTATTATTCACTTCTCGATGTACATGATAAAAAAATATCGGAGTATCTGTACCGCAAACTGATGAAAGATGCGCCTAAAATGGACCGTTTTCTATTAACGGCTAGCCGCTCGATGATTAGAGATGTGGACATCATCGATATGCATTATCTACTTAATGCCGTTATCGGAAAATATACGAATTTCTTAAAACCTTACAGTGAAGTAATCGAAGAAATAAAATTACGTGAGAAAGAAATTCTTAGCGCTGTTCAATGAGAAAGCAAACCCGTATCCTATTTTTTTCACTTTTAACATTAGCACCAATGATACTCCTCCTGAATCAGAACTATGGAAGAGCCCTAATGCTGTTTGTACTATTAGTGATGGGTGCACTCATTTTTGAAAAGCGGGAGGCGTCAAGGCAATTTTTTAGAGCGCTTAGGAAACTGCTTGTCTGTGTCGACTATGATGCATTTTGTTTTGAAGGCGAAAAAATTCACGCGAATGCAATGCTACCATGGATTGCGCAGCAGCACCATCAGCTCTTTCAGTTGATTTCCCATCATCATATAAGTGCGTCAAAAGACCATAAAAGCGTATCAGAACATCATAAGAACGCTCCTGACATGGGAAAGCATGCTTTCAACACCCAAGAGAAAGCGCTCCAGTTTTGGGCAGCGAGTTATATGGCGTTAATCGAAGAAACACGGTTTAACGAGCAGTCACTTAAGGACCTCGACGAATTATACCGTCAGCTCCCGCGCTATATGAAAGCGCTGGCAGCCGAACGTTATCGAACGTTTAAGCTTGACGTGATCGATCCTACCGATCGCACTCAAATGGATGAGGCACAGCGCATCAGGGAGAGTCTCGAGGCGCAGCTTTTGCTAGCAGAGGCGACGTACTGGTTAGGGTGTCATACCGAGGATCCAAAACGCGCAGTTTCCTATAAAAAGACGGCAGAAAACTTATCAAAAGGGTTATCGATCAGAAGAATTTAATGTCCATAAGAGCCATGAAAATCTCGTAAAAGTGATTTTTATAGGCTCTTTTTAGTTGTGTTTAAACGTAGGAATAGGGTATAGATTATTTAAGGATTAGGTAGTGTCAAATAACCTATGAAAAAAGGTTTTAAAAAAAATCAGCGTTTTCTTGTGAGTCAAAGGTTGATTAAGACCATTTGATTATGGATGAATGCAGAATTCACCCTTGGTTGACTCAGAAATG